>NZ_JALEBG010000001.1:2400000-3000000 GCF_022758235.1 Pontibacter liquoris
ACCGGGGCCATGTTAGTAGGAGCCATGTTCAGCGTAAAAGCAATAGAAGGCATACTCAGGCCTTCTATTGGTGGTTTAGTTCCAAAGCTTAAAGGCGGTTACGGGATCATGCTGGATGTAGGCGCAAACGCCGAGTGCAAGCCTGAGGTGCTCGAACAGTTTGCCGAGCTTGGCTCTATTTACGCCAAGTATGTACTGGAGATCGAGAACCCCAAAGTAGGACTGATGAACCTGGGAGAGGAAGAGGGCAAGGGCACTGTGAACACACAGGCAGCTCACCAACGCCTCAAAGCCAACACCACGATCAACTTTATCGGTAATATCGAAGGGCGCGACCTGTTCAACGACAAAGCCGATGTGATTGTATGCGATGGTTATACCGGAAACATCATCCTGAAAATGGCCGAGTCGCTGTATGATATCTTAAGCGAGAAAAACATCCACGATCCTTTCTTCGACAAGTTTAATTACGAAACCGAAGGAGGCAGCCCTATCCTAGGAATCAACGGGAATGCCATTATCGGGCATGGGGTTTCTTCTCCGCTGGCTATCTGCAATATGGTGATGCAGGCGCAAAAAATGGTCACCTCCCGAATCTCTGAAAGGTTCAGAAAGTACTATAGTGTTTAAGTAGTGGCCGCTGGCCGGAAAAATATTACTTGGCATACTCTGTTCCAGTTTTCTTTTTATAGAAACTGGCAGGCTATGCCAAGTTTTTTTTGTTAAATTGCCTTCCTTAAATCATACACCCAAAGATACTTTTAATATGAGTAAGATTACTGCCGCCATAACTGGTGTGAGTGGCTACGTTCCGGAATATGTACTGACCAACAAGGAACTAGAGACGATGGTTGAAACCAACGATGAATGGATTACCTCTCGTACCGGTATCAAGGAAAGGCGAATTTTAAAAGGGGAAGGCCTGGGCACCTCCCACATCGCTGTTCCGGCAGTAAAGGAACTCCTGAAAAAAACTAACACCAGCCCCGAAGAAGTGGAGCTGCTGATCTGCGCCACCACTACCCCGGACATGGTTTTCCCGGCTACGGCTAATCTGATTACCGCCGAAGTAGGCGCTGTAAATGCCTTCGGCTACGACCTGCAGGCAGCCTGCTCCGGCTTCCTGTATGCCCTTGCCACCGGCGCCAAGTTCATCGAATCAGGTCAGTATAAAAAAGTGATTGTAGTGGGCGCTGATAAAATGTCGGCCATTATTGATTATACCGACCGTGCTACCTGCATTATTTTTGGAGATGGCGGCGGGGCCGTGATGCTGGAGCCAAATACCGAAGGCTATGGTATTCAGGACCAGGTGCTGAAGTCAGATGGTAGCGGCGCCCCTTTCCTGCACATGAAAGCCGGCGGCAGCCGCAAACCAGCCACCATCGAGACCGTTCAGGCCCGCGAGCACTTTGCTTTTCAGGAAGGCCAGCAGGTGTTTAAATTTGCCGTGAAAGGCATGGCCGATGTATCGGCGGAAGTAATGGAGCGCAACAAGCTTACCGCCGACGATGTGGCCTGGCTTGTACCGCATCAGGCTAACAAGCGCATCATCGAAGCGACAGCCAACCGCATGGGCGTAAGTAACGACAAGGTGATGCTCAACATCCACAAGTATGGCAACACCACCAGCGGCACCATTCCGTTGTGCCTGTGGGAGTATGAGAGCCAGCTAAAGAAAGGCGACAACCTGATCCTCGCTGCTTTCGGCGGCGGGTTTACCTGGGGCGCCATCTACCTGAAATGGGCCTACGATCCGAAGTAATCTCTCTGAAGTATAAAGTATAAAAGCGGCCCTCGTGCCGCTTTTTTTATATCCTGTAATTCATACTTACAGAGATTTTCACTAACCATGCCACCTACCTCCTTCCTCTCTGGCGCAAGCGTCCGCTTTTGCCCTGCTTGCTCTGTGGCTTTGCTATACTTGCTTATACTAGGTAAATGGCACATGCGGACGCCTGCGCCAAGGGAGTATTCTGTTTTTGGTTTCCTGATAATGCTATTTCGGATTGCTTACTTCGAAAGTATACCTGAAGAGGATTTCCTAATCCGCGTTAGCAACAATGCAGGCACTGGACACCCGGCATCAGTTTTGGATCAGGAAAGATAAAGAGCAGCTTACAGAAAACAGTTTGGGTGGCGGTGAGTTGCATCGGCAAACCCTGGCGCGGACAGGTCGCGACCTGTCCTCTACAAAAAGCAAACAAAAAAGGCTTAGCGAACGCTAAGCCTTTCTTATACTATATAGACAAGTAAATTACTTTACTTTATCAACGATGCTCTTGAAAGCCTCTGGGTGGTTCATCGCCAGGTCAGCAAGTACTTTGCGGTTCAGGTCGATGTTTGCCTTCTTCAGGGCGCCCATTAAGGCGGAGTAAGACAGACCGTGCTCACGGGCACCGGCGTTGATACGCTGGATCCACAGGGAACGGAAATCTCTCTTCTTAACTTTTCTATCACGATACGCATAAACGAGACCTTTTTCAATTGCGTTCTTCGCAACGGTCCATACGTTTTTGCGACGGCCAAAGTAACCTTTGGCCATTTTCATCATTTTCTTTCTTCTGTGTCGTGCTGCAACGACATTTACCGATCTTGGCATTTCTTTAAAGTTTTAGCGGCTGGTGATGCTAATGATCTTTAAACCAGACACTGGGTTCGTACTAATAAATTAACCTCTAATTTGTGCGTATTAGATTTGAAGCATCAGCTTCACTCTGTTCGTGTCAGCAGAGCTAACAAGGCCAGTGTGCGTCAGGCTACGCTTCTGTTTTGTTGTCTTCTTGGTCAGGATGTGGCTTTTGTAAGCGTGCTTACGCTTAATTTTGCCAGTACCTGTCAAAGAAAAACGCTTCTTTGCACCAGATTTGGTTTTTACTTTAGGCATGGTATATAATTGATTTAAATAATTACTTTTTTGCCGGCGCTGCCGCTTTTGGCGTCAGGATCAGGAACATGCGCTTACCTTCCAGTTTGGGCAGTTGCTCTACCTTTGCTACATCTTCCAGGGCCTGGGCAAACTTAAGCAACAGGATCTCGCCCCGCTCCTTAAACACAATGCTGCGGCCTACAAAATGCACGTAGGATTTCACCTTAAAACCGCTTTCCAGAAAGCCTTTGGCATGCTTCAGCTTAAACTCAAAATCGTGATCATCCGTGTTCGGACCGAAACGAATCTCCTTGATCACTACCTTCTGAGCTTTCGCCTTCATCTCGCGCGTTTTCTTCTTCTGCTCGTACTTAAATTTCGAGTAGTCGATGATGCGACATACGGGCGGGTTAGCTGTTGGAGAAATCTCAACTAAGTCAAGATTCTGCTCATTGGCCATTTGCTGGGCTGCTCTGTATCCGAACACTCCCTGCTCTACATTGTCACCCACAAGCCTTACTTCTCGGGCCGTGATCTTATCATTGACTTTGTATGGCTCCTCCACCTTTCCGCGGGGGATGTAGCGCCTATTTTGCGTAGCTATAGTAGTACCTCCTTAAATTAATGTTATTACAATTAGGCTGCGAATATCGCAATTAATCTATTCAGAAAAAAATATCTTCTGCTAATTGTTCAGCATTGCCGCTATTTTCTCCTTGAACATACTGATAAATTCCGCTACCGGCATGGTGCCCAGGTCTCCTTCGCCGTGGCGGCGCACCGAAACAGAATTTGTCTCCTGCTCCTTCTCGCCTACGATCAGCATATAAGACACTTTGCGCACTTCCGCGTCACGGATTTTACGGCCAATCTTCTCATCGCGGTTGTCCACTGAGCCGCGGATGTCCTCCAGCTGCAGCAAATCATTCACCTGCTGGGCAAATTCCTGGTACTTCTCTGAAATAGGAAGTATAGCAAACTGCTCCGGGCTAAGCCACAGCGGGAAGTTGCCGCCGCAATGCTCGATGAGCACGGCTACGAAACGCTCCAGCGACCCAAATGGTGCACGGTGGATCATCACCGGGCGATGCTTGGCATTATCTGCGCCGATATATTCCAACTGGAAACGTTCGGGCAGGTTATAATCTACCTGTATCGTGCCCAGCTGCCACTTACGGCCGATGGCATCCCGCACCATGAAGTCGAGCTTGGGACCATAAAACGCAGCTTCGCCCAATTCGGTTACAGTGCGCAGGCCTTTCTCATCGGCAGCCTCAATAATGGCGCTTTCAGCTTTCTCCCAGGCTTCATCCGAGCCAATATACTTGGCTTTGTTCTGCGGGTCGCGCAACGAGATCTGAGCCGTATAATCTTCAAAACCAAGCGCTTTAAACACATACAGTACCAAGTCGATCACCTTGGTGAACTCCTCCTTTACCTGGTCAGGACGGCAGAAGATGTGGGCATCGTCCTGCGTAAAGCCCCGCACGCGGGTTAGGCCATGCAGCTCACCACTTTGCTCATACCTGTAAACAGTACCGAATTCCGCCAGACGCACCGGCAGCTCTTTGTAAGAGCGTGGGCGCACTTTGTAGATCTCGCAGTGGTGAGGGCAGTTCATCGGCTTAAGAAAGAACTCCTCCCCTTCATTCGGCGTTTTGATCGGCTGGAAAGAATCGGCGCCATACTTTTCATAATGCCCGGACGTAACATAAAGTTCCTTGCTGGCAATGTGCGGCGTAACCACCGGCTGGTAGCCGGCGCGCATCTGGGCCTTGCGCATGAACTGCTCCAGGCGCTCGCGCAGCAGCGTGCCTTTGGGCAACCACAGCGGCAGACCCATGCCTACTTTCTCGGAGAAGGCGAACAGTTCAAGTTCTTTGCCCAGCTTACGGTGATCGCGTTTCTTGGCTTCTTCCAGCCGCTCCAGGTACTCGGTCAGCTCCTTTTGCTTGGGGAAGGTAACACCATAGATGCGTGTGAGCTGCTTTCTGGTTTCGTCTCCTCGCCAGTACGCTCCCGCCACGTTCATCAGTTTAGCCGCTTTGATAAAGCCCGTATTTGGGATATGCGGCCCGCGGCACAGGTCTGTAAAGTTGCCCTGCTCATAAAAAGAGATCGTGCCATCGGCCAAGTCCTTGATCAGGTCCAGCTTATACTCGTCGCCTTTTTGGGTAAAGAAATCGGTGGCTTCGGCTTTCGAAACTTCGCGGCGGCGGAACTCGCTTTTATTACGGGCCAGTTCCAGCATCTTCTGTTCTACTTTCGCAAAGTCATCCTGCGAGAACTGCCGGTCTCCCAGGTCCACATCGTAATAAAAACCGTTCTCTACGGGAGGGCCGATGCCGAACTTTACGCCCGGATACAATTCTTCCAAGGCCTCGGCCAGCAAGTGCGCCGACGAGTGCCAGAAGGCATTTTTCCCCAGGTCATCGTTCCAGGTGAGCAGCTGCACCGTCGCATCTTCGTTTATCGGGCGCGAAAGATCCACGACCGTGTCGTTTACTTTGGCAGCAAGCACATTGCGCGCCAATCCTTCGCTGATACTTTGTGCAATCTCAAGACTTGTCACGCCTTTTTCATACTGGCGTTCAGAGCCGTCGGGCAGTGTGATATTGATCATGTATTGGTCCTTTGTCTTTATTCTTCAATTGTTACCGGGGTCACTACGGTACTGTCCGTTGTGATGCCCCGCTGTAATTTATACTTGATCCGGGCAATAGCCTGGTAAGCGTACGTATACCTGGGATCTACCTGCACCAGGCGCTGGTAAGTGGCCAAGGCCTGAAAAGGCTGCCCGGCTCGCTCATAACTCGCACCAAGGGCCGCCAGGTACCGCGGCTGATCTTTATACTTCTTCCCGGCTTTCAGCAAATGGGCCAGAGCGCCTTCACCGTCTCCTTTCGCATACTGCCGCAAGCCAATAAAATAATGGGCCTCCTGCAGCGTGTCGTTCAACGCCACGGCGTGGGCAAAGTATAACTGGGCACTGTCGGGCTTCTGCGCCACCTGGTATAGCACTCCCTGGTAATACAGCAACAAGGCATCGTCTGGTGCCAGTCGTGCTGCACTTTGCAGGTAGGGCTTTGCCCCTTCAAAATCTTTACGGGCCACCAGAATACCTGTTAACTCGCGCTGTGCTTCCATGAACTGGGGCATTTGCTTTAAAGCCAGTTTATAGTTGTGCACGGCACTGCTTGTATCGCCGGTAGCTTCCTGTATCCTGCCCCGGTAATAGTAGGCAAACTCATTGCCAGGTGCAAGCTCCTGCGCCTTACCGATATAATAAGTTGCCTGCTCATACTTGCGTTGCTGCAGGTATAGTTCCCCCAGCAACACATAGAGCGAAGCACTCTGGTATGCATTGCGCTCGGCCTGCAGCGCCAATGGCAGGGCTTCGTCCCGCCGGCCCATTGCCCGCAGTACCTGGGCTTTTACAAAGAGTGTTAATGGCTCGCTTTTCGTCAGCCGGATCGCCTCATCAGCGTCCTGCAGGGCTTTGTTCAATTCTCCTTTGCGCAGCAGCACCACAGCGCGCCGCGCATACAGGCTGCCATCGCGTCGGGCGTTGGCAATGGCGGCATTGAGGTTCCGGAGCTGCGCTTCAGGATTGTCCTGTATCTTTTGCAGGTTCACCATCCGCTCCTTTTCTCCTTCCTCCTGCCGGCAGGCAGCCATTGTAATAATGGTGAGCAGCAGTACCAGCAAACGCGTAAAACGCCCCATCTTAGGTCTTAATATCGGTCCGGCCCGAAGGCTGTGTTTTCTAATCAGCGCTAAATTAAGACTTTTTGCCCAAATAGAAACATTCCCCGCCACCTGAAAGCTGCTGTATAAAAAACAAAAAGCCTGCCACCAGTGGGGAGCAGGCTTTTTGACAGTAGCAAAAGGCTACTTTTTAGCGTATACCTCCTGCATCATGATTTTACAACGCCTGCTCAGTTCCAGTTCATCCTTCGTTTCCAGGTTTACCGTGAGCGCTTGCTGAAGCGTATGAATACAGGCTTCCTTATCTTTCATTTCTTCATAAACACAAGCCAGGTCATAATAATAGCGGATATTATCCGGGTTATACCTGATGGCATTGGTCAGGGCATCCGCCGCATCCTGGTTAGTTGGCTTCTCCTCTATGCCTCCAAAGAAAACTTTGGCAGCAGCCTGTTCGGCAATATTCAGGTTAGCCACTTTAAAATACCACCGCCCCAAAATATACCATGCTCCCGCATGCTGGTTGTCACAGGCCAGGGCCTTGTCTATAAACGGTTTTACCTGGTAAATAGTGGCCAGGCGCTGTTTTGGGCCGGCAATCATGGCGGAGCTTCCCAGTGCAAGTGCCATCACATAATTCGCTTCCGCATCTTCCGGGGCCAGGGCATATGCCCGTAGCGCCAGGTTACGCGCCTGCTCAAAATGGTCTGACTTGCTTGTTTCGTCGGTATATCGGTCGCCAATGCGGCAGTGCAGGTAACTGGCCTTGCAAAGCGCTTCGTAATTGTCAGCGTCGGTTTTTAACACCTGCTCATACAGGGCCAGCGCTTCACTGTCTTTGTAGGCTACCAACAACTTACCAGCCCGGTTAAGCATCTGCTCATGCTCAGTGGCAGCGCCATCTGCCATTACGGCAGGCGCACTTCCACAGAGCATCAGAGCAAGTATTAAAACGCTACAAAGTCTTTTCATCTTCAGTAATCCTTCCGGTAACTTACAGCTTTCAAAAGACTTTTGCAAGTATAGCGCTTTGTTCTTAGAACAGATTAAGCTGCTTTTTCTCTTTTAAAGCCTTTTTTTCGCTGTCAGGGTGAGTATCACTGTCTACGTCTTCCGAGCCAAGAAGTTGAGTGCCGCTGGCCCGGGCCGCTTCTTCTGCAAGTTCCTTTAACTCAGCAGGTAAGCCGGCAGTAGCTTTCTTCGGCGCAGCGGCCTTGCGGCTTCTGCCAGCATCCTGCTCCTGTACCACCACTTCCTGCCGGGGCACCTCCACTTCCAGTATCTTGTGGTAGTTGAGCTTATTCCCCATGGCCTTCCAGCCTTTCACGTCGATAAACTCGCTCAGCAGCAGCTTCTCTGTTTCCTTTTCGCTTTTACGATCGCGCTTGAACCGGATCTCTGCCAACGGTTCAGGATGGGTCGATACGGCTTCCAAACGCGAGTTTTTCGTTTCCGGGATAAAGGTAAACCTCTTCCCTATGGTGGAGGTCTCTATCCTGAAACGCTTCACATAGTAGGTTTTATTTTCCCCCTCGTAATAAATAGCCGAAACCACCAGCTCCGGATCATACTTCTGCAGCACCTTAATCTTCTCCACGGTGTAGTGGTTAGCCAGGTCAAAGGTGGTTTGCTCGTAGCTGCCGTCTTCGTAGATCACCAGAATTGTATCGTCGGTGTTGAACGAGCCCAGGTAACGGCCCCGGCCTTCGGTATTGAGCCTTCCGATCACCTCGTCGTAGAAGATCTCGCGTCCGCCTAGGGTAGAATCGCCACGGCTTTTCTGCACCACTTTCTTGATGGCATGCTTCGTAATAATGTTGCCGTTCGAGCCCTTGCCTTTGATCATCAGCTCGGCAAAGTCAAAATCAAACTGCTTGTTGCGGGCAGCGGCCTGCGGCGCCAGCGTTATACTTACCACCTCCGACTCGGAGTTGGGGTTAGCGGTCAGGTAATGTACTTTGGAATTCTTCTCGCCCTTGGTCAGATCATACTCCTTGTCGCGGGTAATGGACTTCACAGCAAAACGCTTGGCAAACGAAATACCGGACTTGCCATCCACATAGATCATGTTGTAGACCATGTGCTCGTCGTTCTTATTATAAACGCTGGCCATGATAATGTCTTTGCCCACAAACGTCTTATCGGCCACTTTGGTCACCGTGAACTTACCGTCTTTGCGGAACACAATGATATCGTCCATATCCGAGCAGTCGCACACAAACTCGTCTTTGCGCAGGCCTGTTCCGATAAAACCATCTTTGGCATTCATGTAGAGCTTCTGGTTGGCAATAGCCACTTTCTGCGCCGTGATCACATCAAAGGTTTTGATCTGCGTCTTGCGGTCACGGCCCTGGCCATACTTCTTCAGCAAGCCTTCAAAGTAGCCGATCGCATAGCGGATCAGGTTCGCCAGGTTATCATCCACTTCGGCCATCTCATCTTCCAGCTTGCGGATATACTCGTCGGCTTTGAAGGAGTCATACTTGGAAATGCGCTTGATGCGGATTTCGGTCAGGCGTACAATATCGTCTTCCGACACTTCGCGGCGCAGCAGGTGCTTGTAAGGATCCAGGCCTTTGTCGATGGCCTGCAGCACGGCCTCCCAGGTTTCGCACTCTTCGATGTCGCGGTAAATGCGGTTCTCGATAAAGATCTTTTCCAGGGAGGAATGATGCCACTTGTCTTCCAGCTCCGCTTTGCGGATTTCCAGCTCGCGCTTGAGCAGGTCTACTGTTTTAAACGTAGAGATGCGCAGGAGCTCATCCACATTCAAAAAGTGCGGCTTGTCGTCGATAATCACGCAGGTGTTCGGCGAGATGGATACTTCGCAGTCAGTGAAGGCATACAGCGCGTCCATGGTCAGGTCAGGCGATACGCCCGGCGGCAGCTGCACCTGTATCTCCACATCCGCAGCGGTATTATCCACTACCTTTTTGATCTTAATCTTATTGTTCTCGCTCGCTTTCACGATCGACTCCATCAACCCCGTCGTGGTGATGCCGTAGGGCACGTCGCGGATGATGAGCATGGTCTTGTCTACCTTCTCGATGGTGGCGCGCACCCGGATCCTGCCGCCACGCATGCCGGCATTGTAGTTGGTCACATCTACCAGTCCGCCATTTGGGAAGTCCGGTAAAAGCATGGTGCTACGGCCTTTCAGCACATCAATAGAACCTTTCAGCAGCTCTTTGAAGTTGTGCGGCATGATCTTGGTCGACAAGCCTACGGCAATACCTTCCACGCCCTGCGCCAGCAGCAGCGGGAACTTTACCGGCAAGGTTACCGGCTCATTTTTACGGCCATCGTAGCTCAGCTGCCACAGCGTGGTCTGTGGGTTGAACACCACATCCAGCGCAAACTTGGAAAGGCGCGCCTCAATATATCGGGGGGCTGCCGCACTGTCGCCGGTGCGCACGTCGCCCCAGTTACCTTGCGTTTCGATGAGCAAATCTTTCTGACCCAGGTTCACCATCGCATCACCGATCGAAGCATCGCCGTGCGGGTGGTACTGCATAGTTTGCCCGATCACGTTGGCCACTTTGTTAAAGCGTCCATCGTCCATCTCTTTCATGGCATGCAGAATGCGGCGCTGCACCGGCTTTAAGCCGTCCTCAATAGCAGGAACCGCCCGCTCCAGAATCACATATGAAGCATAGTCGAGGAACCAGGTTTCGTAAAGTCCGGAAACAGGCGTAATGTTATGGATGACTTCTTCTTCGCCATCCGTGAACGTAACTTCCTGCTCGTCTTCTCTTTCTATTTCTTCGTTGTTGAGCTCGTCGTTATGCATAAATTTCTTCTACTATGTCTTTTTCGATCTTCAGATTCTCGATGATAAACTGCTGACGCTCCGGCGTGTTCTTGCCCATGTAGTAAGTCAGCATTTTCTGTATCGTCGTGTCCTTTTGTAGTATAACCGGCTTTAGTTTGATGTTCTCGCCAATAAACTTGCCAAACTCGTCCGGCGATATCTCGCCCAAGCCTTTAAAGCGGGTAATCTCGGGGCGCTTACCCAGTTTCTGGAT
The DNA here is from genome assembly GCF_022758235.1 of Pontibacter liquoris. NCBI lineage: Bacteria > Pseudomonadati > Bacteroidota > Cytophagia > Cytophagales > Hymenobacteraceae > Pontibacter > Pontibacter liquoris. The sequence goes on from NZ_JALEBG010000001.1 coordinate 2,410,603, forward strand.
CGCTTCCTGCTTTTCGGTTTCGTTGTAGCAGTAGATCGTGTCCTTTTTGTTGCGTACTCTGAACAGCGGCGTTTCCAGGATATACACGTGGCCGTTACGCACCAGGTCGGGGAAGAACTGCAAAAAGAAAGTGAGCAGCAGCAAGCGGATGTGCATGCCGTCCACGTCGGCATCGGTGGCGATCACCACGCGGTTGTAGCGCAGCCCATCCAGGCCTTCTTCAATATTGAGGGCGTGCTGCAGCAAGTTGAATTCCTCGTTTTCATACACGACTTTCTTCTTCAGGCCAAAGCAGTTGAGCGGCTTACCGCGTAAGCTGAACACCGCCTCGGTGCCCACGTTGCGCGATTTAGTGATAGAGCCACTCGCTGAGTCGCCCTCGGTGATGAAAAGTGTGGAAAGCAGCGATTTCTCGTCTTTGTCCTCGTTAAAGTGCAGGCGGCAATCGCGGAGCTTGCGGTTGTGGAGGTTGGCTTTTTTTGCCCGCTGGTTGGCCAGCTTTTTCACCCCAGCCATGTCCTTGCGCTCCCGCTCGCTCTGCATCACACGCTTGAGCAGCGCCTCGGCCGTCGCTGGGTTTTTATGCAGGTAGTTATCGAGGTGTTCTTTTACAAAGTCGTTGATATAGGCACGTACAGCCGGACCATCCGGTCCCATCTCAATAGAACCCAGTTTGGTTTTGGTCTGCGATTCAAACACCGGTTCCTGTACGCGTAGCGAGATCGCCCCGATAATAGAACCTCGTATATCGGCCGCATCGAAATCTTTTTTGTAGAAATCGCGCACGGTTTTTACCACCGCCTCACGGAAAGCTGCCAGGTGCGTACCACCCATGGTAGTATACTGCCCGTTCACGAAGCTGTAATATTCTTCGCCATAATCGCCGCCATGCGTCAGGGCCAGCTCAATATCAGGCCCTTTCAGGTGGATGATCGGGTAGCGCATACTTTCCTCATCTGCTTTGTTGCGGAGCAGGTCCAGCAGGCCGTTTTCAGAAAAGAACTTCTTCCCGTTAAAGTTTATTGTCAGCCCGGCGTTAAGGTACACGTAGTTCCACATCTGGTTTTCCAGATAGTCGGGGTTGAACTTATAGTTCTTAAAAATGGTATCGTCCGGCGTGAACATGGTCAGGGTACCATTGCGTTGCGTGGTTTCCTGCAGTTCAAAGTCTTCTGTTAGCACACCTCTGTCAAACTCGGCTGCTTTCACTTTGCCATCACGCACCGACTGAATGCGGAAGTAGCTCGACAAAGCATTCACCGCCTTGGTACCTACCCCGTTCAGACCAACGGATTTCTGGAAAGCCTTGCTGTCATACTTACCGCCGGTGTTGATCTTGCTCACGCAGTCGATGACCTTGCCTAGCGGAATGCCGCGGCCATAGTCGCGCACCTGCACGCGGTGATCGGAAATTTTGATCTCAATGGTTTTACCGAAGCCCATCACATGCTCATCGATCGAGTTATCGATCACCTCCTTCACCAGGATGTAGATGCCGTCATCGGCCGAGGAGCCATCGCCCAGCTTTCCGATATACATGCCGGGGCGCAGGCGGATATGTTCGCGTGGCTCCAGCGAGCGGATGCTATCTTCGTTATAGTTATGTTCTAACTCTGCCATGCTGTAAGCGTAAGTATGTTTTTAGAGTATATCAATCGGAAATATAGAAAAATTAAAAAGACAAGGCGCAAAATTAAGCTTCTGCGCGGGGCCCGGCCACAAAGAAAGGAAATTTTTTAACTAATTTTTTTAGCAATCTAGTATTCTAATCGTTTCCTTACTGTCCGTCTGCTCAAGTATAACCATCTTTTTCCCTTTCTGGTTCATCCAGCAGCCTTTAATTCCGAACAATATTAAGCTAATTTTATTAGTATAAAAATATATAACTGCAAGTATATTCGAAGGATTACTTTTGCCTATATTCAGGCCCGGCCAGGAGGGTGGGCAACAAAGAACGTCAAATTTTATGGAGATAAAGCTACCTAATTACTTAAAGTATACGATCCTGCTGCTGGCTGTTGTGCTGCTCATTTACCTGCTGCAACTCTTCAAATCCATCCTGGCACCCCTGGCTTTCTCGGTTCTTTTTGCCCTGCTGCTGCTGCCCTTTACCCGCAACCTGGAGCGGCTGCGCATACCGCGGCCACTGGCTATACTGACTAGCATACTGCTGGTGGTAGTGGTACTGGGGCTGGTAATCTGGTTCCTTTCCATGCAGCTCATGAGCCTTACCTCCGAGCTCGATAGCATTGGCGGCAATGTGGTGGATCTGATCGATAACGTGCAGAATTTCCTTTATCACAAATTTGGCATTTTACCCTCTAACCGCACCGAGCTTATCCAGAACCTGGTGGGCAGCGTGCAGGATATTGCAACCAGCTTTTTAGGGAATACCATTTCGATCACAACCGGGGCCATTGCCGCCCTGACCATTGTGCCAATCTTTGTCTTCTGCCTTTTATACTACCGCGACCACCTGGAGCAGTTCCTCTTTAAATTTACCACCAAAGACCACCGTGGCGGGCTATTGCAAACCATTGTGAACATACAGCGGGTGGTGCAAAGCTACATCTCTGGGCTCATGATCGTGATCGTGGTCGTGTCGCTGCTTAACTCGGCGGGGCTGCTGCTGCTGGGCGTCAAGTATGCTATCTTTTTTGGCGTATTTGCCTCCATCCTGACCATCATCCCCTACATTGGCATCATGATCGGGGCAACCGTGCCGGCCTTGTTTACCCTGGCTGCTACCGGCCACATGATCGATGCGCTGCTGGTGATCGGCGTATTTGCTTTTGTGCAGTTTCTGGAAGGTAATTTTATTACCCCGCTGGTCGTAGGCTCCAAAGTAAGTATAAACCCATTTGCGGCAATCGTGGCCTTGCTGGTGGGCGGCGAAGTATGGGGGGCCCCAGGCATGATCATCGCCCTACCGTTTATTGCCATGCTGAAAGTGATCTTTGATGCCTATGAGCCCCTGGCGCCATTAGGGTTTCTGCTGGCCGACGTGGATGACGTGAAGCCTAAAAAGAAAGGGAAAGTGGAAGGCTGGTTTGCAGAGATCTGGAATGGCCTGGGCCGCGGAAAAAAGAACACTTCGGAATAAACAGCCTTTGTCAGCAAAAGGACTAAGGAGAAGGGCTTTTTGAAACGGATTACTAAAAATATTGGTTTACAGGTATGCTGCCCTTGCCAGGCACCAACTGATACAAACATAAAACGAGAGAAGCTTGTACGCCATTATTGATATTGAGACCACCGGCGGCCAGCCCGCGCAGGACCGGATCACCGAAATAGCCATTTTCATCCACGACGGGCAAAAGGTTGTAGACCAGTACAATACTCTGATAAACCCGCAGCGGCCTATCCCCTACTTTATTTCGCAGCTTACCGGCATTACGGATGAAATGGTGCAGGATGCACCCAAGTTTTACGAAGTTGCTAAAGAGATCGTGGAGTTTACCGAAGGCAAGGTGTTTGTAGCCCACAACGTGCGCTTTGATTATTCTTTTGTCAAGAAGGAGTTTGCCGACCTGGGTTATACGTTCCAGCGCAAAACGCTTTGTACCGTGCGCCTCAGTCGCTCGCTTATCCCGGGGCTTCCCTCCTACAGCCTGGGCAAACTCTGTAAGAGCATCGCCATACCGCTAAACCAGCGCCACCGCGCCATTGGCGATGCCGAAGCAACCGCCAAATTATTTGATAAGCTCATCAAAATTAACCGCCCGGTGGTGGATGGCAACATGCACATGGCTGCTGAAGCCTCCGACAAGCTCATCAAAGCCGAGATGAAGACCTCGCTGCTGCCACCCAACATTAACAAAGAGCAAGTAGATGCCCTGCCGATGGTGCCGGGCGTATACTACTTTCATAACCAGGCGGGCGAGGTGATTTATGTGGGCAAGAGCATCAACATCCGCAAGCGCATTATCCAGCACTTCAACATCGATTACAAGAGCCGCAAATCCCTGGATTTCAAAAACAGCATTACACATATTTCTTACGAGCCCATGGGCAACGAACTGGTGGCGCTGCTGTTTGAGTCGGCAGAGATCAAGCGGATGAAACCACAGTATAACCGGCAGCAGCGGCGCAGCGTGTTCAATACCGGCATCTTCATGTATGAGGATGGCAACGGCTACAAGCGCCTGACTTTTGGCAGCGTGAACCGGGCTGATAATGTGAACATGACGCCGCTCATCGCGCTGTCGAACCAGTTTAAAGCGAAGGGCTTTCTTTACCACAAGGTAGCCAAGTATAGCCTATGCCAGAAACTCTGCGATCTGTATAAAACGACCGGGGCCTGCTTCGATTACCAGGTGCACCAGTGCAACGGCGCCTGCATCGGCAAGGAAAGTCCCGAGGAGTATAACCAGCGCGTGGATGCCGCCATCGACTCCATCACCTATGAGCACAACAGCTTTGTGATCGTGGGCAAGGGCCGGGAACCGGGGGAGAAATCCGTGGTGGTAGTGGAGCACGGCGCCTACCTGGGTTTTGGCTTTGTAGACGACACTTTTTCAGCTCAGGGCCTGGAGGATTTTAAAGGCGCTATTACGCGTTACAACGATAACAAAGACATCCAGCAGCTTATCCGCGGGCATATGCGTAGCAAGCACAAGGACAAAATCATCATATTTGATTAACTTACACCCGGCGGGCTTCCATACCTGCCCTGTGTTTTGCTTTTATACTTAGGCACAATACAAAAGGGCTACTCCTCCTTCAGACATTGGGAAGGGTTTACACTGGCAGCTTTTGCCGCCTGCATACCTACCGTAAGCCAGGCTAAGAGCAAAGCAAGAACGCCCGCACCTATAAAATACCCTGGTTCCAGCGCTATTTTATAGGCAAAGCTATCCAGCCAATTTTTCACGAGCAGGTAACTTATGGGCAGTGCTATCAGAATAGAGACCAGCACTAGTTTGGTGAAGTCCGCAGACAATAAGTAGACGATCTGTAACTCTGTTGCGCCCAACACCTTCCGAACCCCGATTTCTTTCCGCCTTCTTTCAGCTGTAAAGGCTGCCAGTCCAAACAGGCCCAGGCAGGAGATCAGGATGGCCAAACCGGCAAAGTAGCGGGATAAGGCGGAAACATGCTGTTCTGCGGCATACTGCGCCTGGTAATCTTCATCCAGAAAGGTATAATCGAATGGCAAGCCAGGATTAAAGGTGGCGTACAAGTTCCGGACACGGGCTATCGCTTCTTTTTCCTTTCCGGCTTCCATCCGAATCATCACTATACTTGTATTGCGGGGTTGGAGCCTGATAAACAAGGGCTTTACCGTTTCATGGAGCGACTGAAAATTAAAATCCTTTACTACCCCCAGTATCTCCAGGTTGGTACCCCAAAGCTTGACTGTTTTGCCGACCGGATCCTGGAGCCCCATCGCTGTAATGGCGGCTTCGTTGAAAATAATCTTTGCCGTATCAGTAGCAAAGTCACTCGAAAAGGCCCGTCCCTCCTTCACTTTTATATCCAGCGTTTCCAGCAGGCCATAGTTCACCCCCACAATTTCGAATGCCACTACTTCATCCGGCTTTTTTCCTGCCCAACTCAGGCCGCCCGTGGTGTTGTGGCTGCCTATGATGCGCCGGTCAATACTGGAGGCATTCACAATTCCCGGCACCTTTTTTACTTCTGCTAAAAACGCCTCCCGGCTTTCATTTAGCTTTTCCGCCAGATCAAAGTAAATCACATTGTCTTTTTCATAACCCATGTTTTTGTGCTGCACATACTTTATTTGTTTGTATACCACAAAAACAGCTATGATCATAATAACGGAGGTCGTGAACTGAAACACCACTAACCCTTTGCGGGCCCATAGTTCGCCCCCGAAGGAATGTAACCTGCCCCGCAGCACAGCTGCCGGTTTAAAGCCGGAGAGGTACAAGGCCGGGTAACTACCCGCCAGCAGCCCGGTGAGCAGCGCCATACCGATGGCCACAAGTAGGAAAGGAGTATGAAAGGAATGCGTGAGCTGTTTCCCTGTCAGGTTGCTGAAAGGGGCAAGTAGCAATTCTACCAGCATCAGGGCAATAAGCAGCGAGGCAAAGGCTGTGAGCATAGACTCGCCCAGGTAGTGGAAGACCAAGGATTTTCGGCTGGCACCCATCGCTTTTTTTATGCCTACCTCTTTGATCCTGCGAGAGGCTTTAGCCGTGGAAAGATTCATAAAATTAATGCAGGCAATAACAAGAATGAAAACCGCGATAATCGAAAAGAGCCGGACGTATGTTATGCGGCCTCCTGCCTGCACACCGTTTTCATACTGGCCATACAGGTAGCCATCGGCATAAGGTCTAAGGAATACCTGGCGATTAGCCCCGCCGTTTTTTTGCTTTATATACCCGGCAATTTTTTGGTTGAATTGCGCCAGGTTCGTGCCTTCTTTCAAAACCACATAGGTGTTGGTTCCATCATTTCCCCAATCCAAAACGGATGGCGAAATGCCCTTCCATGCATCAAAGGACAGTATAAAATCGAATTGCTCCGAGGAACCAGCTGGCGTGCCTTTAAATACGCCAGAAATGACGACCTGCTTTTTTAAACCTGGCAGTTCCCAGGCTACCACCCTGCCTACCACATTTTGGGTAGTATGAAATAGTTTCAGGGCCAGTGCTTCCGATATCATCATGGCATTCTTAGCAGAAAGCACCTGGTCTTTGTCTCCCTGTACAAGGCCGTAGGAGAAAACACCAAAAAAATCTTTACTAGCAAACTGTCCCACCGCCTTAACTTTCTGATCCCCGGCAGCAGAAAGGATGAACTTTGGAAACCAGGAATGGTGCATAACGGCAGTTGCCAATTCCACTTCAGGCATTTCTTGCGGCAGCGTTTCTGCCACCAGCCCAGCCGTCATGCCGGTCGTAACAATGTTCTCTGCGTGCTGCTGGTTTTCCATTACCTGAAAAAGCCGGCTATTCTTTTCATGAAAAGAATCGGTATGCACCTCGTCATTCACCCACAGAAAAATAAGCAAGACACAGGCTAAGCTGGTAGAAAGCCCGATCATGTTGATGAAGAACGTACTTTTGAACCGTTTGAAATTCCGGTAGATGAGCAGAAGGCTGTGACGGATCATAGTTTTATCTGGGAGCAAGCGAAGCTGGTAATTACAAGATAAACAAGTATTTCCAATAAGTATACCACTTTCTAATATTGCCTTTTCAGCAACTGAATGCCCATAGCAGCCCCCTGCTGTTCGGAATCAGACACCTGAACGTTCGGAAACAGACACCCAAACGCATGAAGTGCCGGCCTATACCTGCAAACACCCCACTGGTGCTTTTATTTTGATGAAGTATACCTATCGTCAGTTAACAGGAAGAGGCGGTCCCGCTGCTCCCCGCCTCCTGCACACAGAATTATATAAGGTCGCGCTGATATTTCCGTATTAGCAAAGTAAATTGTAAATTTACTTTCGACATCTTTTTTGTTGTACTGAGAGCCTGTACAGAAGCTGCTACCAGTGCAGGAATAACGAACCTAAAACAATAACACAGTGAGCGAAACTAAAACTAAGTTCAGAGCCGGCGTACTATACGGAGATGAAGTAACAGAATTGTTTAAGTATGCCAATGAAAATAACTTTGCCCTTCCGGCAGTAAACGTCATCGGCACCAACTCTATCAACGCCGTGCTGGAAACAGCCCGCGATGTTAATTCACCCGTGATCATTCAGTTTTCGCACAGCGGTGCCCAGTTCGTAGCGGGCAAAGGCCTGGCGAACGATCAGCAGAAAGCAGCCATTGCCGGTGCTATTTCCGGTGCCCACCACGTGCACCTGATGGCCGAAGCCTACGGCGTGCCAGTCGTATTACATACCGACCATGCCGCTAAAAAACTGTTGCCGTGGATAGATGGCCTGCTGGATGCCGGTGAGAAATTTTTTGCCGAGCACGGCAAGCCTTTGTTCAGCTCGCACATGCTGGACCTCTCCGAAGAGCACATCCAGGAAAACGTGGAAACCTGCGCTTCTTACCTGAAGCGCATGGATCGCATGGGCATGACCGTAGAAATTGAGCTGGGTGTGACCGGTGGCGAGGAAGATGGCGTAGACAACTCTGATGTGGACAGCAACCGCCTTTACACGCAACCAGAAGAAGTAGCTTTTGCCTACGAAGAACTCAAGAAGATCAGCCACCGCTTTACCATCGCGGCAGCTTTTGGCAATGTGCACGGCGTGTATAAACCAGGCAACGTGGAGCTGCGTCCGGAAATCCTGAAAAACTCGCAGGAATTTATTCAGCAGAAGTATGGCACCGGCCCTAACCCGGTAAACTTTGTATTCCATGGTGGTTCCGGCTCAGAGAAGGCCAAGATCAAGGAAGCGATCGAATACGGCGCCATCAAAATGAACATTGATACTGACATGCAATGGGCGTTCTGGGAAGGCATCAAAAACTACTATGAAGCCAACAAAGCTTATTTGCAGGCACAGCTGGGCAACCCAACCGGCGATGATGCCCCGAATAAGAAATACTACGATCCACGGGTATGGCTGCGCAAAGGCGAGGAGACGTTTATTGAGCGCCTGAAAGAAGCTTTCACCGACCTGAACGCGAACAACCGTAACTAGAATAAAGATTTAACTTATGAGAAAAGGCGAGGTATAACCTTCGCCTTTTCTTTTTTATACTTTCTTACTTGCGGGCTTGCAGCCACTGGAAGATGTTCTCAGTGTCGTCTTTGCGGCACAGCTCCGAACCGGACGTCATGGTAGCCGCCGTACCGGCCGCCACGCCGTAGCGTACCACATCGTCCATCGAGCATCCTTTGATCAAACTCAGCACCATGCCGGCTACCATACTATCGCCGGCTCCAACGGCACTTTTCTGGGGCACTGTGGGCGGAACGACATACGTGATACCGCCTTCTTTTGTAGCCATCATGGCACCACGTGGCCCCAGCGACACAACCAGCACCTGGCATTTGCCTTTTTCAAGCACCTCTCGGGCTATCTTCTCCTGCTCCATAGCCGATATTTCTTCTTTCCCGGCCAGGGCGGCCAGCTCTCCCAGGTTGGGTTTGAGTAGGTATACGCCTGCGCCGGCTGCTTTCAGCATCGCCTCGCCCGAGGTATCGACCACCAACCGGAAGCCGCGGCGCCTGGCGATCAGCGCCAGCTGCAGATAAAAATCATCGGGCACGCCCGGCGGTAGGCTGCCACTGGCTACTACATACTTCGGCAGTTCCGCGGCAGGCATCTGCTCCAGTTTGTCCAAGCATTGCCGCCATTCATCCTCTGATGTTTCGGGCCCCGGCATGCCAAAGCGGTATTGGTTACCGGTGCTGTCTTCTTTCACCATCAGGTTTTCGCGCGTCCAGTTTTTGGTTTGCACGGCCCAGAAATCAACCCCTTCCTCCTTTAACAGGTCGCACAGCACCTTGCCGGCAGGGCCACCTGCCAGCAACCAGGCACACGACCGGCCTCCCAGTTTATGCACTGCCCGGGAGACATTAATACCGCCCCCTCCCGGTTCGTAAACCGGCGTTTCGCAACGCAGTTTCTTATCCGGCTGCACCTGCCTGACATGCGTGCTCTTGTCGAGCGCCGGATTGAGCGTGATGGTGATGATGTTGTGCATGGTGTTTTTATTTGGGGACATAAGACAAAGGGCGTTTTGGGACGTAAGACAAAGGACACAAGACATAGGACTCGTTTATATTACCTTATACTTACATACACGATTACATAACTCGCTTTGGTTAAGTATAAACATACTTCTCTAAGGTTTTACGGCTCATCTTTTTAGGCGCAATGCAACTGCCCGCTCCTTCCTGCAGGGTACTACTAAACAAAGTATAATTCTAGCCCCTTATGCCACTGTATACCTCTGCTCAGAACAAATCTTTTAAGAAGCTGCAGGATGCTGCCGGATCGTATGGGTAAGGGATTTCAGGAATGCCTGCACCTCTTCTACGTCCTCTAACCGGTAGGCTGCTGCCGTTTGTTCATCGTGTTCTCCTACCATAATCCCGATGCCGCGGCCCTGCAGCGTAGCAAAAGCATCTTCATCCGTTAGGTCATCTCCAATGTAGAGCGGCACGATGCCAGGCTGGTTTAACTCCAACTCACGGAGCAGCCATTCCACCGCCTTCCCTTTATGCCAATCCAGGTTTGGTTTCAGTTCAAGCACCTTTTTGCCGGGACCTTTCTTTAGCTCCGGATGATTTGCGATCACCTCATTTGTAACACGCAGTACCTGCTCCACCTGCTCATCGGGTACATTGCGGTAATGCACGGCAATGGCATAGCGCTTCCGCTCCACCAGCACGCCTTCCGCCTCCTGTAACTTCTCATTCAGTTCCTTGTAGGCTTCGTCCAGTGCAGACAAAGCAGCTTTGGCGCCGCCCGGCTCGGTATGCATGTTGTTAGGTCCGGAGATATCGAAGCCGTGGGAACCGGCATAGTAGAGGTTGTCCAGGTGCACCAGTTGTTTTACATCAGCTCGGTCGCGGCCACTCACCACAGCCACCAGGCAGACCTCTGCCAGCTGCTGTAACGTTTCGCGCATGTGGGAGCTCAGGATGGCTTTTGTCGGATCTTTTACAATGGGGCTCAGGCAGCCGTCATAATCCAGGAATACCGCGGGCTTTTTGCCTTGCAGCAATGCCGGAACATTGCTTAAAGCGGAGGGCAGCTCGTTCGCATCCTGTTTCTGAACAGCTACTCCGGGTTGATTTTTTGTCATACTATGGTCTGAAATGAATGCCGCACTAGCTTGGCGCTGTGTGGCAAAGGTATTTTTTGTGTTCGATACGATTATAGGCCCGGTTCCTTCCGGCAATAGCGCCGGAAAACTTCACACGGCAACTGGTACAGCGTTTTACGGAATCCCTTCTGTCTGCTGCTGTGGCGGCACATGCGGTCCTTGCTCTGGCCGGGTCGCGGGCTGTTTGCCGCCATTCACATAGCCTTTATGCGGCGAGCTGCCTGTTTTTTTCTTTTCCTGCTCAGTTTGGTCGGCTTTATCAGGGGGTAAGTGCTGCTTTTCCATAGTTGCTTCTGTTCGCATCAATTTGCTTATACCTGGGAGTGGCCATTGCCATTCCCTTAGCACTACGCAGCTGCTCTTTAAATGATACTGCTACCTGTTGGACAACGAATATCCAGTGTGCGCAACGCCACCTGCATTCTAACGCGTACAGTAGTATAATCCGGAGTAAACTAAATTACTAAAAAGTAGTAGTTTTGCGCTCTACAACCTTCATCACAAAGAGGAAAGCTATGCTGAAAAACGATAACCCAACCGATACCAAAGCCTGGCAGCAACTGCAGGCGCATTTCCGGGAGTTGGCTCCCCAACACCTGCGCGACCTTTTTGCTCAGGATCCGGAACGATTCAGCAAACTCTCGCTGCAGGCCAACGACATGCTCTTCGACCTTTCCAAAAATCGCATCACCGAAGAAACGCTGGACCTGCTCACGCAGCTGGCCGAAGAGGCGGATGTGCCGGGCGCCATTGAAAGTATGTTTACAGGCGAGAAAATAAATGTAACCGAGGGCCGGGCGGTATTGCATACGGCTCTACGAAACTTTACTGATACAACGCTGGAGGCAGAGGGCGAAAATGCCCTGCAGCAGGTACGCCAGGTGCAGGAGCAAATGCGGCAGTTCAGCGATAAACTACAAAACGGCACCTGGCTGGGGTATATGGGCAAGCCTATAACACAGATCGTGAACATTGGCATCGGCGGCTCGCACCTGGGCCCGCAGATGGTAACCGAAGCGCTCAAGAGCTATCAGAACCGCAACATCAATGTATACTTTATCTCCAACGTGGATGGTACCGATGCGGCCGAGACCCTGCGCCTGCTAAACCCGGAAACAACATTGTTCATTATCGCCTCCAAGACGTTTACCACCAAAGAAACCCTGGCCAACGCCCACACTGCCCGCAGCTGGTTTCTGGAGCAAGCAAAAGACGAAAAACAGATCAGCAAACACTTTGTGGCCCTCTCCACCAACATCGAAGCAGTGACAAAATTCGGCATCGCGCCGGAAAACATCTTCCAGTTCTGGGATTGGGTGGGTGGCCGTTATTCGCTTTGGTCAGCTATCGGGCTTTCTGTTGCTTGCGCCCTGGGGTATGAGCATTTCGAGGAGCTGCTGCGGGGCGCCGAAGCCATGGACAAACACTTCCGCCAGACGCCGCTACGCCAGAATATTCCGGTACAGATGGCCTTGCTGAGCATCTGGTATACCAACTTTTTTAACTGCCAGACACACGCGGTGCTGCCCTACGACCAATACCTGCGCCTGCTGCCCGACTACCTGCAACAGCTGCAAATGGAGAGCAACGGCAAAAGCACCGACCGCAACGGTCAGTTTGTTACCTACAACACGCAACCCATCGTATGGGGAGCTGCCGGCACCAACGGGCAACACTCCTTTTACCAGCTCATCCACCAAGGCACGTTCCTAATCCCCTGCGATTTCATTGCGCCGGCACAAAGCCATAATCCGCTGGGCCAGCACCACCCGATCCTGTTGTCCAACTTTTTTGCGCAGACAGAAGCGCTGATGAAAGGCAAAACAGCCGAAGAAGTGCGCGCAGAGCTGCAGCAGAAAGGCGGCATGAGTGCTGAGGAGATTGAAGAACTGGTGCCCCACAAAGTATTCCAGGGCAACAAGCCTTCCACGTCCATCATGTTCCCGATGCTCACGCCTTTTATACTTGGCGGGCTAGTAGCCATGTATGAGCATAAGACCTTTGTACAGGGCGTTATCTGGAATATCTATAGTTTCGATCAGTGGGGCGTGGAACTGGGCAAGCAACTTGCCGGCACAATTGAAGCAGAGATTGAAAAAGGCAAGCCGGGTCAGCACGACAGCTCCACCAACGGGCTGATCAACTACTACCTGGCAAACCGCGGCTAAGATCTGCTAAAGCTAAAAAGAAGCGGGGCGAAGAAAACTTCAGAAGTTTTCTTCGCCCCGCTTCTTTTTTCTGTCCGGTATATGCAGCTAAAGCGGCTTATACTTGTTTAGCCCGCATGTTACCTGCTGCCGGTGGGCATTCAGGCATTCTCAAATCCTTGTATGATGAGGTCGGCGCCACTTTCCTCTAAGGGTGCTTTATTTCCGCCGCGGTCTATCCCTACCACAAGAGCAAAATTGCCAGCTTTGGCGGCCTGAATGCCTTTCGGAGCATCTTCAAAAACAGCTGTTTCGGATGGGCTTACGTTCAGGCGTTTAGCGGTCTCCAAGAAAAGGTCTGGGGCCGGTTTGTGCTGCAGTCCTTCTGTTGCTGCGGTGAGGCCATCTACGCGCTCTTCAAAAAAGCGCTCCAGTCCTGCCCGCTGCAGAATATCGTGGCAGTTTTTGCTCGAAGAAACCACGGCAATGCGGCGGCCGGCTTTTTGCTGTTGCTTCAGCCACTCTACCGTATCCTCGTATACTTCCACACCCTGTTTAATCATCTCCTGGAAATACATGTTTTTTAGGTTTCCCAACCCTACCACAGTCTCTTTGCCAGTATAGTCTTCCGGCGTACCTTCCGGCAGCTCGATGCCTTTTGCTTTAAACAGGTTGCGCACGGCTGTATGGCGGGGCACGCCGTCTACATAAGCGCTATAATCTTTTTCCGCATCCATCGGCTCGTAAGCCTTCCCGTCCTGCTCGCCACGCTTACGCAAAAACGTATCTACCATGCGTTTCCAGGCTTCGGCATGGATCATCGCTGTATGCGTAATAACGCCATCCATATCCAGAATAAGAGCTTTTATATTTTTTTCCTGCAGTAGGTTATTAAGGGTGCTCATGCTGTTCGTGTTAAAGTTTTATAATACACTCACTTTACTGATGATCGAATTTTGATGGTTGAAGGTAGCAGATTTTTTTCGGTTTCTGAACTATGTACCCCTAAAAGCACTATCCGAATCAAAGAATTATGCCCCGAAATGCCTGCTCTCTTACGCTTATCAAAATTAAAGGATCAAAATATTTTCTATCTGATATATACTTACTAATCCGGCATCTCCCGTAAAACGTCAGGTAAACCTACCTGCACCGGGCAGGACTGTTTAAAACCAGGGCCAGGCATTGCCAGAACTTTTGTGTCGCAAAAAAGGTACAACCCGCTGCAGCCGCGCTGCTGTTGCGGCAAAACCTGCAGCCAAGCTTTTGATGGGTGTCTGACACCAGATTTCCGGACCTTAACGTATGATCCTCTTTACCCGACCCTTATGCCGATGCAGCTGAAGAAAGCATGCCTGGGAGTGCTGCTACTTTTAAGTATGCTGCTTGGCAGCTGTGCCGATGCTGATTTTTTCCAGAAGGATGCGCGGGCTACCCCTGCAGAACGAGGCGGCCAGGCACCGGCCGGCCCGGACAGCGCCTGGGTAGTAGCCGGCCGCCATTACGACCGAAACAGCCTGTTCCGCCTGCTTTGGGGCAACCATAACCGCAACCTTTGGGCTACGCCGGTCAAGCTGCCCGTTTTTCGCCTGCACCAGGTAAAAGGAGGCCTGCGCGTAGAGGAGAAAGGCGGCGGCTTCCAGACCACCAGCTTCCACCTGCTGGATGCGGAAGGGCGCGCTTATACTTTCCGGTCCCTGGACAAAGATCCGGCCGAGGTGGTGAGTGCTTTCTGGCGCCGCACCTTTGTGACCAACGTGCTGCGCGACCAAACCTCGGCCGCCAATCCGTTTGGCGCGCTGGTGGTGCCTGTGCTGGCTGAAGCTGCCGGGGTACGCCATACGAATCCGGCGCTATACTATGTTTCCGCTACCGATACATCGTTTGGAGAATATGCTCCGCTGGTACAGGGTAAGTTATTCTTACTGGAAGAGAAGTATAAATCTCCGGCCGACCTGACACCTGCCTTTGCCCCTGCCACTGATTTTGCTGATTCCGAAGAAGCGTTGCGGCTTCGGTTTAACACCAACACGCACCATTTTGATCAGCAGGCTTTTGCCCGCGCCCGCCTGCTGGATGTGCTGCTGGGCGATTGGGACCGCCACAAAGGACAATGGAACTGGGCAGTAGTGCAGCAGGGAACCGATACCATGTATGAGCCCATTCCGGTAGACCGCGACCAGGTCTTCTTTCAAATGCACGATGGCCTGATCCCGGTGATTGCCACCAGCAAACTGCTCGCCCGCAAGCTTCACTCCTTTGGCCCCGAGGTCGATGATGTGGCTGCTTATATGATCAATGCCAGGTTTATAGATGACCGCTTGTTGAACGAGTTACAGGAAAGGGATTGGATTGCCATTAGCCGCCAGCTGCAGGTGCAGCTCACCGATGCTGTGCTGGCAAAAGCCTTGCACCAGTTGCCCCCGCCCATATACACGCTAATCGGGCCCCAGCTTCTTGAAAACCTGCAGAAAAGGCGTGATGCCCTGGTAGAAGTGGCCGCAACGATGTATGCGCTCCTGGCCGAAGAGGTGACCATTCCTGGTTCCGACCAGGAAGAAATTTTTCACATCCGGCGCTTGAGCAATGATCGGACAGAAGTAACCGTACGCCGCAAGGCCACCGATCAGCGGCCTAACGCGCAGCTTTATCACCGCATATTTAAAGGTAACGAGACCCGGCAACTTACCCTCCATGGGCTAGCCGGGGATGATGAATTTGTGATAGAAGGGCAGGTGGATAATGCTATTCCACTGGCTGTATATGGTGGTCTTGGCGAAGATAAAATAATAGACCGTTCCAGTGTAGCGGGCTGGAAAAAGATGACTTCGGTCTATGACACCGAAAGAGGCACCGAGATAATACCCGGCCCTGAAACCCGCGTGCTGACTACCCGCGATGTGCGGGTGCATGCGTACGACCGCGAAGGCAACTAATTCAGGAAACAGCCGGTGCCTGCCGGAGCTCTTCCGCGTAATATGTTTTAAACCAATCCATCGTTTTTTTCAGTCCTTCGGCCAGCGGCGTGTTAGGGCGGTAATCCACAGCCTGCATCAGGTCTTCCACATCGGCATACGTGATGGGCACATCGCCGGGCTGCATGGGCAGTAACTCGAGGTGCGCCTTTTTACCAAGCTCACGTTCCAGTATCCCAACAAAATCCATGAGCTGCACCGGTTGGTTGTTCCCTATGTTATAAAGCTTATAGGGCGCCCGCGACAATGCAGTAGCCGGCGTAGGCTGTACTTCCAGTAACCGCACGATGCTGTTCACCACATCATCAATATAAGTGAAATCGCGGTGCATGTCGCCGTAATTAAAAATGCGGATCGTTTCTCCCCGGGCAATGGCACTGGCAAAACTATAGTAGGCCATATCGGGGCGGCCCCACGGGCCATACACGGTAAAAAAGCGTAGCCCGGTCGTTGGAATATGATACAGGTGGGCGTAGCTGTGCGCCATTACCTCGTTGGCCTTCTTGGTAGCCGCGTAAAACGAAATAGGATGATCGGTGCTGTGTGTGGTGGCAAAAGGTACTTCCGTATGAAGGCCATAAACGGAACTGGAAGAAGCAAACAGCAGATGCTTGACCGGGAACTGGCGGCACGCCTCCAGCACATTGGCAAACCCGACCAGGTTGCTGCCCACATACGATTGCGGATGCTCCATACTATACCGCACCCCCGCCTGCGCAGCCAGGTTAATCACAATGTCGAATTGCTGGTTCCGAAACAGGCTTTCCAGTTCGTGGTGGTCAGCCAGGTCCAGTTGAATAAAGTGCAGGTTGGGGTAAAGGCTGCTGGTGATTAATTCGTTGTAATGGATCTGCTCTTTAGCGAATCCCTGTAACGCCAGCCGGTCATACTTTAGCTGTGGTAGATAGTAGCTGTTGATCGAGTCGAGGCCTACCACCTGGTGGCCTCTTTGCTGCAGCGCGAGCGCTAAATGATGGCCTATAAAGCCAGCAGTGCCTGTAACCAATATTCTGTAGTCTGGCATTGGTTCTTCCTGGGTTAAATGGGTAGCGGTAGCCTTCTGTTTAGAGCGGCTATACTGTAGGTGCACTTCCAAGCAACAAAACGCACCCCCCTATTCGTCCCGGAGCGGGCATTTTTCTGCTGCTAATAAAGCGTGTAAAGTTAATGTGCCAACAAAGATTCTACTAACTATTCGCTTTCTTTTTCTCCTGCGCTACCCGTTCCAGCATTTTCAAAACCAATTCCTCTGTGCCGGAGAGATAGGCATTTTTCGAAACGGTGGCATCGTGCCGCTGCAGGTACCGGATGAGCTTATCTTCCCGGAACAGGTTCACGACCTCGGGATGGATATAGTATTTGCTGCAAACCGAGGGCGTGTTGCCCAAACCTTTGGCTACTCCCTTTACCGCTTCTTTAATGCTTTTGTCCTTGTCCAGTTCCGGCTGCTCGTGCAGCACCTGCTCCAGGCACTCCACCATGCGTACAGTGCCGCCCCAGGTCCTGAAATCCTTGGCGGTAAATTCCTCTTTGGTGGCCTCGCGCAGGTACTCATTCACATCCCCCGATTCGAGCGTTTGCCGCTCACCGGCTTCATCGTAATACTGAAACAGGTCATACCCTGGAATATCGCGGCACGCTTTCACCAGTCGCGCCAGGCGCCTGTCCTGCAGATCGATCTCCTGCTCCACTCCTTTCTTGCCCCGGAAAGCAAATTTTATTTTGCTGCCTTCAATTTTTACATGCTTATCGCGCAGGGTAGTGAGGCCATACGAGTTGTTGGCTTCAGCATACTGCCGGTTGCCGATCCGGATCAGGGCATTGTCCATGATGGTAAGCACCAGTGCGGTTACTTTACGGCGGTCCATTTTCGGCGAGACGATGTCCTTGGCAATGCGTTCTCGGAGTTGGGGCAGGTGCTTGCCAAAGGCGATCATGCGGCCGAACTTGGTCAGGTTGCGTACCTGCTGCCACTGCGGGTGGTACACATACTGCTTGCGGCCTTTGTCGTCGCGGCCAGTGGCCTGTAGGTGCCCCTTAGGCGATTTGGAAATCCATACATCCGTCCAGGCCGGCGGAATAACCAGTGCCTGCAAACGGGCCAGTACCTGCTCGTCGGTGATGTGTTCTCCTTTTTCATCCAGGTAAAAAAAACCTTTCCCGGCCCGCTTGCGGGTGTAGCCGGGCTTGGTATCCGATGTATAACGCAGGCCGGCCCAGGCAGCTGACTGGCTGTGGTCGGCGTATAATTCATGTAATTTAATGTTGCTGGCCATGTACGCAGGCTGTAAATTGCCTCTCCTCCTGCACTACATACTAAGCATGTTTCTAAAAGTTGTATCAGAAGTATAGCCCGGTGCAGCGGCAAACCAACAAACTGCTTTATCTTTGCCGGAAATAACCACCTTTTAGCCCGATAGCTCATGCACAAGAATATGTCTTACCTCTATGCCTTTTTCGGCTTTTTTCTCATCGCCTGTGGTGCCGTGGCTGTCGACCTAGCCGGCGAGCAAGCCAAAACGGCCCTGATTACCGGTATTATTGGCGGGCTGCTGGGCCTGACGGCCGGCCACTTCCTAAACCGGGGCAAACGCTGGGGCTTTATACTGGGTGCCACCGAAGCCGGCTTGCTGACGTTGGTGCTAGGCTGGCGCTCGGCTACCTATTTTACACGCCTGCTGCAGGAAATGCAACAAACATCCGCGGAACTCGACACGCAAACAGCCGGAATGGCTTTCCTGCTGACCACCGCCATGCTCGTGATCGCTTTGCTCACCGTAACGGTATCGATTATGTTTGGCAAGCAGGTTATCAGCGAAACAAAATAAAATTTTTCTCCATTCCGGATTGCACTCCTTCTGGTCTACTGCGCAGCAGCTTTTCTGCTACCGTTATTTATACTAGTCCCGTGATCCTCAAGCCCAAACACCAGCCAATTGAGAATCCTATGCCCTTTTAAAAGCATCTCCGGCACCTCTTCTTTTAAGCCCTTGTTTGCACAAGGGCTTTTTTATGCCCCCTTTTTTCCAGGCAAGGCTGCGGGCCTGTGTAACCCATGGCAAGGCTGGTTGCGTACAGCAGGTTGCAAAAGTCGTTTGGGTACGTATAACCAGGGTAGCAGGCATGCAGCCCGGTGAACGACCGGCACGGTTGTTTTGCCCCACCTTTAAGTATAGGTTCTATTTCACGTATGAAACGATTTTTTTCCTATCCCCTCTGGATAGTGGCTGTTACCGGCACCCTTTTACTCAGCAGCTGTGATGATAATGAAGGTGTTATTTTCTCTGTGCAGGACGATATTAAATTGGGCCAGCAGGTGGCCCGCGAAGTAGACTCTACCTACCAGGCCAAAGGCCAGCTCCTGGACCGCAACAGCACCAATGCCGATGTGCAGAAAGCCTACGCCAGCCTGGACCGCATCTTGAACCGCGTCCTGAACTCAGGTAAGGTCAAGTATCGGAACGAATTCCCGTGGACGGTGAAGATTATCAAAGACGATACCGTACTGAATGCTTTTGCCACGCCGGGCGGCCACATGTATGTGTATACCGGCCTGATCAAGTTTTTGGAGGACGAAGACTACCTGGCCGGCGTACTGGCCCACGAGATCGCACACGCCGACCGCCGTCACAGTGTGCGCCAGCTGCAGCGCGACTATGGCATTGCCATTCTGCTTTCTGTAGCGCTGGGCAACGACCCCGGCACGCTGAAGCAAATTGCCGCCCAGCTGGGTGGCACGCTGGCTGGCCTTAAATTCAGCCGTGATGCCGAGACCGAAGCGGACACCTACTCGGTCACATACCTGGGCGGCACCAGTTACTACGCCTGCGACGGCGCTGCCGGCTTTTTTATGCAGCTAAACCAACAGGAGCAGCAGCAGGGCACGCCGCCTGAGTTTCTGAGCACACACCCTGACCCCGATAACCGCATTGCCAACATTGAGCAGGAGGCGCAGAAACAAGGCTGCAAAACAACCACCGCGCCCGACACAGACCTGAACGAGCTGAAAGCTGCCTTGAACAGACTATAAAACAGATGCCTGCTGCTGCAAAGCGCAGGCATTTTTTGCATTTTATACTATGAAAGAGAACTTTAAAGACAAAGCCGCCAACTCCATTCTGCAGGCAGAGGCAAACCTGGATAACCTTACCTTCCGGCTAAAGCAAAAGCTTGGGCTGAAGCAGCCGCTCCAGATCGTGCCCTACCGCAGTTATGGCACCGAGAACAGGCTGTATGTAAAAGGCCGAGTGCTTGTGAACAAAGGTATAACCCGCTCCGAGGAAAACGACACCTTGTGGGAGAATCTGCTCAACATGTACCGCCGTTTCGAAAGCGATGAGATACCCAATGCGCGCGTGCAGCTGTGCCTGCAGAACGTGCCCCACGAGATCACCACCGACGAAGAAGGTTATTTTGTGCTGAACCTGGAGCCTGCCGTGCCGCTGCAGCTCGACGACATCTGGCATGAGATAGAACTGAAACTGGTCGACGCGCCGATAGCCATTACGGAGGAGGTTACTGCCACAGCTTACGTGCTGGTGCCGCCACCTGATGCCGAGTATGGCATCATCTCTGATATCGACGATACCGTTGTGCGCACGGGGGCAACCAGCTTGCTCGAAACAGGACGTAACGTGCTGCTCAACAATGCTCACACCCGTATTCCGTTCCATGGCGTGTCAGAGTTTTACAAGGCGCTGCAGTTAGGGCGCAATGGCAAGCGCAACAACCCGTTCTTTTACGTGAGCAGCAGCCCCTGGAACAACTATGATCTGCTCTACCACTTCCTGGAGCTAAACGGCATTCCGCAGGGCCCGCTCCTGCTCCGCGACTTCGGCCTGGACAAGAGCAAGTTCCTGCAATCGGACCACATGAGCCACAAGTATAAAGAGATCGAAAACATCCTGATCACCTATCCCAAGCTCAACTTTATACTGATCGGCGACAGTGGCCAGCAGGATGCCAGTATCTACCACGAGGTAGTGAAAAAGCACCCCGGCCGTATCATGGCCATCTACATCCGCGACGTTAACATTCCGAAACGCACCCAGGCAGTGACCACCATTGCTGACGAGCTGAAGAAAAGCGGTGAGGTGGAAATGGTACTGGTTAAGCAAACCACCGCTGCCGCCAAACATGCCGCCGACAAAGGCTTTATCTTTACAGAACAAGTGCAGCACGTCGAAAATAAAGCCGCCCTCGACGAAGAAGGCGATAAGTAGCCGGGTTGCTTGAAGTATAGTTACCAGAAAGTCCATGAAAGTATAGGCACGCTTATACTTTCATGGATTTTTTATGTATGGTTTTTTGCTATATTTAGCATCGTGCTTATTCCCATTAATAAAATTAACTGCAACGATATTAGCTGATATGGCGACAAAAACCTTTTATTTAGATAATGAGTCAACGGAGTCAGTAAGTATAAGCCATGGCTTAAACTGGAAGAATTTAACCATCGAAAAGGATGGGGAGATGATCGGACAGGTTGAAAATGTCAAAGCATTAGAGCAAGGCCAGGCATTTCAGCTTTCTGATGGCAGCGTCCTCTCCCTTAAGCTGATCAAAAAGTTAGGCTTCATGCAGGAACTGGAGATCCTGCTAAATGGCACTCCCATTCCTGGCAGCGGCACGGAACCAAACCAGCAGATCAAACAAGTATATCATCTCCTTCTTTTCATAGCAGGCATAAATGCCATACTTGGATTAGCTGCCGAATTAGCCGACATCGGCTTCTTAAAATCGCTTGGCCTAGGATACGGAACAGTCGTGATTGGAATTGTATATGCCCTCTTAGCCTATTTCGTAAAATTCAGGCATTCTGTCGTTGCCTTGTATATTGCTATCGGCTTGATGCTACTGGATATCATCTTCACCCTGGTTTTTGCAGCTGAAATGGGCGGAAATCCAACGTCGGGTTTGCTGATGAAAGCGTTCCTTACCTACTCGCTGTTTAGAGGTATTCCTGCTTTAAAGAAGGTCCGTGACCAGGTGCTAACTTACTAATGCAGCAGCTTTCTTACTAAAAAACTATACTATGAAGCTCGACATCTATGTAAATTATCCGGGGACTTGCAAAGCAGCCTTTCAGTTTTATGAACAACATCTGGGCGGCAAGATCACGATGATGATGACGCACCAGCAGCAGCCCAATGCCGCTGCCCTACCTGACAACCTGAAGAATGCCATTCTTCATGCCCGCATCGAGATTGGAAACACGGTGCTCATGGGCGCCGACATTCCGCAGGCCGAGCCCATGCGGAGCGCCTATCTTACGCTCCGGCTTAATACGCCACAGGAAGCCGAACGCCTGTATGCCTTGCTTTCGGATGGCGGCCAGGTTTTCATGAAAATGGAAGAGACCTTTTTTGCCTCCCGCTTTGCTATGCTCCGGGATAGGTTTGGTACGAACTGGATGATCCTGCATGAAAACCAATAACTAAGAAGAAAGTATTGTTAAAGGGATAGAGCGAAAACCCGGGGAAGCTGGTACAGTTCAAGCAAACCACCACTGCCGCTAAATTTGCCCAAGCAAAAGTATGATCATGACAGGACAGGTGCAGCACCTCGAAATAAAATCTCTTTTCACGAACAAGGGGATTAGGAAATAGCTCCGGCTCGTGGCCTGTATTTTGCGCTGAATTACTAAACAAAAAGCGTAAATTTGAAGCTGCCATACGACAGGCATATGAAGGAAGAAGACCGAAGGAGCATACACGTGAATAAGGAGCTTTTAGAAGACATAAAACGGCTGAAAGCGATTGCGGAAGTGGGGCTGCTTTACAGTGCTAACCCCTACGATAACGAGCGCTACCTGGAACTGCAGGAAATAAGCTTCAAGCTGCTCAGTACGGTTAGCGGACACGAGGCGGAAACGCTTAAAGCCAGTTTTCCGATGCTAAAAGACTACGCTACAGCCAAAGTGGATATTCGGGGACTGGTGCTGTCGCCGGATCAAAAGATCCTGCTGGTAAAGGAAAGCGCTGACGGCAAGTGGGCCTTGCCCGGGGGTTGGGCCGATGTGGGGCATAGCCCGAAAGAAGTGATCGTAAAAGAGATCCGGGAAGAAACCGGGCTTGAGGTGCAAGCTGAAAACCTATTAGCTGTTTTTGACAAGAAAATGCACGCCCATCCGCCCCAACCCTTTTATGTTTATAAAATGGCCTTTTTCTGCAGAGCGCTTTCCACCCAAATCACAAAAGGCTTTGATGTGCTGGACGTCGGCTATTTTGACATAGCTGAACTGCCGGAGCTGTCCGAAGACAGGATCCTGAAAAGCCAGATCGAGTTGCTGTACAAAAAAGCAGTAACAGGCGATTGGGCAGCTTACGTAGATTAGCACCTCAGCTTACCAATGTGTTATCACCTTACCATTTGAATCTCTGCATAATGCACCGCCATTTTATCGTCCATAAACCCTACGGGTACCTAAGCCAGTTTACCGCCGACCCGCTGAAGCAGAAAAAGAAAAAAGTGCTGGGCGAGTTGCATGATTTTCCGGAGGGTACCATGGCCATCGGCCGCTTGGATGAAGACAGTGAAGGCTTGTTACTGCTGACCACAGATGGTAAAATGAGCGAGTATGTGCGCAGTAAAAAGATAGCCAAAGAATACTATGCCCAGGTAGATGGCCTGATCACGGACGAAGCGCTTGCACAGTTGCAGCAAGGTGTTGCCATTACGGTAGGCAAAGAGAAGTATACGACCCTACCCTGTGCCGCTTTCCGGTTAGAAACAAACCCGGATTTTGCCGAGCGCAGCCGCCGCATCCGTGACGAGCGGCACGGGCCGACCAGCTGGGTATCGATCACGCTAAGTGAAGGCAAAAACAGGCAGGTCAGGCGCATGACGGCTGCTGTTGGCTTTCCTACGTTGCGGTTGGTGCGGGTGCGGGTTGGGACTATCCACCTAAGCGATCTGCAAACGCAGGTGGTAAAAGAGGTGGCGAGCTTTCTGCCAGCCGGCGAGGAATTACCGGATGCCGCTACGGAGCTTTAGCTGATCGTTTTCAAAGATCTCGCTAACTGCGTGGCAATGCTATTTATTAACCCACCCTCTGAAAAGCAGTCCCATTTTATACTTTGATAAAGATCCGGCGCATAATCCTATTTCTTTCCTGGCAGCAAATATAGCCGGCCCCCTACCCGTTAGAATTACACACCGACATCAATTACAAACATAAGTTTGGAAACTTGCGCCAGAAAAACGCCTGCAGGTGCGGCATACAAGGACACAACAGATTACTGTCCTTTGTCTTTGTCCTTAGTCTTGTATCTTGTGTCCTGTGTCTTTCGTCTCAGCTCGAATGATCGGCAATGATTTTCCAGCCGTCTTCAAATTTTCTCATTATCACCGAAAAGTGCCCTTCCAGATCTCCCAGGGTTGCCTCGCGCTGCAGGTGCCACTTGCCTACTACCAGCATAATGTCGGGTGCCAGCGGCCGTACCTCCTTTTGGTCGAAGGTCAGCTTGCCCATAGCTGAAGCATCCGGATAGCTTACTTTATAGTTGCTCAGGGTCTGCTGCCAGCCGTAGGTCAGGCCGCGCTTGCCTACAAACAACAGCGAATCGGATTTCCAGTAGCCCGCCATGTAGCATTCCAGGTCTCCCTGGCTCCAGCAGGTGCTTTGCGCTGCCAGTACCTGGCGCACGGCAGCCTGATCAGTGGCCTGGCTTTGAAGGGGTTTACTGCACGTGCAGGCAGCTGTCAAGCCAAGGCAAGTCCAAAGGATTAGGTAAAAGGCTGTTCTCATGTTTTTCGGGTTGAGGTAAAATCAACGTATAAATATCGTGTTGCCCCAAGTATGGGTCTCTAACGGCAGCTTTGTTTTCCGCTGGCCCTGCTTCTTTCTGCCAGCGGCAGGCCTAGGTTATTTTTCCGCTTTTGCAGGAAGTATGGCTTCGATATACGTGGTGCCTCCCAGCCGCCCCATGGCGCGGGCAATGCGGCTGCGGCGGCCGCGCACAAAAGCAGAGGGATTCCGCACAGAATATTTGATCGGGTTAGGCAATACCGCCGCCAGCAGGGCAGCCTCCTGCCGACCCAGTGCTTTGGCCGGTTTGCGATAATACTTCTGCGAAGCGGCTTCCACACCAAATACGCCATCGCCCATTTCTGCAATGTTGAGGTATACTTCCAGGATGCGTTCCTTGCCCCATAACACCTCGATGAGCATGGTAAAATAAGCCTCTACCGCTTTGCGCAGGTAGCTGCGGCCATGCCACAAGAATACGTTTTTGGCAACCTGCTGGCTGATAGTGCTGCCGCCCCGGATTTTCTTCTTGTTGTCCTGGTTACGCTTAAAAGCATCCCAGATCGCATGAAAGTCAAAGCCGTGGTGTATCAGGAAAAGCTGGTCTTCGGAAGTTACGACGGCCAGGGGCAACTGCGGCGACATTTCTTCCAGGCTTACAAATTTATACTTAATGGCAGGCTCCCCTTTTTGGGCAGCACCAGCCTCTGCGCGGCGCTTGATCATGTGCAGCGTAGCCGGCGGCGACACCCACCTATACAGCAGCACCCATACTATACTTAAAAGAAACAGCGTTAGCACCAGTTTCGCGAACAGCAGCTTTACCTGCCTCAGCCCCAATCGCTTTTTTGACATACCCGCACAAGAGTTAAAGGGCGCAAAGGTAATAGTTTGTCCTATATTTCCAGTAGCTTTCTTGCTTGCCCCAGACCAACGCAGGCCCCTTTTGTCGCGTACGTTATACAAGGCATCCTTCTTCCGGCAACGCTTAACCAAAAGACCTGTGTGAGGTTATACTGGTAAAAACCTATGAACTATGAGCAAATACCTCCCGCTGTTTCCCCTTAACATCGTCGTGTTTCCGGGCGAAAAGCTGAACCTGCATATTTTTGAGCCGCGCTACAAACAACTGGTGCTCGATTGCATCACCCAGGATAAAACCTTTGGCATACCAACCTTTGTACAAAATGCGGTGGGCAAGTATGGCACTGAGCTGGAGATCCTAAGCATCGAGAAAAAGTATGAGAACGGAGAAATGGATATCCGGACGCGCGGCCTGCACATCATCAAAATAAAACAGTTTGACAGGATGGCGCCAGGCAGGCTTTATGCCGGCGGCGAGGTGGAGGTGGTGGAAGACATTGCCGATGAGGACATTGTAGTAAAACTCCGGATAAAGGAAATCCTGCTGAAGCTCTACCAGGCCCTAGGCGTGAACAAGCTGCTGGTAGAACTGCCCGAAGATTTTAAATCGTTTGATATTGCCCACAACCTGGGCCTGAGCACCGAACAGGAATACGCCCTGCTGCAGTTGCCCGGCGAAAGCATCCGCCAGCAAGTGATCCTCCAGCACCTGGAACAGCTCCTGCCGCTGGTGCTGGAAACGGAGCGGCTCAAAGAGCGGGTGCGCCTGAACGGCCATTTTAAGCACCTCACGCCACCTAACTTTTAGTCTACTTTCCGGGTTTAAGTCTGTATTATGCTGCTATACTTTCTCATCATTATTCCGGCCCTTTTTATCCTGTTCCTGGTATTCAGTTACGGGCAGGAGCGCCAATACCGACGAAAGCCTTTTTACCGGCTCTCGGATGTGGGCTGGCAGCACTGCGCCCCGCCCGCTGATGCCCGCCGTGCGTACTCCGTGGCGTTGCTGGGCGATGTAGGCGCTGTGGCAACAGATGGTAGTGACCCGGTGCTGCGCATGCTGGCCGCATGGCAGGAAACAGCGGGTGCCGATGCCATGACTATTTTCCTGGGAGATAACCTGTACCCTATCGGGCTTCCGCCGGTTGGCCACCCTTACCGAGCCACAGCCGAAAAAAGACTCGATTTGTTGTTACAGCAATTGCAGCAATATCCGGGGCGAGGCATTTTTCTGGGCGGAAACCACGACTGGAACAAGGGCCGCAAAAACGGCTTTGCACAATTACAGTTGCAGGAGAATTATGTGAACGAACATGGCGGCAAAAACATCCGGTACCTGCCTGCGCATGGCTGTCCCGGCCCTGTCACCATTCAGCTAGCCGAAGGGTTGCTGCTGCTGGTCATCAACACGCAGTGGTGGGTGCAGAAAGGCGAACGGCCGCTGGGCGAGGCATACGGCTGCCCTTATAATCATATCGAGGAGTTTTATGTGGCGCTGAACCAGGTGCTGCGCCAAAACGCGCACCAGCGGATACTGGTGGCAGCACACCACCCACTATACAGCAATGCCCTGCATGGGGGCAAGTTCACCATCAAGCAGCACCTTTTCCCGCTTACTACGGCCAACAAACGCTTTCTGATCCCCTTGCCTGTTTTTGGGTCTTTATACCCTTTTTACCGCAAGCTTTTTGGCGCCCACGAAGATATGTCGCACCGCAGGTATAAGAAAATGCGCAAGCGCCTGCTCCGCATCTTTCACCGCTACAGCAACATCATTTATGTAGCCGGCCACGATCACAACCTGCAGCACTTCGAGGTACGGCACAACCATTACATTGTGAGTGGCTCAGGCAGCAAAACAGCCTTCGTGAAAAAAGGCGGTAAAGCTACGTTTACGCTGGAGCAGCTAGGCTTTTTTGTACTGGATTATTATAGCAACGGGCAAGTATGGCTCGAGACACGCGTGGCTGCAGAAGGTGGAGATGCGGCCGGCACGGTGGTATTCCGCAAGGAGCTCACCAGCATCCTGCGGCCGGCAGCGGTGCCGCAAAACCAACCGGCATAAGGTCAGGCCACAACATCTCCGGGCTCGGGTAACACGACGCGCAAGCTTTTGGGGTGCATGGTCACGGTTACTTCTGTCCCCATTTCTACGGGCTCCCCGTCAATGTGCATCACCTCCTCATCCAGGTTATAAATGGTGGCTTTGCGGCAGCTGAATTTTTGTGTATACACCGAGTCGTCGATACTATCAGTATAGAGCTTGTAGAGGATACCAATGCCGGCAGCTTTTGGGAAGGGCTCGATCAGACAGATCTCAAAGCGGCCGTCGTTGAGGATGCCATTGGGATTGATGCTGGCATTGCTTCCAAAGGCATTGGCATTGGCAATGGTTACCATAAACGCTTTGCCCTCGAACGTGTCCTGGTCGGTTTCGATGCGGTAGCGTTTGGGTTCGTAGCTCAGGTATTCCTGCATCGCGATCCACGCATAGGAGCCGGGCCCGCGGGTGTCGCCATCGCTGAATTTTTGCACCACAAGGGCATTGAAGCCAAAATCGCTGAGGTGGATGGAAGGATGGCCGTTAAGATCGACGGTATCGATGCTGCGGACCTGGTGGCGGTAAATGAGTTTGAGCGCGTCTTCAGTATCCTGCGGAATATTGAGGTCTTTGGACAGGCCGTTTCCGGAGCCCAGCGGAATGATGCCCAGCGGCGTGGACGTACCGATCAGCAGCGAGGCCACCATACTGACGGTGCCATCGCCGCCTACTGCAAACACAGCATCATACTTATGCTCTCTCAGGCGCTGCTTTACCTCTTCTCTGTCCTTCTCCCCTGACGTTTTATAGAGGTCATACGTGATGCCGTGCTGCTGGCAGGTAGCACTTATTTCTTCTTCCAGTTCATCTTTTTCAACATCACCGGCAATCGGGTTTATGACAAAAAGCAAGTGTTGGGGCGCTGTTTCTTCCATGGGTGCAAAAGGGGTTGTTCGTTGCCTCTGATACGCAAAAGAAGTTGCAAAGTAGCGGCTAAAAAAAGAAACTAACCCCAACACCAGCTGAGGTTAGTTTCCGGAGTCAGCGCGAAGCTGGTAAAGGGGCGCCGAAGATTACTTGGAACCTTTGGAGCCGGAAGATTTGGAAGAGCCGCCGGAGCTGCTCTTGCCTGAAGCATTTTTGCTTGTGTCAGATTTGGCAGATGTTGTTTTATGGGCATCTGTTTTACCTGACGAAGCACCTGGCTTCTTCATATCTTCTTTGTCATTTTGATTTTTGCTGGTAGGCATACCAATTTTGTTTTCGTGTCGGAATGAATTTTACGCCGTTTCAGTTATTCGACCTACCCTGGCAGGGCAGATTACGGAGATGCCAGCCTGCTTTTACAAAGTATAAGCAGCTGATTTAGTTATACATGCACTTTATCATTTAGTTGCTGGTTTATGCAAATTGTTGCCTTTCTTACTGCTGTAGTCCTTCCGGCAGCCCGTCCGGGTACTCTTCCTTAATGGCGCGCTCGATCTCGGCTACGCGGTTGCCCGGGTTGGGGTGCGTCTGCATAAACTCGGGGCCTCCTGCCCCACCGCTGGCCTGCTCCAGTACTTTCATCACCTCGATCATCGCGCGCGGGTCGTACCCTGCCTCCCCTGTCAGGCGCACCGACAGCCGGTCGGATTCCAGTTCATCCTGGCGGCCGTAGCGCATGTTCACCATTTTGCCTACCATGGCGGCGGCAATGGCGCCGGTGCGACTAGCCGGGTCGCTCGGGTCATAGGTTGCAATGGCGGCAGCGCCTGTCAGGCCCTGCGTCAGCTTTGATTTGGCCAGTTGCTGCGCCGAATGGCGGGCCACCACGTGCCCGATCTCATGGCCCAGCACGCCTGCCAGCTGCCCTTCGGTACTAAGGCGCTTGAGCAAACCCGCTGTAATAAAAACCTGCCCGCCGGGCAAGGCAAACGCGTTCACCGTCTCTTCATCGGCCAACAGGTGGAAATCGAAGTCATATGGTGAGGCTTTCACATCGGTGCTCTGCACCAGCCGCTGCCCCACCTCTTTCACTTTGGCAGCCGCCTGCTGGTCCGGATGCAGCCCGCCATACTGCTGCGTCATCTCCGGCGCCGCCTGCAGGCCCAAGGCTATTTCCTGCTGCACCGTCATGTCGACGTGCTGTTTCTGGCCCGTAAACTCGTTCTCCTGGGTGTTGCACCAGTACGTGAACAGCGACATGCCCGCCAGCAGGAGCGCAATTATAAATTTAATAATTCCTCTCATGTTAAAGTCTTTTAAAAGTTCTTTTGCATTAAGCGACAGGCCCGTAATTTATGCCTGCTGCGGAAGTATAATCCGACCTGCAGCTTGCCATCCCGTCACGTCCTCTTTTACAAAGTATGAGTACAAAAGGTAGGTAAGGAATGCTAAGCCCAACCCATCTCAGCCGTAAAACGCGTCTGCCATACCTGTGGTTACTGCTATCCCTCGGTTTATACTTTCTTCACGCCTGCCCCGGAGCGCACGGCCATTAAATTGCATTTGAAATAACATTCCCGGGCTGCCTGAAGCAATCTAAGGGAAGTATAGATATCCGCGTTTATAGAACTTCCGTAATACAAGTACATCAGCGCTCGGCGTCTGATAACTAACCTTAAAAAAATAAAACGATGAATATTAAAAGAACATTTGGTGCTATCCTAACGATCTTAGGCATCATCGGGATCATCTGGGGAGCGTACGCTTTCGTGATGGGCGGCGATGGTGTGGCCGTTGGCAAATTTACGGCCGCGGTGCCGTTTATCGTGGGCCTGATCTTTTTCTTCTCCGGCATCGGCCTGGTAAAAACAACAAAAGATCAAACCTGAAGTACCTCTCCCCTACAAAGTATAAAAGCCCGCGCAGCTGTAGCTGCGCGGGCTTTTATACTTGCACTAAGTATTACGTTCAGATCTGCTGCACTGGGCTTAGTTCGCTCAGGGCAAAGGTTTCCACCGCCTGGGTATTGTCTAAAAAGCTGGACATATAATTTTGGTCTGCTCCGTTGATGTAGAGGCAGCTATTATCCTTGATAGTGTTGATGATCGCTTTGGAGAACTCCAATGGCACGGCCGGGCAACCCAGGCTGCGCCCTAAGCGGCCGTATTGTTTTACAAAATTCTCGCTCACATAATCTGCGCCATGTACCACAATGGCACGCTGCATGGCGTTGGAATTATACTTGGGGTCCATGCCATTGAGCCGTAACGACAGGCCATGCTTGCCGGTATATGTTTTGCCGGTCAGGTAAAAACCAATGCTGCTCTTAAATGAGTTTGGCTCGTTAGAGAACTGCCGGGCATCGGCTTCTCCTGTGTTGCGGCCATGTGCCACCAGGGTATTATACAACAGCTTTTTCGTGTTTACATCAATAATCCAGAGGCGTTTCTGGTTGCTGGCCTGTGTAAAATCAATTACAGTTAAAACGGAATTGGAAGGCGCGATTAGCTGGCGCTGCTTAAAATTATGATAGCCAACAAAGGCTTTCTCAAACACCTCGTAAGACAAACCTGCCGTTTTCAGACCTGCTTCGTTGTACACGTCGAGGGCATGGTCGTCGAAGGCCATTTTCTTTTCCGTAAACGTTAAAGCGTTGGTTGTGCGGGCAACTGTGTGCACTTCCTTGCCGAGGGCTTGCGCGCCGGTAACGGGAACTTCAAGGCTGGCAAATGAAAGTAAAGCGAGGGTAAGGGTAGTTAAAACTGCTCTTATCATAGTATGTGTTAAGCTTTGTTTACGCGATCAGATAAAGCAACAGGAAGTAAAGTGCAAATTGTTCCCGGGAACTACCAATGCCTTACATTTCGGTATTGCCGATGGATGTATCAGCCAAAGTTTAAACGGGTTAGCCTAACGAAAAAGTATAGAATGGGGCAATATAAACTGGCAGCAGAATGTTTTTAGCTTTTGGCTTGTGTGGTAATGCCGCAAGCTGCAACTTTGGGTTACAAAACAGCGATATGTTAAAGCGATTATTTTATATTCCCCTGCTAAGCCTGCTGCTTACTTCGTGCTATACGCCCGAAAACCTGCGCGATTTCGACAGCGAAACCTGGAAAGCCGACCGCTTTGCCTGTAACGGTAAGCGCAGTG
Organism: Pontibacter liquoris; assembly: GCF_022758235.1. Lineage (NCBI taxonomy): Bacteria > Pseudomonadati > Bacteroidota > Cytophagia > Cytophagales > Hymenobacteraceae > Pontibacter > Pontibacter liquoris. The sequence continues at coordinate 2,442,177 of NZ_JALEBG010000001.1, forward strand.
AGCTGGTGCAGGAGTTTGAGAAGATCCGCCAGAACCTGTATGGCCAGAAAGAGTATGTAGCGCGCAACTTGCTCGGCAAGCCCGACCAGGAGGAACTGCTGGAAGGCAACCAGCGCATTTATTACTACTACCTGGAAAAAGGCGAGCAGTGCACCGACCGCAGCAAACTTTCGGATGCCAACTGGGCAGAGGTCCGCATCAATGCTGTTGGAAAAGTATCGGAAATATCTTACAAGTACCCTATAAAAACAGCAAAGCCCGGTTAAGCCGGGCTTTGCTGTTTTTATAGCTTTTGCTGAGAAGCGCTACTTGTCGTTTTCGCTAACATAACTCACGTTCTGCCTGCCTTCCAGTTCCAGAAACTGATGCAGCTGCTGCTGAGTCAGCACCTGTTTCAGGGCTTTGTCGTTTTCCAGGTTGATGCTGCGCATCAGCTTTGCCCGCTGAATGGGGTCCTTGGCAAAAGTAAGTTCTGCCTGCTGTAGTTGTGCATACCGCGTCTGGTTCATGCGGGCCACCTGCTCTGCCTGTCTTTGATCCAGCAGCAGTTCTTTCTGCATTTCTACGGTAGCCATGGCCGGGCCATCCAGGTTAAGGGCCAGCACCTGCTTATCCAGTTTTTCGTCTGTTTCATGCAAGCCCTGTGCGTAAGATGCCAACACGCCAAAGCAAGCAGCAGTTAATAGTATAATCTTTCTCATAAATCAGCTTTTAGTTCTGCCCTTCTTTTCATCCACTGGTATTGTTATACCCTAAGAACGATTTTTGAGAGAACAGGTTAGCCTATTCTGTAAAAAAAGTATATAAGTATAGCTGCCACTCGTAGCGGGCCAACATTGATACCAGCAATGATCAAAAAATGGATTTACTGGCAACTGCCATCAAACAAGGTACTGTTCTGTAACCATCACTCCCTGATCGGGTATACTATAGCAGAAGCACGAAATAGCATTTTTAAAGTATAACCGTAAACGAGGGCTTAATGCCCTGTATTGCATTTAGCGCAACACTATGAGAACAACGCACTATAATCCTAGTAAATTAGAAGTAGATTTTGCAAAAGCGATAGAGGCCCTGGCTCCGCAATTGCTTACCAAATTAGATCCGGGCGAGGAAGTGATCAATATAGAAGCTGTTCACGATTGTGACAACCCCAGGGTCATCTATAAACTGAAAGACAAGGAAGGCGATCTGCACGAAGTAGTGGTGCAGATCATCCAGCGGCCCGATGTAATTGTAAAGCAGTAAATGAACTAATGCAAAAAGGCGGCAGCACCCTTGGGTGCTGCCGCCTTTTTGCATTAGTCACAGAATGACCTGTTACGGGCTTCCGGGCACTTTGTGCTCATCGCGTTTAAAAAACTGCATGGCAATAAACGAGATCATCACCCCGGAGATAACGCCTTCCATCATCAGCACCATAAAGATCACAAAGCCGGGCGTAGCAGCCAGCCCCTCCCCCAGGTAAGGCTGCGAGGAGAGCTCTTTGAGTAATTTCCCGCTGCCGATTTTAACATATAGCACCATGAACACCGCAAACAGCAAGGTAGCTACTGCGGACGTAATGATACCGGCGCCAAGACCTTTAAAGTAGGATATCTGCCCATTTACACTTTGCTTATACCCCCGGATGGCCATCACCACGCCAATGGTCAGGATGATCCCGTTCAGGAAATGCAGGGCTGTATAATGCGTGAGCCCCAGCAGATCCATGATCAGAAAATAAACGATCAGGCCCGCTGTGGTCAAAAGGCCGTATTTGATTCCGATCTTTTCCATAGTATAGGTTTGGTAAAGTGGGTGAAGGCGTTCAGTTAGCAGCCGCAGCTCAGGCTTGGTTTGGCAAGGTATGGTCCGGCCGTTTGAACCATTGCATGGCAATAAAAGCAACTAAAAACCCTGGCCAGGTACCCTGCACAATGGTTACCAGGAACATGGTCAGTATCGAAATGCTATGCGGAAACAAACCGCTGGCACCTAAAGTCTCCAGGTATTGCTGATCGAACAAAACGATAAAGAGCACCAGGAAAATACCAAGAATGACGCTCGATACGGCAGCCGTGATAGCACCGATAGCCAGCCCCTCAAAGTAATTGATCATGCCGGCGCGCAGCTTTTTATACTTCGAAATAGCCACCACAATACCGATGACCAGGAAGATGCCACTCAGGTACGACAGTTCCACAATATCGGTAAGGCCAAGCAGGCGCATGATTAAAAAGAACAAGATGTGCGCAATGCCAACCAGTAATCCGTACTTTATCGCCAGGTTCTGATAAGATACTTTTGAGTATGCCATAGTTTCGTGTGTTAGGTTTTGTATTATCGTTTCCGTGAAAGGAACAGATCAGCGCTGTAAATGGTTATACGTAAAGTGTTTTATGGTTCCGGCACTTGGCACAAGCGCGCTTTTCACCATGGGTATATTATCAAAATTATATACTCGATAAGGTTAGGGAGCGTTGTAATTAGGGCGATATTTTTTTATTACCAGCTCATTACTCCTATGTCGGAGGCTGCAAAAATTGCCGGCAGGTTTACTTTAGGCCTTTGGCAGAAAGCACTTTTCATCAGAGCCAATTTATTCGTATTTTTGCGGCGGCAATCTATTTTAGAATCCTCACTTAGTTTTATTTATGATAAGTACCAGCAATGTCAGCTTGGCTTACGGCAAGCGCACATTATTTGAAGATGTTACCATCAAGTTCGTACCTGGCAACTGCTATGGTCTTATTGGCGCAAATGGCGCTGGAAAGTCAACGTTCCTGAAGATATTATCTGGCGAGATCGATCCCAATACCGGCACGGTTGATATTCCAGCAAACGCCCGCCTGGCGGTGCTGAAGCAGAACCACTTTGTGTATGACGAATACCCGGCGCTGCAGACCGTGATCATGGGCCACAAGCGCCTTTGGGATATTATGGCCGAAAAGGATGCTATTTATGCCAAGCCGGACTTTGATGAGGCAGATGGATTGCGAGCAGCCGAACTGGAAGGCGAATTTGCCGATCTGGAAGGCTGGAATGCCGAGTACGAAGCGGCCGAGTTGCTCAGTGGCCTGGGCATCAGCGAAAACCTGCACCACTCCCTGATGAAGGACCTGAGCGGTAGCGAAAAAGTACGTGTGCTGCTAGCACAGGCGCTGTTTGGCAACCCCGACATCTTGCTGCTCGATGAGCCTACCAACCACCTGGACGCTGAATCGATCATGTGGCTGGAGAACTTCCTGGATAATTTTCAGAACACGGTGATCGTGGTATCGCACGACCGCCACTTCCTGGATGCCGTGTGCACGCACGTGGCCGACATCGACTATGGTAAGATCCAGATGTTTGCCGGTAACTATGGCTTCTGGTACGAGTCCAGCCAGCTGGCCTCCAAGCAGCGGGCCGATGCCAACAAGAAAACCGAAGACAAGCGTAAAGAGCTCGAAGAGTTCATCCGCCGCTTCAGTGCCAACGCTTCCAAGTCGAAGCAGGCCACCTCGCGCCAGAAACTGCTCGAGAAACTGACCGTGGAAGACATCAAGCCTTCATCGCGCAAGTACCCTTACATTGCCTTTAAACCGGAGCGTGAAGCTGGTAACCAGCTCCTCAACGTAGAGAACCTGACCAAAGCTATCGATGGCCAGACGATCTTCAGCGATGTTACTTTTATGGTGGACAAGGGCGACAAAATTGCCATCCTGGGCCGAAACGATATAGCGGCTTCTACCTTCTTTAAAGTAATTGCCGGCGAGCTGGCACCTGATAGTGGCGAGTATAAGTGGGGTACCACCATCACGTCTGCTTTCTTTCCGAAAGACAACGAGGAGTTTTTTGATACCGATCTGAACCTGGTGGATTGGCTGCGCCAGTACTCCACCGAAAAAGACGAAAGCTTTATCCGCGGCTTCCTGGGGCGTATGCTTTTCTCGGGCGAAGAGTCGCTGAAGAAAGCCAATGTGTTGTCGGGTGGTGAGAAAGTACGCTGCATGTTTTCGCGTATGATGCTGCAGTCCGGCAACGTGCTCTTATTCGACGAGCCGACCAACCACCTGGACCTGGAGTCGATCACAGCCCTGAACAATGCGCTGCGCGATTTTGACGGCACCATTCTGTTCTCGTCTCATGACCTTCAGTTTGTAGATACCATTGCCAACCGCATTATCGAGTTGACACCGAACGGCATTATAGACAAGCGCATGAGCTACGAAGCGTATCTTTCGGACGAGTCGATAAAGGAGCTGCGCAAGAAAATGTACGCTACTGCTGTTGTTTAACGTTACCAGTGGCAACTACCGCTAAGAGCTAAACCTGATGAAGAAAAATCTGCGCCTTATAGAATGTATGGCCGCCTGGCTCCTGCTGCTGCTTCTGGTAAGCCAGCAAGCTGCTGCCCAGACCCCTGATTCTGTGAACCGTAAACCGTCATTGCCTACCGGCCCGCCTGTTCCTACCGAGCAGCCCCGGCCGCAGCAAAGACCTACGGTACGCCCACCCGTAGCGCAGCCCCCGGTAATGACACCACAGGCACGGAAGCAGGAAGACGAGCAGGAAAAGCTGGCTCCGATCGATCGTTTATACTATGGCGGCAGCTTTGGCCTGCAGTTTGGCAGTTATACCAACATCTCGCTGCTGCCCATACTTGGCTATAAGGTCACCAACCGGTTTAGTGTCGGCACAGGCGTTGTCTATCATTTTATCCGGAGTGGCGGCATGAGCCTGAACAATTACGGCGGGCGCGCTTTTACACAGGTAGAACTCTTTGATATCGGCGACGGTGCGCTGCTGGCGCACGCCGAGCTGGAGGCAATCAGTACCGAGTCCTTATACTTTGATCAGCAGGGGTATTATACCCAGCGCAAAATGCTGGCGCTGCCCATGGCCGGCATCGGTTACCGGCAGCGCATCAGCGACAAAGCCTCGTTTGACCTGCTGCTGCTCTACAACGTGAACGACGACCCGGCTAACCCTTACAGTAACCCGGTAATCCGCGCCGGTTTTAATATTCCTTTCCGTAAATAAGGACTTTACCTAAATAAAAAGAGCCGCCACAATTTTGTGGCGGCTCTTTTTATTTATTATCCTTCTTGTTTAGTTATCCTAAACCACTAGCCCCGGATAAGCCGGAGGAGTACTATGATCACGGCAATTACAAGCAGAATGTGGATCAGACCACCAACGGCATCCGGGAAACCCAGAAAGCCTATTAGCCAGAAAATTACCAGTATGGCTGCAATGATATACAATAGATTTCCCATAGTTGTGTATGTTATAAGTGTCTTAATGATTGTTTCTCATGTTTACTAACGAGGAATTGTGCCAGAAGTTAGGCTCCTCGTATCAAGCGCAGTACTACGGCAATTACTGCCAGTACAAGAAGTATATGGATAATACCACCTACAGCATCCGGGAAGCCCAGGAAACCGATTAACCAGAAGATTACCAATACAACCGCTATTACATAAAGTAAATTTCCCATAATTTTAGTTTTTAGCTTTTAGTTTAGTTTACTTCTGCCCCCTTTGCTTTCTGTCGAAACACCGGCTAAGCTTTTCAGCCGTGGGGCAAAAGGTATTTGTATTTTTTTATTTTAAGCTTTTACGCAGCTATATTCTAAAGGATTTATATTTAAGTATTTTTTTGTGTAAGCTTTCCTATAAAAGCTAAATTCCGGATTTTGCACCCTTTTATAAACACATATTACATCCCTGATAGCCAACTATTTCAGCCACTTCGCTTAAGCAGAAAATATTTTTTCATACTCTTATCGTTATAAAGGGCCGCTCACATTTAAAAAGAAGTGGTTTACGCCAGCAAAACGTGCTTTAAATAGAAGTCTTCCAAGAGCCTTTCGCAGGTACAGGTCTGTTCGGGTTTTTCTGCTAGTTTTGTATACGTTTATCACTCACACGATCGATCCATATGAAAAAAATAGCAGTTATCGGTTCCGGCACCATGGGTAACGGCATTGCGCACGCCTTTGCACAAAATGGTTTTCCTGTTTCATTAATTGACATCTCGGAAGAAGCGCTTCAGAAAGCCCTTGGCACGATTGCCAAAAACCTGGACCGCATTGTAGCCAAAGGAAACTTAACCGAAGAGCAGAAAGCACACACGCTACGCAACATCACCACCTACACCTCGCTGCAGGAAGGCGTGCAGGAAGCAGACCTGGTGGTGGAAGCTGCCACCGAGAACGTAGACCTCAAGCTTAAGATATTCCGTGACCTGAGCACCTTTGCCAAACCGGAAGCCATACTTGCCTCCAATACCTCCTCTATCTCTATTACCAAGATCGCCTCGGTTACCGAACGCCCTGCGAACGTAATCGGCATGCACTTTATGAACCCGGTGCCAGTGATGAAGCTGGTGGAAGTGATCCGCGGATACTCCACCTCAGATGAGGTGACCCGCCAGGTAGTAGAAATAACCGAACTGCTGGGCAAGATTCCGGCCGAAGCGAACGATTACCCGGGCTTTGTCGCGAACCGTATCCTGATGCCGATGATCAACGAAGCGATCTACAGCCTGTTTGAAGGCGTAGCTGGCGTGGAGGAGATCGACACCATTATGAAACTGGGTATGGCCCACCCAATGGGACCGCTGCAGCTGGCCGATTTTATTGGCCTTGATGTCTGCCTGTCTATCCTGAATGTGCTGCACGAGGGATTTGGAAATCCGAAGTATGCGCCGTGCCCGCTGCTGGTTAATATGGTACAGGCCGGCCACAAGGGTGTTAAATCCGGCCAGGGCTTTTATACCTGGACGCATGGCTCCAAAGAGCTCATCGTAGCAGACCGGTTTAAGAAGAAGTAAGTTATTGTTAAATTGTTAATGATTTAACCCTTTCAGGAATCATAATAAACTAAAAGCCGCTGCAAGTATACTTGCAGCGGCTTTTAGTTTTAAAAATCGCGATTCTGGCGCCAGTATTTACTTGTGCCGTTTGGTAGTGTGAGTCTCCGGACTCACATATATTATCTATATTATAACAGCTTTCTCAACACGCAAGTTTGGAGACTTGCCCACTTAAAAGGCACTAGTTAATTCTGGCGTCAGCTTGCATAAACGCAATAGGTATACTTGCCTTCCTATCACCCATTATACTTTAAACAAAAGGCCTCTACCGGAATACCAGCAGAGGCCTTTTGACTCTTATCTATACTTTACGAGCAACGGAAAACGAATATTGCACCCCTTACACCGCTACGGCATGATCGCGCAGCACATCGTTTAACGATGTTTTCAGATCGGTGCTCTCCTTGCGCTGGCCGATAATCAGGGCGCAGGGCACCTGGAAATCGCCGGCAGGGAAATGCTTGGTATACGAACCTGGGATCACCACCGAACGAGGCGGCACATACCCGCGGTACTCTTTAGGCTCGCTGCCCGTTACATCTATAATTTTAGAGCTACCGGTAATGGTCACACCTGCTCCGATCACCGCTTCTTTGCCCACACGGCATCCTTCCACCAGTATACTTCTGGAACCGATAAAAGCCCCGTCTTCAATGATTACGGGCGCTGCCTGCACAGGCTCCAGCACGCCGCCAAGGCCCACGCCGCCGCTCAGGTGCACATTCTTGCCTACCTGTGCGCAGCTTCCAACGGTTGCCCAAGTGTCCACCATAGTGCCGGAATCCACATATGCGCCGATGTTTACATAAGACGGCATCATCACCACGCCGTTTGCCAGGAACGCTCCGTAGCGCGCAATGGCATGCGGCACCACGCGTACGCCCAGGCCGGCATAATTGCGCTTCAGCGCGATCTTGTCATGAAACTCAAAAGGACCTACCTCGATGGTCTGCATGGCCTGGATCGGAAAGTAGAGCAGCACCGCTTTCTTTACCCATTCATTTACCTGCCATTCTTCACCCACAGGTTCTGCCACGCGCAGCACTCCTTTGTCCAGTTCATCTACCACGGTGCGGATCGCCTCCACCGTGATTTTATCCTGCAGCAGGGCCCGGTTCTCCCAGGCCGCTTCTATTACTTCTCTTAATGCCATGTCTGATTCGTTGCTAACAATTAAAGCATAAAAGTATTAAATTTAACCGATGCCTGAAAAGAGAATCCTGATTGCTTCGCTGTTAAAACCTGTAAACGATACCCGCATGTATGAGAAGCTGGGCCGCTCGCTGGCCATGCTGCCCGATGTGCAGGTACATATCTGCGGGTTTGAGGCGGCTCTGCCTGCCGATGCGCCAGCGAACATGTCCTTCCACCCGATCTTTCATTTCAGGCGCTTAAGTATAAAACGGGCCAGCGCGCAAGTGCTTTATTACCGGCTACTTTGCCACCTCAAACCCCAGGTAATTATAGTATGTACGCACGAGTTGCTGTTATCTAGTTTATACTTTAAGAAAAAGCACGGGTGCCGGCTGGTGTATGATGTGCGTGAAAATTATGCCCTGAACCTGACGGCGCAACACAATTATAATGCAGGCCTCAAACACCTGCTCGCCCTAGGAGTCCGGAAGATAGAAAAAGCGGCCGCCACAAGTATAAGCCACTACCTGGTGGCTGAACAGAGTTACCTGCAGGAGCTGCCTTTTCTGACACGCAACACCACGCTGGTACAAAACAAGTATAAACCCGGCGCCAGCTATACGATGCCCGTTACCCCTGTAGCTCTGCCCGCCGGACCGTTGCAACTGCTTTATTCCGGTACCATTGCCGAACTATACGGGGTATTCGAGGCGATCACGTTTGCCGAAGCGGTACACCAGCTGCGGCCGGGTTCCACCCTTACTATAATAGGGTATAGCGCGCGCGCCGAAACCTGGCACCAGGTAAAAAAACTTGCCGAAGGCCGGCCCTACATTCGCCTGGTGGGGGGCGATAAACTGGTGCCCCACCCCTCTATTGTGCAGCAGATCCAGCAAAGCGACCTGGGCCTGCTCCCCTATCAGCCGAATGCCAGCACGTTTCGCTGCATCCCCACCAAACTCTATGAATATGTAGCGCATGCGCTGCCGGTTGTGGTACAGGCAAATCCGCTCTGGCAACCAATTGTGGCCCGGCATGCGGCTGGCGTAAGTATTGACTTCAGGACCTGCGATGTGGCGGCGCTGTTGCAGCAGCTCCGGCAGCAGCAATTTTATACAACGGGAGTGCCGGCCGAGGCGTTTTGGAAAGAGGAAGAACAGAAGCTGTTGGTAGCCATTACCCCGTTGCTGGAGCATGAAAAGATTAAAACTTCCTAAATTTATTTTTAGACGAATCTAAATTTATTTTATAACCGTATATTTGTACGCAAATCTCTTATACTATGCGAAATTCAAAAATTGCCGGTGTTGGCCACTATGTTCCGGAAAGGGTTGTGACCAACAAAGACCTGGAGAAGATCATGGATACGTCTGATGAGTGGATCAGGGAGAGAACCGGGATTGTGGAGCGCCGCTACTTTGTAGAGGGTGTTGATACGACCTCTAACATGGGCGCAGAGGCTGCCCGCAGGGCGCTGAAAATGGCCGGACTGGAACCAGCAGACCTGGACATGATCGTATTTGCGACCTTAAGCCCGGACTATGTATTTCCGGGATCCGGAGTGCTGTTGCAGCGCGAACTGGGCATCAAGGAAATCCCAGCGCTAGATGTGCGCAACCAATGCTCGGGCTTTGTGTATGCCCTATCGGTAGCCGACCAGTTCATCAAAACCGGCATGTATAACAATGTGCTGGTGGTAGGTTCTGAGATCCACTCCAGCGGCCTGGACTTCTCGACACGGGGCCGCGGCGTTTCGGTAATCTTTGGCGACGGTGCCGGCGCGGCAGTGCTCACCCCTTCCGATAGCAACGAACAGGGCATACTTTCCACCCACCTGCACGCCGACGGCGAATTTGCTGAAGAACTGGCGACCATCGACCCGGGCAGCAATAAGAAAAACCGCCTCACCCACGAGATGATCGACGAAGGCACCATTTACCCCTATATGAACGGCAACACCGTGTTTAAGCACGCGGTTACGCGCTTCCCGGAGGTGATCACAGAAGCCCTGCAGAAAAACAACTATCAGCCCTCCGACATTGATATGCTGATCCCGCACCAGGCTAACCTGCGCATCACGTCCTATATACAGCAGAAAATGCAGCTGCCGATGGAAAAAGTGTTCAGCAACATTCACAAGTATGGCAACACCACGGCAGCCTCCATTCCCATCGCCCTGAGCGAAGCAGTGTTGGAAGGACGCATCAAGGAAGGTGACCTGGTGTGCCTGGCCGCTTTTGGCAGCGGGTTTACCTGGGCCTCAGCCCTCATCCGGTGGTAGTTTTAATTAACTGAGTTTTGAATCACTGAATAACTGAACCTTGTATCAATGATGGAGTGAAGGGGCGGAGTTTATATTTACTGTCATCCCATTCAATGATTCAAAATTCAGTTATTCAAAATTTAAAAAAGCGTGCATAGCTTCACCGAGGAAAACTATATCAAAGCCATCTACAAGCTGTCGGGCGGTGGCGAACAGGGCGTGAGTACCAACGCGCTGGCTGATGCGCTGGCGACCAAAGCAGCTTCGGTAACCGATATGCTGCGCCGGCTGAGCGCCAAGAACCTGGTGCACTACATCAAATACCGGGGTGTCACGCTCACGGAAGCGGGCGAGGCAGTGGCGCTGCAGATCATCCGCAAGCACCGGCTTTGGGAAGTGTTTTTGGTAGAGAAGCTCCACTTTAGCTGGGACGAGGTGCACGAGGTGGCCGAAGAACTGGAGCACGTGCGCTCCGAACTGCTCATCCAGCGCATGGATGCGTTTCTGGGGCATCCCAAGTATGACCCGCACGGCGATCCGATTCCATCGGAAGATGGGAAGATGAAGCCGAAAAAGCAGAAGCTGCTAGCCGACATGGAAGTAGCGGAAGCCGGGGTGGTAGTGGGCGTAAACGATTCGCAGCCCCTTTTTCTGCAACACCTCGACAGGATGGGTATTTCGCTGGGGAGCCGGATCGAAGTAGCGGATCGCATACCCTATGACAACTCCCTGGAGATCCGGCTGGAAGGCAGTAAAACCCTGCACCTCTCCTACGAGATCACAAAAAACATCTACCTGTCGGCCTGAGGCAGCACAGGAAATCAGGCAAGCAAGTATACTTTATACAACCCATGGAAACCAAGTTAACGCAGGAGCCTTTATCAGGTAAGTCTTTAGGCGAGGTTCACTCTTCTATTGATACAACGAGCCAGACAGGCTTCTGGAAAAAGCTGTTTTCTTTTCTGGGGCCGGCCTACCTGGTAAGCGTGGGGTATATGGACCCAGGCAACTGGGCGACCGACATTGCCGGGGGCAGCCAGTTTGGGTATAAGCTGTTGTGGGTGTTGCTCATGTCAAACCTGATGGCCATTCTGCTGCAAAGCCTGAGTGCCCGCCTGGGTGTGGTGCGCGGCAAAGACCTGGCGCAGGCTTCCCGCGAGGCTTACCCCAGCTACATCAATATCCCGCTCTACATTCTGGCTGAAATTGCGATTGCCGCCTGCGACCTGGCCGAAGTGCTGGGCATGGCCATTGGTTTGCAGCTGCTGTTTGGCTTGCCGTTGATCTGGGGCGTCAGCCTGACAGTGCTGGACACTTTCCTGCTGCTTTTCCTCATCAACAAGGGCATGCGCAAAATGGAAGCGTTTATACTGGTGCTAGTTACCATTATAGGCGGCGCCTTTGTGCTGGAAATGTTTTTTGCCAAGCCCGATGTAGGCGAACTGGTGCAGGGCTTTATTCCTTCCATCCCGAACAGCGACGCCCTCTACATTGCCATCGGTATAATCGGCGCTACTGTAATGCCGCATAACCTATACCTGCATTCCTCGCTGGTGCAAACGCGCAAGATCGAGCGCAGCAGCGACGGCATCCGCAAAGCGATCCGTTTCAACAACATCGACTCGGCTGTTGCTCTGAACCTGGCCCTGTTTGTGAACGCAGCCATCCTGATACTGGCGGCGGCCGCTTTCTACAAAAACGGCATGTACACCGTTTCCGAGATCAAAGATGCCCACAAGTTCCTGGCGCCATTGCTGGGCAGCGAGTGGGCGCCGGTGCTGTTTGCCGTGGCCCTTATCGCGGCCGGCCAGAGCTCCACGCTTACCGGCACGCTAGCGGGTCAGATCGTGATGGAAGGTTATTTGAACCTGCGCATCCAGCCCTGGCTCCGGCGTATGATCACCCGTTTGCTGGCAGTGGTGCCTGCCCTGTTTGTGATCATCTATTTTGGCGAAGATGCCACCGGCGAGCTGCTAGTGCTAAGCCAGGTTATACTTAGTTTGCAACTGGGCTTTGCTGTTATTCCGCTCATCCATTTTGTAAGCCATAAACAGCAGATGGGGGAATTTGCCGCCGGCAAGTGGGCAAAAACCGGCGCCTGGCTTTCCGCTTCCATTATCGTGGTATTAAACGCAAACCTTGTCTACGAAGAGCTCACCGGCTGGCTACATACTTCACAGCACGCTTTGCTCATCGGGTTTGCGGTGGTTCCTGTGGTGATGGCCTGTGCCCTGTTGCTGCTCTATATTACGTTCCAGCCTTTCGTCCGGAAAGTGCGGGAACATCATACACCAGCCCCGCATTTTCAGCCGGTAAGCTACCAGCAGCCACTTGCCAGGCCCGTTTACTCCAAAATAGCCATCACACTCGATTTTACAAAAGCCGACAAGCAGGTCATCAACAATGCCCTGGCCATCGGCACGCCTGCCGCCGATTACCTGCTCATACACATTGTGGAAACGGCCGGCGCCCTGGTTATGGGTCCTGAAATCGACGATTATGAAACAGACTCGGACCGGCTCAACCTGGAGCGCTATGTGCAGGATCTCCGCAGCAAAGGTTACCACGTCACATACCAGTTGGGCTTTGGCAATCCTAAAAAGGTTATCCCCAAAATAGTCAAGCGCTACGAGGCCGAACTGCTGGTAATGGGCTCGCACGGCCATAAAATGATGAAAGACCTGATCCTGGGAACCACGATCGAAGCGGTGCGCCATGCCGTTAACATACCTGTACTCATCATCTGACAGCCCTCGTAGAAATAAGTATAAGGAATTGCTTGCTTCCTGCACAGGTTTGCCGGAGTCTATACTTCCTTTCAAAATCCTTCCAGAACAATCATAGAAGATTGGAATAAACAAGCGTCTCGCTGGATTTATACGCTAGTATGGGAGCGGAATTTTAATTGTGCCGGTTGATGTTTACCTTACAGTTGAAAACCGGAAGATTATACTTCTGAAAGCGCCACAAGATATGCTTAAAACGCCCCTGATCGGAACAGCCGCTGCCCTTACCCTGCTGGCTTCCGTCTACAAAGTAAATGAAACTGCCGCGGCAAACTTGCCGGGCACGGAGCTGGCTCAACCAAGTATAAAAGCGGAGCCCATCCACTGGCTTACGATCGAAGAAGCGGCAGCGCGGCAAAAAAAGGAGCCTCGCAAAATGATGATCGACGTGTATACCGACTGGTGTGGCTGGTGTAAGAAGATGGATAAGACCACATTTGCCGACCCGGAGCTGGCTGCCTATGTGAACGCCCATTACTATGCCATTAAATTGGATGCAGAAGGCAAGGACCCGATCACCCTGGATGGCCATACTTTTAAGTATAATCCTGAATACCGCTCGCATGAACTGGCAATAGCCCTACTGAACGGGCAAATGAGCTACCCGTCCACAGTTTACCTGGACGAGGAAATGAAAATGCTCTCGCCGGTCCCCGGCTACCTGGATGCACCTGCTTTCATGAAGATTCTCCGTTATTTTGGCGGCAATCACCATAAAACCATGACGTGGCAAGAGTATGAGAAGAAGTAGTGATGAGATTGCTTACCTCTGCTCCCTATAGTTAGGCAGCATCTTGTCTGGCAGCATTTAAGGCTGCGCAGTAAAAAGGCACTTCTATTTACGCCCTTTCGGACTTCTCAGTCCGAAAGTCACCCGCTGGGGATTTCTTAATCCCCGTTATTGTGGTTACCGTAGATTAGGAAATCCGGACTAGCCTACTAGTGAAGTATAGGCGCAATAGATTCTATGTAGTTGCAAAAAGCGTCACTCCCTTTCACAAAGATCCTTTCAGAATGACAACATCAAGCAGAAAAGGAAGGCACCGCAGGCGAGGCGAAACCCCAGCAAAGCGCTTAAAAATTGAAGTATAGTTTAGCACTACATCCCAGCATTTAACCAACTTTATTCCGCACTATACACATGCCAATCGCATACTGGCTATCACAGGTAACCACCACCTTAACACTGCACTCAAACAGGCGGTAGAAAACGTATAAAGCCAAAGTATAGTGAACTCAGGACCGACGAGAAAAAGACATATACAACGTAAAAACCAGCCAGGCTCAACGTATAAACAACAATACTGGTCCATGCAAAACGTCACTACTCACGAAAGCTTCACCGAGAAGTGTCCTGCCAAGGTATCCGAAAGCCATTACCTTCTAATCCTCCTGAACTTATCGTAACTTTGCATCTGCCTTAAGAATAAGAAACGATTAGTTTGATACATACCCTCACCACCACCGATACCATTGTAGCCGTTGCCACTGCGGCGGGTACGGGTGCTATTGCTGTCATCCGCTTGTCCGGACCTAAGGCCATCAGCATTACCAATGCCGTTTTTAAAGGCAAAGACCTGGCCGGGCAGCCCAGCCATACCATCCATTTCGGTACTATCCGCGATGGGGAAAAGGTGCTGGACGAAGTGCTGGTGTCGCTGTTTGTGGCGCCCCACTCCTATACCAAAGAAAACGTAGTGGAGATCTCCTGCCACGGCTCCGATTTCATTGTGCAGCAGATTGTAAAGCTGTTGCTCAGCAAAGGAGGGCGCCTGGCCAATGCCGGAGAGTTCACCAAACGCGCTTTCCTGAACGGGCAGTTCGACCTGGCGCAGGCCGAGGCGGTAGCCGACCTGATCGCTTCCGATTCTGCTCTCTCGCATGAGGTAGCCATGAAGCAGATGCGCGGCGGTTTTTCGCAAGAGATCAAGCGCCTGCGGGGCGAGTTGGTGCATTTTGCCTCCATGATTGAGCTTGAACTGGACTTTGGCGAAGAAGACGTAGAGTTTGCCGACCGCGAACAGCTGCGGGCGCTCATCAACAACATTCAAAGCATCATCCGCGAACTTTTAAAATCATTTGAACTAGGCAACGTCATCAAGAACGGCGTGCCGACCGTGATCGTGGGCAAGCCGAATGCCGGAAAATCCACCCTGCTCAACCAACTACTGAACGAAGAAAAAGCCATCGTGTCGGATGTGCCGGGTACTACCCGCGATTTTATTGAGGACGAGATTAACATTGGCGGCATCACATTCCGTTTTATTGATACGGCCGGGCTGCGCGAAACCACAGATAAAGTGGAAGCCATTGGTGTGGAGCGCACCATGCAAAAGCTCAGCCAGTCGTCGCTCATCATCTACCTCTTCGATATAACCGAAGAAACAGCCGAAGAGGTGCAGGCAGAGCTGGACCGGCTGAACCCAGACAAGCGCCCTATACTTGCTGTGGCCAATAAAATGGACCAGGCCTCGCCGGAGAAACTGGCTGCGCTACAACAAAGTATAACCGGCGTGCTGCCGATCTCTGCTGCCCAGGGAGCAAACCTGGACGAGCTGAAGCAGGCCCTGGTAGACAAAGTAACACTGGGTAAACTCAACACCCAGCAGCAGACCATCGTGACCAACCTGCGCCACGTCGATAGCCTGAATAAGACCTATGCGGCGCTGGATGATGTACTCAATGGCCTGGCTCTCGGCATCAGCAACGACCTGGTAGCCGCTGATATTCGTCGTGCACTGTATAGTTTGGGTGAGATTACAGGCGAGATCACGACGGATGATCTGCTCGATAATATTTTCACGAAGTTCTGCATTGGAAAGTAACCAGCCATACTTCTAACAAACACTAAAAAAGCCGGCGCATAATTGTTTGCCGGCTTTTTTATTTCTCCGCTTTCGGGTTATGCAAATATCTACTTTATTGCATATAATTGCGGCTCACTTTGTTCATCAGCTAAAATCAAGCAAACGCAGGTTATTCAAGCTGTTCCGGACAATAAAATAGGAGACTACTATTCAAACTATATTACTTTCAACCTTCAACTTCTTTTATGAGAAAACTTTTACTTCTATGCTTGTTCGGACTTGGTTGCTTTTACGAGGCTGATGCTCAGCAAGCGGCTATTTTAACAAATGATTCGACAACCCAGGAAAGCGTTGCCCCTTACAAACCTGTTCGGTTGTTGTTAAGCGGTTCTTTTGAGTTTGGTGGCGACGAAGTGGCGAAAGTATACTTCACGAATGGGGATGACCAATCGGTAAAAGCAGGACAGGGTGTTTCTGCAGCCGTAGGAGCTGAATTCCGGTTCCGGAAAGTAGAAAACCTACTATTACGCGCTACCGTTGGCTACAAATACGTAACCACGCAGGCTGATAACGTGCACATCAGACTCACCCGGATACCGCTTCATTTTACAGCTAACTGCATGGCCACGGACAAGATCAGGCTGGGAGCCGGCATTGTGACCCACCAGGCGATCAAATTCAACGCAGATGGCATTGGCGAAAACCTCACCTTTAAAGCCGCGGCCGGTCCTGTTTTTGAAGTTGCTTACAGCGGCATAGGCTTGTCGTATACCATCATGAAGTACCAGGATAATGCGCATACTTCCTACGCTGCCAACGCCATTGGGGTAACCTTCAGTGGTGTCTTGCCCCGCATTACCCAAACCAAAACAAGCAAATAAGTACGATTTGTCTTCTCATATCCTTATGGGAAATAGCTTATAGAAGCTGCACTTCCTTTTTGTAAAAGCCCGTCATGCCGCCCTGCATGATGGGCTTTTTTCATGATTCAGCTATTCTCTTATTAAAGGTAGGTACCTGGAAGCACGCTGAACGGGTGCATCGTATATAATGTCATGGTAGTAGAACCCTTCAGGCAGGAGCTATACTTTAAGTGCATGCTGCTTGAAACTACCATCCTAAACAAACGACTTTAGTTGCCTTTCGCCTGGTAAGTATAAGTATCCTTTGCATGCCAGCTTTACGCAGCTACTTCCATGTTTCTGTTCCCTCCCTTCTTATTTCGACGCACTCCTGTGCAAATTCCAGTGCGTATAAATGCGTAGCTGCGCGCTATATACCAGTATTTACATGTAATTAAACGGTATATCCCATTTCTTCAGAAGCTGGTAACAGGCCAACCCCGTATAGGGAGCAAACGCAACGTATAGTGTGGAATTGAAGGGATTATTATACTGATTGATTGAAGGCTGGGAAGCGGACGTGCTGGAATGGGTGCTTTGCATGGCCCTTCCCTTTCTTTCACACATGAAGCTGCATACCAACCTGCCGTGAGGGCAGAAAAATAAAAACAGGAGCTGGCTATACGGCCAGCTCAAACAAATATATGATAGAACTCGAAGAGTTGGCCGCCAGGCTCAGTAACAGCAACCTGCTGCTTTTAAAAGAAAACAATACCTACTTAGAGTGTCAGTTTGTAACAGGAGGCCTTGTTTGCCATGTAGTACCCGTCAGGAACAAAATTCTTGCCCAGGCCCTGCAGCAAAAGAGCATACGCGGCATCATAGAGGGCACCCATTACCTCAGCTTCCAAAATAACTTCAGCAGTTTCTGCTTACATGTCAGAGCCCGGGTACTTTATGCAGAATTAAGGGCCAGCACGGCCGAATACCAGCTGAGCTACCCGCAACTTGCCGTAGCATAATGCCTGATGGGATAATGGCAGGTACCACCTGTTATGCAGCATCCCCGCCGTTGCTTTTCTTCTTTCCGGCTTCAACTTGCCTGATTTCCTCTTCACATACAATCGCAAAATATGCTGCCGAATCAGCAGCAGGGTGCCGTAAGGATAAGTATGTTTATAGAATTCCCTTTTACTTTAACACTTACACAAGCCATGGGCTGCAGGCACAGGTTTATCGTTAGAAACAGGGCAAATACTGTATATTAGCACGTACTTTTAACTGTAAAGCCCCATGATTCTCTTTGAGAATAGTATCATCAAGCTCGATTATACGCCTGCTACCGACATTCTGGCTGTCGGGTATCCGGATCTGCACGGCTTTCTGCTTCCTGAGATCAAGCACAACATTGATATCCTGATCGATACTGTCAAGAATTATGATGTAAAGAAGGTGCTGCTCGATGCATCCCATACGGTTATGTCGGTGGGTATGGAAGAAAGCAGGGAAGTAACCATTTACCTGGCCCAGGGCTTTTCCAGAACCCGCGTCGAGAAGATCGCCCGTCTCCAGTCGCTGAACGAGACCATTGAAATGCGGGCAAAAGCAACAATGCAACATCTGGCCGAAATACAGCTGCTCCCCTTTCAGTTGCAAAATTTTTCGGTGAAAGCCGACGCGTTAGCCTGGTTACAGCATTAACCCGATAGCACCTATACCTGCCGGCACATACTTTTTCGTTATGTACCCTTTAAGCTGGTTTTTACCTGAAAAATCTGGTATAAAAAGCAGCCTTTCTGTTGAAGACCGAACGTAGCTAAACCCGTTATTTGCGGCATTCGCTTAGCTAAGGCAAACGCGCCTAAAACAAAACACGGTTTATACTTACTAAACTAAGTATAAATTACTTCCGTATACAAAATCCATAAAACTTTTTAACGGATTGAAGAGGAGGAAACGTGCAGTTTGATATAGATAAGTTTTTTGACCGGTTACAGGAACAGGGGCTTTCAAAGCGGGAAGCCAGCCAGGCGGTTTTCAAGGAAATAAAAGATGCGGAAAACCAGAAGATCGCTTTTTTAGACCAAGCCAGTGAGAACCCTGATTATTATAAATTGATAAGCAATCACATCGATAGCTATATTATTTACCTGAAGGTATTACATAACCGCATTGCGCCACACGAACAGGAAATGCCGGAAGTGCAGCCTTACGATACCTCGAAAGCAGTAGCCTACCACACCATGAACCTGCTCATGCAACTCGAGCAGTTAGAGCGATCAAGGTTCACCAAAGTATACAATGCATCCCGTAAAAACAGGCCGGGCGCAGCCTGATGGCAGCCCTAACATTTAAGAACTAAATTGCAGACATTCTATGGCGCAAGCATCCGCTTGTGCCTAGTCCGTTCTTGTGCCAGGCTCTTTTAACAATAAGAGTCCGAAGTACAGAAGCAATGCAGGCACAAGCGGACGCTTGCGCCAGTAGATGTCTAGAAGTGCCAGTTGGCTGCTACCCATGCTCAGAGGTTAACGCCAGCATACTTATAGGTATACCTTAAATACTATTTGTCCCTTACTGTTGCTTCCGGAAAGTACTGACCGGGAACAGGCGGTGATCGTCCAGCATCAGCACATAAGGCGAGCCGTTCCAGTGAATGACAGGCACCATCTCCGGGGGCTGTGCAGGTTGGTGTATGGGAATGGCTACCAAGGCATTGCCGATATAAGTGATATCCTCCAGGCCAAGCCGGTCCGCCACATAGGAGACAAACATTTCTTTTTCTTCTGGGGAGGAAGTAAACCCAATCTTGTGCGGGATAAGGCTGTCGGGGGCATCCTCCCGTAGATAAATAAGCTTAGTATAGGTGTTGATCGAGATCTCCGGCACGGTCAGGCGGGGCACATTGGTGATCGACCCGGCAATGTCGGCCAGCACCCGCTCGCTGGTTTCCAGGTTCTGCCTGCGGGCTTCTTTCACTTCTTTCCGCTCTTTCCGGAACGGGCCAGACACCATCCTTCGGATAACGGCATCAGCCCTGGCGGTGGCCGAGCGCGTGGACCTCACCTGCTGCCGGTGCACATCCAGGATCACGGTAAAGGTATTCAGGAAATGGTCCGTATGCTGCAGGTGAAAAAGCTCCAGCTCATACGCCCGGCTCCGCTCGGCCAGGTAAGTATGGATGCGCTCTGTTTTGTCGTGCACGTCCTTTATTTTTTGCGCGTAAGGCGTGCCTTTATACCTGCCCTGCAGCGCCTGCAAGGCCGAAAGCCTTTGTTTGGAATCCCGGATATAGGCTGCTTCTTTTACGTTGATGGGGACAGGCGTTCCTGCAACCGTCCTGTTGCCTGCAGGCCCTTTTTGCCCGAAGAGGCCCTGCAGAAAGTCTCTCATTTGGTAAGGATCTTTTTAAGATGCTGCGTTTCAATTTCCACCTGTATCTTTTCCGATGCTCTCAGTTCCTCTAAATACCGGTCCAGGTTTTGAAGGTATAGGTCCAGGAGCGCTTCCTGTTCGGAATTCAGAAAATTGTCGGGCGAGGGTTGCTGCGCTTCTTCCAGGGCCATTATTCTGTTTCAATTTGTTTCGATTTGCCAAACGAGCCGATGATCTTGCTGTTCAGTTCCTCCTGCACGGCCGCCAGCTCCTTCACAGCTTCCAGCCTTTTTTTACTTCCTTCTTCCGATATCTTCAGCACGGCATCCACCGTCTCCACCATGTCGCGGTTCACTTTTTTAAGCGTGTCCACATCCACAATGCCGCGCTCGTTCTCTTTGGCCGCACTCACCACGTTGGTCTTCAGCAGCTGCGAGTTTTTCAGGAGCATCTCGTTGGTGGTATCGGTTACCTTTTTCTGGATCTCCAGCGCCTTGCGTTGCTTCTCCAGCCCCAGGGCAATGGCTACCTGCTGGCGCCATACCGGTATCACCGTCACAATAGAGTTCTGTATCTTCTGCGCCAGCACATCATTGGTGGTCTGTATCATCCGGATCTGGGGCATCGACTGCGTGGCAATCGTGTGGGAGAGCGTTAGGTCATGGACTTTCTTTTCCAGGCGGTCTTTAAAGGCCACCATATCGCTGAGGCGCTGCACGGCCAGCTCGTCCTGATCGCTTTGTTCCACCTCGGCCTGCAAAGCCGGGATAGTCTCTGTTTCAAGCTCTTCGATCTTCATTTTACCCGCCGCAATAACGGCGCGCACCTCGTGGATGTATTCCACCGCCTGCTTAAACATCACCTCCAGGCTGGTGGAGTCTTTCATGATACTTTGCCGGGTCTTCTCCAGGCGTACCACCACCGCATCCACATTCTCGGCTACCGAATTATACTGGCTGGCTAGGCGGGCTGTCTTATCTTTTATCTTTTTTGCAAAGGGCAGCCGCGACAAAAAGCCCCGCTTCTCCTCCTCGTCTACCTTGATCATGTTGATCTGGGCCAGCAGGTCGTTGATGGCCGTACCGGCATCGCCTGAGTCTTTGGCTTTTACTTTGGTGAGCAGCTCATTGGAATAATAGCCCAGCTTGCGCTGCGTCTCCACACCGAAGTTAGTAAGGGTTTCGGGCTTTGTCGGATCAATGGTCTTCGAGAGGTCCCGGGCGCGCTGCTGTAGTTGCTCTTTGTTCTCGGGAATGGTGATGTTGGTGTTTTCCATGGGGTTATTCTCCAAAATGCTGTTTTTGCAGGTTATCTAAGGAATTTAGGTTTTTGTTGATGTTGGCAAGTCGGTCGCTGTTCTCATACCATTCTATTTCGTTTAGCGGCAGGTAGTCGCCCAGCAGGTCGCGGACTTCCCGCAGCAGGGCCTCCCCTTTCCTGGTCCGGAACGCCGGGTTTTTGTAAGCGGCGCTGAGGTATTCCACCTTTACCTGTCCGCCACTGGTTATGGCCAACTCCCTGACTTCAGCCACCAGCTCCGACGATTGGTTCTGTTCGGTGACGATGGTTTTATACACGCCTTTGTGCTTTTCTTCCAGGGCCGTGGTCAGCAGCGCCCGGGCTTCTTTTATCGCCTTACGCAGGCGCAGGTTAGGGTTGATATAGTGGCCGAACATGTACCCTAGCGCGGCTCCTATGAGTAAGGTCCAGAAAATAAGCATATGATTTTTAGCTATGTATGCGATAAAAATACTTTATACCCTATACGCGGAACGGGCCAGAGCAGTCGATTTTAGCGGAAAGCAAAACCGGCAGCCGACTACGTACAACTACGTACACTATCAACGCAAAACACGCAATTTATTTTACAGTTACTGATTTCATCCTCCTGGTGCTGCCAAAGCCCGCCCGGGTTACGTATACCAATTACCTTCTTCTATGTCTTTCTGCCTCCGGCCTTTAACGGAAAAAGTTTTAAAACGGCGTGCGTAGCAGGACTTTATTTAAAAATGATGGAAATTCTTGAGCTTAAAATAATGCGGGGACCCAATTACTGGTCTATCAAGCATCCCAAGATCATTGTGCTGAAACTGGACCTGCAGGACCTGCAGCATTCCCACACAAGCGACGTGCCGAACCTGGCACAGAAACTTCAGAAGCTTTTCCCGGAGATTATCAAACATCGTTCCTCAGAGGGGACGGAAGGCGGCTTTCTGCGGCTGGTGAACGAAGGAACGACCTTTAGCAAAGTGGTGCAACATATTGCGCTGGAATTACAAACCATGGCAGGTATGAACAGCGGGTATGGAAGATGCTATGGCACCGGCCAGCCGGACATAGATTACGTGGTATTCTCGTACCAGCAGGAACGGGCTGGCGAATATGCCGCCGAGGCCGCCGTGCGCATTACGGATGCCCTGGCCCGGGGCGAGCGGGTGAACGTGATTCAGGATGTGGCCCGGATGCACCAGATACGGGAAGATGAGTATTTCGGCCCCAGCACCGAAGCCATTGTGCAGGAAGCTGTGAACCGCAACATCCCATACATCCAGAACAAGCAAAGCGACCTCATCCACCTGGGGTATGGCGTGAACCAGAAGCGCATTCAGGCGGCCATGACCAATAACACCTCCTTTTTTGCCGTAGAGAATGCAGGCAATAAAAACGTGACCAAGGCTATACTGGAAGAATCCGGAATTCCGGTGCCACAGGGCCTTACGGTATACAATACCCACGAACTGGAAGAAGCAGTGGACGTACTGGGCTACCCTATCGTAACCAAGCCGCTGAACGGCAACCAGGGAAAGGGCGCCAGTATTAACCTCCAGACCTGGAAAGAAGTGCTGAAAGGCTTTGCCGAAGCCCAGCGCTATTCCGAAGCCGTGATAGTAGAACAGTTCATCCAAGGCAACGACTACCGCATGCTAGTGATAGCAGGGAAGTTTGTGGCAGCGGCCCGGCGCACGCCGGCCATGGTAACGGGCGACGGCACTTCTACGATCCGGCAGCTGGTAAACCAGGTGAACAAGGACCCTAGGCGCGGGGTAGGCCACGAAAAAGCGCTCACGCACATCAAAATAGATAAGATCTCACGGGGTATCCTCCGAGAGCAGGGCCTTACACTGCAATCGGTGCTACCAGCCGGGCAGGTGCTTTACCTCAAAAGCACGGCCAACCTGAGTACAGGCGGCACGGCAGCCGATGTGACCGACCTTGTTCACCCTTATAATATCCTGATGGCCGAGCGGATTGCCGGAACTATCGGGCTGGATATCTGCGGCATTGATGTGATGACGAACGACATTGCCATACCACTGCCCGAAACAAGAGGCGCCGTAATAGAAGTGAATGCCGCGCCGGGTTTGCGGATGCACATCTCCCCTACTGAAGGGCTACCCCGCAACGTGGCCGAGCCGATCCTGAACATGCTGTTCCCCTATGGCTCCCCTTCGCGCATTCCGATCGTGGCGGTTACAGGCACCAACGGCAAAACCACCACCACCCGTCTGATCGCCCATATCCTCAACTTTAAAGGCTACAAGGTAGGCTACACCACTACCGACGGTATTTACATACAGGGCCGCAAGATCATCAAAGGCGATACCACAGGTGCTTACAGCAGCGAGTTTGTGCTGAAAGATCCTACCGTAAACTATGCCGTGCTGGAGTGCGCGCGGGGTGGCATGCTGCGCTCGGGCCTTGCCTTTCGGCAGTGCGACATTGGCGTGGTGATGAACGTGTCGGAAGACCACCTGGGTCTGGGCGACATTAATTCCGTAGAAGAAATGGCCCGGGTAAAAGCAGTGGTGCCCAAAACGGTGTGCTCCAACGGGTATGCGGTTCTGAATGCCGACGATGACCTGGTATTTGGAATGGCTAGCAGCCTGCGCTGTAAGATTGCCCTGTTCAGCATGGACGAAGAGAACCCGCGCATCATCGAACATATTTCCAAGGGCGGGCTGGCGGCCGTGTATGAAGCCGGCTATATTTCCATCTTCAAAAACACGTATAAGATCCGTATCGACCGCGTGGCCGATATCCCGCTTACCTTTGGCGGCAAAGCCCGGTTCAACATCTACAATGTGCTGGCCGCCACACTGGCCGCCTATACTTCGCACATGGAGATCAACGAGATCCGGACCGCGCTCCGCACCTTTATACCTTCTGCCGAAACTACGCCCGGCCGCATGAACCTCTTTAAACTGCCTAAAGCCGAAGTGCTCATCGACTATGCCCATAACACGGCCAGCATGGAAGCCATCAGCGACTTTATCAACCAGTCGGACGCAAACCATAAGATCGGCATTATTGCGGGTGTAGGCGACCGTCGCGACGAGGATCTGAAAGCAGTGGGCCGCCTGGCAGCGGAGGTGTTCGACGAGATCATTATCCGCCAGGACAAGGACCTGCGCGGCCGCAGCGGCAAGGAGATCAACCACCTGCTGAAGGAAGGCATTTTTACCGTAAAGCCCTACCTGGAGCCCCGCGAAATAAACCAGGAAACGCGTGCCCTGGCTTATGCCCTCGAGTACGCGCCGGAAGGGTCCTTTATCGCTCTCTTTGCCGAAGATATACCCGAAGCCGTAAAGCTGGTAGAGAACTTCCGCGTGATCCAGCACCGCAACGCAGCCTCCGATCAGCAGGAAGTATAAAGTACCTCGTTTTGGTTTGATCAAAAGCCCTCGCAGTGTCTTCGGATGTTGCTGGGGCTTTTTGTTGGGGGAGGGTTTGCTTGAACACCACCATAAACGTGTATAGGTCCACATTGAGATAGTCTTTCTTGATGTACGGATAAAAGAAGTATACTCAAACTAGAGGCAAAATGAAATCTTATATTATATTTACTATATATAGACAATATTATTCCTCTCTATTCAAATGAAAAAACACATACTCCTGCTTTTATTTATACTATTTGCGTTTGCATGTCAGGCTCAGACAGTTTATAAAACCCGAACTGGTGCTAAGTATCATGTGAAGACATGCCACTATTTGAAAAGCTCTATTGAAACTACTGTAGCTCAGGCGCAGGCTGAAGGACTTACTGCCTGTAGTGTTTGTAAGCCATCCGGTGGTAATTCAGCAGCTATAAACAGGTCTGAAATCAATACTGACAACCAAACTGGAAGTTCTTCTTCTAGTACAACAACATCGGTTAGTGTACAATGTTCTGGCACAACGAAAGCTGGTGCAAGATGTAAGCGTATGACTACAAGCACAAACGGCAGGTGTTACCAGCATTAATTCTATCCAAATTATATGACATCAACTGACCTCCTCTCCCACTTCCAGAACATTAATACCTGGAAAAGCAAAGGCACGCGTGCACCGCACAAGCCGTTGCTTATACTTATGGCTTTGGGAGAGATACAAAGAGGAAACACAGGTTTTATACCTTACATAAGTATAGAGCCTAAGCTGAAGGAATTGCTCATTGATTTCGGGCCGTTTAGAAAAAGCTATTACCCTAATTTCCCATTTACTAAGCTAGCGAATGATGGGCTGTGGCAACTCAATGAACCTGGTCTGATCAATACCAAACAAGATTATACTTCAAAGTTTCTGCGGGAACACCACGTAGCTGGCAAGTTTCCGGATCAAGTAACACAACAGCTCAAGCAAAATCCGGAGCTACTGAAAAGTATAGCTGAAGTTATACTTGAGCAGAACTTCCCGGATACGCTGCACCAGGACATACTAGATGCAGTTGGTCTGGATTTAACAATAACACCTTCAGACCGCATTATCAAATCACCCCGAAAACGTGACCCTCTTTTCAGAGAAAGTATACTGAAAGCCTATCAATACCAGTGTGCAGTCTGCGGTTTTAGTGTTCGGCTGCGGCACCAGTTGCTTGCCCTGGAAGCTGCCCACATCATGTGGCACCAGGCGGGCGGCCCTGATGTGGAAGTAAATGGTTTAGCCTTATGCGCCACGCATCATAAGCTTTTTGACATGGGCGCTTTTACCGTCACATCAGAGTTGAAGATGCTGGTATCAGATGAAATAAACGGGCATGGCGCTAACGAATGGCTGCTGCAGCACAATGGCCGGTCCATTAAACCGCCGCAGAAGAAAGCCTTCTACCCTACTCCCGAATTCACCAATTGGCACGTGAACGAAGTTTTTAAAGGCGGCTATCGCGATCTTTAAGCGATACTTGCTACCTTACGTTCAATCTTTACCAGACTGCCATAGTATGTCGAAACAACCGCATTACACCCCCATTGTCCGGGAGGCTTTCAGCCTATACCTCGACGAGGTCATCGACCTGGATACCTTGGCAGAACGGCTTCGGGAAATTGAGCTGCAGGTACTGGCTGATGACGAGGAGGATGAAACGGGCAAAGGCTTGTGGTTCCGCTTCTTCGAAGGCGATCCACTGAAAACCACCATCGCCGACATTGAAAAGGAGCTCAGCGACCCTGCCCATCCCAGCTACAACATTTTACGGCAGGGCATTGCGTTTGGCCTGCAAGCCGATGAACTGGAAGTGCACTATACTTAAAAGCTAGCCGCAGCCACTGAAATCAAAGCAAACTTTACTCCCTAAACAGCACACCCAAATGACGGACCTTATTGACCTGGCTTTGTTTATCTGCTACTTCCTGCTTGGTTATGTAGCAGCCGGTATCCTGCGCACTTACCTGTACAGAAGAAGCCAATAGTTCTGAGCCATCTTCTGTAGATCATACTTTAACCAAGGCGATTACCTGCCTCCCATTCTCTGATCATACTATCTTCCGGTACCTGCTACAGCGCAAGCCCAAACAGGTCTATAAACAAAAAGCCGCTCCGGAAGGCTCCGAAACGGCTTTTATTAAACAAACAGTAATTTCTTAGAAGCCACTTACATTTAGGCGGCCACCAGTTACGCACTTACCGGATAGCGAAGCTGTCGGGATAGCGCTGCTCAGTATCGCGTTCTTAATAGCGGCTGCCGTAGAGCCCGGATGTGAGGCCGCATACAGGGCCACACCACCAGTTACGTGCGGTGTTGCCATCGACGTACCGTTGTAAGAGGCATAGCTGTTGTAGGCCACAGACGAGTAGATAGCTGAACCTGGCGCGCCGATGTCCACAGTTGTAGCACCGTAGTTAGAGAACGACGACTTGGCACCTGTGTTGGTAATGGCCGCAACGGCTATTACGTTCGGCAGGTCCATGTTAGACGGATAGCTTTCCACGGCGTCGTTGTTATCGCCTACACCATCGCTGCCACCGTTTCCGGCTGCCGCTACGAACAGGATCTCCTTGCTGTTGGCACGGTTAACGGCATCATATAGGGCCTGCGAGAAACCGCCGCCGCCCCAGGAGTTGTTGCTAGCTACGATGTTCATGCCATGGCGTGTTTTCAGGTCTGTCAGGTAATCCACGGCTTTCACGGCATTAGCTGTTGTACCGCCTCTACGCCCCAGAAACTTGCAGGAGATGATGGTTACGTTCCAGTTAACTCCTACTACGCCTGCGCCGTTGTTTTTACCGCCTATGGTGCCGGCTACGTGCGTGCCATGGTTGTCGAGGCTGCCTCTTGTGCCGCCATCGTATACTTCGTTGTCGTTGCCATCAAAGTCCCAGCCATGCACGTCGTCCACATAGCCGTTGCCATCGTTATCGATGCCATCTACCGGGTCATTCGGGTTTGTCCATACCTGGCCGGCCAAGTCAGGGTGCGTATACTGCACGCCTTCGTCGATGATGCCTACCACTACAGAAGAAGAGCCGGTGTGGCCGGCTGCCCAGGCTTCCGCTGCCTGGCTGCCATACTGGTTAGCCGGCGAGGAAGCATCGCCATACATACCCCACAGCGAGCCGTTCGTAAAGTAAGGGTCCGAGCTGGTGGCGCTGGCCTCGTAAATGTAGTTTGGCTCGGCAAACGCAATTTCGGCGGCTCCTTTTAGTTTACCTACTGCTTCCAGTGCAGCCATTGGCGTGTGCACCAGCACTAGACCTTCCTTATCGCCGAAGCGCTCCATGGTTTTGGTCAGGATCTTTTCTTTTACATTGCCGCTGATATGGGCCAGGGCTTTCGCACGGGCTTCTTCAGAAACACCGGCTTTGAATTTCACGAGCACTTCGTTGGCTACAAAGTTACGTCCGTTGCTCACAGCATCCTGCTGCTGTGAGGTGGCTAATTCCTTGTTTTCTAGTAAAGCTTCCTGATCGCAGCTTGTCAGGAAGGAGGCTGACAGAAGAGCCATTGCAACAGCAGACTTTCCTGCTGTTAAGTAGTTTTTGATCATACGTAAGTTGTTTAGGTTAGTAACGATGTTCCTAAATTGCCAGAATAAACATATAATCGAAAGGAATAAACGCGCGGCCAGGTAACATTTGCCATCACACCCATTTACTGCATTATAGCAAAAGGTTACAGGATTTTACAAACTACTTTCAGGAAATCTAGCCTTATTCCATGCTTGAAAATGGCACGAAGTAACAATAGTAATTTTCTATACTTAATACAATTCTTTATTACCGTTTAAACATACTTCCATTTCCGGCTTGTAACAGAGCTAAAAAGAAGGTGGCCCTGCTCCGGCTTGCTTCTGAAAAGTAGTTGGGTAAGTATGACGTAGCTACCTGTAACAAACCTTCGGGCTTGGCAACTTCCCGTATAACGAACCTACATTTCCTGATAGCCGGCAGGAGCGAATTTCTGTTCAGGCAAAAACATTCGCCCGGAACTTATTAATAAAAACAAAGATTCTGTACCTTTATCTAAACCTAAAACCCTACTCCCATGGCAAAGTCACAAGACGCAAAAAAGGAGGTTAAGAAAAAGCCGGCTAAAACTACCAAAGAAAAGCAGGCCGCCAAGCAGGAAAAGAAAAAGAACAGCTACGATTAAGCTCCTCCTGCCGAAGTGATCGTGTGTTGCTCCCGCCAACCGGGTGCAGCCCCGTGAGCTACCTTCCTGACATAACAAGAAAGCCACCCGCAACCGGGGGGCTTTCTTGTTATACTTGCCTGCTATACTTGTTTTTACTAGTTCAGGCTGTAAACGCTATTGAACCAACACCTACCAAAAGGCAGTACAGTTTACTTTGGAGAAAGAAGCGCAAGATGTAGGTCTATACTATATTGAAAGCTGGCAGCCAGGAATAGAAGCCTATGCAATTTGCTCCCAAGATCCTTTCAGGATGAAAAAAAAAGAAAGCAAGCCCTTATTCCTAAGAAGGAAATTGTGCTACGAAAGCCTTCCTATAGTATAGAAGTTTATAATAGTATAGAAGCTGTTCACAACTGAAGCTATACTTACCAGATTCTTTTCCTGCAAGCACATGTCATTTCGACGTTAGGAGAAATCTGAAAGAATTAAAGACGCGAATTTCCCCTAACGTCGAAATGACGGCAAGACTACTTTCTAAATTACAGTAAGTAATCCTTCTAACAACTTACTGGTAGTATACCTGCTTTCAAATCAGGCGCTTTTCCTGCGGAGTTCCAGCACGGTCACTTCGGGCCAGATACCTACCCTACCTGAAAAACCGATAAAGCCAAAGCCGCGGTTCACGTAAAGCTGCCGGTTGTTTTCCTCGGCCAGGCCGGCCCAATGCTTGTAAATATACTGCACAGGGCTCCATCTTACCAGGGGCGTTTCTACGCCCACCTGCATGCCGTGTGTGTGCCCCGACAAAGTAAGGTGTATGTGCGTGGGGTGATGTTTCACGATCTCTTCCCAGTGCGAGGGGTCGTGCGAAAGCAGGATCTTAAAGGCTTTTTCATCCACACCAGTCAAGGCTTTGTCTAGATCGCCTTTCTGGATAAAGCCTTTGCCCCAGTTCTCCACGCCTACAAGCGTGAGCTTCTCCCCTCCTTTTTCGATCGTCACGTGTTCGTCGAGCAGCAGGCGGTAGTCCAGTTCGGCGTGATGCTGCTTCAGGCGGACCATGTTCTGCTCGTGCGCTGCCTCGCTAGGCCATTGGTGGTACATGCCGTAATCATGGTTACCTAGAATAGAGAACTGTCCGTAAGGTGCTTTGATCTGCTTGAAAAGGTCGATATAGGGCACGATCTCGGGCGCCAGGTCATTCACCAGGTCACCGGTAAACACGAACATATCCGATTTCTGTGCTTTCACCAGGTCGATGCCCCGCTGCACGGCTTCGGCATTATCAAAGCTGCCGGAATGCACATCCGAGATCTGCGTGATAGTAAAGCCGTCAAAAGCCTCCGGCAGGTCGTCGAAGTATACAACTTGCCTGTGCACGGTGAAATCATATTTGCCTTTGGTTACGCCATACAGGAAAGAGGCGAACGGAATGCCGGCCATTACCAGGGCCAGCTGGCTCATGAAGCGGCGGCGCTCCGGCAACAGCTTTTCGGTACGCTGCCCGCGCGGGCGGCGCACCAGGCGAAAGGCAGCAGCCACCACCCTGTACATATCTTCCAGGAACAGGACAAGTATAAAGATCAGGATGGTGACAAAGTATGTCAGAAAAGCATTGATGGTCCACTGCGTAAAAGCTGTGGCATGGTCGGTGGAAAAGCGTAGGTAAAAGGCATAGGCAAAACTGCCCATCAGCACAAAAAAGAGCGCCCAGTAGCCGCCATGCACCGCCTGGCGCAAGGTGGAAGACTGCCATTTGGCCGTAAGTTTTTTGATACCCTGAAACGCATACCAGTGCATAAAAAGGGAGATGATCCCCATGATTATAATCAAATTTCGCATTCGTTTTTTTAGTTTGTAAGCCGGGCACCTTTCAATAAAGTGCCCCGGAAAGGAAAAGCAGCGGTACAAGATAGGGAAATATCAGCGCTGCCAGAAACCGTCCTACACGAAACAAGCAAAAACCAGGCTATGTTTTACCTGCGTATGATTTCAGAAGATTTACGCTGCTACGAGGTATAATTTGCAATACCATAAATAGGCTGCTTCTGTATACTTGCCGTGAGCTCTTGTGAACGATAAGGCAAAAGACCGGCAAGTGGTACCTGTAACAAAGTATAGCCAGGCACTCCGCTAACGGGAGAATTTCTGCTGCGCCCTTGAAACCTGCGCTCAACTATTTATACTTGCAGGTTGTTTAAAGAAACAAACGTCCTTAAACACTTACGTACATGGAGGAGATGAACCCGGAGAACTGGAACGAGGCGCGCTACAAAGAGCTGAACACCTACTTCCGCATTAAAATAGAGCATATGCTGCGCACCGATACGCACATGCAGGAGCAACTGGAGCAAAACCCCAAACTGGAGCTTGCCGACCTGGTGGCCCACTTTTCGGAAGAAGACCAGGAGCGCTGGAAAGAGTTTATCGCGCTGGACCAGCAGAAAATGAAAGTTGATATGTGGAACCACCTGAATGGCACCGGCACGCGCTACGAACCGGGTATCGGTTTTACCAGCACCGAAGACGATACAACCTGGTAACAGGCCGCTTCCGTTGACTAACAAAGTATAACGCTAGTGTTTAGCGGTGCTGCTCATAAACGGTTGCCGGAACAGCCTGCTGCAGGGCCTGCAGCACGTCTGCTGGAAGCGGCGGGGCAGCGGCTGCCTGCAGTGCGGCGTTTAACTGCGCGGGCGTTCGGATACCCAGCACGGCGGACGTAACGGCCGGGTTTTGCAGCACGAACCGTACGGCTATACTTGTGGCCGTATGCGCACCACCGGCCTTTTCGGCAACTACACCTGCTGCCTTTTCCACTTCTGCGGAAGTATAATTGAGGTAGGCTTTGGGTGCTTTGCCCGCCAGTAATCCCTGCGCCAGGCTCCCGCGGGCAAGTACGCCAATGTGGTGCTCCTGCAACAGGTCCAGGCAACTTTCTTCGGGTCGGCGGTCCAGCAGGCTGTACTGCATCATCACGCTGGTTATCCCTGCGCGCTGCACATACTCCCGGATCACGTTGGGGCGGATAGAGGAAATGCCGTAATGCCGAATCTTACCCTGCTGCTTTAACTGTTCAAATGCGTCGATCACCTCATCGATCGGATCGTCGAGGGTGCCGCCGTGCAGCTGGTAAAGGTCGATGTAGTCGGTCTGCAGGCGTTGCAGGCTTTTCTCCACGGCTCCAAGCAGGTAGCGTTTGGCAGGGTTCCAGTCCCAGCCGCTGCCATCGGGCCGCCACTGGTTGCCTCCTTTGGTTGCGATCACCACTTGGTCGCGCATCTCTTTAAAAGCCTGGCCAACGAGCTTTTCATTCTCGCCTTTGTCGTACAGGTCGGCTGTATCAAAAAAAGAAACTCCTTTATCGAAAGCCTGTTGCAGCAAACGCACGCTGCTGGCCTCGCCCGCTGCCAGCGACATACAGCCGAAGCTCACTTCGCTCACCTGCAACCCGGATCTGCCTAATTTTCTGTATTTCATCTTTCGCTTCCAGTATGCTCTGCTAACGCTCTGCCCCGTAGAAATGTTTGTGCCCATCACCATCGCGCATTTCTGCTAAGCGCAGCCATCAGGTATAGCATAGGATATTGGAGAGGGGGTTTTCGTAGATTTTACATGCGAAGTGGCCAAAATTGTAGGCTTATACGATGCAATTACTGCCTGCTTCGCCCCGTAATATTGAAACTTTTTCGCCACTTAGCGTTTATTAATCAGGCGGCTGCATGGCCGCACATTAATATAGAGGTGATTTAATGATTAAAGGGTATACTACTTTTCATTTTATTACATTTTTACATAATTTCGCTCTCCAAGAGACATAACAACGGACATAAACCAAAAAGACACATGTCAGACCACGCTGAAATTATATTAGACGGTAAATCCTACAAATATCCAATTGTTGTAGGTACAGAAGATGAAAAAGCCATTGATATCTCTAACCTGCGTTCCGACAGCGGTTATATTACATTAGATTCTGGTTATAAAAATACGGGTGCTACCAAAAGTGCGATCACCTTTCTGGATGGTGAGCTGGGCATTCTGCGTTACAGAGGTTACCCGATCGAGCAACTGGCTGAAAAGTCGAGCTTTATCGAAGTAGCTTACCTGCTCATCTACGGCTCACTGCCAACAGAAGCAGAACTGAAAGACTTCAGCAACAAGATAAAAGTGCATACCCTGGTAAACGAGGACATGCGCAAGATCCTGGACGGATTCCCTTCAGCGGCGCACCCAATGGGCGTACTTTCTGCCCTGGTTAGCTCCCTGACTGCTTTCTACCCTGAGTCGCTGAACCCGAACCAGTCAAAAGAAGAAGTAGACCTGTCGATCATCCGTTTGATCGCCAAGATCTCCACCATCGCGGCCTGGTCGTATAAAAATTCGATTGGCCATCCGGTAAACTATCCGAAGAACAACCTCGACTATTGCTCAAACTTCCTGCACATGATGTTTGCGTACCCTACCGAGGACTATGAAATCAACCCGGTGATCGTGGATGCGCTCAACAAGCTGCTCATCCTGCACGCCGACCACGAGCAGAACTGCTCTACCTCTACTGTGCGCCTGGTAGGCTCGGCGAATGCCAGCCTGTATTCTTCTGTTTCTGCCGGTATCAATGCCCTGTGGGGTCCGCTGCACGGCGGTGCCAATCAGGCTGTGATCGAAATGCTGGAAGCCATCAAAGCCGACGGTGGCGACTCGAAGAAGTATATTGCCAAAGCAAAAGACAAGGACGATCCGTTCCGTTTGATGGGATTCGGCCACCGCGTGTACAAGAACTTTGATCCGCGTGCCACTATCATCAAAAAAGCAGCCGACGAAGTGCTGACGGCGCTGGGCGTGAACGACCCGATCCTGGACATTGCCAAAGAACTGGAAGAAGCGGCTCTGACCGATCCATACTTTGTAGAGCGCAAGCTGTACCCGAACGTTGACTTCTACTCCGGCATTATCTACCGTGCGCTGGGCATCCCAACCGACATGTTCACGGTGATGTTCGCCCTGGGCCGCCTGCCCGGCTGGATTGCACAGTGGAAAGAGATGCGCGAGCAGAAAGAGCCGATCGGCCGTCCGCGCCAGGTCTACACCGGCGAAACAGAGCGCGACTATGTTGGCATAGCGCAACGCTAAGTTATACTTACCATAAAAACAAAAAGGCTGGTCTTGCGATCAGCCTTTTTGTTTTTATGTACTTTTTGTTGTGAGGTTACTTTAGAGATTAAGGCTCGGTGTATACATTCTGCTGTACTTGGTAGCTGATCAGACTCAGTAGTTTTATACTTCCGGCTATACTTGGTAGATGGCTGACTTATGCTGATTATTGTTTTCTGCTGTACCAGATGCTTGAGTTCTTCTTCAATGCTGTCTTCTGCTATACTTGGTAGCTAGCTTTCTTCCTCAGTTTTATACTTGCCTTGTTTCAGCTTTGGCTTTGGAGCGCTCCAAGCCCGCGAGGGCTCGTCCTTTGCCATCGCACTGTGGCGTGAAGCTGCCCTAGCGGGCTGCCTTGCAGGCACCGCAACACACCAAGGCGCTCAACCCAAGGACTGGGATCAATCCGATAGCTACTGTTTATACTTTAGTATAAGTATAAGCTTCAACTTTATCAGCATTGTATTTACGTAGGGACAGGTCGCGACCTGTCCGCGCGATGGCAGCTGCCATGAAACTTCAGCCAAAGTATAGCAGAAGCAGAAAGTCCCCCTTTGAAGGGGGTAGGGGGATGTTCTTTCTTTATCCGAAACTAAGCAGCTTATTCTTCGGCTCAAGTATAAACTTACTCTTCATGCCTCTTTCCTATTCTGTCATCCTGAAAGGATCTTGGTGGAAGGGAGTTTAAGCTATTACTACAACGCTTATACCTCAACAGCAGCAACGAAAGGCTCCCCTCCTGGGGGTAAGGGCACTCTTAAAAACAAGGAGGGATCAGGGTGGTTGGACCCGGTACTACTCCGTTTATACTTGTAAAGAGTAATAACCTACCCCCTCACCTATTTGAGAGTGGAGGACAATTAAAGTTAAACAAATACGAATAAAAACAGCAGATACACTACAACACCCGCATTTCGATACGACGGTTCTGCTGCCGGTTTTCTTCGGAAGTGTTAGGTTTTTGGGGTTTTGTTTCGCCGTAGCCTTTGTAGCGGATGCGGTTTTTAGAAATGCCTTTTGCAGCCAGGTAATCTACTACGGCCTTCGCCCGCTTCTCCGACAGCACCAGATTATCCGAATCAGAGCCCACATCATCGGTGTGGCCCGAAATCTCTACTTTCACCTGCCCGTTCAGCTTCAGGAAAGCTATCAGCTTGTCGAGCTCCGTTTTGGAATTCTTTTTCAGGTCGTAATTACCCGAGTCGAAGAACAGGTTATGGAGCACCACTGCGGCGCCTGCTTCCAGGGGCTCCAGGTATACATCCAGCGCTACCGGTGTCAGGGCTTTTTTTGAGGTATAATCGAAGCTCAGGCTGTTCATCAGATAACGCGGCGCGCTCACGTATAGGGCATACTGCTTGCCTTCAGTCAGCACCACCGTATACTCGCCCGAAATTTTATCGGAGCCTACCTGCTGCACCAGCGAGTCGGCTTCCACATCGTAGAGCTGCACCTGCGCCTCCACAGGTTTCTTTGTTTTGATATCCAGCACGCGGCCCTGAGCATATGTACTGTTCACGCTGCTGCGCCACTCCTGGGGTACCTCAAACTGGTAGAGCTGGATGGTGCCATACCCATCGTCCGAATTTATCTGCCGCGAGTAAAAGCCGGCCTTGTTATCCGACGTAATGAACAGGGAGCCTTCATCGGCCGGGGTATTGAGCGGGTAGCCCAGATTTTTGGGGGCCGACCACTGCTTGGTAGCCTCTCTGGTAGCCATAAACACATCCAGGCCGCCCATACCCGGGTGCCCGTCGCTTACAAAGTATAAGGTAGAGCCGCTGCTGTGGATGGACGGTGCCATGTCGCGGCCGGTGGAGTTAACCGGCTCGCCGAGATTAACGGGTTTTGTCCAGGTGCCATCCTCGTTGAGCTGCGTCAGCCATATATCTTCTTTGCCCACACCGCCGCCACGGGTAGAGCTGAAGTATAACGTGCGGCCATCGGCCGAAAGACTGGGCTGAGAATCCCAGGCTTTGGAGTTGACCGGGTTACCGATATTTTTGGGCTTGCTCCAGTCATCGCCTGTCCGGAACGAAATGTACAGATCGCAGTCACCCTGGCTGTCGGGGCGGTTACAGGAAGTAAACACCAGTGTCTTGCCATCGCCCGAAATAGTAGCTGCCCCTTCGTTAGCCGACGAATTGATAGCATCGGAGATAGAAACAGGCGCCTGCCAGCTATCGCCCTTGCGCTGGCTCACATAGATGTTTTCGTCTTGCTCGGGCTTTATTCCCACGCGCGCGGTATAAATAAAGAATCGCTGGTCGGCAGTTGTATACGGGAAGTATTGAAGTCGGAAGCTGTTGATATTTTGGGGCAATGCCACGGGCTTAAAGTCGATGGGTTGCTGCATGGCTTTTTCAGCAAAATCAGCGGAGGCCATTTGCTGCTTTGCCCAGGCTACGGCAGCAGGCTTGCGCGGCTTTGCTTTCAAGAAGTCGGCATACCGTTCTTTGGCCTGCTGGTACTTGCCCTGATCAAAGTATAGCTCAGCCAGTTCGAAATAATAATTGCCCAGCGTTGCACTGTAAGGCAGCAGTTGCAGCCCTTTCTCCAGGTTCTGGAAAGTAGCCGCTTTGTTGCCCATCATTTTGTGCAGGTTGGCCGCCTTCAGATATGCTTCCGCAAAGTTGGGATCTTTGGAAGTTGCTTCGGCCAGGGTGGCCAGCGCCCGGTCAAAATCACGTGCTTTTACGTACTCGTCTGCTTTATAGTATAAGCGCTCCGCCTTGGTCGAGCTGGTGCTCAGGGGACTTGTTTGGCAAAAACCAGAACCGGTTGTTCCCAGAAACAGGAAAAGCGCGGCGAGTAGAATTTTATACATAAAGGCTTACGGGATATCCATGTACTTGTGCGTCTGCAACGACACACGCCATTGGGGGTTATTTTTGACGTATTCTACTAATAAAGGCATTAATTGGTTAGCCTTGCTCCACTCGGGCTGCAGGTATAGCTTGCAGCCTGCCCCTACCCGGGCGGCATGTTCCTCGGCCCAGGCAAAATCGCTTTTGTTAAAGATGATCACCTTCAGTTCGTGGGCAAATGGATACACCGAGGTGTCCGGCGCCTTAAACTTCTTAGGCGACAGGCACACCCAGTCCCAATGGCCACTGATGGGATAAGCACCCGACGTCTCAATCATTGTTTTGATGCCGCGCTCCTGCAGTTGCGTGGTGAGCGGGTGTAAGTTATAAAGCAGCGGCTCCCCTCCTGTGATCACAACTGTTTTGCCCGGAAAGGCATCGGCCATGTCCACGATGGCTTCTACCTGGGTGAGCGGGTGCAGTTCCGCATCCCAGCTTTCCTTCACGTCGCACCAGTGGCAGCCCACGTCGCAGCCACCCAGCCGGATAAAATATGCAGCCGTGCCGGTGTTGCCGCCTTCGCCCTGTATGGTATAAAAAGCTTCCATCAACGGTAATTCGCTGCCGTCTTTGGGCACCGCATGAATAGAGGCTGTCTTGTATGGTTTAATTGCTTCCAAAATTCTAAAATCGCCGGTCATACTTTGAAAGTATAACCCCTTGGTTAAGAGTAAAAGTGATTGTGTGCAGTCCTTGTTATAAAAGCCATGCCCAACTTGCAAAGGTAGCTAAAAAAGCAACAAGATAGGTAGTGTCTTCTGTTCCGTTTGGAGTGATTAAGAAGGATGGTGATGTGGTTGTTTTAAGGTTAGTGAGAGAACTGATATCCTAATAGCTGGCCATATTCCTCAGTTTTATACATGGGATATACTTAGTATCTGCATGTTTTACTTAGTTTTATACTTAGGCTTTACTTGCTAGCTGCTTGTATTCCTCAGTCTTATACTTGTCCTGTTTCACCTTATACTTTGGAGCGCTCCAAGCCCGAGGGGGCTCGTCCTTTGATATCGCGCTGTGGCGTGAAGCTGCTCCTCGCTCATGCTGCGGGCTGCCCTACGGGCACCGCAACACACCAAGGCGCTTAACCCAAGGACTGGAATCAACTCGATAGCTCCTGTGTATACTTCAGTTTAAGTATAAATTCTATGTATTCTGATTTCCTTTATTCTCCTCTTCTTTGTCATCCAGAAAGGACTTGGTGGAAGGGAGGTTAAGCCATTACTAAGCAAGTATTCTGTTGCACTTCCCTCAGCCCAAAGTCCCCCTTTGAAGGGGGTAGGGGGATGTTCTTCTTTATCATAAACTAACCTGTTTATACTTTGGCTCAAGTACACTTGTGTCCCCACATGCAAAAACCACAGGCAAACTGTCATTTCGACGATAGGAGAAATCTGTTACAGACAGATGAAGTGGTTTTCAAACAGATCTCTCCTTGCGTCGAGATGACAGTATGGCGGGCGTGATTCTTTTCGCTTTAGCCTAAACCTACAACGCTTATACTTCCCAAACAGCAATTACAGGCTCCCCTCCTTCAACAACGAGGGGTTAGGGGTGGTTTGACCCGGGACTGCAATACCTCAACTTCAAAAAGAACCAACAGCCTATTCCCTCTCCTTTTATGGTGGTAATGGCCCTCGATACAAGTGGAGTGCTGGAGTAAAACCAGAATGATAAATCTGTAAGCTATCTCCCCTACCCACCAACTCAAAATAAAATAAGCTAGAATCAAATACAAAAAAGCCTCGCAGCATCAACGAGGATATTGCGAGGCTTTTATACTTTATAAAACGTGCTTAGGCGTATACTTCCTGCTTGGCTGCTTTCAGGGTGTTTTTCAGCAGCATGGCAATAGTGAGCGGCCCTACACCTCCGGGAACCGGGGTAATGAAGCTGCACTTTTCTGCTACGCTGTCAAAATCCACATCGCCACGCAGGCGGTAGCCAGCCTTACGTGTGGCATCAGGCACACGGGTGGTGCCTACGTCGATTACCACGGCGCCATCTTTTACCATATCAGCCGTTACCAGGCCGGGCTGCCCCACGGCAGCAATGATAATATCTGCCTGGCGGGTATAATTGGCCAGGTCCACGGTGTTGCGGTGGCAGAGCGTAACAGTGGCATTTCCAGGGTAAGCGGCTTTGGCCATCAGGATGCTCATTGGGGAACCGACGATGTTGCTGCGGCCTATCACTACGCAATGTTTTCCTTTTGTCTCGATCTGGTAACGCTCCAGCAACTGCAGGATGCCGGCAGGCGTGGCTGGCAGGTAAGCGGGCAAGCCAGCCACCATACGGCCCACGTTTGTTGGATGGAAGCCGTCCACATCTTTCCGCGGATCAATCGACTCGATCACTTTTTCCGAATCAATATGCTTTGGGAGCGGCAGCTGCACAATAAAACCGTCTATTTCCTCATCCTCGTTCAGCTCCTTTATTTTTTGAAGCAGCTCGGCTTCGGTCACGGTGTCTTCGTAGCGGATAAGCGACGAACTGAAACCCACTTTCTCGCAGGCCAGCACTTTGTTGTTTACATACGTTACCGATCCGCCATCATTGCCCACCAGTACGGCTGCCAGGTGCGGCGTTTTGTAACCATTGGCTTTAAGTTCTGCTACTTCTGCAGCAATTTCATTCTGGATAGCTTCGGATGTTTTTTTACCGTCGAGCAGGGTCATCTTTTTGGAATTACGAATTAAGAATTATGAATTACAAATGGGTTTCTGTTTGGGAGAGGTTGGCTAAAAGCGACAAGCCCCGGCGTGCAGCAGCACACCGGGGCTTGTTTATACTTGTTAATCCAGTTTGAGCACAGCCAGGAAGGCTTCCTGCGGAATTTCTACGTTGCCGACCTGGCGCATACGTTTCTTTCCTTTTTTCTGCTTTTCCAGCAGCTTGCGCTTCCGCGAAATGTCGCCGCCGTAGCATTTGGCCAGTACGTTCTTGCGCATGGCTTTTACCGTTTCGCGGGAGATGATCTTCTGCCCGATAGCTGCCTGGATAGCAATCTCGAACATCTGGCGTGGCAGCAGCTCGCGCAACTTTTCGCAGAGGCGCTTGCCCCAGTCGTAAGCTTTGTCGCGGTGCACAATGGCGCTCAGCGCATCCACTTTCTCACCGTTAAGCATAATATCGAGCTTGACCATGTTGGAAGGCCGGAAGCCGATCAGCTCATAGTCGAGTGAGGCATAGCCCCTGGAAATGGTTTTCAGTTTATCAAAGAAGTCGAACACGATCTCGGCCAGGGGCATTTCAAACGAAAGCTCCACACGGTCGCTGGTCAGGTAAGTCTGGTTCTTGAGGATCCCGCGCTTATCCATACAAAGCGTGATGATGGGGCCCACGAACTCGGACTTGGAGATGATCTGCGCTTTGATGAACGGCTCCTCGATATGATCGATATAGTTAGGCTCCGGCATTTCGGACGGCGCATTCACCTTGATCATTTTCTCTTTGGTAGTATAGGCATGGAACTGCACGCTCGGCACAGTGGTGATCACCGTCATGTCGAACTCGCGCTCTAGGCGCTCCTGCACAATTTCCATGTGCAGCATGCCTAAAAAGCCGCAACGGAAACCAAAGCCTAGCGCCGCCGATGTTTCTGGCTCCCATACCAGCGAGGCGTCGTTGAGCTGCAGCTTTTCCATTGAGGCGCGCAGTTCTTCGTACTCGCTTGTTTCTACCGGGTAGATACCGGCAAACACCATCGGTTTCACATCCTCAAAGCCCTGTATACTTTCACCTGGCTTATCAACATGCGTAATGGTATCACCAACTTTTACCTCTTTGGCATTTTTAATTCCCGAGATCAGGTAGCCCACATTGCCGGCGCCCATTTCCAAGCGCGGCTCCTGGTTTAGCTTCAGCACACCAATTTCATCGGCCTCGTAAGTCTTGCCGGTGTTGATGAACTTTACCTTCTCCCCTTTCTTCAGAGTGCCGTTAAAAATACGGAAGTATACTTCAATGCCACGGTAGGAGTTAAACACCGAGTCGAAAATGAGTGCCTGCAGCGGCGCGGCCGGATCGCCTTTTGGCGCAGGAATACGGTCGCAGATGGCCTGCAGGATCTCCTCAATGCCGATGCCCGCTTTGCCCGAAGCATGGATGATGTCCTCCCGGTCGCAACCGATCAGCTCAATGATCTGGTCCGAAACCTCTTCCGGCATGGCATGAGGCAGGTCTATCTTGTTAAGCACCGGAATAATTTCCAGATCGTTGCCGATAGCCAGGTATAAATTCGAGATCGTCTGCGCCTCAATACCCTGTGAGGCATCCACGATCAGCAGTGCGCCCTCGCAGGCGGCAATGGAACGCGATACTTCGTAGGAAAAGTCCACGTGGCCGGGGGTATCGATGAGGTTAAGGACATATTCTTCGCCTTTATAAGGGAAGTTCATCTGGATGGCGTGGCTCTTGATGGTGATGCCGCGTTCCCGCTCCAGGTCCATGTTGTCCAACAGCTGGTTTTGCATCTCACGCTCGGCTACCGTCTGGGTAAACTCCAGCAGGCGGTCGGCCAGGGTGCTTTTACCATGGTCGATGTGGGCGATGATGCAGAAATTACGAATGTTCTTCATATAGTAGTAATACGAAACAAAGTTAAGAAGAAAGTGGCTTTGTTGCAGCTTCTGGCGGTAAGATTTATAGAATACAGGTAAGCCGCAGGTTCGGATCAGAGCACCTGAAGGAAATAATTGCTGCCAATACCGCTGGTTCAATTATAAAAGTGACTGAAAAAGCCGTCACTAGCCCAAAAATCACCTTCGCCCTACTCTCCCGGCCCGTATACATCAGCGTTATTTATGAAAATGTTATGAACACACGCGAAGACAATAATACCGCTCCTGACGAAACAGGAAAAATGACGGAGGTGGTGGAGCGGAATATCAAGGCTTTGCTGGAACGCAAGCAGCAGGAAGACCGCAAAAGACCGTTTCAGGACAAGGTAGCCGATGCCATTACCCGCTTTGCCGGCAGTATGGCCTATGTTTACATTCACCTGGTGATCTATGGCCTTTGGGTGATCTGGAACCTGGGCTGGTTAGGCCTGAAACCGTTTGACGAATCCTTTGTGGTACTGGCTATGATCGCCTCGGTGGAGGCCATTTTCCTTTCCACGTTCGTCCTGATCAGCCAAAACCGGATGGCCGCCCAAGCCGATAAACGGGCCGAACTGGATCTGCAGGTCAGCCTCTTATCGGAACATGAAGTAACCAACCTGATCAAATTGGTGCGCGCTATTGCACACAAAATGGACATCAAAGAAGCACTCAACCCGGAATATGATGAATTGTCCAAAAACGTTGCTCCCGAAAAGGTGATGGACCGCATGGAAAAGCACGAGCAGGATATAAACGGCAAAACAGGCAGCTAATACTTCTTTCAATCATAGTATCCGGCACGCTTCTGACCAAATGCTACAGCAACCGGTAACTTCCGGTCTGGCGGGCAGGGCTGTTGCAGGGACTTGCCGCCTTCTGAACTTCATACCTTAAAAGTTGCTATATTCGCATCAAATTTGAAAAAGTACTGTTAAGTATATATGACCTATACTACTGTAGAACCATATAAGCCTGTTAACCATATCCGTATTGTAACAGCAGCCTCTTTGTTCGATGGCCACGATGCAGCCATCAACATCATGCGCCGTATTATTCAGGCCTCGGGCGCCGAAGTAATTCACCTGGGCCACAACCGTTCGGTGCAGGAAATCGTGGACTGCGCCATTCAGGAAGATGCCCAGGCCATCGCAATCACCTCCTACCAGGGAGGCCACATCGAATATTTCAAGTATATGCACGACTTGCTCGAGGAGCGCGGCAGCGGCCATATTCGGTTGTTTGGCGGCGGCGGCGGGGTTATACTACCTTCCGAGATCGAGGAGCTGCAGGGCTACGGCATTGCCCGCATTTACTCGCCGGACGACGGTCGCGCAATGGGCCTGCAGGGTATGATCAACGACATGCTACAGAAATGCGACTTCCCGACAGGCAAGAACCTGAACGGTGAGTTTAAGCAACTGAAAGAAAAGAACCCCAAAGATATTGCCCGCCTGATTTCTGCCGCAGAGAACTTCCCGGAAGAAGCCAGAGCAATACTGGACGAGGTAAAAGAGCAGGCAAAAGAAGTGAAAACACCTGTGCTGGGTATCACCGGTACCGGTGGTGCCGGCAAATCATCGCTTGTAGATGAGTTGGTGCGCCGTTTCCTGCAGGATTTCCCGGACAAGAAAATAGCCATCATTTCGGTAGACCCATCGAAGCGTAAGACAGGCGGCGCCCTGCTGGGCGATAGAATCCGTATGAACTCGATCTCCAACGAGCGGGTATACATGCGCTCGCTGGCAACCCGCCAAAGCAACCTGGCCCTGAGCAAGTATGTGCAGGATGCCGTGGACATCGTGAAGGCTGCAGATTTTGACCTTATTATACTAGAGACTTCCGGTATTGGCCAGTCGGATACTGAAATTATCGAGCACTCAGATATGAGCTTGTATGTGATGACGCCAGAATATGGTGCCGCCACGCAGCTCGAGAAGATCGACATGCTCGATTTTGCTGATGTGATCGCCCTGAACAAATTTGACAAGCGTGGCGCACTGGATGCTATC
Organism: Pontibacter liquoris; assembly: GCF_022758235.1. Lineage (NCBI taxonomy): Bacteria > Pseudomonadati > Bacteroidota > Cytophagia > Cytophagales > Hymenobacteraceae > Pontibacter > Pontibacter liquoris. The sequence goes on from NZ_JALEBG010000001.1 coordinate 2,485,688, forward strand.
CGCGACGTGAAGAAACAGTACAAGCGCAACCACCAGCTCTGGGACGTGAACGATGATGCTATTCCGGTATTTGGCACCATCGCCTCGCAGTTCAACGACCCCGGCATGAACCGCCTTTACCGTGCCGTGATGGCCAAGATACAGGAGAAAACCGGCGTGGAGTTCAACTCCAACCTGCATACCTCGCAGGAGATGTCGGAGAAAGTATACATCATCCCTCCTGCCCGCACCCGTTACCTTTCTGAAATTTCGGAAACGATCCGCAACTACGACAAGTGGAGCAAGGATCAGGCAGAAGTAGCGCAGAAACTATACGGCATTAAGAAGTCCATTGAAGCAGTTCAAAGTATAGATATCGCGGATAAAGACCGTCTGGTAAAGCAATTGGAAGAAGCTTATGCTGAAGTTGCTTTAAGCCTGGATGGACAGAACAAAAAAATACTGGAGAACTGGAAAGACAAAGTACAGGCCTACAAGAACAAGTTCTACGTGTTCAAGGTGCGCGACAAAGAACTGAAGATAAAAACCCATACTGAATCGCTTTCGCACCTGCAGATACCTAAAGTATCCACACCACGCTATGAAGCCTGGGGCGATTTGCTCAAATGGAACCTGCAGGAGAACGTACCGGGCGAATTCCCTTACACGGCGGGCGTGTTCCCGTTCAAGCGCGAAGGCGAAGATCCTACCCGTATGTTTGCCGGCGAAGGCGGTCCGGAGCGTACGAACCGTCGCTTCCACTACGTGAGCCTGGGCATGCCAGCGAAGCGTTTGTCAACAGCTTTTGACTCGGTAACGCTCTACGGCGAAGACCCGGATTTCAGACCGGACATTTACGGTAAGATCGGTAACTCCGGCGTTAGCATTTGCTGCCTGGATGATGCCAAGAAACTGTACTCCGGCTTCAACCTGGCCGACCCGATGACTTCGGTTTCGATGACCATCAACGGTCCCGCTGCTATACTTACCGGCTTCTTTATGAACGCCGCCATCGACCAGCAATGCGAACTATACATTAAAGAGCACGGCCTGGAAGAGGAAGTAAACGCGAAGATCGAAGCCATCTACAAAGAGAAAGGCGTGGCCCGTCCGCGCTACCAGGGCGAGCTGCCAAAGGGCAACGATGGCCTTGGTTTGATGTTACTCGGCGTGACTGGCGACCAGGTACTGCCGGCCGAAGTATACGAGCCGATCAAAACGCGTACGCTGGCAGCAGTGCGCGGCACCGTGCAGGCCGATATTCTCAAAGAAGACCAGGCGCAGAACACCTGTATCTTCTCCACGGAGTTCTCGCTGCGTTTGATGGGGGACGTGCAGCAGTACTTCATCGATAAGAACGTACGTAACTTCTACTCGGTGTCGATCTCGGGTTACCACATTGCAGAAGCGGGTGCCAACCCAATCTCGCAGCTGGCCTTTACACTGGCCAACGGCTTTACGTTTGTCGAGTACTACGTGAGCCGCGGCATGGACATCAATAAGTTTGCGCCGAACCTGAGCTTCTTCTTCTCCAACGGCATCGACCCGGAGTACGCGGTGATCGGCCGTGTGGCACGTAGAATCTGGGCCAAAGCGATGAAGCACAAGTATAACGCCGACGCAAGATCTCAGATGTTGAAGTACCACATCCAGACCTCCGGCCGTTCGCTGCACGCCCAGGAGATCGACTTCAACGACATCCGTACCACGCTGCAGGCGCTGTATGCGATCTACGACAACTGTAACTCGCTGCACACCAACGCATACGACGAGGCGATCACCACGCCAACCGAGGCTTCGGTACGCCGCGCGATGGCCATTCAGCTGATCATCAACCGCGAACTGGGACTTGCCAAGAACGAGAACCCGCTGCAAGGCTCCTTCATCATCGAAGAGCTGACCGACCTGGTGGAAGAAGCTGTCCTGATTGAATTCGATAGAATAACAGAGCGTGGCGGCGTGCTGGGTGCGATGGAGACGATGTACCAGCGCGGCAAGATCCAGGAAGAGAGTTTATACTATGAGACACTGAAACATACGGGTGAGTACCCGATCATCGGCGTGAATACCTTCCTTTCGTCAACCGGCTCTCCTACAGTGCTTCCGAAAGAAGTGATTCGTGCCACGGAAGAAGAAAAGCAATACCAGATCGCTATGCTCCAGGCGCTGCAAAAAGGAAATGAGAACCGGTCCGGCGAGATGCTCAAGCGTATCCAGCAGGTAGCCATCAACAACGGCAACATCTTCGAAGTGATGATGGAAACGGTGAAGTTTTGCTCCCTGGGCCAGATCACCAACGCCTTGTTCGAAGTAGGCGGCCAGTACCGCCGCAATATGTAATCCGTTACGAATTATACTTCCGAAATAAAAAAGGTCAGGCGCATTGCCTGACCTTTTTTATACCTGGAGTTAGCTTACCGTCAACAACAATACCGCTGGCCGGTACGTACGTAGGGGTAACATATCCCGGAAGAACATGAAACTGACAAGCCCCCTTTCCCTGGCCCTGGTTGGCACCGCCTTTTTGATCATCGGTGCAGCAGCTTATATTTACCTGACCATCAGCTATGATGAAACAGATGCGGCCATTGATCTGTCAGAGGAAGTGGAAGGCGATTACCTGTAACGGCTTTAAGTATAAGTATAAAATAAAATGCCCGCAGCTGCTCCCAGCTGCGGGCATTTTATTTTAAGCATCTATCTAACCGTTCTTGCGTGCAGTGAGGGAAATCAGTTCAGCATGTAATTCTGCTGCAAGGTACTGGAAGCCGTATTTTTGGAGAAGTAGATTTCTTTAAAGCTGAGCGTTTTGCCCTGCTCCACTCTCCTGAACACCTTGTCAGGGGTAATCGCATCCAGGGAGTCAAATCCGCAAGCTTCCATCACCTCGACGGTGGAATGCATGGTGTTGCCGTGGAAGTTAGCCACCCGCACGCGTTTATCGGCCACATCCAGGCCGCTGTACAGGTTCTTGTCCTGGGTGGCAATGCCTACCGGGCAACGGCCCGAGTCACATTGCAGCGCCTGGATACAGCCCAGTGCAAACATCATCCCGCGGGCGCTGTAGCAGATATCTGCCCCCAGCGCAATGGCTTTGATAATGTCTACTCCCGTAATGATCTTGCCGGCAGCCAGTACCTTTATCTCCTTGCGCAGGCCATACTTCCGCAGCATGTTTTGCACAAAGGTCAGCGCGTCGTAAAGCGGCATGCCGAGGCTATCGGTAAACTCAAGAGGAGCCGCGCCGGTACCTCCCTCCGCGCCATCGATAGTGATAAAGTCCGGGAAGAGCTGGTTGTGCATCATCTCCTGGCAAAGGCGCTCAAACTCCTGTTTGTTACCGATGCACAGCTTGATACCGATAGGCTTTCCATTCGAAAGCAAACGCAGCTTCTCTACAAAGAGCAGGAGCGTAAATTGATCCTGGAAAGCCGCGTGTGCCGGCGGCGAGGCCACCGTCGTATAAGGCTCCACCTTGCGGATAGCAGCGATCTCCGGGGTATTCTTAGCCGCCGGAAGGATGCCGCCATGCCCAGGCTTTGCTCCCTGCGACAACTTGATCTCTACCATTTTGATATTCGGATGCGCAACCTGTTCGCGGAACAGCTCTTCCGAGAAATGCCCGTTCTTATCGCGGCAGCCAAAATAACCGGTGCCGATCTGCCAGATAAGGTCGCCGCCACCCTCCAGGTGAAACGGACTCACGCCCCCTTCGCCAGTATTATGCGCAAAGCCGCCCAGTTTGGCGCCCGCGCTTAAGGCCGTAACAGCTGTTTTGCTGAGCGAGCCATAGCTCATGGCTGAAATATTATAAATGCTGGCGCTGTAGGGCTGCGTGCAACGGCTGCTTCCCACATTTACGCGCAGGGCTTCGGCCTTTACTTTCACCGGGAACATCGTATGGGCAATCCACTCATATCCTACCTCCTGGCTATTGCTCTGCATACCGAAAGGCACCGTCTGCCGTTCGTTCTTTGCCCGCTGGTACACAATGGAGCGCTGGCGGCGGCTGAAGGGCTTACCGTCTGTATCGGACTCAAAAAAATACTGTCGGAACTCCGGACGAAAGCTCTCGAAGATATAACGCAGATAGCCTACCAGCGGGTAGTTGCGCAGCAGCGTATGCCGGTTCTGGCGGATATTGCGGAAGTATAGCAGGTGCAGGGGCGCAATAACGGCCAGCAGCCACAGCATGGAAGGCGTTAGAATGGAAAAGAATAGAATTACCAGGTACGTTGCGATGAACGCATACGAAAGCGTCTGCCTGACGCTGATCTTACTTGCCATGATTGAATAGGATTTAGAATGCTTTGCTACTTGCTTTAGACAGGTTTCTCCCAGAGTTGCCGGCTAGTGGCAAACGCTGGCTTACTTGTTAAAGGCTTTGGGCGTAGTTAAAAAGCAGAGGCAATACCCGTTCAGCACATCATGCAGGGATACATGATGCGAAGCGGCAACAAGCCGTACAACCGGTTGCTGCTGCCCTAAGGTTTTTGTTCGGGATAGGAATGGTGCCATATACTGCATAGTGCAATTAAGTTACAAAGGTAGTAGAAAGAAAAATGAAAGCCACATATTCCGGCAAGATAAATCATACCTTCTTCCGGCAGGCCGCCAATACCTCCGCGCTGCTTCTAAAACACTTGCAGGTAGCTGTTTAAGGCAGCAGCCACTTACTTGGGGCAGAGGGCTGATTCCGAATAAATTGGTAGATAACTTTATACTTATATTCCCGTTTAGAGATATAATTTTCCTCCCCTAAATCCTGCTTATATGAGAAAAATTTCGACACTTTCCTCTTTGTTTTTATTGGGCACTACTGTAAGCCTGCTCATGAAGAACTGGCTGCTGCTGCAGGCCCTCAAACCAGGCACCCCGGAAGATGAGTATCACCTGTATCTTTAGTATAAACGACCTATAACGCAAAATGCCACACCCCGAAAAGGTGTGGCATTTTGCGTTTAAACCGAAGCGGGCTTAATGCACGTCCGTTGGAATGTTGGCGTTGCGCTTAAACTTCTGGGTAAACACCAGCGGAATGGCGCACAGCATCACAATACCGGAGATCCAGTAGGCATCCAGGTAGGTAAGCAGGTAGGTTTGCTTCAGCACCATGCCTTCAATGGCCCGATAAGCGGCTTTCTGAGCCTCCAGTGCCGAGTAGCCCTTGGCTACAAACGTATGGATCAGCCCCTGGAAACGCTGCACAAAGGCCGGGTTATACTCGTTTATATTAACCAGCAGGTTGTTGCGGTGGATGCCCTGGCGAATGTGGATGAGCGTGGTCAGGGCGGCGATACCAAAGGAGCCGCCGAGCTGGCGCATCATGTTGTTAAGGCCTGTTCCCTGCCCGATCTCCTTGCCCCGCAAATCCTGAATAGCCAGGGTTGTGAGCGGCACAAAGAGCAGCGCCATACCAATGCCCCGCACCACCAGCGGCCAGAAAAACTCTCCGGTGCCGGAAGCCAGCGAGGAATTGCTGAGCATCTGGGAAAAGACAAAGAACAGGAGCATGCCCGTCGCGGCCATAAACTGCGCCGGTACGCCTTTCTTGAGCATGGTGCCCACAAACGGCATCATGGCAATGGTGACCAGGCCGCCGGGCAACAGGATCTCGCCGGTTTGCTGCGCCGAAAAGCCCAGCAGGTTCTGGCAGAACACCGGGAACACGAACATCGAGCCGTACAGTCCAAAACCTAGCACAAAGGAAGTGAACATGCCGATGGAAAAGCTGCGGTGGCGCATGATCTTGAAGTTCACCACCGGGTAATCGATCGTCATCTCACGCCAGATAAAGAGGATCGTACCCAAAACGGCTACAATCACCAGCACCGTAATATAAGTGGCTTCGAACCAGTCTTCCGACTCTCCTTTTTCCAGCACTACCTGCAGGCTGCCTACGGCCAGCGCCAGCAGGGCAATGCCCCACCAGTCGATCGGCTTGCCCTGTTGCTCGCGGGGTGTTTTCCGGATAAAAGTATAGGTGGCAAAAGCCGCCAGCGCGCCTACCGGTATGTTCACGTAAAAGATCCAGGGCCAGGAATAATGATCCGTGATATACCCGCCAATAGTTGGGCCTACCGTAGGACCCACCACGGCACCAAGGCCGAACAAGGCCGTGGCGATGCCCACCTCAGCGGGTGGCCAGGTTTCCAGCAGAATGGCCTGCGAAGTGGAGATCAGGCCGCCGCCCGCCAGTCCCTGCAAAATACGGAAAGCAACCAGTTCCTCCAGCGTCGTGGCGTTGCCACACAAAAAAGAGGCAATGGTAAACACGATAATCGAAGCCAGGTAATAATTTTTCCGCCCGAACATACTTCCCAGCCAGCCAGACATCGGAAGGATGATCACGTTGGCTACGGCGTAACCAGTCGTAATCCAGGCAATATCTTCCAGCGTGGCCCCCAGGTTGCCTTGAATCTGAGGTATGGACACGTTCACGATCGTGGTATCAATCAGTTCCAGCAGCGCTGCAACAATAACCGTAATGGTGATGATCCATTTTCTTGCACCTGTTTCAGCCATAGTATACTTTAGTCTTCTTTAACAAGCACCGAAACTTTCACGCTCATACCCGGGCGCAGCTTCTGAATGATTTCTTTGTTGGCGTTGATCTTGATCTTCACAGGCACGCGCTGCACCACTTTCACAAAGTTACCGGAGGCATTATCCGGCGGCAGTAACGAGAACCGTGCACCCGTGGCTGGCGAGAAGTTGTACACCGTACCATTGATGGGCGTATCCGGAAAAGCATCTACTACGAGGTTGACATGCTGCCCTTCGCGTAGTTTTTCCAGTTGTGTTTCCTTAAAGTTGGCCGTCACATACAGGCTGCTGTCGTTCACGATAGAGAACAGCGTCTGGCCCGGTTGAATGAGCTGGCCCACCTGGATGTTCTTTTTAGAAGTAACGCCGCTTACCGGGGCTTTGATAGTGGCATACGAAAGCTGCAGTTTGGCAAAATCCACATCTGCCTGGCGCTGGTCCACACCCGTGTGCGACACAGCCAGCTGCGATTTAGTGGTTTGCACCTGCTTAAGCGCTGCCTGGTAGTTATCCTGAGCGGCCTGGTACGACGCCTGCGCGGCATCGCGCTGCGCTTTTGCCTGCTCAAACTGCTGCTGTGTTACCGAGCCGTCTTTCACCAGGTTGGCGTAGCGCTTGTAATCCTGGTCTGCCTGCCAGAGCTTTACTTTGGCCGCCTCGGCATTGGCACGGGCAGTTGAAGAATTTGCCTGGGTGGTACTGATCTGCGACTGCGCCACGGTAGTACCTGCGGCTGCGCCCTGCTGGGCGGCCTGCGCCTGCTCGAGCTTGATCTGGTAATCGCGCTCATCCAGCTTCACCAGCGTCTGGCCAGCCTGCACATGCTCGTTTTCCTCAAACATGATTGCATCCACATACCCACCTACCCGAGCCACAACCGGGCTGATGTCGGCGTCGATCTGCGCATCATCCGTATCTTCGTGCTTGCTCAGGTATAGGTACTCCCGAATACCAAAGATGGCCCCTACCAGCAATACCAGTCCAAGAATGACGGGGATTATTTTCTTAGATTTTTTCTTTTCGGTCTCCATGATGCGTTAAAGCTATTTTTGTGTTAATGTTCCGGTTGATTTTAATAAAGTATAATAGGCTACGCCGGCATCGGCTTTGGCCAATTCCAGGTTTATCTCGGCCTGGAAGAGTTGGGTCTGGGCATCGATGCGCTCGGTAGCCGAGACGATGGCATTCTGGTATTGCGATTCCATCATGCGGTCGTTTTCGCGAGCCTGTTCTATAGCCGACTGAGAAATGCGTATCCGCTCCAGGGCCTGCTGGTATTTCTGATAACTTTGGTTCACCTGTGTTTTTACCAGGTCAAGGGCCGCATCCCGGCTGATCTCCACTTCTGTCTTTTTCACTTTGGCTTCGGCCACTTTGTTTTTGTTCAGCCACAGCTGGTCAAAGTTCCAGGCCACCGTCAGCCCAGCCGACAGAGGCGCCAGGTAGCTGTTTCCTGGCGGAATAAACGAGCCGCTCGGGTTAATATAATTGGCACCGGCGCTGGCCAGCACGGAAGGCATTACCTCCGCCTGCACGGATTTGATCTGATTGTCGGCCACTTTGCTTTGCAAGCCCAGCGCCTTAAGCTCCTGACGGTTTACGAGGGCCGTATCCACATAAGTTGCCAGGGTAGCCGCCAATTGGTCAGGGGTTTTAATCTCATCTACCGCCAGGTCGGTATCCACGGGCAAACCCAGCATAATGTTGAGGTTGTAGACCACTATTTTGCGGTTCGTTTCCAGGTCCACGCCTGTCAGCTCCACGTTGCTGCGCTGCAACTGAAACCGCAGCACATCGTTGCGGGTAACAAGGCCTTGCTCAAAAAAGCGTTTGGCCTGTTTGATCTGGCGGTCTATCGCTACCAGGTTCTGGGTAACGACCTGGCGGCTCTGCTGCAGCTTATAAAGGTTAAAATAAGCGTTGGTGATATCGAACACTAGTTCGTCTCTGTCCTTTTCGGCATCCAGGCGGGCCACCTGCGTCAGCAGCTCAGTAGAGGCGGTGGCATACTTGAGGCGGTTGGCGCCAAATATCACTTCCTGCAAGGAGATGGAACCCAGGAAAGCATCGGCTCTTCTGGGCAGGTAAAAAGGCTCGGCTTTATCAGAAAGCTGGAAAGTAGTGGTTGGAATCTCGGCATGGTTATAAGTATAACTCACGCTGCCGGTAGGCAAGGCATTGTCTTTCGTTTGCTCGTAGCGGGTCACCGCCTCCTCTATCCTGGCTTGCGACAATTTAAGTTTGTTACTGTTCTGGGTGCCAAGTGCGATGGCCTCCTGCAAGCTCAGCCTGCGCATGCTCTGGGCCGAAACAGTACCGGCAAACAATACCAGCAGGGCCAGCAGCCCCCACAGCTTTCCACGGAAATGCACCTGCCCGCCCGGTAAGCGAAAAAAAGAATTACTGCTTCTGCAAATCATGATTGGTTAAATATGCTTGTAAATAATCGTGTAAAAACTTTTTGATCCTGGGCCTTACTTCTGTTTCCATCACCTCCGGTTGCTGAAAATCGATATTGAGCAGGCGCGCGGAAACAGCACGGGAATTGATGATATAATAAATGGTACCCATGATATTGGCGACGGTCATCTCCACATCCACCTTGCGAAAGGCACCGTTCTGTACACCTTCCCGAATAATGTCGCGGAAGGTCTGGACATTCATAAACACATTATCCGAGATCTTATCGCTCAGCTCAGAGCGCTGGTTCAGGGAAATCTCGCGGTGGATAATGCGGTGAAAGCAGTTATTGGTGCTGATCCGGTTCACGTATACTTCCAGCGCTCGCATGAGCTTCTCCCCGGCTGGCAGCAGCATTCCCTTTACCTCCTCGAGCAAGTTGCGCATGCTCACAATGCGGCGTTGCAGAACGGCCTGCAGCAGGCCATCTTTCGAGCCAAAATAATAATTGATCATGGCCATGTTCACCCCTGCCTGGCTGGCAAGAAAACGCGTAGAGGCACCTTCGTACCCGAATTCTGCAAAGACTTTCTCGGCAGTATCCAGTATATGCTCCTTTTTATCTTCTTTACTCATTTGGGTCACAAACTTTAAGCGGGTGCAAAATTAATCAATCGATTGATTAATAACAACAGCACGTTTAAATTATTGTTTAACTGTCTCGGCCTTGAGTATAGGTAGTAAGCCAGATTGCTAAATAACTGTGGGCAAGGAAATTCCCTCTTTTAAGTGCTGCCGTGCAAGTGTCAAAAGGAAACACGGATACCAGGCAGTAGAAATATTTTTCGGGAACAGAGCGCCTGAAGCGCAGGAAGATGCCCGCTTAAAGTAGAGCAGGTAACTCCCCTCCTGCACTTTGCGTTTCTAAAAATGTGTAGCTTTACGGTTTGTGCCGGAAGCGGCGCAATTTTTAACCGCATCCCGCGGGGTGCCAAATAAACGATTCATGAAACCAGAGAACCTCAAAGACAAGATCAGCTACATCATTGGCCGCGACATGGCCACCAATCTTCAGAAACAAGGCATCAGCATTGAGCCAGATGCGTTTATGCAAGGTATAAAAGAGGTGCTGGCCGGCACGCCTTCTTCCCTTTCGGCAGATGATGTACAGCAGGCCATGATGGCTTTGCAGCAGGAAATGGGGCAGAAACAGAACGCCCAGGGTGCGGAAAACAAGCAGGCGGGCGAAACGTTCCTGGCCGAAAACAAGAACAAGGAAGGTGTAAAAACCTTGCCAAGCGGCCTGCAATACCAGGTGTTGAAAGAAGGTAACGGCAAATCGCCCTCCAAGTCAGATACGGTTACAACCCACTACCATGGTACCCTGATCGATGGTTCGGTGTTTGATTCGAGCTATGAGCGTGGCCAGCCGGCTACGTTCCCGGTAAATGGCGTGATTGCAGGCTGGACAGAGGCGCTGCAACTGATGCAGGAAGGTGCTAAGTGGCGCCTGTTCATCCCCTCAGACCTGGCGTATGGTGCCCAGGGAGCCGGCGATGCCATCGGTCCAAATGCCACGCTTATTTTTGATGTGGAGCTTTTATCTGTAAAGTAATCCCAGCGAAGGCTTAAAAAGAAGAAGGCGAAGCAGGAATCCTGCTTCGCCTTCTTCTTTTTTGCTGTTTAAACGATTATACTTTCAGATTCATTTCTTCCATTTGCAACAGCCAGCGTTGCGCCTCCTGCTCATACAGGAAATGATGGATGATCATGAAGTTATCTTCCTGCATCAGTTCATCTCCGCTAAGCTCGTTCACCAGGCTATGAAAAGAGTAGACCGGGAGAATGATCGCCACAAACACATTCTGACAGATACACTGCAGCGCCTTCGAAAACACATGTGTGAACACCCAGCGCTGGTCTTCCCGCCGGATCAATTCCCGTTTATGCAGGTCGAGCAGCCATTTGGTAGGCTTGTGTGCTTGTACCAACTCCATCACCTGTTTATACCCTTGTCTGACTTCCTCCGAGCTCACGCTTCCCTCCCATATTACCTGTAGGGTATGGCTTTGTTCCAGGTATTCAACCGTGAGCCTGTTCTCACCATACTCGCTTGATTCTGATAAAAGCCCGTCGTCATAAAATTCTATGCTAGAGCTCCCCTCCATTTTACTTTCCCGGATCATAAGCTTTTGCTGATTTAACCTGTTGAATGTCTGCTTTATACTTCTTCCCTGTGCAGCTTTGCAACGGATAGATGCAAATTTGACTCCATTTAAGTTTAGAAACAAGCATCTTGTAAACTTATTTTTATATATATTCTATGATTTGTTTCAAATCGCAACTTGTAAACGGAACTTAGCCAATATTATTTTACATCCATATCAGAAGCCCTTTTTGGCCAAGCAGAATTGTTAAACCTATCCCCCATATAACCGTTCTAAAATCATTTAATGCTTATACCAAAAACCAAATTTGTATGGCAAACAATCCAAACGAAGGCAGGCAATTCCTGGATAGTGTTCTGCAGTTCTTTGATCACGCGGCCTCTTTTTCGCGCTTAGATGCCGGTATACTGGCGCAGATCAAAGCCTGTAACAGTGTATACAAGGTCTCGTTCCCGGTAGAGATTGATGGTAAGATAGAAGTGATAGAAGGAATACGGGTACAGCACAGCCACCACAAACTTCCCTCCAAAGGAGGTATCCGCTACAGCATGCAGGTAGATGAAGACGAGGTAAAAGCGCTGGCCACGCTCATGACGTTTAAATGTGCCGTGGTCGATGTGCCTTTTGGCGGCGCGAAAGGAGGCGTGAAGATCAACCCGCGTACGACCTCGGTGAAAACGCTGGAAAAAGTAACCCGCCGTTACGCAGCTGAACTGATCCGCAAGAATCTGATCGGTCCCGGCATTGATGTACCCGCCCCGGACTATGGCACCGGCAGCCGCGAAATGGCCTGGATCGCGGACACCTACCAGGCACTAAACTATGGCGAAACAAACGCGCTGGGCTGTGTAACAGGTAAACCTGTAGGCCAGGGAGGCATTCGGGGCCGCGCCGAAGCAACCGGTCTGGGCATTTACTTTGGCATCCGGGAGGCACTAGCTGATACGGACCTGCTCAAGGGCAAAGGGCTGGATGGAGGCACGCTGGAAGGAAAGCGCATTATTGTGCAGGGCCTGGGAAATGTGGGCTACCATGCCGCCTATTTCTGCCAGCAGGATGGCGCCCTGATCGTGGGCATTGCCGAACGGGAAGGTGGCATTTACAATGAAAATGGCATCGACGTGAAAGAAGCCTTTCAGCACCGCAGTGAAAAAGGCTCCATCCTCGACTTTCCGAATGCCAGAAATTATGAGAACTCACTTGAGCTGCTAGAAGTAGAATGCGACATCCTGATCCCGGCAGCCCTGGAAAACCAGATCCATAGCGGCAATGCGGCTAACATCAAAGCCAAGATCATAGCCGAAGGCGCCAACGGCCCTGTGACGCGCGATGCGGAGCAGGTACTCCTTCAGAATGGCATTATTATCCTACCGGACCTGTATTTGAATGCTGGCGGGGTTACGGTTTCGTATTTCGAATGGCTGAAGAACTTATCGCATGTTCGCTTCGGGCGAATGGGCAAGCGGGCCGAAGAAGCTAGTTTCAAACGCCTGGTAGGCGCCATCGAATCGTCTTCAGGTAAAAGCATGTCGGCCCAGGAGCGGAAGTTTTTAACTCAAGGCTCTGATGAGGTAGACCTGGTACGTTCGGGACTGGAAGATACGATGATCAATGCCTACCACGAGATCAGGGATGTGATGATCCAGAAAAAGATACCGGATCTGCGTACAGCAGCCTTTCTGACAGCCATCGAGAAAATTGGTGTAAGCTACGAGGCGTTGGGTATTTTCCCTTAAACTATACTTGCATAAAGGTCAGGGGCAGTTACACAGAAACGGCATCCTGACCTTTTATATTTTGCAGCCAGTGCAGCGCCTCCTCCACATTGGTAAAGTAAGTAAATTGGATAAAGTGATGGTGCGTATCTGGTATAGTAACCTGGTAGTTGGTGACAATCGCTTTGAAGTGTTCTTCAGAAAATACTACGGCTACATAAATATCATCCTGGATAAGGTCATAAGCCTTCGGGTAATATTCTAAGTTAAGCCACGACTCCTGCTCCCGGTCCAGGGCACCAATACTGCTTAAATCGGTACAATAAAATTTAATGACGTTTGCGGTAGTTACCACCTTCAGCAACTGCAGGTACGCCTCCTCGAAAATAGCCGCGTTGGGTTTCACTAACCACTTTATTAACAGACAGTCCGTGCTGGTGTAATAAACGATTCGAACCCATAAATTTTCGACAACTACCATGAATAAAACAGAACTAATAAGTACTAAAATATCCGAAATCTAAAAAATGCGGTTATAATAACCAAACTTTCTTTTTCAAGTTTATTTGGTATCCATGGTATATATAATTTATAATTATTTTAAATATACTTTAATAACTATATAATGGCGGCAGTGCAATCTTTTGCACTTGCATGCAAAGCAACAACCATTATGGGGTATAAATAGTATAATAAACATATTATATAGTAACCATACTATGAAAAACGTCTCTCAGCTTGTGCTGGCCACCATGGTATTAGGTATCAGTTTTATTGTTTGTACCCTGCTTTTCGGCACTTTTCTTAAAGCCCGGTCAAGAGCAAACCAGACAATAAATGTTACCGGCTCGGCAAAACGTGATATTGTTGCGGACTTGGGGATTTTAAGAGGGAATCTGCAGGCAAGCGGCGCCTCAGCTGAACAGGCCTACCAGCAATTACAGCAACAACGGCCTGTTTTGATCAATTACCTCAAAAGCCAAGGCTTTGCAGAAGCGGCCATCAACCAGAATACGATCAACCTTAACCCGGTTTATGAACTGAGCAAGCAAGGCTTCCCGAGTAATATCATACTTTCCTATACGGCCAGTCAGATGATCGATGTGCAGTCGAAGGACGTGAAGAAGCTTAAAGCTATTTCGCTGGATATCACCTCTCTGGTAGAAAAAGGCGTTAACTTTTCGGTTAGCCCGCCGGAGTATTATTATACCCGCCTGGCCGATCTGAAAGTAGAGATCCAGGCAGATGCTGCTAAGGATGCGTTGAACAGGGCCCGTAAAATAGCAGAAGCCACCGGTTCAGACCTGGGTCCGATTACGACTGCCCGGATGGGCGTGATCCAGATCACGCCGGTCAACTCCAACATGATCTCAGACTATGGCATTAATGATGTCTCCTCAATCGATAAGGAAATCACGGCGGTGGTCAGCGCTTCTTTCCGGCTCGAATAAAACAAGGCACCTGTATCCCTTCCGCCCCACTTCAGGAATTAACCCGTTAGCTGCTTATGTATTTTAACGTAGCAAGATGATGCCCGCTACAGCAGGAGTTTATACTTGGGGTAAATATAAAAAAGGAGGCAGCTGCACTCCTGCAGCTGCCTCCTTCTAGTAGTAAATAAATAATAAGGCCTTAGCTGTTCTCGACTGCTAGCCAGGTATTATAGATCTTTTTCTGCAGATCGGTTGGGTTTTCTACCTGCTCAAAATGGTAGCGGATGGACTCGTCTTTCAGCAGCGGCACCTGCAGCGTTGCTATTTTGCCGTCGCGGTTTACCAGTACATCCAGCTTATCCCCAACTTTCTGCTCGCCCAGTACGCGGGTAAGTTCATTGGCATCTACGCGGTAGCCATTGATGGCGATGATTTCGTCGTTCACGTTCAGGCCACCCTCCCAGGCGCTGGAGCCGCGTTTTACGCTGCGTACCAACAATTTGCCATCGGATGAAGCCGTAGAAGCTCCCCAGCCCGGCAGGTTACTGCCTGCTTTCTCGTTTACAAGCTTTAATCCGGCCGCATCAAAATAGGTGTTATAATCAGGCATTTTGATGCCATCCACATAATCCCTGAAAAAGGCATCCATGTTATGACCGGTCATTTTTTCTACCCCCTGCTTAAACTCCGCCTGCGTGAAACCACGCTTCAGCTGCTTGTAGTAGCGGTTATACATGTAGCGCATCACATCATCCAGCGACTTTTCGCCTTTGGTGCTTTTAAGGATTTCCATGTTCAGCAGCAAGCCCAGCACATCGCCTTTGCTATAGTAGGAGATTTCGGCGTTGTTGGAGTTCTCTGTCTGGCGGTAATATTTGATCCAGGCATCGTAACTGGATTCTGACGCGCTCTGCACCTTGTTGCCCGGCGTATTCTCTACATTGCTGATACTGGCAGCAACCCTGTCGAGGTATTGTTGCGGAGTGGTGAAACCAGCCCGGCGCACAATCATATTGGCATAATAGCTGGTAAACCCTTCCGATACCCACAGCAGGTCCGTGTAATTCTCCTCGTTATAGTTGAAAGGGCCTAAGGGCAGCGGGCGCAGGCGCTTTACATTCCAGAGGTGAAAATATTCATGCGCTACCAGGCCCAGGAAGCCATTGTAACCCGCCTCTGTGCCATAGGTCCAGCGCGAAGTTTCCAGGGTGGTGGAGTTCAGGTGCTCCAGGCCGCCGCCACCGCGGTTCAGGTTATGCACAATAAACACATAGCGGTCTACAGGCAACTCTCCTATTACTTTGCCGGCTTCTTCGGTTACTTTCTGCATATCGGCTACCAAACGCTTGGGGTCGAAATTACCTTCACCATACATGGCCACTTCGTGCTTCACGCCATTGGTGGTAAACTCGTATACCGGGTGGTTGCCGATTTCCAGCGGGGAGTCCGCCAGTATATCGTAATTGGGGAAAGTAAAAGTGAACTTACCGTTGCTTTTAAGCCCGGTAGAAACCTTATCCCAACCCTGGTAAGGTTGAACAACAAGCGTTCCGGCTGTTTTCTCAAATCCTTCGGGGTACATAAATACGCTTGTGCCGTTTACATAGCCATGCGAGGCATCCAGAAAGCTGGTGCGTACCGATACTTCAAAGGCATATACATTATAGGCCACGTGCACCGCTTTGGATTTGTTGCTGTAAACGCGCCATGTATTTTTATCGATTTTTTCGGCGCGCAGGCTTTTGCCGGCCTGGTCGGTAGCCTCAAAACCATCGACATTTTTAGCAAACTCCCGCACCAGGTAAGAACCCGGAGCCCAGACAGGCATGGTGAAGTCCACATACTTTTTGTTGATGCCGGACAGGTCAGCCGCTACCTTAAAATAGTGCGTATGCGGTTCAGGCATAGCCAGAGTATAGCGGAGTTCCGCAGCCAGGGCAGCGGCGGCATTGCAAAGGCAGAAAAAGGCAATTAAGAAGAGGGATGCTGTAAATCTCTTTTGGTGGAGCATGTTATGGTTTAGAATTTTGTTAAAGTTCAGGCATTTTACAAAAATTACCCTGCTTTACAAAATTCCTGCACCTGCCGCACCACGGGTGCTGCATCCCTGTTTGCATCCGCAAGCTTATGCGGCCTGCGGCCGCTGGCTATTTAACCAGGCATTGGCCTCATTAAGCTGGTAAAAATTATGCAGGATCACGAAGGAGTTAAAACTGCAAAGCCCCTGCTGGCCAACCTCCATCAGCAACCGGTTGTAGCACGACTGGGATAATAGTATGGCCAGATAGTTCTCACTTCCGAGTGTGATCATGATCCGTGGAAAAAGCTGGGTAAATACCCATGTTTCATCTTCTTCGGTCAGCTCCCCGATTTCCCGCAGGTCCAGCAGCCAGTGTTTTATGTCATGCTCACCGGCAAACTGCAAAGCATCTAAAAGCACTTGCCGGAAGTCGGCAGAATCCAGACTTTGGCTGCACTGCAACTCTAACCGAACCTGTGTTGCATCAAAGATGACTTCCGATGTTTTGGTCTTACTCACCATCATTCCTTCTCCCTAATGTATTATACTAATGACCAAAAATACAAATATTTACAATGCAAATTTAATGCATCTAACAAAATGTTTCATTTTTTTAATTATTTAAGTGAGTATAATAAGTATTAGGGTTAAGCTTTAAAAATAAGGGGTGAACATAGTATAGCCTAAAGGTTATATACACCCTTTCGATATAAAGGTGCTCCTGTTCGGTTTAGCAGCGTATACTTAAGATAGCAGCCACTGCTGAATAACTGGCATGATATTGTATACTATTCTCACAACCAAGCACAAGTAGCTATGAAAAGAATAATCTTGTTATTTTTATCGCCCCTGTTGCTCTTAACGATCATTCTTTTAGCCCGACCCCGGAAAGAAAGCCTGATCACCTATACTTATACTGCTGCTCCGGGTACCGGCATGGCAGCTACGCCTGCTCCGGCTGCTGTTAAAGCACACGCAACCGCTCCTGCCAAGGCCGACGAGCTGGTAGATTATGCCCTTGGTTTGCAAGGCAGCCCGTATGTATATGCCGGCATCACGCCCGAGGGGTTTGATTGCTCTGGTTTTGTAACGCACGTTTTCGATCATTTTGGAATGGATGTACCGCATTCTTCAGCGCTACAGGCGGAGGTAGGTATGCCTGTGTCCCGGCAGGAGGCCCAGCCCGGAGACTTGGTGATTTTTACGGGAACAAACGCCAGTGTGCGCGAGCCCGGTCATGTGGGGATTGTTGTCTCGCAGCCCGGTTCGGTTATCTCGTTTGTGCATGCTTCCTCTAACGGCGGCGTAAAGGTAAGTGAGGTAGAAGGGACCCGCTATGATGTGCGTTTTCTCGAGATCCGCCGCGTGCTGAACTAGCCTCTTACGCCAGGAAGAAAACCTATTGCTACATTTTCGTACATAATCCATGGAGAAAGGACGCAATAGCGTCCGCAGCTACTTAAATAAGAGGCGCCATGGTACATCCTTACAAAATAAATGCCCTGAATGGCCTGCTTTTAATCCTGCTGGGCCTGGTTAGTTATTTTGTAGTGGCAGACCAACCCGCAACGGCCCTACTACCATCTGCCTTCGGGTTGCTGCTGCTGGCCGGCACTTACCAGCTGCGCAAGCACAACCGTTTTGTCTTTCATACGATTACGTCGCTAACGCTGCTGGCGGGCATCCTGCTGTTACTGCAAACCCGGAGTGGTTCTCCGGAATGGACCAGCTATGAAATCCTGCTATTGTTGATGGGTGTGAGCTGCTTTCTGGCAGCAGCCTGTTTTATCGGCACCTTTGTGCAGGAAAGGCGTCTGCGCGACAATTCCATCTACAAAGACGATCTATAGTCTATAAAAAGGAAAAGCGCCAGATGTAGCCCGTCAAGTTACATCTGGCGCCCAAAAATCCTTCTTCATCTTAACAAGCGGCGCCCTGTTATGCAGCGGCACCATCCGAAGACCAAAGGCAAATTACTGCGTAAGCAGTAAGGACTGCTTACTAAGCCAGTTCACTGTTTAGGTGAACAACATTACCTGGGCTTACTAAGACGTCTGATGGATTAGACATAGCACCTCCTTTCTCTTTAGTCCGACATACACTCTGCCTGCTTTCTTCAAGCGACTTGGGTCAGAGCCGTAGCACTCGCTACAGTTTATTAAAGATAAATTAACGCGCAAAAGTTCACAAGGTTTGGCACATATTTTTTATACTTTTTTTCGCCGCCTTTCTGCTAAACAGCAGGAAAATAACTGAATTCGCACACCAGAAGCTAATAGGCTTTAAATCAAGTTAATACAAATTTGCACCAATCTGATAGCACCACCTGATACCCTGGTTTTATACTTGGTGTTTGTGCGAATAGCGTTCTTTCTAAAGATGTGTGACTTTGAAATCCGAAAGGAAAGTATAACAGCAGGCAAAGGTTGACTCCTCTGAAAAGTAACTGGCAGAGTAGGGATGAAACAGATTCAACGGATGGATTCCGTCCGTCTTCAGCCATACTTGTTTTAAAGGTCTGGCATCCTCATTTCTGGTTCTAAATTTGTATAAGCTAAGTATAGCCGTCCTTTTAAGCAGGTTCTTAAAATCAACGCATGTATTTTCTTAAATTTTTTAATTATATTTAGTACGTTGGATACTTAAACAAAACGCAACTATACATGAAAAAGCATCTGCTCACGCTTGTCGCACTCCTGCTGTTCTCCACCTTGGCATGGGCTCAAAAGCTTTCGCCACTCGGTACCTGGACAAATGAAGATGGCAAGGCAAAATTCGAAATTTATAAATGCGGCGATAAGCTGTGCGGCAAAATTGTGACTTTACGGGAGCCCTTACGAAATGGCAAACCAAAGATGGATGACAACAACCCGGACAAAAAGCTTCGCAACCGTCCGCTGGAAGGGATGGTGTTTATGAAAGGCTTTGCCTACGATAGCGAGCACAAATGGGATAACGGTACAATTTACGACCCGGAAAGCGGCAAGACATATTCCTGCTATATGAAGATGACCGGCAAAAACACAATGGAGGTGAAAGGCTATATTGGCATCTCGCTGATCGGGCGGACACAGAACTGGACGCGGGTTGACTAGGAAAGTATAAAAACAACAAAGGCTAGCGACAATGCTAACCTTTGTTGTTTTCAACCCTTTACATTTCTATTTACTCCATCCAAAGAAAAAGGTTAGGTCTACAGGGTATATTTCGCTTTTTTTTCTAAAATTTATAGGCTTTACGGGCATTCTTTAAGAAATCTGCAGAATCTTATAGGTCTTGTCGCGAAAAGTAAAGCTCTCGCCGGCACTTTTACCAGCCATGGCCTTATACAGCGGCGACATGCCAGAGATGGCATAGTATGATTCGCCCTCCACTTTGATCTCTCCCAGGCTTACGCCAATAAAATAATTCTGCAGCTCCGTTTGCACTACCGCTCCCAGCGAGACATCATGATTCGATTTGGTGGCATTAATGCGCTTGAGCACGCTCATAGTCGTAATGAGCTCATCGAGCTGCCGCGCATACATGTCGCGCTGTATCTGACAGGCTTCTCGAAACGACTCAAACTTATCTTCCATGGCGCCCTGGTGCTCGTTGGCACTCTCCTGCGCCTCGTCCATCGCATCTTTGGCGGCTTTTATCTGCATATTCAGCAGTTTTGTGCACTCCTGCAGCAAACGCCGCTTCATTTCAAGTTCCTGTGTAAGCATATCCATAGTTTAACAGATCTTAAAGCCCTGCTTCCGCGGCAACCTGCACCTGGCATACATCGGTTGGGGGCTGATTTTAACTCGTTTAAGGTACTTTAATTGTAATTTCGGGTAAGTGACAAGGTAAATAATTTAACTATTCAGGGCTTAAACTATTTAAAACAAAAGATGTTTTAAAGTAAATTATCAAATGCCGTTTAACGAATTTTTAAAACGATTGTTGGGGTGGCCAGTCAATTCCCTGACATGCCGTAAATTAAAACGCACAGCCAGCTATGAGGCGGCCTACAAAAAGTGGGTGGCGGCTAAGACCTATCTTACCTGGACAGGGCCTTACTATAAAGCCTATCATTACCGGAAAGCGAATCTGACCGGCCAGTACCGCGTGCAGGTAATTGAGGATCAAAGCCGCGAAGGCGTTGTTTTTTATCATGATCCCGCTATCGGTAAGAGCAACTTCAACTTTCTGTTCGATTTTCTGAAAGACCGGATTCTGCTGCAAGGCTACCGGCTGCATAGTATGGACAAGCAGGAAGTCAGGCATGCGCGTTACAATGAGCAACTGGAGAAATATTTCTTGTTGCCTCCTGCCGCCGATGCTCCCGGCTCGGACCTCTGCAACCAGCTCTACGGCAACATCACCTTGGATTATATCAAAGTAAACAAACATCCTGGCTATATTCGGTTACTGGTCAACTCTTACACGGATCCCTACTTCTCTGCCCCTCTCCCCTTTACCGACCTGCTCGAAAAAGTGCTGCGGCCGGAAGAGCAGGCGGATCAAAAATAACAGGCATCGGGAACAGACACATTTACAGGAAGCTACGTACAAGCAGAAGCAATGATTCTTGCTATAATATCATCTAAATTTTTTATATTTATATGCCTGCTGCTGTCTGATATCTCACCTTCAGTGCCCTGCTTATGCTAAAACGTATACTCCTGCTGCTGCTTTGTGGTCTTCTTTTATCGGTAAAAGCCTGGGCTACGCACATTGTGGGTGGTGAGTTTGAGCTCGAGCACCTGCAGCAAAACAATTACAAGTTAACCTTGAACCTGTACTTCGACGACGTAAACGGCAGCCCGGACGCACTGGATCCTTATATCACGGTTAATATTTATAGCAAAGCAACCAACCGGTTAATGCAGAGCAAAACAATGCCGCTGCGTCAGCAGTCGTTTGTGCCGTATACAAATATTGACTGCACAGTGGGCAGCCTGCGCACCCGTAAACTGATTTACGACGAACAGATCATGCTGCCAGCCAGCCAGTATAATGACCCTGCCGGCTACTATATTACCTGGGAGCGCTGCTGCCGCAACAGCACCATTAATAACATCGTCTCGCCTGAAAGCGCTGCCCAGACCTTTTACATGGAGTTTCCGCCGGTTGTGAGCAGTGGCCAACCTTTCATCAACTCCTCGCCCAAGCTGTTTCCGCCCCTCAGCGACTATGCCTGCGTAAACGAGCTTTTTTACTTCGATTTTAATGGCTCTGATCCGGATGGCGATTCGCTGGTTTATGACATGGTGACGCCACTGAATGGATTTACCACCGATCTGAACCCGAATGCTCCCAGCCAGCAGATTCCCTATTCTCCGCGACCCGGTCCTTACCCCGAAATAAGGTGGTTGCCAGGCTTTAGCCGCGATGTGCAGATCAAAGGCAATCCGGCTATGAAGATTGACCCACAAAGCGGCCAGCTTACCATGCGCCCGCAAAGCAAGGGGCTTTATGTGTTTGGCATCCGTTGCCAGGAGTTCAGGAACGGGGTGCGGATAGGCGAAGTGCGCCGGGATTTCCAGGTGCTGGTGCTGGATTGTAACAGCAATAACTCGCCTGAGGTAATGGCACGGGAACAGGGCAAGAAAGCATTTTACCAGAAAGGCGATGTGTTACACATTGCTCCTACAGGCAACCGCTGTATTGAAGTGCTGTTTACAGACCCTGATCTGAAAGAGTATGTGGAGCTCCGCGCCAGGCCGGTTAATTTTACCAGCCAGGATTTTACCTTTAGCGGGTCAACCAGCGGTATGATCAACCAGGCGGCAAGCGCCAGCGATACGCTCCGCGCCACACTCTGCTTTAACGAATGTTTTGATACCGGGGGCAAGGTATACAAGCTGGACCTGATCGTGAAAGATGACGGGTGCAGCCTGCCGAGGCAGGACACGGTGCAGCTGAATTTTGTCATCGATCCCTTGCCCGATGCCCCTCCTGCCGTTGCCCTTTCCACGCCGGCGCGAGTATTTGAGGTGCAGCAGGGCGACGTGCTTACTTTTGATGTTACCGGCTCCGACAGCGACGGGCAGGACGTAACGATTTCCGCCAAAGGCCTGAACTTTGACCTGTCATCCCAGGCTATTCAATTCGAAGGCAAGACCGGAACGGCAACGGTTACCTCGCCTTTTTCCTGGCAGATAGATTGCAACACCGTAAAGCAGGAAAACTACCAGGTAGAATTTACTGCCAGCTCGGTGGTTTGTGGCAAAACCATCGAGAAAAAGGAAGTAGTAGAAATCCGGCCAACCTATAAAAACAATATTCCCGTCATCAGCTCTGATCAAAAGGTGCTGGTCGTCACGTTAGTGCCTGGCCAAGTCTACCAGGCAAAGCTATTTGGCAAAGACGTGGACCTGGATGCGCTGGCCCTGTCGGCCGCGGGCCAAGGTTTTAACCTGGCCGACCTGGGTATGGACTTTACCAGCACTGGAGGCAAGGGCAGTGCCGAAGGCGTATTTAATTGGGTAGCTACGTGTAATGCCGCTACCGGAAACATCCTGCGGGTAGCTTTTAATTTACAGGAAGATGCCTGCATCCCTTCTCCGGAGCAGCAACTGGTGTTCGAATTTCATGTTGATGCCCCAAATGATGCGCCTGTGATCTCTACAGATAAACAGGTGCTATCCTTCGACCTGAAACTGAACGAGCCTTTTGAAGCCAAGATCTTCGGAGAAGATGTAAACATGGACATGCTGCAGCTGGCAGCGGAAGGCGATGGCTTTGACCTGTCGGCCTATGGCATGGCCTTTACAAGTACCAACGGAAAAGGTAAAGCCGATGGCACCTTTACCTGGACAGCCAATTGCCTGGCCGCCCAACAAGGTGTGCTGCGGGTAAACTTTAAATTGAAAGAGGATGCCTGCCGGCCTTTTCCGGACCAGGTACTGGTCATGGAGTTTCGGGTGAGCGTACCGCAGCTAACGGATTTTATCCCGCCTAATATTTTCACGCCGAACGACGATGGACTAAATGACCAATTTGAAATACCGGGACTTCCGTCAGAGTTCTGTTCGGCTGTGTTCACCAGCATCACTATCTTTAACCGGTGGGGCAAAGAAGTATACCGCGACACGCACAGCAGCTTCAAATGGGATGGCAAAAACGTAAACGACGGAGTATACTTCTATGTAATAGACTACGGTACCAGCAAGTATAGAGGTAGTGTCACGCTGGTGCGTTAGCGGCCCAGGTAAAAGATCGCGGCTTCCTGCTACTGTATTTCGCTTCCCTTTTACTGACCGATTCTACGAGAGTTTTCCTTACTTCAGCATAGCACAGGTTTATACTTTACCTAATCAGAAATTCTAAAGCATGTGCACAGAAAGTATAGCCAGCAAGATAGAGCTTAACCTGGTATACTTATTTACAGATTAGTCAAAGGACAGACGCCAATCAAATGGTTTCAAAGCACGCAGATGCGCCGAGTATCTGTTTAAAAGCTCAGCCTAGCAACTTATCTGATCAGGCCATGAAAAGGAACACCAGGTAAAGGCCCAGCCATAAGAAATCCATAAAATGCCAGTAGCCACACAGCATGGTAAGCTGCAGGTGGCGGTAAGGGTCGCGGATAAAGATCAGGCTCCGAACCCCGTCAGTTGCGACATGGGCTGTTTTAAAGAAAAGAAAGGAAAGGAAGATGATGCCGCCCAGTAAATGCAGCACGTGGAGTGCCGAGATCAGGTAAAGATAGGTGCCCGAGGCTTTCCCGGTAAAGTAGACCCCACTTCTGACCATTTCATTCCAGCCAATAAACTGCGCGCCTACAAATAACAGCCCCAGCACTAAGGTCAGGCCCAGGTAGCGCGTCATTTTGTGTAGTTTGTCTTTTTTATAAAAACGGGGCACCCGGCTGATGGCATAACTGCTGAAAAGCAACAGCACCGTACTGACGCTGAAAAATTTAGGCAATTCGAAGGAGGTTTGCGGAAACCCGCCGGTACGCGCAAAAGCTACGACCAGTATAAAAAACAAGACTCCGATGCCGATCATACTCAGGTAGAGCAGCATACGGATAGGGTGCATCTTCTCTATTTTACTGAACGCAGAGAGTTGCCTGGCGTAAATTTTATTTTTCTTATCTGGATCCATTCCCAACCTTTTGAAAGGCGATTTACAAGCCTACTAAGTCATTTACCGGTAAGTAGCACTATCACTATCTTTTATACTACCTATATACCCTGCAAGCGGAAGGATAGTTTTGCAATTAGGGTATTATATTTCATGGTGCAGCCCCTGCTTCTTCCTTAACAGGCTTTCGCCTGAAAAGTTGTGTTAAAGGCGTTAAAGCTATCATTTCCGCGCATATAATAGGGTAAGCAGCACTTACCTTTCTACGGGCATTTGCGTTTATAACAATAAGCTTAATCCGCGCTAAAATGGCAAAATTTTTATCTTATGCCTCCTATGTTCTGACTGTCCTATTTTGCCTGACGGGGCAGCAGGTAGCAGCCCAAACCGAGAACACCTATACCAGTGGCAACACGATCTTTTTAACGATCGAAGGGACCAAGCGGCTTTTCGACTTTAGCTCCAATAAGTTGCTCGTTAACTATAACAAGGAAACCCAGAAGCTGGAGTGCGTACTGGATGTCAGCAGTCTGCTACCGCTTACCGATAATGTGCCGCCCGAAATGGCCTACGAGATACTTTATGGCGCAAAGTTCCCGAACCTTTACTTCGAAATCGACCTGCCAGCAGCACAAGTGAAGAGCCAGGATACTTTTCTAAAAGCTATTCCGCGCGTTTCCAATATTAACCTGCAGGGCGTTTTAAGTGAAACCGTTATACCCCTTGTTATAGCACCGGATCAACAGGCCTTGGTCTTCAGCACCAACTTTGACCTGCTGCTTCAAAACTTCCAGGTGAACCTGCCTGTCAAGTATGTTCCGCTGCTTACAGGCCGCCTGCTCTTCACGATCCGCAATGCCCGCTGGACAGATCTGACCGTCCGGTAAGGCTGCTTCTGGTTGTAAGCTTTTAAACGCGGGTAAAGGGTAGGTTATTTTACAAATGCTATCCCAGGAGCAGGCAGATCCATGTCAGCAATTAATCTACCCTTTGATAAAACCGCTCCCTTAAGCCAGCACGAATTCCGCACCCGATCACCAACTTTACCTCTTTTGCACAAGAAGTAAATGCTGTAATCAACAAAGTAGAGCTACGAAGTATAGACCAAACCAATTTAAAGTTATACAACAAGTATAATAAGCCAACTTATTTGTTTTCAATCAACTATTAAGTATAAAATAACATTGGATCAGCTTGATTCCCGTATGGGCAGCAACTATCCTTTTTTAGCTATAGATGACAGTATGGAAATCCCAGATCAGGAGCAATAAAGTAACTACCAAAAGCTTCATTCAGCTAACCAAAGCAATGTTTTACACAAAATTTACACAGCTAACCCATAATACAACTTTTGGAACATTATAGATATTATATTTTATTGATATTCATACTATTGACATACTTATTAATAAGCTATACTTTATATTAGATAAAAGCTTGAATTCAGAATTAACTATACCTCCTAACTAGTTACTGCCTACCAGTTGATAGAGCGTAGCATGCCAGCAGGAATAAACACCTCATCTATCCTTAGGGAAAGCCCCTGTGAAGCGTGTTAGCCTGGGGAGGCAAAAGCTATCTGAACCTTCCCTATGTTTCCTTAGCCATACGCCTGCTATACCTTCTATCCCTTGGGTAGCCTTATGTAGCAAATCATCTGCTTGCCGCAACTCCGGCTTTATACCAAGCATTCGTAGCAGGCCTACACTTCTTGCCGAACACTTTATCCAGCCTGATGTCTATACTTGCTATGTATACCTGGTGTTTTTACTTGCTATGCACGCCGGCTATCTATACTTGCGCTGCATACAGGGAGCCATACTCAACCTTGAACTTTACCTTATCTAATCTTATACTTATACTTAATCAACAGCATCCTTAAATTCTGATTCTGAATCATTTGTTTGCTCAAACAAGCCGTCCTTAATTATTGATCAAAACACTTTATTGCAAGGGCGAGCGCACAAGGATATGCTGTTCAAGAACCATTTGCGCTTTTTCCTTTTTAAGCCTACTTCTTGCCCACCCCGCTACAGCCGGCTGTTTCTATGCCATTAAATTTCGTAACTATACGGTCCGTTTCTTATTTTTACGAAGTATAAAACAGACCTACAATGGCATTACAGAAAGACCCGGCACTGGAACTGCAGGAACTGACAGATCGAATAAATTACCTCAACTACCAATATTACCAGAACAGTGTTTCCGAAGTATCGGACTATGAATTTGACCAGCTGCTGAAACGGCTGCAGGAACTGGAAGAACAGTTTCCGGCCCTGCGGCAGCCCAATTCACCTACCTTGCGCGTGGGCGGCACCATTACTAAGAACTTCGAGACCGTTTTCCACAAATACCCCATGCTCTCGCTGAGCAACACTTACTCGGAGGAGGAACTGCGCGAGTTCGATAACCGGGTACGCAAGGCCATTGGCAGCGACGTGGAGTATGTCTGCGAGCAGAAGTTTGACGGTGTGGCCATCAGCCTGACCTACGAAAACGGGCAGTTTGTGCAGGGCGCGACCCGGGGCGATGGCACCCGCGGCGATAATATCACAGCCAATGTGCGCACCATCCGGGATGTACCTTTGCAGGTGCACGGAGAAGGTTTTCCGGAGTTGTTTGAAGTGCGTGGCGAAGTGTTTATGCCCTTGCCTGTTTTCCAGCAGCTGAATGCGGAACGTGAGGAAACCGGCGAGCAGCTGCTGGCCAATCCACGCAATGCCACCTCGGGTACCCTCAAGCAACAGGATTCGGCCGTTGTTGCCAGCCGCAAGCTGGGTTGCTTCTGTTATAGTTTCCATACATTCCAACCCCTGTTCGACTCTCATTCCGAAAGTCTGCAGGCTATCCACAAGTGGGGTTTCCAGGTATCGGATACCTGGCGCAAGTGCAGCTCTATAGAAGAGGTGCTGGCTTACGTGAACGAATGGGAAGTGCGCCGCACAGAACTGCCCATCGCTACTGATGGCGTAGTGGTGAAGGTAAACAGCTATGCGCTGCAACAGGAACTGGGGTTTACTTCTAAAAGTCCCCGCTGGGCCATTGCCTACAAGTATGCCGCAATGAGTGCCGCCACCCGGCTGCAGGGCATCCAGTACCAGGTGGGCCGCACAGGAGCTGTCACGCCGGTAGCGCTGCTGGAGCCTGTCCTGCTGGCCGGCACCGTGGTAAAGCGCGCCTCGGTGCATAATGCCAACGAAATCCAGCGCCTGGACCTGCGCCTGGGCGATATGGTGTTTGTGGAAAAAGGCGGCGAGATCATCCCCAAGATCACCGGTGTAGACCTGGCCCAACGCCCTGCAGACAGTCAACCCATCTTATATCCGACCAACTGCCCCGCCTGCGGCACGCCGCTGGTGCGCTCCGAGGGTGAAGCCAACTTTTACTGCCCGAATGATACAGGTTGCGAACCGCAGATACTTGCAAAATTCGAGCATTTTATCTCGCGCAAAGCGATGAACATCACCGACCTGGGTCCTGAAACCATTGCCCAACTTTATAGAACAGGCCTGGCCCGCAATGTCGCCGACTTGTATGATCTAACATTTGAACAATTGTGCGTGCTGGAGCGCATGGGCGAAAAATCAGCCAACAACATTCTGGCCAGCCTGGAACGGTCTAAAGCCACGCCGTATGACCGCGTTTTATTTGCGCTGGGCATCCGGTTTGTAGGCAGCACCGTAGCGCGCAAGCTAGCCGAGCAACTACCTGACCTGGAAGCACTGCGGGGCGCAACATACGAGGAACTGCTTGCCATCAACGAGATCGGTGAACGCATTGCCAACTCCATCATCACTTATTTCCAGGACCAGGACAATGTGCAGCTGGTAGAGCGGCTGAAGCAGGCCGGCTTAACGTTTAAGTCTTCGTTTAAATCCCCTGAAATGGAAAGCGACCGGCTGGAGGATAAAACATTTGTGATCTCAGGCGTTTTCCAGAGTATGAGCCGCGAAGAATTGCAACAGCTCATCCTTAGCCACGGCGGCAAGGTGGTCAGCTCCATCTCCGCTAAACTAAACTACCTGGTAGCCGGCGATAAAATGGGCCCCGCCAAGCGTGAGAAAGCCACCAAGCTGGGCGTGCCGATTCTCTCGGAAGACGAGTTTTTAGAAATGATAAAGTAACTGGGGCTTCTGGCTATTCGCAGACAGGAGGTATTAAGCTTATGTTGAAGTGCTGGCTGGTTGGGCAACACTGCTAACAAAAAAGATGGGGCCAACTGCAATTGGCCCCATCTAAAACAACTAAACTAAACTTGTATCTACAGGCTGTTCTCAACCCCCATGCATCACCTCTTTTTCGCTTCTGAGCGTTCAGGTTGATGGCGCTACCGCTTTCTTCAACAGCCCTATGGACTTTTACGAAAGCGCTAATACTTTGGCTTTTATCTGGCGGTAAAAAACTTCCTGGAGGTCATAAGCGCGCTTTTCAGCACAACCCTTTACCAAAAGAGGAAAATCTAGGGCGCAAAGCAAAACGGAATAGACCAATGCCGTTAAATACTAGCTAAACAGGTTTTTAGATAGCTATACCTGTTTTATCTGGTTAACGGCAGCCTTCATCGCCACAAATGGTGCGTTGGTAGAGACGCATTCGGGGAAGCACTGCAATGTCAGGCACTTTGCTTATCTTTAAGAGTAAACTATATACCGCTCTCCGGCACCCGGCACGCAGCAGCCATACTTTAAATCAACATGAATATTGCTTTGCAGCAGGTAACCATGAAAAAACGCTATCAGATAGCCTTGCACGTAGTGGCATGGTTGCTTTTTGGCGCCTGGGTATTTTACTTTTTGCAGGCAAACCGCACCTTGTCGGTGGCCAAGGTGCTGGATGTGGCCGTGGGGCTGGCTTTTCAGCTGGTTATCTTTTACTTTAACTGGTATGTGCTCATCCCACGTTTTCTGGCGCGCAACCACCTGTTGCTCTACATTGCCTCGGTGCTCACTACCCTACTCGTTTTTGCGCTGGTGCGCGCGCCGCTCGACTACTTCGTTTTCCGGGAGTTTAATCCCAATATGAAGGCCCTCTATACCACCGAAAGGCTGCTACAGTATGCCCTGGGAGGTCTGGTGACGGTTTTTATCAGCTCGGCCCTGAAAGTAACCGGCAACTACATCCGTAACGAGCGCCGCAACAAGGAACTGGAAACGCAGAAGCTCACCGCCGAGCTGGCCTACCTCAAATCGCAGGTAAACCCGCACTTCCTGTTCAACACCCTGAATAACATCTACTCGCTGGCTTATAAGCAGCACCCCGAAACGCCGGATGCGATCATGAAACTCTCGCTGCTGATGCGCTACATGCTCTATGAAAGCAACGACACGCTGGTGAGCCTTGAAAAAGAGGTCGATCATATCAACAACTTTATTGATCTGCAGAAGCTGCGCCTGCGCGAGCAGACAAGTATAAAACTGCATGTGGAAGGCGACCTGGCCGGCAAGCAGATTGCCCCAATGCTGCTGATGACGCTGGTCGAAAACGCCTTTAAGCACGGCCTGGTGAGCCGCAACGAGATCGGCATTATCCTTAACCTGCAGGTGCAGGAAGACGCCCTCCTGTTTAGCACGGTGAACAACAGCAGCACCCATAAAAAGCGTGAGTTCGGGGGCATTGGGCTTGAGAACCTGCGCCGCCGCCTGAACCTGCTTTACCCCGACCGCCACCAGCTGACACTCGAGGAGAAAGAGGGGACATTTTTCGCTACCTTAAAGTTATACTTCAGACCTAACCACAAATAAACCTATGACGATCACATGCCTTGCCGTAGACGATGAGCCCCTGGCCCTGGATATCATCGAGAGCTACGTAAGTAAACTGCCTTTCCTGCACCTGGTAAAAACCTGCTCCAGCGCCACAGAGGCCATGCAGGTGCTGCAGGAAGAACAAGTGGATCTGATGTTTCTGGATATCGAAATGCCGGAGCTCACAGGCATCCAGTTTCTGAATATCCTCAAGCACCAGCCGCTCATCATCTTCACTACCGCCTACCCCGATTATGCGCTGGAAGGCTTTAACCAGGATGCGGTGGATTACCTGCTCAAGCCTATCCCCTTCGATCGTTTTCTGAAAGCCGTAACCAAAGCCCAGGAGCGGCTGCAGCGAAATGGAAAACCAGCCGAGCCCCATGCCATCGCCTCACCGCCGGCAGCAGAGCAGGATTTCATGTTTGTGAAGGCCGACTATAAAACCATCCGCGTGGATTTTAAAGACATCCTCTGGATCGAAGGCCTGAAAGATTACATCATTATTCAGACAAAAGACCAGAAGATCATCACGCTGCTCTCGATGAACAAGATGATGGAAAAGCTGCCCGCTGCAAAATTCCTGCGGGTGCACCGTTCCTTTATTGTGTCACTGCAAAAGATCGACAGCATCGAAAAAAGCCGCATCCGCATCGGCAATAAGGAAATACCGATCGGCGAAGTATACAAAGACCAGTTCCTCAGGTGGGTGGAGGAGAACAATATCCAGTAGCGTTCCTAAGAGTTACGAATTACGAGTTGGAAGTATAAGTTGATCTACAAGTATAGGTTAGCCGCTTAAAATTGTGCCCCCTTTTCCTGGCATCATTTGCAGAAATCAATTCATACTTCGTACTTCGTATTTCGTAATTGATAAAGATGATCAGAGAAAAATTAAGAGGTACAGGCGTGGCCTTGGCTACGCCTTTCACGAAAGAGCTGGCGGTGGATTACGGAGCCCTCCGCAAGCTGCTGGAATTTGTGTTGGAAGGAGGCGTAAACTACCTGGTCATAAACGGCACTACGGCAGAGTCGGTGACCACCACCACGGATGAAAAGGCCGAGATCCTGCGCTTTATAAAGCAGGAGGTAAATAACCGGGTGCCCCTGGTGTATGGCATTGGCGGCAACAATACCCAACACGTGTTGGATACCATAGCAGAAACAGACCTGCATGGCATAGCGGCCCTGCTTTCGGTAAGCCCTTATTATAATAAGCCCTCGCAACAGGGCATTTACCAGCACTACGTGGCCATTGCCAATGCCTCGCCGGTGCCGGTTATACTTTATAATGTGCCGGGCCGCACGGGCAGCAACGTTACCGCCGAAACAACCCTTAAACTGGCCGTGCACGAGAACATCATCGGCACCAAAGAAGCCTCCGGGAACCTGGAGCAGTGCATGTACATTGCCCGCCATAAGCCCAAAGACTTTATGCTGCTCAGCGGCGACGATATGCTGGCTGTTCCGATGGCATCTTTTGGAGCAGAAGGCGTGATCTCGGTACTGGCCAATGCCTTCCCTGAAAAATTCAGCCGCATGATGCAGCTGGCCCTGACCGAAGACTTTAAAGCAGCCGCCGAGCTCATGCTCTCGTTTGTAGACATAAACCCGATGATGTACGAAGAAGGAAACCCAGTAGGCGTTAAAGCAGTGCTGGAGCGGTTTGGCGTTTGTACGGCCGCTGTTCGGCTACCGCTGGTAGAAGCCTCTTCCGGCTTAAAAGACAGATTATACAAGTTACTCTAAGGTACTTTCCCATCTAAACAAAAAGGCCGGAAGCTCCTCTTCCGGCCTTTTTGTTTTCTTCTGTTGGCAATTTGGTGCGCCCTATGCCGGTAAAGCATTAAAAATAAGACGCATCTATTGCTTTAGAGGGGATAAGGCTTTTCCTTTGCGGTCATGAATAAAAAAGGCACAGCCTTGCGAAAGCAGATTTCAGTGCTCATAGTTGTGTTTGTGTGTAGCCTATTGGCACTCGCAATGCCCTTTACTGCCGCAGCAGCTGTGTTTCCTGCTTCCGGCGAGCTGCAGATAACACCTTCAGCCGCTGAATTTTCTGATGCCGTTGTGCTAACCCAACGGTCCTCGGTTGCCACGAAAAGGGTGCTACCAACCGGCAGACAGCTGCTAAAGCCGCTAACCGCCGTGCTGCCAAACGATTTTCCGCAATGGCCCGAAAAGTATGCCCGGCAATACGCTTTTTTCCCGGTGCTGGCAAACGTCCGTTTTCCGGTCCGCTCTAATGGCCCCTGATCGGTTAGCCCCGCAACCAGTTTAAGCTCCTATGCCACCGGGGTACGCTCCCAAAACATACTTACTACATTTAAACGACCCTTTTCCGGGGCTATTCCTTTACCAAGTTCATTTATCAGGCAACAGCTCCCCTGCCTCTGCCTGTCGTTATACTTTCTTATACTTATGATTGAGCTTTTACAGCAACTGATAGACTTTGTGCTGCACATCGACAAGCACCTGGTAGAGTTAACACAGCAGTACCATGGCTGGGTGTACCTGATCGTATTCCTCATCGTGTTTTGTGAAACTGGCCTGATTGTTACCCCTTTCCTGCCCGGCGACTCGTTGCTATTTGCCTTGGGTGCCCTGGCTGCCTTGCCCGAATCGGGCCTGCATATCGTCCTGATCCTGGTCCTGATGTGTGTGGCTGCTATCCTGGGCGACTCAGTCAACTACCTGTTCGGGCGAAAACTCGGAGACCAGGTATACCAGCGCAACTACTGGTTCCTGAAGCGGGAGTACCTGGACGAGGCCCAACTTTTCTATAACCGCTATGGCGGCCGTACCATTGTGTATGCCCGTTTTATCCCTATTGTGCGCACCTTTGCCCCTTTTGTGGCAGGTATCGGCAAAATGCATTACCGTAACTTTGTTGTCTACAATGTGCTAGGAGCGCTGGTGTGGGTATTTTTGTTTTGCCTGGCAGGCTATTTCCTGGGCAACATCCCGGTCGTGAAGGAGAACTTCTCGCTACTCGTGATCGGCATCATCGTCATATCCATTATGCCGCCCATTATCGCGCTTCTCAAGAAAAAAACCTCCTCCAAAGCATAACACATTTTAGTATGACGGGATTAAACTTAACACCTTGTTAAAGTTGTTCTGCGTCAGGTTTATATTAATATTTCTTTTACATGGAGCTTAAACACAAGGCTGGCGCCGTTTCTACCGCCGGCCTACTGATTTCCCTGGGCATTATTTACGGAGATATCGGCACTTCGCCGCTCTATGTAATGAAAGCCATCATCGGGGGAAACCCAATCTCTGAGATTCTGGTGTACGGCGGTATTTCCTGTGTTTTCTGGACGCTTACGCTGCAGACCACTATCAAGTATGTGCTGCTTACCCTGCAGGCCGACAACAATGGCGAAGGCGGTATTTTCTCGCTTTATACCCTAATCCGCCGCCGTGCCGGCTGGCTGATCATCCCGGCCATGCTGGGAGGTAGCGCCCTGCTGGCTGATGGCATTATTACACCTCCTATTTCCGTTTCTTCGGCCATCGAGGGGTTACGCATCCTGTACCCCAACATTCCGACTGTGCCCATTGTGCTGGCCATCCTTACCGGCTTGTTTGTGATGCAGCGCTTCGGCTCTGAAATCGTGGGCAAGGCGTTTGGACCGATCATGTTCCTGTGGTTTACCATGCTGGGCTCATTGGGTGCGCTGGGCGTGGTGAGCCACCCGGAAATACTCAAGGCACTGAACCCCTATTACGCTTACAACATGCTGGTAAACTACCCCAACGGCTTCTGGCTGCTGGGAGCGGTATTCCTGTGTACGACCGGGGCGGAAGCATTATACTCGGACCTGGGCCACTGCGGCCGTCCCAACATCCGCCTGAGCTGGACCTTTGTAAAAACCTGCCTCCTGCTCAATTACCTGGGGCAGGGCTCCTGGCTGATGACGCACGTGGGCGGGCAGCTGAACGAGAACCCGTTTTATGGCATTATGCCCGGGTGGTTTGTGCTGCCGGGTGTCGGTATTGCTACCATTGCCGCTATCATTGCCAGTCAGGCGCTGATCAGTGGTTCTTTTACCCTCATCAGCGAGGCCATTCGCCTTAACTTGTGGCCGAAAGTAAAGCTGGTATACCCAACAAATATGAAGGGCCAACTATACGTACCAAGTATAAACTGGCTCCTGTGGCTGGGCTGCTGCGGCGTGGTGCTCTACTTCCGCGAATCAGAAAAAATGGAAGCGGCCTATGGCCTGGCGATCACCATGGCGATGCTGTCCACCACCATCCTGATGAGCTATTACCTCTACATCAAGAGCCACTCGCGCATCCTGGTAGCCTTGTTCCTGGTGCTGTACATGAGCATCGAGGCGGCTTTCCTAGTGGCGAACCTGAGCAAGTTCCCGCATGGCGGCTGGGTATCGCTTATGATCGGCGGGCTGCTGCTCACGGTCATGTATATCTGGCTTAATGCCCAGCAGATCAAGCGCAGCCTTACCGAGTACGTCCGCCTGAAAGATTACCTGCCGGCCCTGCGCGAGCTTAGTGCGGACGAGACCATCCCTAAGTATACCACGCACCTGGTGTTTATGACGAGTGCCTCCAAGCCTAGCGAGATCGAATCGAAGGTGATCTACTCGATCTTCCAGAAACGCCCGAAGCGCGCCGATATTTACTGGTTTGTGCACGTGGAAACCACCGACGAGCCTTATACTTTAGATTACCAGGTGCGCAAGCTGGACGAAGACGATGTGATCCGCATTGATTTCAGGCTGGGCTTCCGGGTAGAACAGCGCATCAACCTCTTCTTCCGCAAAGTAGTGGAGGAGCTGGTCGAAAACGGCGAGGTGGACATTACCAGCCGCTACAACTCGTTGAGCAGGCAGCATCTTATCGGTGATTTCCGGTTTGTTGTTCTCGAAAAGTTCTTATCTTACGAGAACGATTTACCTTTTAAGGAACGCCTGATTATGGAGTGGTACTTTAACATCAAACAGTTTACCAGTTCCGAAAGCAAGTGGTTCGGCCTCGACAGCAGCTCGGTAAAAGTAGAGAAAGTGCCCTTGGTTATTACGCCGGCACAACTGCCGCAGCTGAAGCGAATCCTGGTTTAATTTTTGATTACTGCCGGTATGGCCCTCTCCCTCCAGAAATTACAGTCGCAGTTTTCTGTGCGCCGCCTGCTCCTGCCCATGCTGCTTGGCCTGGGCGTGGTGGGCTATATGCTGTATCGTAACTACCAGCCCGATCAGCTGCAGACGCTGCTGAATGCTAACCTGGGCTGGCTAGCTGTGGCGCTGCTGGTCTTGTTTATCCGCGACTTTGGCTATATTTACCGGATCCGCCACGTAACCGATAAGGCCCTGAGCTGGCGCCAAAGCTTCAGTGTGATCATGCTCTGGGAGTTTGCCTCCTGTGCCCTGCCCTCGGTGGTGGGCGGCTCTACGATTGCCGCTTACATCCTGTTCAAAGAGAAGATCCCGCTGGGCAAATCCATCGCCCAGGTGATGGTGACGGCCATGCTCGATAATTTATACTTTGTGGCGGCGGTTCCGCTGGTGCTGCTCTTTACCCAGGGCCATGTGCTGCCCGAAATGGAAGGCCTTAACCCGGCGCTGCGCGAAAGCCTGGGGGTTGCCTTCTTTATCAGCTATCTGCTGATCGCGCTCTACGCCTGCGCCATGTTTTACGCGCTCTTCATTAATCCCAAAGCGGTAAAACAACTGTTGCTACGCCTGGCCCGCATGAAACTGCTCAGGCGCTGGAGCCCCGCGCTCTTCCGCCACGCCAACGAGCTGCTGATCGCCTCACAGCACCTGCACCATAAGCCCCGGGCGTACTGGCTGCGGGCCAGCCTTTCGACCTTCTTTGTATGGACCGCCCGCTACGTCATCATCGGCTGCCTGATCGCAGCCTTTGCTCACCTGAGCCTGCATGAGCACCTGGTGATCTTCTCGCGCAACCTCATTTACAAGATCGTGTTGTTCGTTTCTGTGACGCCAGGTGCGGCGGGCATTGCCGAAGTTGCTTTTCCGGCATTCTTTGGTGCCTTTTTAGGTGGATTTACAACTATTGTTGTGTTACTTTACCGTTTACTGACCTATTATTTATATTTGCTTGTAGGCGCATTTGTTTTCCCGAGGTGGGCGGCCCGCGTGTTTAAGCACGAAACGCCAAGTTTGGAGAATGCTTCTGCGGCTGCCTTTACCAAGAACCCTATACTACTAAACCGATAGCTGTTTAACCAGCTTTGCCCATGAACGAACTGCTCAAAAACATCCGGCGCCGCAAAAACGCTTCGGCCATGCTTTCTGACTACCACAAAAGTGGCGAAATTGCCGGCACAGACCTGGTACGCACCTTACAGCTAAAAGACCTGGTATCCTTTGGTATTGCCGCCATTATCGGGGCAGGCATTTTCAGTACCATCGGCAACGCCAGCGCAGCAGGTGGCCCGGGGGTTTCGCTGCTTTTCATTTTCACCGCCATTGCCTGCGGCTTTTCAGCCTTATGCTATGCGCAGTTCGCGTCCTCTATCCCTGTTTCGGGCAGTGCCTATACCTATGCCTATGCTTCGTTTGGCGAGCTGGTCGCCTGGATCATTGGCTGGGATCTGTTGATGGAATACGCCATCGGCAACATCGCTGTGGCCATCTCGTGGTCCGATTATTTTACAGCCGTGCTGAACGGCGTGGGCCTGGGTATTCCCAAATACCTGTCGATGGATTACCTGAGCGCCTCCCGCGGCTATGCCGAAGCGGTCGCGCAACTGGCGCAGGGCAATGCCCTCTCCTCGCTGCCTTTCAATATTCAGGAAGGCTACCTGGCCTGGCTCAATGCCCCGGCGATCGGCAACTTTAAACTCATTGCTGATATCCCCGCCCTGGGCATCACCGCCCTCATCACGTACCTGGTGTATGTGGGGGTAAAAGAATCAAAACGCACAGCCAACATGCTGGTGCTCCTTAAACTGATCGTAATCCTGATTGTGATCTCGGTCGGTGCTTTCTACATCAACCCCGACAACTGGAGCCCTTTTGCGCCAAATGGTGTGAGCGGCATCCTGAAAGGCGTATCGGCAGTGTTCTTTGCCTATATTGGCTTTGATGCCATCTCTACCACCGCCGAAGAATGCGAAAACCCACAGCGCGACCTGCCCCGGGCTATGATCATTGCCCTTATACTTTGTACGGTCCTCTATGTGATCCTGGCGCTGGTACTCACCGGCATGGTGCCTTATTATGAGCTGGCTGTGGGCGATCCGCTGGCGTTTGTGTTCTCCCGCGTTAACCTGGATGCCATTGCCGGTATCGTAGCGGTGAGCGCCATTGTGGCCATGGCCAGTGTGTTGCTGGTGTTCCAGTACGGGCAGCCGCGCATCTGGATGAGCATGAGCCGCGACGGCCTGTTACCCAAAGTGTTCTCCCGCATCCACCCCAAGTATAAAACACCTTCTTTTGCCACGATCGTAACCGGTTTTGTGGTGGCTATTCCGGCGCTGTTCATGAACCTGACCGAAGTGACCGACCTGACAAGTATAGGCACCCTGTTTGCTTTTGTGCTGGTTTGCGGGGGCGTGCTTATTCAGGAAGATTACCACGAGGTACCGGCTGGTAAGAAGATATTCCGGGTGCCCTACATCAATGGCAAGTATATTCTGCCGCTGCTCATGATTGTGGGGTTAGGCGTACTGTTTACCTACAACCGCGAAGGCATCGACACCTTTTTAAGTATGCGCAATGGCACCGAACAGGGATGGGACGTTTTTAAACACAAGATTCCGTTGATCGGCTTTTTTATCGTTACTGCCGTGATCACCGTGCTCACCTTTACCCGCAATTTCTCGCTTATACCGGTGCTGGGTCTGCTGACCAACCTCTACCTGATGACGGAACTGGGCATTACCAACTGGAGCCGCTTCTTAATCTGGCTGGTGCTGGGCCTGATCATTTACTTCTTCTACGGGTATAAGAACAGCAAGCTGGCTAAAGCGGAAGAACCTGTAAGCGTATAACTACTTTTTTCGTTTCAGAGTAAACGCCTGGCAAAACAAGCTCTTTATTTTCAAGCTAGTTTTGCCAGGCGTTTCGGTTTTACATCCAGGTACATCGCTTCGGAGCTGGTGAAATAACCACTTGTCCCAAGCCAGGCAAAAGCCATCCGTTAACAGGGTGGCTTTTGCTTTTTTAAGCAGGTATACTCCCTCCGAAAGTTGACCTGTGGAAGTATTATTTACCCGATATGAACCCTACTTAACTTTCAATATATTTAATATAGTATATTAATTTTCTTAGGTCCGCCTGCCAAACATTTGAGTAGCGACGCCGTATTGAAAGAGACATTAACCACATTTCTAATCTATTGAGAACAAACTAATTTTAAATCTATGGCACAAACAGTAATAGGCATTTTTGATAATGCAGGAGAAGCGCAAGCCGCTGTAGCAGAATTAACCCGCAACGGCTTTAACCGCAATAACATTGACGTATCGGACCGCCGCAATGCCGATGTTGCCGCTACGGGCACTGTGCTGGACACACATGAGGAAGAAGACACCGACAGCATCGGCGAATTCTTCAGAAACCTGTTCGGAAGCGACAAAGACAAACACGAACATTATGCTGAAGTGGCCCGCCGGGGCTCTATCGTGACTGTGCATGCCCAATCGGCTGATGAAGCAGAACGTGCAGCCGACATTCTGGATAACCATGGCGCCATCGATATAGACGAACACGCCACAAAATATCAGGCAGGTGCAGGGATGGGCGCCGCCGCAACCGGACAGGCCATGGGAGCTGCTGCTACCGACAAAAACCTGGATGTAACAGGAACTGACCGCACCAAATCTATTCCTATTATTGAAGAGAACCTGCAGGTTGGCAAGCGCGAAGTACAAACAGGTGGTGTGCGCATCCGCAGCCGTATTGTAGAGCGCCCGGTAGAGGAGCGCCTGCGCCTGCGCGAGGAGCATGTATGGGCAGAACGCCGTCCGGTAAACCGTCCGGCTACAGAGGCAGACCTGAACAGCTTTAAGGAGGGCGAGATGGAAATGACCGAACGAGCCGAGGTGCCGGTGGTAAACAAGGAAGCCCGCGTGGTGGAAGAAGTGAACCTGGGTAAAAAAGTAGAGGAACGCGAGGAAAGTATAAAAGACACTGTTCGTAAAACCGACGTGGATATCGAGAAGCTTACGCCGGAGGAAGAACGTAACAGACTTCGCAATACTGACCGCCCCGGACCTGGTGGACCTGGACCTGACCGTCCGGGCAACGTATAATTACTTGTATCCTAGCAAACCTATTAAGAAGCGGCAACCTGTAAACAGGCTGCCGCTTCTTTCATAAGCGATACACCTCCATTCAATGACCGAATCCGAACCTTTTTATAAAAAGAGCACGACCATTTTGTTCGGCCTTATCCTGCTGGTCTATGTGCTCTACCTGCTCGCCGACATACTTGTTCCGCTGGCTTTCTCGGTTTTACTGGCCGTGTTGCTCAACCCCCTCTACAACCTGCTGCACCGGCTGCGCATACCCAAGCTCCTGGCTATTATCCTGACGTTGCTGATTGCCATCCTCATACTGGCCGGGCTGTTATACTTTCTCTCCTCCCAGATCATCCAGTTCGGGGAGATGGTGCCCCAGCTCAAAGAAAGGTTTAGCCTCATCCTTTCGAACCTGAATAGCTGGATCGAAACGACTTTTGGTATCACGATCGAAAAGCAGATGGAACTGGTTAAGGAGGCGGCTAACAGCAGCAAGGCCCTGGTAGGGCAAACACTGAGCGGCGCCCTTGGCATGTTCAGCGTACTGGTGCTGATACCCGTTTATATTTTTCTGCTCCTCCTGTACAAACCCCTTCTCCTGAATTTTATTTTTGAAGTGTTCTCTAAAAAGAACTCCGAGAATGTGACCGTGATACTGGGAGAAACCAAATCAGCCATACAAAGCTATATTGTGGGCCTTCTGATAGAGGCTGCCGTTGTAGCCGTGCTGAATGCGGCCGCCCTGCTTATACTGGATGTACGGTATGCTATTCTGCTGGGCGTAATAGGCGCTATCCTGAACATGATTCCCTACATTGGCGGCCTGATCGCGATCCTGCTGCCTGTGCTGATCGCTACTGTTACTAAGGAGGGGTATACCACCCAACTGGCCATAGTAGGGGCTTACATCCTGATCCAGTTCATCGACAACAACATACTTGTGCCCCGCATTGTCTCTTCCAAAGTGCAGATCAACGCGTTGGTTTCTATCCTGGTGGTGCTGCTGGGCGGCGCGCTGTGGGGGGTATCGGGCATGTTTCTCTCCATCCCGATTGTGGCCGTGATCAAGATCATTTTTGACCGCATCGAGCACCTCAAGCCCTGGGGAAAACTCCTGGGAGATCAGATCCCGAATGAGTATAAGGTACAGGCCAAAACCTCGAAGACTTCCTGACGCGCGTGTATACCTGGCTTGCGCCTGCAAAGCAGCTCTTCACACATCAACTTCTTATAACCAAAACAGCCGCAGCTTAACACTGCGGCTGTTTTGATTTTAAGATTTACGCATTCATTTTAAGTATGCGCCTTAGTGATTTACCGGTTATACCCTCCCATGTAGCCAAAGTTGCGGTCATTGTTGTTGGTCTGGTCGCGGGAGCCATAATGATCGTTTCCAAAATCCCGGAACTCGTCTTCGTTGCCATAGGAGGCATCGTGGCGGTAGCCATGGTTGCCGCGGCTGTCGAAGTTCCGGTACATGTCGCCTTCTTCCGGATTGTCGTAGTTGGGATTATAGCCCTCCGAGTAGCGGTAATGTCGCGGCGCCCGGCCATATGGTCCTTCAGCATACGGGAAGTAATCGATGCGGTCGAGGTCATTCTCGGCCGCTCCGTGGCGCTGGCCATACTCCATGCTGCGCGGGTTATCCGAATAATTGGAGATATCATACATTTCGTTGTAGCGGTCTTCGCGGGTGCCTGCCTCTCCCCCGCTTCGGCCATACTGGCGGCTCTGCTGGATACGGTAGTGCTCGCCGGGCTCGTGGCGGGTATCCCCTAAATAAGCATTACGCCGCCCCTGGTAAGGGCCGCTGTTCGGATGGTCTTGTTCGTTGTTGCGGTATTGGCGGTTATAGTCGCCATAAGTATGCTCTCTGTAGTTATTCATAGGTTTAGAAGTATCAGGCGGCACCTGGCGC
The DNA here is from genome assembly GCF_022758235.1 of Pontibacter liquoris. Taxonomy (NCBI): domain Bacteria; kingdom Pseudomonadati; phylum Bacteroidota; class Cytophagia; order Cytophagales; family Hymenobacteraceae; genus Pontibacter; species Pontibacter liquoris. The sequence continues at coordinate 2,526,913 of NZ_JALEBG010000001.1, forward strand.
AAAGCCCGGTGCCGCTTTCTGGTTTAAAAATGCATTTTATCTGTTGCGGTTGCTACCGGCATTATGTTGGTCATACCTGTCGTGGCGCTGGTCGGCATGGCCCTTGTTCCAGCGATCCAGGTTGCTGTAATAGCTGCCTTCGCCATAATGTGTCTGGCCTTCGGAATAGTTGCGGCCGGCAAACCCGCCGGAATAGTCGTTGTCATAGTTAGGATTATGCTGCTCGTAACGGCGGTAAGACTCCTCATCACCGCGCGAGTTGCGAGCCCGGTTCTCGCCTGAATTACCTCGGCGCACATCGTGCCCGAAGCGTTCATCAGCCATACCATACCTGTTATCCGAAGTCCGGTTGTGGCGGAAAGCATCATAGTCCCTGTCGCTGTAATCTGCGCGGGCATCATAGTGCCGGCCGGAATTATAAGCATCATCCCCAGTATAGGTCATGCCGTAGGGGTTATTGCTGTGGCTTTGGCGGGTAAAATCTTCGCCGCTATATTGGGCGCCGCCTGCCTGAAACCTACCTTGCGGAGACATTTGCTCCTGATCGGCGTTGGAGTTAAAGCTGTTGGGGTCGCCCCACTGGTTGTCGGCATTATCACCGTAGCCCCTGTTAAAATGCGTGTCCAAGGTATAGTTGCCGCGGTCTGAATTTTCGCCCCGGTGATAGCCGTGCAGCCAGTGGGCATTATCAAAATCACGGTCGTTGTACGCTTCTTGTCTGTTTCTCATAGCATGTATGTTAGGTTAATTGATCACGGGTATTTCCCTTATGTGTACGGCAGGTAAGGGGGAATAGGTTAACCGAGAACAGCAGTGCGCCTAACCCTGTGTTGCGCTATGCCGTTTAAAAAGACAGGACCAAACTATGAAAAAACGATGGAAGGAAACGATTGGTATAACAGAACCGGCTATACGGATTACCGAAACCACCTTGGCGGCGATGACCGCCCGATAGACCAGGACAGATTCAGGGGATCTTACCGGTTCGATAACGAAAGCCCCGACCGCAACGAAACCACCTACAATGGCTTTGATCGAAGCGAGCACCGCCAGCAGCCACAGAACAGAAGAGCCGGTGAGCTGAGCAACCGCCGTGATTTTGAACGCGATTGGAGCGGCACCTATCACAACGACCGGAGCCCGGGCCATGATTTTGAACACGACAGCAAGTATACGTTCCGCGACGAGCGGGGCCATTCCCGTAACTGGAACACGCAGTTCCAACCTACCAGTGGCAGCTATGGCAGCCGCTCAGGTGGCAACGCGGATCAGGAGTATAACCGCAGCCAGAACGAGGACTGGCGCCGGTCAGGCCACAGTAATTTTAATGCTACTTATAACCCTGACCACTATGGCAGCGGCCATGGCGAGAACTATGGCAACATGGCTGGTTCGCTAAGCTACGGCTATGATGGCTCTACGACCTACAACCAGGACTGGAACAGACGGTACGATCCGCTGAGCGGCGAGTTACGCAACTCACGGCCTAGTTACCACGGCCATTACACCAGCCGGCATCCCGACTTTTACAGTGAAGGCGAACGCCGCCGTAACTCAGAAGATTTCCGAGACCTGGACCGATACTAAAAAATAAACTAAAGGACGCTTGCGATTATACTTCCGCCAGCGCCTCACACCATAAAACATAAGCTATGAAGAACGATAAGAATGCACCTAAAAAAGATATGCTCAAAAAGGAGGATACGAACAAAACCACGCCCACTGGTGCCAGCGTACCCAATATTCATCCCACCGGAAAGCCGGAGAAAGTAAACGAAGAGGAGCTGATGCGTGGGCAGGTAGGCGGTGTGCCGTCGCAGAAAAGCGGCAGCAGGGGCAGCGCCGATGGGCAGGATGGCGGGCAGGATACGGGCAGCAGTGCCGGCAGCCATTAAGGTATAACTTTAGCTAATGCGCTCCGATGCCCGGAACGCAAACTGTGTATAAACAGCAAAGGGGGCAGCCATGATGGCTGCCCCCTTTGCTGTTTATAATCTCCGTTGTAAGGAATCTATTAGTTGCCCGTTGTGCCTCCGCCAGTGGTTGTACTGCCTGTAGTACCGGAAGTAGTAGAACCGGCTGTTGTGGCTGAGGTTGTTGTTCCGGACGTTGTACCACCTGAGGTCGTTCCTCCGGATGTAGTCATACCACCAGTACCGGATGTAGTAGTGCTGCCTGCTGTGGTGCCGGTTTTAGCAGTGTCAGTACCAGTGGAATCGGTGATGTCGCCATAGCCCGTCAGGTTGTCGGTAGACTCGGGAGCGCTCTCCGTGGTATTCTTATAATTATCTTCCGAAGGCATGTCGCCGTTGTTGCCGCCACAAGAAACCAAACCCATGGTTAGGGCCAGGGTGGCTACCGATAAAATTCCTTTGCAGTATCTTTCCATAAAATTCAGTTTAAGTTTGTTCCGTGCATTACGGCGCTCGTTCCTGCCTACTGATTCTAGTATGGCAGCGAAGCCGTACCGGTGTATACGGCCCGACTGACCTTTCGCTTTATTATACTTCAAATACCTGGCACAATACAAATATGCTCGGCTGCAAAACTTATAGGTAAGACGGAAGATGATAATTACTGTAGCTCTTCCTGCTCCATGTACTCCCAGACAGCATCTTCGCTGAGGCCCTTTTTGGCCGCATAGAGCAACATGGTCGTATAAACTGTTATTAAAAGAAAGCTGAGCGGAATGGAAAAGATAAATGAGAGAATGAGGGTTTTTACCGGATCAGGTTTCACTTTTACCTTGGTAGAGGCATACCAGAAAAATAAAACATTAAATATCCCGGACAGGGCTATAAAATTAATAGCATCTACCATTATCGCTAAGTTAAATAATATGATTTTCCCTTGAGTTATTTCCTGCACAACCCTGCCCTGTGCTGCTGCCAGCGGGCGTATGCAAGTATAAAGACGCTGGCTTTAATGAAAGTAGCTGTTGCAATTTAACGGACGAGTTGCTGAACTGCAAGCATTTATTTCATAATTTTTCCACTGCTCAGGGGTAGCAGCAACCAGGTGCCGGCAGGCGACTGCGCTGCCCGCCGGCTTCCCTTTAAAGTATAAACTAGGTTTGTATTGGCGATGGTTCGGCTACTTTCACCAACTGCTTGCCGGTATTTTCGCCGGTAAACAAGCCGAAAAAAGCGTTTGGCAGATTCTCAAACCCTTCGATAATATGCTCCTGGTACTGCAGCTTCCCTTCCTGCACCCACCGGGCCAGGTCCCGGGTAGCTTCCCCGAAGTGGCTGGCATAGTCGCTAACAATAAACCCCTTCATCAGGGCACTTTTTTTCAGCAGCGTTCCTTCCACCCGCGGCCCGACAGGAGGCGTGGTGGCATTGTACGTCGCGATCTGGCCGCAAATAGCAATGCGGGCGAACTTGTTTATCCGGGCATAAACGCCATCAGAGATCTCCCCTCCCACGTTGTCAAAGTATATGTCCACACCATCCGGACAGGCTTCTGCAATGGCTGCGCCAATGTTGTGGGTAGTTTTATAGTTAAGAGCAACATCAAAGCCGAGCTCCTCGGTCAGGTAGCGGATCTTCTCATCCGATCCGGCAATACCTACTACCCGGCAGCCATTGATTTTTGCCAGCTGGCCCACCACCGTCCCCACGGCCCCGGCCGCACCGGACACCACCACGGTCTCTCCGGCTTTTGGTGCGCCGATCAGAAACAGGCCGCAGTACGCTGTAAGGCCTGGCATGCCCAGAATACCCAGGTAATAGCTGAGGGGCGCGACCTTTTGGGGTAACTTGTTCAGCCCGGAGCCATCTGAAATGCAGTAGGTTTGCCAGGGAAGCGTACCCAGTACCACATCGCCTTTTGCAAAGTGCGCGTGCCTGCTTTCCACCACTTCGGCCACCACGCCGCCCGTGATGGGTTCGCCTACAGCATAAGGTGCTACATACGATTTGGCATCGCTCATGCGTCCGCGCATGTAGGGGTCCACCGAAATATATAAGGCTTTCAGCAGCAACTCTCCCTCTTGCGGCGATGGCATTTGCTGCGCATCAAATGCAAAGTTTTCTAAGGTGGGCATACCTTTGGGCCGGCTTGCCAATCGTATAATTTTTGCTTCCATCGTGTTTCCAGTCAAAGTATAGTTTACGTGTACCGGCGGGCATAGGAGCATTTCTTTGAACTTTTACATTGATATGAGCCCGGAAAGAGCCAGGCGCGCTGGAATTATGAACAAAAATCTTCTGTTTAAAGTAGTTGTTATTTATATATATTACTTTTATTGTACTAAAAGAAAATTCCTCCTTTAAGCATACCTCTCTCTGAAACACAAACAACTATGCGGCAAACCCTTACTATCATTACATTTATCTTCTTACTCCCTTTGCTGGCAGCGGCACAATCAAACTTCCGCCCGGGCCTGGTTGTTACCACGCAGGGCGATACGCTGCGCGGCTACATCGACTACCGGGAGTGGCGCAACAGCCCGGAAACCATTACCTTCAGGACCACGCCAGACGCAGGCACCGCACAGCAGCTCACGCCCGAAAACAGCCGCTACCTGGAGGTGAGTGGCCTGGAAGCATACCAGCAGTATCATGGCCCCATAAGTATGGACCAGATCCAGTATAACCACCTGACGGTGGGCCCGGATACCAGCAGACTTACAGCCACCGTATTTATGAAAGTAGTTTCAACCGGAAAGAACCTGCGCCTCCTCTCATATACAGATAACATCAAAACCCGCTTTTTTTTGGCGGAAAGGCCCCAAGGCCAAGTATACGAACTGGGTTACCGGAAATACTTTGTGAACACAAACCAAGGTAGGAAAGTGAATACCCTAAATCTTTATGCCGGGCAGCTGGTGCTTGCCGCTGCCAAGTATGGGCCGGTTTCAGAGGAACTGAAGCAGCAGATTTTCGGGGCAGATTATTCCACCGCTGCTTTGGCCGCGGTAGTAGCTGCCATTAACGGTGCGCAGAAACCTGTAAGTGAGAAAGCCGGCTCCCGACCTTCCTCCCTCCGGTTTTTTGTAGGCGCAGGTCTGACAGCAAGCAATGCCCGATTTAAAGGTGCTGAGGTGATGGCAGCAAGCGGTGGCCCGCAAACTACGCTTGCCCCTACGCTTATACTGGGCTTTGATAAGTTTGCAAACCCTAATACCAGGCGCCTATTCTTCCGGGCAGAGCTATCCTATACAGCTCCCTCACACTTTGATTTTTATGCCCGCGAGCACAGGTACGGAAGTACGCTAAGCTACTATGATCACAACTACAGCTTTTCACAGCAGACGCTGTCCGCCAGCCCGCAGGTCATGTATCATCTTTACGCCAAAGGCAACATCAGATTCTATGCAGGCGTGGGTGCAGGCTTCAATTTAAGCGCTTATGCCGGGAACGAATACAAGATAACGTACATCATCAACGCAGAGCAGGGAGTTGCCCTGGCACCGGATAAAACACCGGACTATGCCTCTTTTAATACCTTGTGGATGAATTTTTCAGCGAAAGCCGGCCTTGTTTTGTTCGACAGAGCGGAAGTAGCCTTTGCTTATGCGCCACCGGTTCCCATCGCCCATTCAGCTAACTATACGCTAATGGAATCGTGCTTACAGGTGGGCTTTCGTTATTACCTAACCAGGTAAAATGTATCTTGCCCGGAGATTTATACTCTTATGATGCAGACACTACCAACTTTAAAAAAGGTCACCACTACTGCCCTGGTGCTGCTGGGGCTGCTAACAGCCAGCTGTAAAACAACGCCGGCCACGCAAAGCCCTGCGCAAGGCGCGCTGGTCAGCGCCCAGGACAGCCACATTGCCTACCAGGGCCGCATCGGGCACGCCGGGCCGGATGCAGCCGAACTGTACTGGTCGGGGACTACGATCCGCCTCAATTTTGAGGGCACCACGGTGAAAGCGTGGCTCAAAGATGAAAGCGGAGATAACTACTATAATGTGATCGTGGACGGTGACAGCCTGCACCTGCTGCGGCCGGACACAACCCGCAGGGCGTATACCTTAACATATAATCTACCCGAAGGGAAACATACGCTCGAGCTCTTTAAGCGCACGGAATACGACCGGGGCAAAACCCAATTTTATGGGTTTGAGCTGGGCAGCGATACCAAGTTACTGCCGCCACCGGCACCTCAGAAAAGACGAATCGAGTTCTATGGCAACTCCATTACGGCCGGCTATGCCGTGGAAGATAATTCCGGCAAAGACCAGCCCGACAGCACCTACACCAACCACTACCTGAGCTATGCGGCCCTGACAGCCCGCCATTTTAGTGCGGCCTCTCACGTCATCTGCAAAAGCGGCATTGGGGTGATGGTGAGCTGGTTTCCGTATACCATGCCCGAGATCTTCGACCGCCTGAATCCGGCCCTTCCGGAAAGCAAATGGGACTTCACAAAGTATAAACCCGATATAGTGGTCATTAACCTGTTGCAAAACGACTCGTGGCTGGTAAAGCGGCCGGAGCATGATGAGTTTAAACGAGTGTTTGGCACCACGCCGCCTTCGCAGGAATTTATCGTCAATGCTTACCGCTCCTTTGTGCAGCAGATCCGGGCCAAATACCCGGATGCGCAGATCATCTGTATGCTGGGCAATATGGATATTACCAGAGAAGGCTCACCCTGGCCCGGGTATGTACAGCAGGCGGTAGCAGGTATGCACGATACGAAGATCCATACCTTGGTGGTGCCCTACAAAAACACGCCGGGGCACCCCGACCGACAGGAACAACAGCAACTCGCCAACAGCCTCATCCGCTTTATAGAAAGTAATATAAGCTGGTAGGTGCCACCTGCCATAAAAAAAGCGGCTCCCTTACCCGGGAGCCGCTTTTTTTAACCAACAAGTATAAATGCTGTTTACGCCAAAGCCAGTGGTTGTGGTATACTTTGCTGATACGTTGTCAGGAAGGTTGCCAGTTTGTCCATGGTATGGGCCAGCTGGTTTGCCTCCGGCAGGTATACGATGCGGAAATGGTCGGGCTGCTGCCAGTTAAAGCCGCTGCCCTGCACCAGCAGCACGTGTTGTTCGCGCAGAAAATCCAACACCAGTGCCTGGTCATCCTGAATGTTATACTTGCGCACATCAATTTTAGGGAACAGGTAAAATGCGCCTTTGGGCTTCACGCAGCTTATACCCGGTATGGCTGTGAGTTTCTCGTAGCAGAGATCGCGCTGCATCCGCAGCCGGCCGGTGGGCAGCACCAGTCCCTGCATGGTGTGGTCGCTCTCCAATGCTGTTTTAATGGCGTATTGGGCTGGCACATTGCTGCACACGCGCAGGCTGGCCAGCGTATTAAGGCCATCCAGGTAAGCAGCTGCTTTGGCACGGGCGCCACTCACCACCATCCAACCGGCCCTGAAACCCGCTGCCAGGTAGTTCTTGGAAAGCCCGCTAAAGGTTACGGTCAGCACCTTGTCCGAGAAACTACCCGTGGCATGGTGCACCGCCTCGTCATACAGGATCTTATCGTAGATCTCATCCGAAAAAAGCACCAGTTCATGCTCTTCGGCCAGTTGCACCAGCTGCTGCAGTACCTCGCGGCTATACACCGCGCCGGTCGGGTTGTTGGGGTTGATGATCACCAGCGCCCGTGTGCGGGATGTGATCTTGCTTCTGATGTCTGCCAGGTCCGGGTTCCAGTCTGCTTCCTCATCGCAAAGGTAATGCACGGCCTTGCCACCCGAAAAGCGCACAGCTGCTGTCCAGAGCGGGTAATCGGGGGTGGGCACCAGCACCTCGTCCCCGTCGTTGAGCAGCGCCTGCACCGCATGCAGGATCAGCTCACTTACGCCGTTACCAATAAAAATATCATCGGTGTGGACGCCCAAAAGGCCCTTACCCTGGTAATATACCTGCAGTGCCTGACGCGCTTCGAGCAGGCCTTTATGATCGGAGTAGCCCTGGGCCAGCGTTAAATGCTGCACCAGCTGCGCCACCAATTCCGGGGCGGCATGAAAGCCGAAGGGAGCCGGGTTCCCGATGTTCAGTTTGGTAATCGTATGCCCTTGCTGCTCCAGGGCTTTTGCCTGCTCATAAACGGGCCCGCATAGTTCGTAATGAACACTATCCAGGCGTGTGCTGCGCTGTATCATATGCTGAAAAAAATTTATCAAAAGTAATGTTTTGCCCCGATTATAGTAGAATGCTTTGGCCCCGAACAAAAAAATTGCCAACCGCATTCCCGCAACAGCTAACCGGGCCAAAACCTTTTCCGGGCGCAACGACTAAAACAGAAGGATGAAGTGCCCGATGCACGCGATTCGGAACCCCTATAAGGAGTTTTTCAGGAGAATAACTACCTTTGTTTTGCAACACACGAAAAACAGCTTTACTTTTACTCCCTTAATCAAAATTTAGCAACAGATTATTGTATGGCAAACACCGCTGATATTAGGAACGGATTGTGTATGGAGTTCAACAACGACCTGTACGTTGTGATCGATTTCCAGCACGTAAAGCCAGGAAAAGGCCCTGCCTTTGTTAGAACAAAACTCCGAAACATAAAGACGGGCAAGGTAATCGACAACACCTTTTCTGCCGGACATAAGATCACGACTGCCCGGGTGGAACAGCGTCCGCACCAGTTCATTTATAAGGATGACCTGGGCTACAACTTCATGGACATGAACACTTTTGAGCAGGTGACGCTGGAAGATGCCATGGTTCCTTTTGCGGACCTGATGAAAGAAGGCCAGGAAGTAACCATCCTGTTTCATGCCGAAACCGAGACACCGCTGACCTGCGAGATACCTCCTTTTGTTGAACTGACCATTACGTATACCGAGCCGGGCTTAAAGGGCGATACTGCTACCAACGCCTCCAAGCCGGCTATAGTAGAGACTGGCGCTACCATCCAGGTGCCTTTGTTCATTGGCCAGGACGAAAAAATCAAAGTAGACACTCGTACTTATTCATACGCTGAGAGAGTAAAATAACCCATGAAAGCTAAAGAAATCCAGGATCTGATCGACTTTATCGCCAAGTCTGGCCTTAACAAAGTCAACATCGAAACAGAAGAGTTTAAAATTTCGGTGCAGCGCGAGCCTAACCAGAAAGTGAAGTATGTAAGCGAGCCAGCACCGGCAGCCGCAGCTCCAGCCGCTGCGCCCGCACCACTGCCTCACCCGGCAGCAGCTGCTACGCCTGCGCCAGCCCCTGCTGCTGCGCCCGCCGCTTCTGACGACAGCAAGTATATTGCCATCAAAGCGCCGATGATCGGAACGTTTTACCGCGCTTCCAGCCCGGAATCGCCTATTTTTGTGAACGTAGGCGATGAGGTGAAAAAAGGCCAGGTGATCTGCATCATCGAAGCCATGAAACTCTTCAATGAGATCGAGTCGGAAGTATCCGGCAGAATTGTAAAAGTGCTGGTAGACAATGCCAGCCCTGTCGAGTACGATCAGCCCCTGTTTCTGGTAGATCCTAGCTAATTTTCCAATTTGAAAATTTGGAAGTGCGAAAATTTGGAGATGGAGATGGTCTTATAAACGTCTCCATTTTCATTATTCATACTTTTCAAATCTGCAAATCTTCAAATCTCCAAATCTGAAACCATGTTTAAGAAGATATTGATCGCCAACCGAGGCGAAATAGCATTGCGCATTATCCGTACGTGCAAGGAGATGGGCATTAAGACGGTAGCCGTATACTCTACGGCCGACAAAGAGAGCCTGCACGTGCGCTTTGCCGATGAGGCAGTTTGCATCGGGCCTCCCCCCAGTGCGCAGTCGTACCTGAACATTCCCAACATCATTGCGGCCGCCGAGATCACCAACGCCGACGCCATTCACCCGGGCTACGGCTTTTTGTCTGAGAATGCCGAGTTTTCGCGCATCTGCGCCGAAAACAACATCAAATTCATCGGTGCCACGCCCGAGATGATCAACTCCATGGGCGATAAGGCATCGGCCAAGGCTACGATGAAAAAAGCCGGTGTACCAACCATTCCGGGTTCCGAGGGACTGCTGAAGAACATGGAGGAAGGTATAAAGCTGGCTCAGAAAGTGAAGTACCCGGTTATACTTAAAGCAACAGCAGGTGGCGGTGGCCGCGGCATGCGCATTGTGCGCAACGATTCTGAGTTTGAGAAAGCCTGGAACGATGCCCGCACCGAGGCCAAAGCCGCTTTCGGAAACGACGGCATTTACCTGGAAAAGTTTGTAGAAGAGCCACGCCACATCGAGATACAGCTCATCGGTGACCAGCACGGACACGTAGCGCACCTTTCGGAGCGCGACTGCTCCATTCAGCGCCGCCACCAGAAACTGGTAGAAGAAACGCCTTCGCCGTTTATTACCGACAAGCTGCGTGATAAAATGGGCGAAGCCGCCATTGCCGGCGCCAAAGCCATCAATTACGAAGGCGTGGGTACAATCGAGTTCCTGGTAGACAAGAACCGCGACTTCTACTTTATGGAGATGAACACGCGTATCCAGGTAGAGCACCCGATCACGGAAGAGGTAATTGATTACGACCTGATCAAAGAGCAGATAAAGGTAGCCGCCGGCGAGAAGATCTCAGGCAAGAACTACTATCCGAAGATGCACGCCATCGAGTGCCGAATCAATGCTGAAGACCCCAAGAACGGCTTCCGTCCGTCGCCGGGCAAGATCACGACGCTGCATGTGCCGGGTGGCCATGGTGTTCGCGTCGATTCGCACGTTTACTCTGGCTATACTATCCCGCCGAACTACGACTCGATGATCGCAAAGCTTATCGTAACGGCCCAGACGCGGGAAGAGGCTTTGGTGAAAATGAAGCGCGCCCTGAGCGAGTTCGTGATCGAAGGGGTGAAAACCACCGTGCCTTTCCACCTGAAGCTGATGGATGATACTGGTTTCAAGGAAGGAAACTTCACCACAGCTTACCTCGAGAATTTTGATTTTGATGCTTTGTAGCAGCAATATATTTCCTTTTATAAAAGAAAACCCGCAGCCACTACCCGGCTGCGGGTTTTCTTTTATACTTGCATAGTTTATACTTCAGTGATGACCCTTTATCGTTCAGGAGTCGGAATCTAGGTTCTCTTTATACCTTGTCCATACTTCTGTTACGAATGCCAGGCGCTACTCGGTGGCATAAGGGAAGTTACGGGAAACCTTGCGCATCATGCGCTCCACCATATCGTCGGTAGAAGCCAGGATGTCATCATCCATGGTCTTAAAGAAGCGCCAGAGCAGTTCGCCGTCTTTTCCGTCACTGATCGTCATGGTAAGTGAGCCTGAACCGGTTTTGCCTCCCAGGCCGCCCAGCACCACAGCTGTCGCCAGTGCGGCTCCTTCTGATTTAGACTGCTCCATATCGAACTTGCCGCCGATCACGGCATCCACGCCCAGCACTTTGGCAATTTCATCGCGCGTATACTCCTGCAGGTGCTCAAACATGCCGGCTTTTCGCAGCAGGATGTTGGTTTTCTCTACATCCTGGAAGCTCACCGAATAGGCCTTGGACTTTCGCAACAGGTAGGTATACATGCTGTTCTGGATGTTCTGCGCCAGCGTAATTTCCTGGTCGCGGTTCGCTGCGGCGCTGAAGTTCTTCGGCTGCTTTTTGTAAGTGATCTTCGCCTCGAAGGGCAGAATGGCCACTGTCTTGTGGTGAGGCAGCGCGGAACGCAGGTTCGGACTCTCAAAAACCTGTTTGGTGCCTTCTCCCCGAAAAACCTGCGCCTGGGCAAAAGAGGCAATCAAGGCGATAACGAACAATAGATAATATCTTTTCATTTTAGAATGACTTTAAGGTGATGATAATAATTGATATCAGAGTGTAGCAGGGCGAGGCAGTTCCAACTGCCCCGCCCTATCCTACTCCTTTTACTGCAGGGAAAGCTGCGGCTTCAGGCCTTCGCCGTCGTCATCTCCCTCGATCAGGGTAAACTTGCCGCTGTAGCTCCCTTTAAGCACCTTACCGCCTGCTGTCTGCAGGTTGTAAGACATTGTCAGGTTCGGCAGGCTGCCGCTCACGTCGATGGTGCCCCCGGTAATTTCAATGTCAGCCTCCTCTTCCCAGTTGCTGTCCCCATCTGAGTCGATCATGACCATTGTTTGAAAGAAGAAGGATTTTCCGCCATACTTGGCTTCCAGTTCAACTTCCTCCAGGTCGGTATCCGCAGATAGGTCCGCATATACAAAATGGCCTGTTTTAAAGCTGTTGCCACCGGCCGAGAAAAGAGGAGTAAGTATCGCGATCTTGCCGTTCTGGAGATCATTGACCTCGCCATTGCTGCCAATGGTTGGCGTGCCGTCCGTTATCAGGAAGTAGTCCATGTAGTGGGTATCGTCCCCTCCAAACAAACTCAGCGAGCCGCCATTCAGGTAAAAGCCATTTTTGATGGTATAGCCCTGCCCGTTATACTCGGTGTTGCCCGAGGGTGTAGGAATAACATCCGTATCCTGGTCATCATCTTGGGAGCAGGAAGTAGCCAACAGACCAAGAGACACAGCCATAACGGCAAGCGGAAAGCGAAATAAATTTTTCATAGTTGTAGATTTTATAATAGTATATGATTTTGTTTTAAATTCTTGAAGGGGGTTTTGTGCGACTGGAACAGCACCTTAGAACTTTGCCGCTACTCCGAGGCGCAGGGCGGTTACGCCATACCCCACTTCAGCAAAAGCGCCTACTTTATCGGTGAACATGTAGCGGCTACCGACGTGGATGCCGGCAAAAACACCGCCGGCATAGGGACTTTCGAAATCCGTATCCGACTGGTTATCGCTGTACCAGGCTGTCCGCACGCCTACAGAAACCCCGGCATACGGATCCCATTTGCTGGCTTCGTTGCCGGAAAGCACGTCAATCAGGTGGTAAGAGCCGCGGGCGCCGAAATAAACAAAATTATAATGCCAGCTATAGCCGCCTGCCTTGTAGCCGTAGCGGGCATAATCGACAAAACCGCCTGCCGATATATTGTTTTTGATGTCTACTTCCAGCGAGGCACCGATCGGTATGCCGCCGGCCGTATAAGCGCCAATACCGATGCCGGCATTCAGGTACTTGTTCCGGGCAGTAATTTGCGCCTGCGAAGGCAAGGCCAGTGCGGTGGCAGCGGCCACACAGAGAAACGAAGTAATGATCTTTTTCATAGTGTTAATTTTTAGCGTTGAATAAGTATGGATTTAGTTTTATAGTTATCCGGGTCAGGCAAAGGGTTGAGGGCAGCAGATTTTAACATGAAAGGGCGTGGAATGCCTGCCCAGGAAAATAAGCGTAACTGCCTATAATGCTGGGTTAGAGTGTGCTTGGAAGCAGGTTTAAAATCTTGCTGTGAACTTTTATCCTTAAGCTGCCTTTGCGGCTATATATTATATCTCAGGCAGTTAGCGAATAAATTCTTAAAGTAGTTAGCGAAGGAATCTGATCGGAAATTGGAAGTACTACAGCCTCCTAATTTTTAGTTGATAAGCCCGGGCCAAAGGGATTAGGGCAAAACCTGCATAGTCGTCTGACAGGTTAAAACAGACGGCCCAGCTATTCATCTCGCTGTGTATCTGCTGGTCTAGGTGTATACTTTCTCGTTTCATAATTCATTTTATACTTGGTTTTTTCACATTTGCAAAGTATATGCCAAACTGTTATATTATTGACATTCAATTTATTATAAATATTTACTATACTTGACAGCTCGAATAGTTGTCCAGAACTGAACAAGCTCTGTCCGGAACTGAACAGGCTGAAGGATTGGGAATATAGCTTAGCGAAAACCGGACACAAGGGGCATAAAAAAAGAGCCCCACCTGTTAGTGACGCTCTTTTCCCATTGTGTTATACTTCCTCTTAATATCAGACCTTCGCGTTGTTTCCTTCTTCCTCGGCTACAAGTTGCTCCAGCTCCTGGTACCAGTCTTTGCCATACTTGCGGATAAGCGGCTCTTTGAGGAACTGGTACACACGTACGCCCACGTCCTCGCCAAAGCTGCAGGCCGGGTTGCAGATATGCCAACGATCGTAATTGAGGGCTTCAAAATCATCGTATTTCGTGATGCGGATTGGGTATAAGTGGCAGGAAATCGGTTTCTTCCAGTCGATCACGCCGTCTAAATACGCCTGCTCTATCGCACATTTCAGCACTTTATGCTCATCATAGATCGCGTACGCGCACTCGCGGTCCCCGATAGTTGGGGTGGAGTAATCGCCTTCAAAGTCCATCACATACAGGCCCTGCTCCTCGATGGCCTGTTTGCCGGCACCTGACATATAGGGCTTTATTTTATCGTAATGCTGCTCCAGCAGGTTGAGCTCACTGCCTTCCAGCGGCGCGCCAAGGTCTCCCTCCACGCAGCAGGCGCCCTTGCACCGCTCCAGGTTGCACACAAAAAATTTTTCGCGGATGTCGTCGCTGATAACGGTATTCTGAAGGACTATCATGGTTTTTTATTGACGAAAGACAAAGGACAAAAGAGCATAAAGCTTTTTACGTTCATCCTCTTTAAGTATAGAGGAGACAAAGGTAGCGGGAAAATAGTTTAAAATTGCTGTTTCAGCCCAAGCCATACTTCCCGAAGCAACAAGGGCCCTTATCTTTCAGCCTTTGATTAAAAGCTTATAGTTGACCCCTATTGCCTGGGTTGCGGCGAGCCGGCTGCCAGCAAAATGTTCTGCACGTTTTCGTGTTTAGTAAAATCGATGGCGGCCTTGCCATTGTTGTCGGTCAGTTTGGGGTCGGCGCCTGCCTGCAGCAGCGCAAGGATGATCTCGTAGTTGGCATCCATTTCGCAGGCCAGCATCAAGGGCGTTTTGCCATCCTGGTTGCGGATGTTTGGGTTAGCGCCCGAAGCCAGCAGCTTGTTCATCTCCAGAATACCGATATGCTGGCCAATGGTAGCCTGCAGGGCCTGCGCCAGCACCGTATTGCCCTGCTTGTCGGGCACATTCGGATCAGCGCCGTAGCGAAAAAGCGTGTCGAGCAACTGCACCTGTTCCTGCTCAAAAAACTCCGTCTGGATGCGTGAGCAGTTCACCACATAATGCAAGGCTGTTTTTCCATCCAGATCCTGGGCATTTACTTTGGCCCCTTTCCGAAGCAGCTGGCTGGCCGTTTTCAGTCTTACTTCCGGCTCATATACTACGCCGTAATCTTCCAGCAGCATCGGTATAAAAACGGTATGCATCAGCGGCGTACGGCCATGCAGGTTGGCTTCGTAATCATCGGGTACCGCCTGGGTGTTCACATTGCCGCCGGCGGCAATCGCCCGTTTCAACATGTCCGGGTCGCGGTTAATGGCCGCAATCACCACCTTCTGGTCGGCAGTCTGGTTGATGTAGCGCAGCTGCTCATAGGCGCTTATACTTCCTTTAGAAACAGCCTGGCGGTAAAGCTTACGGGCTTCAGGAATGTTCACCTCCCCTATCGTGCCTTCTTCATATAGCAACGCCAGGGTATAGAGTGCCTCCCGGTCGCCGGCGGCCGCTCCTTTTTTCAGGTAAGCCACCGCTTTTTCGGTATCTTTTTTCACGCCTTCCCCATCCAGGTACATGTTGGCCAGGTAAGTATAAGTCACCACATCGTTCTTCTGCGCGGCCCGGTTCAGATAATTCAGTGCCAGACCCAGGTCCTTCAGTTCCCCGAAACCGGTGTAGTACATGCTCCCTAAAATGCGGTTACAAAAGGCATCTCCTTCCACAGCTTTCTCCCGTATCTCGATAGCCGCCGTGCGCATGTGTTGCAGAAAACGCTGCTTGTCTTCCTGCGTCTGCAGGATCATCATCTCCGCCTGGCCCAGGTGCCCCAGCACGCTGCCGCTGTCTACGGCCGCCTGGTAGTAATAAGCAGCAGAATCTTTGTTGGCAGCAAAAAATTTCTCAGCATTCTGGATCTGTTGCAGCGTATCGACCTGCACATCTTTATACTTGAGCTGGCGGTACTGGTGCATGCGGCCAATAAAGTATAAGGCATCACTATCGCCTTTGCTGGCGCCCTCCTTAAACTTAGCGTATGCTTCCGGAAATTTCAGCGAAGTATAATAGGCCAGGCCTTGCTGGACGGCAGGGCTGCGCCAGATCAGCTTCTCAGCCTGCACCGGGGCTGTTGTAACGGCTTTGGTGGCCGCTTTACGGGTGCCTGTTGCCGCTTTTTTAGCAGGCTGGGTGGTTTTTGCTTTAGCGGGAGCAGCCTTTGGTTTGGTCTGGGCAATCGCTAGCGGGCTCATCAATGCAAAGCACAACAGCAACATAAGCGTTTGCAGGGCGAAACGGTTATGCTTTTTCAAAAGAGTGTCGGAAATATGTTTCATGTGCCTCAAAATTACAGCTATCATGGCTCTAAATCAAAAATAGCACCAGAAAGCCTTTTTTTCTGTTTTTAAGCCCCGTGCTAAACGCTTTGTGGCTGCCTGTTGTTCATCTGTTAAGGTATGGGCGCCTGTTGCTGCCGGCAAAAGTGGCCTTGCCATTCTGAAAACGAAATTGTATTTGTAACTTGCATAGATTTTAAGATGCACGCGGAAGAGAAGAAATGGATTACTTAAATTTATTGAACGAATCGCAGCGCGGCGCGGTGCTGCACACCGAGGGCCCGGCCATGATCATAGCGGGTGCCGGCTCGGGCAAAACCCGGGTGCTCACCTACCGGATCGCCCACCTCATCAGCCTGGGGGTGGATCCGTTCAACATTCTGGCCCTGACCTTTACCAACAAAGCGGCCAAGGAAATGCGCCACCGGATCGAGAAGGTGATCGGCAACGAGGCCAAAAGTATCTGGATGGGCACGTTCCACTCAGTCTTTTCGCGCATCCTGCGCGCTGAGGCAGAGAAGATCGGCTACCCCAAAAGCTTTACCATTTACGATACCGACGACTCCAAGACGCTCATTCGCAATATTGTGAAGGAGATGATCCTGGACGATAAGCTGTATAAGCCGAACGTGGTGCTGGGCCGTATTTCCTCAGCCAAAAACAAGCTGATCTCGGTGCGGCAGTACCTCAACGATGCCGTGATACAGGCGGACGACGAAGCGGCCATGCGGCCCAAGATCGGCAAGATTTACGAAATGTACCAGAACCGCTGCTTCCGGGCTGGCGCTATGGACTTTGATGACCTGCTGTTCAACACCAACGTGTTGTTTAAAGACCACCCGGATGCGCTGAACAAGTATCAGAACATCTTTAAGTTTGTGATGGTGGACGAGTACCAGGACACCAACTACTCTCAGTACTTGATCACGCGCAAACTGGCTGCCCAGAACCGTAATATCGTGGTGGTAGGCGATGATGCCCAATCGATCTATGCCTTCCGGGGCGCCGATATTCAGAACATCCTCAACTTTGAGCGCGACTACCCCGAGCTGCAGGTCTTTAAGCTGGAACAAAATTACCGTTCCACTAAAAACATTGTGCACGCGGCCAACTCGGTGATCAAGAACAACCAGGCGCAATTGCGCAAAGATGTTTATACCGACAACGAACAGGGTCCGCTGATTGAAGTAATAAAGGCCAACTCGGATAACGAAGAAGGCAAACTGGTGGCCACCACTATATTCGAGGAGAAGATGAACAACCACTTCTCCTATGACGATTTTGCCATCCTGTACCGCACCAATGCGCAATCCAGGGCCATGGAAGAAGCCCTGCGCCGCATGAACATCAAGTATAAGATCATCGGTGGCCTGTCGTTTTACCAGCGCAAGGAGATCAAGGACCTGATCGCTTACCTGCGCCTGACGGTGAACCCGAATGATGAACAGGCCCTGCGCCGGGTGATCAATTACCCCAAGCGCGGCATTGGTGAAACCACCGAGCAGAAGCTTTTTGTGCTGGCCAACGAAACCAACCACAGCGTGTGGGAAGTGGTGCAGAATGCCAGCCAGTTTATGGGCAACCGCGTGGGCAACGCCATCGAGAACTTCGCCATCATGCTCAAGAGCTTTGCCGTAATGACCGAGCAGAACGATGCCTTTGAGGTAGCCAAGCACATCGCCAAGCACTCAGGCATAGTAGACGATCTGTACCAGGATAAAACCGTAGAAGGCCTGGCCCGTTATGAGAACATACAGGAGCTGCTGAATGGTATAAAAGAGTATGTGGACGATCCGGAGAAGGAAGACAAAAGCCTTTCCTCGTTCCTGCAGGACATTGCCCTGATAACGGATGCCGATACAAAGGCTGATGATGGCGGCGAATTTGTGACCCTGATGACGATCCACTCGGCCAAAGGCCTGGAGTTTAAGAACGTGTTTATCGTGGGGATGGAAGAAAACCTGTTCCCGAGCCAGATGATGCTTAACTCACGGGCCGACCTGGAGGAAGAACGCCGCCTGTTTTATGTGGCGATCACGCGGGCCGAGAAAAAGTTATACCTGACGTACGCCACCAGCCGTTACCAGTGGGGCAACCTGCGTTCCTGTGAGAAGAGCCGCTTCCTGGATGAGATCGATCCAAAGTACCTCAACTTTAAGTATGGCGAGGCAGTAGCCACAGGCAGCGTACTCGATAGGGTATTGCAGCGCAAGAGCAGCATCGGTAGCCTCGTAACGCCGCCGCCCCGCAAGCAGGCAGCAACCAACTATACGGCCCCCGCTGATTTTAAGGCCAGCGACACCTCCGCCCTGGCAGCAGGCATGAAGGTAGAGCATCCCAAATTCGGTTTCGGCGTAGTAACCAAAATGGATACCCAGGGCAACAGCACCAAAGCCATCATCAACTTTGACGAAGTAGGCGAAAAAACCCTGCTGCTGAGCTTTGCCAAACTGCGCATACATGAGTGATTTAATTATAAATTATGAATTAAAAATTAGAAATTGGAAGTCTAAGATAGAAGTATAGCGAATTACTTCTGTGTGTTGCCTCATCCGAAATCCTTAATTCTTATTCATACATGCACGTTGTGCGTATCTATCATTTCTAATTCCTAATTTTGAATTTCTTAAAAAGACATAATGGAAGCTAGTACCACCTTTAAACAAGACCTGTTATTGCGCGAGTACGGCCGGAATGTGCAGGACCTGGTAAATTATATCAGCAAAGTGGAAGACCGCGCAGAGCGCACTCGTCTGTCGCAATTGCTCATCAACCTGATGGCCAAGCTAAACCCGCAGCTGCGCGAAACCCAGGACTACCAGCAAAAGCTCTGGAACCACTTGTTCGTGATGTCGGGCTCTACGCTGGATGTGGATGCGCCCTACCCGCTGAATGCGATGGAATACCTCAACGACAAGCCGCAGCGCATGGAGTATTCGCTGGTAACGCCTCGCTTTAAGCACTACGGCACCAATGTGGAACTGCTGATACAGAAAGCTATTGAGCTGGAGGACGAGAAAGAACGCGAAAGCGCCACCATCTCCATCGGCAAGCTGATGAAGACCCTGTACCGCTCCTACAACAAAGACAGCATTACGGACGACGTGATCCTGGACGACATCCGCTCTATTTCCAAAGGCAAGCTTAACCTGGATCTGAAAACGGTTGAAAGCAACAACCTGTTCGAATCCAATATGAAGCCGCAGCAGCCTGATAACAACCCACGCAGCATGCAGCAACAAAACCGCGGCGACAACAGACCCCGCAAAAACAACCCGAAATCTTCTTCTAACAACAGAAATAAGTAGTACTAAATGGCTTCTTTCGAAGTAATTGGCGGCAACAGGCTGCACGGCGATATTATTCCGCAGGGTGCAAAAAATGAGGCCCTGCAGATCCTTTGCGCAGTGTTGCTCACCTCCGAACCTATTACCATCTCCAATATCCCCGATATCCGGGATGTGAATAAACTAATTGAATTGCTCCACGACCTGGGCGTATCAGTAGAGCGCAATGCCCCTGACACCTATACCTTTAAAGCGGACAAGGTGAACCTGGACTACCTGGAAACAGCGCAGTTTGTGGAACAGGGCCGCGCTATCCGTGGCTCTGTGATGATCGTGGGCCCGATGCTGGCGCGTTTTGGTGTAGCTAAAATGCCAAAGCCCGGTGGCGACAAGATTGGCCGCCGCCGCCTTGACACCCACTTTATTGCCTTTGAAAAGCTGGGGGCGCACTTCAGCTACGACTCGCAGGACAGTTTCTTTAACGTAACCGCCAGGGATGGCCTGAAAGGCGCCTACATGCTGCTGGACGAAGCTTCCGTAACCGGCACGGCAAACATCCTGATGGCCGCTGTACGGGCCGAGGGCACCACCACTATTTACAATGCCGCCTGTGAGCCTTACGTGCAGCAGCTTTGCCGCATGCTCAACCGCATGGGTGCCAAAATCAGCGGCATCGGCTCTAACCTGCTCATGATCGAGGGGGTAGAGAAATTGGGTGGTACAGAGCACCGCATGCTGCCCGACATGATAGAGATCGGCTCTTTTATCGGGCTTGCTGCCATGACGGGCTCTGAGATCACCATCAAAGATTGCCAGATACCGGAGCTTGGCTTGATCCCGGACACGTTCCAGCGCCTGGGCGTGAAGATGGAGTTCCGTGGCGATGACATCTATATTCCGCAACAGGACCATTACGAGGTCGATACCTACATCGACGGCAGCATCCTGAACGTATCGGATCATACCTGGCCGGGCCTTACGCCCGACCTGCTGAGCGTGGCGCTGGTAACCGCTACACAAGCCAAAGGCACTGTGCTGATCCACCAGAAAATGTTCGAAAGCCGCCTGTTCTTCGTTGACAAGCTTATCGACATGGGTGCTCAGATCATCCTTTGTGACCCGCACCGCGCCACTGTGATCGGACAGAACAAGCATATTCCGCTGCGGGGCATCCGCATGACCTCGCCCGATATTCGTGCCGGGGTGGCCCTGCTGATTGCAGCGCTTTCTGCCGAAGGTACCAGTATCATCGATAACGTGGAGCAAATTGACCGCGGCTACCAGAACATCGATGGCCGCCTGAACGCGATCGGCGCGCAGATCAGAAGGATCTAACTCGTTTTGCTACAAGTATAAACAGGAAGAGCATCCAGAAATGGGTGCTCTTTTTTTGTGATGATTTGTCTCGTTTATACTTTATATATTAGCTAAATTATATTCGCAGATATACTTCTTACTAAGGCAAGCCTGAGTTAGAGTATGACGGGCTTCTTATGCTCCGTACATAGGGCATACCAGCGTATGTGGTCGTTAATACATTAGTTAGCGGGCAAATCAAAAAATGAAAAACTTATTATTGATAGTAGTTATGTGTTTCTGTTCCATTGTTGTATTAGGACAGCAAAGGAAAGATTGTGACGACATCAAGCTGATAAAGGAGAACTGCCCTTGTGACACAACTCTATTGAAGAACCTGAGCAAACTTTATTACCATGCAAATTGTGAATCTGTTTGGCTTACTTTAGAAAATATAGTTGGAAGTAAGAAAATCCTTTACTCCTTGGAAGCGGATTTATCTGCCTACACCTATAGATTAGGTTACCAAATGCCAAAGGAGTACGATAAATATTTGCTTTTTAGAAGTGGCTGCCCAGCAAACGGATCTTGTAATTTCATATTAGTGGATAAAGAATCAGGGGTAATATTAAAAGAATTGGGAGAGCTTATCTACAACCATGAAACGGGCATCACAGAGGATTTCCTTGTTTATTTCACAGATGAAAATCTATGCTCCCCGACTATGGATTACATAGACTCAGATAAGAAGTATAGAATACCAGTTAGTAGCAAGTCATTCAAAGCAGTAATTCCTCAATACGAAATTGCATACCATGTAAAGGACGATATTCTGACTCTTGCTTATGGTGAAGGTAAGAAGGAGAAGAAAATCATTATAGATTTGAAAAAATACATCCGTTAACAACACCTAAACGACGGGCTAGCCCGTCGTTTAGCTCATACCTTCGCATTCATCCTAAAAAAGGAACAAACCATAAACAATTAAAAAGAACCAAATGAGAAAAGTTATTTCATTTATGCACATCTCGCTTGACGGTTTTGTAGCAGGACCAAACGGTGAAATGAACTGGATTAAAGTTGATGAAGAGATTTTTGATCATATCGGGAAGCGGATAAGCGAAACCGACGCAGCCTTATATGGACGGGTAACCTATGAGATGATGGAAAGTTACTGGCCTACAGCAGGCGATGAGCCGGATGCAAGCAAGCACGACGTTGATCACGCAAAGTGGTATAACAAAGCGCATAAAATTGTTTTATCCAGATCAATGAAAGACGCTGATTTGCCTAATACAACAATTATCAGCGACAATCTTACAGACAGCATAAATGAGATAAAACAGCAGGCAGGTAGTGAGATCCTGCTTTTTGGTAGCCCGACAGCAACACATGCCCTTATTCAACAGAACTTAATAGACGGCTACTGGCTTTTTGTTAATCCGGTTATTCTTGGGGAAGGCATTCCATTGTTTACAGGCATCAAAGACAAAACAAAACTAAAACTTATAACCACCCGTCAATTTACCAGCGGAGTAACTGAGCTGAATTACACTGTGGATACACAATAACAACCAACTGTTAGCAGCCGCTTGGCAACAGGCGGGCTGACATACTTTCCAGACCAATGTATGCGAGGTTGAATATTTCGGCCTGGTACTAATTTTAGTGCTAAGAATCTCAGCCTGCGCCAAAACATTAGCGTTAGTTTTAACTAAAACGAAACAACAAACAGAAAGAACTTAAACCTTAGGGCTATGAAAAAGATTACCTTAGTTGCTTTAGCGCTATTCTGGATGCTTAGTTTGACGCTTCTGATCATTGCCTTAACGGACTTGTTTCCCGACAACATCCTCAAAAACTATAGGGTATTAATAGGGACTGGGTTTTTAGCAGTAACTGGATTTATCAGAATTGCTTATCAGAAGCTAATAAAAACAGAGTAGCCGCAAAACTTTCGGCCTGGTTGGCGGTAAAGCACCTTATTAGCAGTCACTAGTCATTGTTCTATCCTTCTACACGCACGAACTTACTATCCGAAATGTCCGATACCTATAACCTACATCGCTTCTTAGACGCACAGGAAAATGCTTACCAGGCTGCGCTGACCGAGATAAAAAACGGGCGAAAAACCAGCCATTGGATGTGGTTTATTTTTCCGCAGGTGGCTGGCCTTGGCTTTAGCGAAACGTCTAAGTTCTACGCCATTAAAAGCCGGGCTGAAGCTGTTGCCTACTTAAACCACCCGGTTTTAGGAAAACGATTGTTCGAAATTACGGAGGCTTTATTAACCTTAAAAGGCAAGTCAGCCAGCCAGATCTTCGGTAGCCCGGACGATATGAAACTGAAATCCAGCATGACGCTTTTTAACGCGGTAAGCACAGGCAATCCTGTATTTCAGAAGGTGCTGGACAAATACTTTAACGGGGAGCCCGATCAGAAGACCTTGCAATTACTTGCGCAGGAAAACTAACGCTCGAATTTATACTTGCACGCTCCCGCTTCCGGAATCCACTTTCTGCTTGAAGGAATGTGCATCAAAATCATTTGAGCCGAAGTATAGAAAAGCCTAACTTTGGGTTTTAACAGCTAGAGATATGAGCAAAGCAAATTGGGTAACCGTGAAGGAATACCAGGATATAACTTACAAAAAAGCCGACGGCGTAGCCCGCATCGCTTTTAACCGCCCGGATGTGCGCAATGCCTTCCGTCCTAAAACCGTGTTCGAACTGTTCGATGCCTTTTTGGATGCGCGCGAAGATACAAGTATAGGCGTGGTGTTATTATCGGCGGAAGGTCCTTCCAGCAAAGATGGTGTTTATAGTTTCTGCAGCGGCGGCGACCAGAATGCGCGCGGCTTCCAGGGTTACGTGGATGAAGAAGGCATTCCGCGCCTGAACATACTGGAAGTGCAGCGCCTGATCCGTTTTATGCCCAAAGTAGTGATTGCCGTAGTACCGGGTTGGGCAGTGGGCGGCGGCCACAGCCTGCACGTAGTATGCGACCTGACACTGGCCAGCAAAGAGCACGCAATCTTTAAGCAAACGGATGCCGATGTGACCAGCTTCGACGGTGGGTATGGCTCGGCTTACCTGGCAAAAATGGTCGGCCAGAAACGTGCCCGTGAGATCTTCTTTTTGGGCCGCAACTACTCGGCGCAGAATGCCTACGACATGGGCATGGTGAACGCTGTGATTCCGCATGCTGAGTTGGAAGACACCGCTTACGACTGGGCCCAGGAGATCCTGGCGAAATCGCCCACTTCGATCAAAATGCTTAAGTTCGCCTTCAACGCTACGGACGATGGTATGGTAGGCCAGCAGGTTTTTGCCGGCGAAGCCACCCGCCTGGCCTACATGACCGAAGAAGCCAAAGAAGGTCGCAACGCTTTCCTGGAAAAGCGCAAACCAAACTTCAAGAACATCCCCTGGATCTCGTAATCTGAAGTATAAAATAAAAACAGAGAAGCCTGCTACAGTGATGTAGCAGGCTTCTCTGTTTTTGATTACGATAGGATCACTTTATACTTCCTTTACCTGCTCTTCTCCCCTTTTACTGCCTCTATAGAGTTCATACTTAAGCAGGCGGCAGTCGATGGAACCATTGAAAAGCGGAATGCGGCGCGAGGTGCGCAGGCCGATACTTTTGGCGGCCTCCAGGTTTCCCGTAAACACGAATGCATCGTAGCCTTGGTAGTTATTTTTCAGCGCATCGCCTATATTCTTGTAAAGCAGGTTAATATCATCCGATAAGATCCGCTCGTTATAAGGCGGGTTCATTACCACGACACCTGGCGTGGCCGGAGCCTGGGTTTTAAAGAAGTCGGCCTGTTCCACCCTGATCACATGCTCCAACCCGGCATTGCGGATGTTGACCATGGCGGCTTCTACATAGTCCGGGTCAATATCGAAACCCAGGATAGTTGCCTGTGGTTCACGCTTCACTTTGGCTTCGGCTGTATTCCAGATCATCTCAAACAGGCTGTCATCGTAGTCTTTCCATTTCTCAAAGCCAAACGGATCGCGGCGGAACAGGCCCGGGGCAATGTTCTGCGCCATCATGGCCGCTTCGATCAGGAAGGTGCCCGAGCCACACATCGGGTCGATCAGCGTTGCTTTTTTATCCCAGCCGGTCAGCGCGATAATGCCGGCAGCCAGCACCTCGTTCAGGGGCGCCACGTTTGTCTGAAGGCGGTAGCCGCGGCGGTGCAGCGAGTCGCCGGACGAATCCAGCGAGAGGGTTACCAGGTTTTCGTGCATGTGCAGGTTTAGGCGCACGTCCGGGCGGATGCGGTCTACGGAAGGGCGCTCGCCGGTGGCTTTGCGGAACTGGTCCACAATGGCGTCTTTGGTGAGCTGCGCCAGGAAAAGCGAGTGCTCAAACGTGGAGTGGCTCACCGAAGCATCAATTGCAAAGGTCTGATCCAGGTCCAGGTACTCGGCCCAGTTGGTTTTCTGCACCTGCTCATACAGCTCTTTTTCGTTACGCGCTTTAAACGTGAGGAAGGGTTTGAGCACCCTAATGGCAGTGCGGCACCACAGGTTCGCCTCGTAAAGCTGGCGCAGCGTGCCGGAGCAGGTTACGGCGCGGTGCCCCACCTTGATATAGTCCATATCCAGGGCCTGCAGCTCTGCGGCCAGCACCTCTTCGAGGCCTGCCAAGGTAGTGACCGTAATATTGAAATTGCCGTTCGGGTTCTGTTTCGCCATGTTCTTATACCTTAATAGGGTGCAAAGATAGGGGGAAAAAGTTAGAGAGTTAATAAGTTAGAAAGTTAGAGAGGGATGAGTTAGAAAGTTAAAGGCTTAGTGCGCTTGTCGCTGAAGTATGAACTCAATTATACAATCCGGATAAAAACTTAACAGCTATACTTACCTTTCTACTCATACTTCTCTATACCTCATCACTCTCTACCTTTTTAACTTTCTAACCCTCTAACTTTCTAATTCAATAGCCCTATCTTTGCAGCAAATTACCCGCTATGAAAATACAGTCAGACGTTTCGCTTCAGCCCTATAATACCTTTGGCATTGCAGTAAAAGCCAGGCTCTTTGCCCGCTTTGATAGTGTGCAGGAGTTGCAGGAACTGCTCCAGATGCCCGAACTGGCCAGAGAAGAAAAGCTGGTGCTTGGTGGCGGAAGCAACCTGCTCTTCACAAAAGACTTTGCCGGCGTGGTGCTACAAAACGGCATTAAAGGCATTGAAAAGGTGAGCGAAACAGACTCTTATACCTTGGTGAAAGCCGGCGGCGGCGAAGTATGGCACGAGTTTGTACTTTATACCTTGCAGCATGATTTAGGCGGGGCCGAGAACCTCTCGTTGATCCCGGGCACGGTTGGTGCTGCGCCGCTACAGAATATCGGGGCATATGGCGTGGAGCTGAAAGATATCTTTTACGAGCTGGAGGCTGTCCATATCGAAACGGGCCAGGTACAGACATTCGATCATGCGGCCTGCGGGTTTGGCTACCGCGAAAGTGTGTTCAAAGGCGAGTTAAAAGGCCAGTTCATTGTAACAGCGGTTACCTTTAAGCTGCAGAAAAAACACACGCTAAACACCTCATACGGTGCCATCCAAAGTACCTTGGAAGAGATGCAGGTGCAGCAGCCTACCATACAGGATGTGAGCAGGGCGGTGTGCCACATCCGCCAGAGCAAACTGCCCGATCCGAAGACAATTGGCAATGCCGGCAGCTTCTTTAAAAATCCGGAAATACCGCTGAGCCAGTATGAAAGCCTGAAGGCCCAATTCCCGGATATTCCTTCTTACCCGGTTACCCCCACCACCGTGAAAGTACCTGCCGGCTGGCTCATTGAGCAGTGCGGCTGGAAAGGAAAGGTGATCGACAACTATGGCGTGCATAAAAACCAGGCCCTGGTGCTGGTCAATTACGGCGGCGCTTCCGGCCAGGCGGTACGCCAGCTGGCTTATACCATCATCGATTCGGTAGCGGAAAAATTTGGCATCCGACTGCACCCGGAAGTTAACATTTTGTAGCCGGTTGGGCCGCATTTCAAAATAAGCTGGCCTGGGCCCAACTTTAAGCGCCGCCGCTGCGATATAAGGTGGGTTAACCCACAAATTTGATCTATATGAACGTGAAACATTTACGTTGCCTGCTGCTGACTTTTTTTGCAATTGCATTGCTCACCTCCTGCGACAACGAGAAAGACAAAGAACCCTCTAAAACTGCTTTCCTGGTGTCGCATGCCTGGGTTGGCGATCAGGTCCTGATCAACAACATCAACGCTGCCCTGATTCCGGGGGTTGGCAGCAACTTTGAAAGCTTTAAATCGCTCCAGCTCGAGTTCAGGGAAAATAATACTTATACTTCTACCTTCTCGCTGAACGGTTCGCCGCAGACGCAGGAAGGCAACTGGGCCCTGAATGCTGCCGGCGATACGCTTACCCTCGACATGATGGGCAAGCTCAGCGTGCTGACGCTCACCGAAGAGAACCTGAACCTGGGCACCACCATCAGCCAGGACAATGTACAATTAATTGCCCGGCTGCTTGGCGTCGATCCAAACCTGATCAGCCTGTTTACAGGGGGCAATGCCGTAAAAACAGAGTTGCGCTTTATAAAGCCATAGGTTAAGGAGTATAGGTAAGGTTTATCAGAAGCCGGGTTTTGAAGTGCCGGTTTTTTGAATATATTTACGGCCCTTACCCATACTTCCCTTTATTTATGACTAAACACCTGTTAAACTACCTATTTGCCGCTGTGCTGCTTGTAACGCTTTTTGGTTGCAGCAAAGACGACGACAAAGACACGGCTCCTACCCCGGCTGCTTTGTTAACCGCTCAAACCTGGCATGGCGCTAAGCTCTACATCAATGGCACAGCTGCTACGGACAATGCTCAGATAAAAGACATCCTGTTCGATATTAAGACAGTTGCCTTAACATTTAAGGATGACCGGGAATATACCGCCACCTATAGCCAGATACACGAAGGCGGGGTGGTTGAAGATTTCAGGGATGAAGGTACTTGGGATCTGATCGAGAATAATACCAAGATCCGGTTCAATTTCTTACCAAGCGATTCAGAGATCAAGAAACTAACAGCCGATGAACTCCACATCAGCTCGGTGCTGGAAAATCCTGATGGCGATATTACCTTTGAACTCCGTTTTGTAAAGTAATTCTTTACACTTTCTGTAAAACAATAAAGGCTCCCTTCGCGGAGCCTTTATTGTTTTATACCTACCCTATAGCTGCCGACTTGCCTGAAACCGGAAAACACCTTGCTCCTGCTTTTATACTTGTTTGCCTGCCCTTTGCTTCAATTGGCCATAAAAGCTCCGGCCTGTCAGCCAGGCTACGGCGCAAATAAGTATATATTTCTATTTATCCCTTTAAATGCACCACTCACCTAAAATTAAAACTTATGAAAAAACATCCGTTACTCGCATTCCTGTTTGTGGTCCTATCTGTGCTGTCACTTGCCAGCTGCGGCAACGACGATGACGACGACAAAGATCCCTCTAAGCGTGCGCTGCTAACCGGCGGCGAATGGAAGGGCCAGATGGTCTTGTTTGATGGCGTAGATTACAGCGACTCATTAGAAGCTGTCGGTCTTGACGTCTCCAATTTCAGGCTACTCTTTAAAGATGATGGCACGGGCACCTCAAACTTTCTGGGTCAGACTAGCAATGGCAGCTGGGAGTTTGGAAGCAACGAACAAAGTATCATCTTTGGAAAAGGGACGGCAGACGAGTCGCAGGCCACCATCAAAAAGTTAACTGCCACCGAGCTATACCTCGAATTTGCGGCTGATGAGCTGGGAGCAAATGATCCGAATGATCCCGTACAGGTAGAGAAAGTGGAGATGCGCTTCGGCAGATAAAAAAACAGCAAAGGCTCCTTTCTAGGAGCCTTTGCTGTTTATACTTATGCTGCTTACACGAGCAGGCTCAGCAGGTCCTGCTTGCCGTTCAGGTATTCAAAGTCGAACCCTTCTTCGCTCATCCGGGTTTTGATGGCCTCCACATCGTGCGGCGCCTTTACTTCGATCCCTAAAAAGACAGGGCCTGTTTCCTTGTTGTTCTTTTTGATGTACTGGAAGTGGATGATATCATCCTCCGGGTGCAGTACCTGGTTCACAAAGGTCCGCAAGGCACCGGGCTGCTGGTTAAAGGTCACCATAAAGTAGTGCTTAAGCCCCTGGTGGCGCATGGCCCGCTCTTTGATGTCCTCCATTCGGGTAATGTCGTTGTTGCTGCCGCTGATGACACAGACCACGTTTTTACCCTTTATCTGATCGGCATATGCAGTGAGCGCCGAGATGCTCAGCGTACCGGCAGGCTCCAGCACCACACCTTCCTCGTTATACATCTTCAGGATGTCTTCGCATACTTGCCCTTCGGGTACCAGCACAATATCATCCAGCAGTTCCCGGCAGATTTCATACGTGAGCTCGCCAGGGCATTTTACGGCAGCGCCATCCACAAAGCTGTCGATGGTCTCCAGCGTCTGGCGCTGCTGCGCCCGGATGGAATTGTACATGGAAGGAGCGCCGGAGGGCTGCACTCCCACGAGCCTGGTCAGCGGACTAAGCTGCCGGAACACGCTCGATAGGCCGGAAGCTAATCCTCCCCCACCGATAGGCATGAACAGGTAGTCGATCCCGAAAGAGGCCTCTCTGAGGATTTCCATCCCTACAGTAGCCTGCCCGGTTATCACAGCCAGGTCGTCAAAAGGAGCGATAAAGGTACTGCCCCGGCTATCGCAAAAGGTCTTGGCGGCCGCAAAGGAATCATCGTAGGCAGCGCCCGTCAGTATGATCTCTACTTTATCTTTCCCAAACAGCCGTACTTTATTCACCTTTTGAGCCGGCGTAGCGGCGGGCATAAAGATATACCCTTTAATGCCCAGCAGCTGGCAGGCATAAGCCACCCCCTGCGCATGGTTGCCTGCGCTGGCGCAAACAATTTCCTGCTCGCGCTGCGCCGGTGGCAGGGAAGCCATCTTGTTATAAGCCCCCCGTATCTTGTAGGAGCGCACCACCTGCAGGTCTTCCCGCTTCAGGTAAACTTCCGCGCCATACTTCTGTGACAGCCAAAGGTTTTGCAAAAGGGGCGTTTTGGCGATCACCCCTTTGAGCCTTTGCGCAGCCTGCTCCACCTGCTGCAGCGAAACAAGGAATTGCGTACCGGTCAGTGTTTTACCCACGTTGCTTTATTTACTCAGCGTGCGCAGCTCTCGTACCTTGGCGCCCGTTTGCCATAATTCTGATTCGCGCAGTTCCTGTAGTTCTGCTTCCAGCTCCTTGCGGTAACCTGGCGTAGAGCCTCGCTGGATGGTGCGCTGTGCTTCGGCCCCCGATGCCACGCTGTCGTAAAGATCATTTAACACAGGCAAAGTGGCTTCTCTGAATTTACCTTTCCAATCAAGGGCACCCCGCTGGGCAGTTACCGAGCAGTTAGAGAACATCCAGTCCATGCCATTTTCGCCTACCAGCGGCACCAGGCTCTGGGTGAGTTCTTCTACTGTTTCGTTGAACGCTTCGGATGGCGAGTGTCCCCGCTGCCGTAGCACCTGGTACTGTGCCTCTATGATGCCGGCCAAGGCACCCATTAGCACGCCACGCTCCCCGGTCAGGTCACTGTATACTTCTTTCCGGAAGTCGGTCTCGAAGAGGTAGCCGGAACCAATGCCGATGCCCATGGCCACCGCTTTCTCATACGCCTTGCCTGTGGCATCCTGGAACACGGCAAAGGAAGAATTCAGGCCGCCACCCTGCAAGTATAGCCGGCGCAGGCTGGTGCCGCTTCCTTTCGGAGCTGCCAGTACCACATCAACATCCGCAGGGGGCACAATGCTGGTATGCTCCCGGAAAGTGATGCCAAAGCCATGGGAGAAGTATAAGGTTTTACCGGCAGTGAGTCGTTCTTTGAGCGTAGGCCACACGGCGATCTGCCCGGCATCGGAAAGCAGGTTGGCGATGATGGTGCCACGTTCTGCCGCTTCCTCTATCGTAAAGAGCGTTTCGCCCTCTACCCAGCCGTCTGCCAATGCTTTTTGCCAGGAAGCGGAATCCTTACGCTGCCCTACAATTACGTTGAAGCCGTTGTCGCGCAGATTGAGCGCCTGGCCGGGGCCCTGCACGCCGTAACCGATCACCGCGATCACTTCGTTTTGCAGCACTTCCCGTGCTTTTGAAAGCGGAAATTCATCACGGGTTATCACCGTTTCGTCTACTCCTCCGAATTTGATAGTTGCCATAAGGTTTGTTCGTTATTTAAAGTGTCTATAATTGCTAAGGGTTATGATCAGGCGGTTAGCGCCTGTTTTGTTTTTGCAGTTAAGCCCAGGCTTCCCTGGTTTGAGAATTCCTGCACGCCATACGGTTGCAAGGCCTCCAGCAGGGCATAAGCAGAGCCGGTATTTCCGGTCTTTTCCAGCACAAAGCTATCTTGATCGGATGTCAGCAGACGGGCCTGGTGGGCCAGCAGGATGTGCTGCAGCACAGGTTCGGGCAATTGCCTGCGGTTGATCCGGTACAGGGCCACCTGCTTCTGCACCAGTTCCTCCTGCCGCAGGAAAGCGGCATGGCCTACCCCGATGATCTTGCGCAGCTCTTTGGTGATCTGCTCGGCCCAGTGCCGGGTGGTGTTGGCCTCGATGCGAAAGCTGTAGTGCGCTCCATCATCCGGCCGGGAGGCGGTCAAATTTTCGAACGCGATATTGCGCCGCGTAAAAAGCATCAGTACCCGGCTCAGGATACTCTTGTTCTCTGCCGCACTGATCGTGAATATGAAGGACTCCTGCATGTTCTTACTTGTTTATGTTACTGAAAAGCGGAAGTATAACGTGCCCTTCCACCTGGCTTATGCTGCTAAAAATTAGTGGCAGAGGTACTTACTCCAGCCGCATTTCGGACACGCAGGCCCCGGTGGGGATCATCGGGAAAACATTGTCTTCCTTGCCTACCACCACTTCCAGCAGCTCGGCATGCGGGCTGCTAAGTACCGCCTGCAGGGCTTGCTGCAATTCCTCCCGCTGGTCCACTTTCCTGGCGCTGATGCCATACCCCTGGGCTATTTTCACAAAGTCAGGGTTATCCATCTCCACAAAAGAGTAGCGTTTCTCGAAAAAGAGCTGCTGCCACTGCCGCACCATCCCCAGGTAATTGTTATTCAGAAGGATGATCTTGACGGCGATCCCTGTTTGCATAATGGTCCCGAGTTCCTGGATGTTCATCTGAAAGCCGCCGTCCCCTATCACGGCAATGACTTGGGCTTGGGGGCGACCGGCTTTGGCGCCGATGGCAGCCGGAAGCGCAAAGCCCATCGTGCCGAGGCCTCCGGAGGTAATGTTGCTTTTCTGCCGGCGGAAGTTAAAGTAGCGGGAAGCGACCATCTGGTGCTGCCCCACGTCCGTTACCAGAATACTATCCTCCTCTGCAACCTCGTTTACAAGGCGCAGCACCTCCCCCATACTTATCTTGCGTTCCGGGGCCGGGAAAAGATCATGCCGCACTACTTTCTCATATTCCTGCTCCATGCAGGTTCTGAATTCCTGCAGCCAGTCCCGATGTTCATTTTCTTCCACCAGCCCGGTGAGCGCCGCCAGGGCTTCGCGGGCATCTGCTACCAGGCCCACATCGGCTTTGATGATCTTGTTGATCTCGGCCGGGTCCAGGTCAATGTGGATGACATTGGCCTGTTTGGCATAGGTATCTGTCCGGCCGGTTACGCGGTCATCAAAGCGCATTCCTACCGCAATGATCAGATCGGCTTCATTGGTTTTGATATTGGGGGCATAGTTGCCATGCATCCCAAGCAAACCCACATGCAAGGGGTGGTCGGAAGGGATGGCCGACAAACCCAGTAAGGTCGTGGCGACCGGTATGTCGGCTCTTTCGGCCAGGGCCAGCAGTTCTTCATGTGCGCCGGCCAGGTGTATCCCCTGCCCTGCCAGGATAAGCGGTTTGCGGGCACTGTTGATTAGCGCGGCCGCCTGTTGCGCAGCCATAGGGTCCAGCAAGGGTTTGGGTGTATAGTATGGCACCTGCTCGCACTTCTCATACCGGAAAGGTACTTTGGCAAACTGGGCATCTTTGGTGATATCGATTAGAACCGGCCCCGGCCTGCCGCTCTGCGCCAGGTAAAAGGCCATGCTGATCACGGCCGGAATATCAACTGCATTGGTGACCTGTATATTCCATTTGGTAACAGCGCTCGTCAGACTGATCACATCGGCCTCCTGGAAGGCATCCGTGCCCAGCAGTCCGGATGCAACCTGCCCCGTAATGCAAACGACCGGTGTGGAATCGGCTTTGGCATCTGCTAGCCCCGTGATAAGGTTGGTTGCTCCCGGCCCCGAGGTGGCCAGGCAAACGCCAGCTTTACCGGTTACGCGGGCATAGCCTTGGGCAGCATGGATAGCACCCTGTTCATGGCGCACCAGGATGTGGTTGACCTGATCCGCATAGTCAAACAAGGCATCGTATACGGGCATGATCGCCCCTCCCGGGTAGCCGAAGATCGTATCTGCTTTCTCGGCCAGCAGGGAAAGTATAACAGCCTCCGCACCCGATACTGTTTTCGCCTGATCAGGCACGCTGAGGGCTGGTGTCTCTTTCGTTAACATAGGCTTCTTCTAAATCAGTTATACATCCTTTGCTAGCGTCGCTCACGGTGCGCATATACTTGAGCAGCACGCCCTGATTGGTTCTCGGGGCCGGCCGTTCCCACTTGTCCTGGCGCAGGCGCAGCAGCGCGTCCTCCACGTGCAGGTGGATGGTGTTGGCATTGGCATCCAGCGAGATCCAATCCCCGTCTTCTACCAGGGCCAGTGTGCCGCCCTCGTACGCTTCGGGGCAGACGTGGCCAATCACAAAGCCATGCGTGCCGCCGGAAAAACGGCCATCGGTAATCAGGGCCACTTTGTCTCCCAGCCCGGCTCCCATAATGGCTGAAGTCGGCTTGAGCATTTCCGGCATACCGGGGCCGCCTTTGGGACCTACGTAGCGGATTACCACCACCTGCCCGGCCTTGATCCTGCCACCGGCTATACCTTGATTCAGTTCTTCTTCGGAGTTAAACACGATCGCCGGTCCTTCGAAGGTCAACCCCTCTTTGCCGGAAATTTTGGCTACGGCCCCCTTCGGCGCCAGATTGCCATACAAGGTCTGAATGTGGCCGTCTGTTTTAATGGGGTTGGATAGCGGACGAAGCAGGTCCTGCTCCTGACCTAGCGGCGCAACTTCTGCCAGATTTTCCGCTACGGTCTTTCCGGTTACGGTTAGCAGGTTGCCCGTAATGAGGCCTTCGTTTAGCAGGGTCTTCATCACAGCCGGCACACCCCCGAGGGTCGAAAGGTCTTCCATGAGGTATTTGCCACTTGGCTTGAGGTCTGCCAGCACCGGCACCCGGTCGCTAACGGCCTGAAAATCCTGCAAGGTCAGCTTTACGCCTGCGGCATGCGCAATGGCTATCAGGTGCAGCACGGCATTGGTCGATCCGCCCAGCACGGTGATGAGCACCAGGGCATTTTCGAAGGCTTCCCGTACCAGGATATCCCGCGGTTTGAGATCCCTCTCCAGCAGGCGCAGCAGGTAAGCACCAGTATCCAGGCACTCGTCTTTTTTAGACTGGCTAACCGCCGGCGAGGAGGAAGAGAACGGCACCGACATTCCCAGCGCTTCCGCTGCTGAGGCCATGGTGTTGGCCGTATACATGCCGCCGCAGGCACCCGGCCCGGGACAGGCATTCCGAATGATACCTTTGTAATCCTCTTCTGAGAGCTGCCCGTTCAGTTTTTTGCCATAGGCTTCGTAGCAGGAAACGATGTTAAGCTTTTCGCCTTTAAACTCGCCGCCTTTAATCGTGCCGCCATATACCATCAGGGCAGGTCGGTTGAGGCGGGCCATTGCCATCAGCGATCCGGGCATGTTTTTGTCGCAGCCTACCACGCAGGCCAGGGCATCATAGTTGTGCGCCCCGGTTATGGTTTCGATGGAGTCAGCAATGACCTCTCGCGACACCAGGGAGTAGTTCATCCCCTGGGTGCCATTTGTAATGCCATCACTCACGCCAATGGTATTGAACCGCAGGCCCACCATACCGAGTTTATTCACGCCCTGCTTTACTTCATCAGCCAGCCCATTGAGGTGCATGTTGCAAGTATTGCCATCAAAGCCCGTTGAACAAATGCCTACAAAGGGTTTGTGCAGGTCTGCCTCCGACAGGCCGGCCCCGATCAGCATGGCCTGCGACGCTGGCAAGCTGTCGTCCTGGGTATAGATGCGGCTGTATTTATTTAATATCATAGTTATTCGCTCGCTATTTTATTTCTGTCAGCGTTCCTGTTTCGGGCTTTAGCGCCGGAAGCAGGAACGCTGTACGGCTTCCTTTTCAGCTGAAATCAGTAGAAGATACCACTTCTGATTTCAATTTGGGGTGCGGTACTGGATGCAAGTACCATCATTTTATACTCCCACCTAAACCGTTTCGCTACCCCTTTACTATTTCCAATCGTTGCGCTTTAAAGTATAACTTACTGTCATACTGACTCCTACAAACAGCAGAAATACGGTCGCCAAGCAATCAAAATCAATTATTTTATACTTTACCAGCGGCCCCGGGCATGCCGGAAAGTGCTATACTTCCTGCTCCCCGACCAGCTGACCGGCAGCCTGCCCGGTTACCAGAGCGGTGTATTTCCTGGCCAGTTTCGCCCCGAGGGTAGCCGAGAAAGGCTTTTCAAAAACATGGTTGTCTATGCTCGACACGCCTACAACTTCTGCAGCGGTGCCAGTGAGGAAAGCGCCTTCCGCCTCCTGCAATTCCGCGGGTGTGAAGAACCGCTCGTGCACCTTGATGCCAGCCTCCCGGGCAAGGTCGATGATGGTGCTGCGGGTGATGCCCTGCAGAATGCTGCCAGCCGGTGCCGTAAACAACTCGCCTCCTTTTTCATAGAAGAAGTTTGAGCCCGGCCCCTCGGCAACAAAGCCATTCATATCCAGCAGCAGCGCCTCGTCATAGCCCTTGCGCTTAGCATCGGCGCTTGCAATGATGGAGTTGGCATAATGGCCTGATATCTTGGCTTCGATGGGCACAGCTTTGGGGTTGGGCCGCTCGTAGGGAGAAACCATCAGGCGCAGGCATTGGTCCCCAAGGTATTTGCCCCATTCCCAGGCGGCGATAAATAAATTGCTTGTATCAGGCGTTTTAATCCCCATGTTGGGCTCCCCGGCATACACCAGCGGCCGGATATAGGCATCTGTAAAATTGTTTTTTTCAAGTAGCTTGTAGGTGATCTCCGTCATCTCCTGTACCGAATAAGCCAGTGGCAGCCCTACGGCCTGGCAGGAATACTGCAGCCGCTCGTAATGTTCTTCTGCCTTAAAGATCCGGGTGCCTGCCGGGGTGCTGTAGGCTCTAAGCCCCTCAAAAGCGGCATACCCATAGTGCAATGACTGGGCATAGACACTACAACCGGCCTGATCGGCTTTTACAAAATTGCCATCAAGGAAAACAAGCGTGTCGTTGTTAAAATACATCGTAGCTAGTTATTTGTGTTTAGGTTTGATAGGTATAAACTATATGGTTTCCTTTACCTGCCCGTCAGTTATAGTGTGGTAGAAGACCGGTATTTTTTCTTGCCCGACATCCTTCATTTGGTTTCGCTGTTGCAGATAAAAGCTATACTTCGATGGCAAGTAACGCCGCAGCAGGCACCTTTTAAAACAAGTTTCTCAGAAGCTTACTATTTCCAGGAACGGAACCAAAGCATTCATGTAATTGAATATCAATAAGTTATTATAGTTGACAATATAACGCCTGACGGTGCAAATGATCGGGTTTTTAGCTGAAGAAGTTGCCGGACAACTTCCTGAAAATGGGATTTCCCTGATTTAGCTGGCAGGTGGTGGCTCCGTTAGCCTGCCAACCGGAGCCTGTATAGGCCCGGTGCTTGAGCTGCCTGTATAAAACAAAAAGGCTCCCGGATGGGAGCCTTTTTGTGTAAGAGGTTATACCTATACTTATACTTATTTCAGCACGGCCAGTGTGGCGCCATCGCCGCCGCGTTCTTCCACCTCACTGCTCAGGCTGGCCACTTCACGCACCGAGTACAGGTAATCACGCACCACCTGGCGCAGTACGCCGTTGCCGCGACCATGTATGATCTTGATCTCGGGGATGCCCAGCATAATGGCCTCGTCGGTAAAGTTCATCACCTTGGTCAGGGCATCTTCGGCATATTCTCCCCTGATGTCGAGGGTGCTGCCAAAGCCGGCCATGCGTTGGGTAATGTTCATGCCGCGGGTATAGCCTTCGGCCGTTTCCACCTGCTCCTTTTTCTTTCTGGTAGCAACCTGCCCTTCCACTTTCTCCAAGTTATCTACCTTCACAATGGTTTTCAGGCCGCCGAAAAGCACCTCCGCCGTTTTGCCTTTGATACTGACCAGCTGCCCTACAGAGTCCTGCCCTACCAGCGCCACATTATCGCCGGGCTTGATACTGCCGCTCACCACGCGCTTGTGCGCCGGGCGCGGAGCCTCCTTGCGAACTTCGATGGCAAAGGTTTCCAGCTCCTGGCGCGCCAGCTTTGTTTGCTCTTTCTCGGCCTGGCTCTGCTTTATCTGCTGTATCGTGGACTCTATCTTCTGATTGGCATCCTTCAACAGCAGTTTGGCCTTGCCTTTGGCTTCGCGCATTACCTCCTGCTTGCTTTCCTCCAAGTAATTTTTCAGGTCGTTATACTCTTTCACGTTGCGTTTCAGCTTCTGCTCCAGCACAGTGGCCTCCCGCAGCTTCTTCTCCAGCTCCTGTTTTTCTGTTTCCAGTTCTTCCAGCAAGCGGTCGTAGCGAATCTTGTCCTTTCCTACCAGGCTGCTGGCTTTGTCTACAATATGCTTGGGCAAGCCAATTTTGCGGGCAATCTCGATGGCAAACGACGAACCGGGCTTGCCGATCTCCAGTTGGTAGAGGGGAGCCAGGTTTTTATGGTCGTAGCGCATGGCGCCGTTCACAATGCCCGGGTTGCGCTCAGCAAAGTTTTTCAGGTTAGTATAGTGGGTGGTGATCACGCCGTATACTTTGCTGTCGTTCAGGGTCTGCAACACCGCTTCGGCAATGGCACCTCCCAATACCGGCTCTGTACCTGTTCCAAACTCATCTATCAGCACCAGGCTTTTGTTATCAGCTACGGTCACGAATTTCTTCATGTTGGTCAGGTGGGAGCTGTAGGTACTCAGGTCGTTTTCAATCGACTGCTCATCGCCAATATCAATAAAGATATCCTGGAAAATACCTGCTTCCGAACCGTCCGCGGCCGGTATCAGCATGCCACATTGTAACATATACTGCAACAGGCCTACTGTTTTCAGGCTCACCGATTTACCGCCGGCGTTGGGCCCCGAGATCAGCAGCATGCGCTGGTCGCGGTTCAGCTCCAGGTCCATGGGCACGGTGGGCTTGCCCAGTTGCCGGTGCGCCAGGTATAAAAGCGGGTGAAATGCCTGCTTCCAGTTGATGTGCGGGTATTTCTGCAGCTGCGGCAAGGTAGCCTCTACGCGGCGTGCAAAAGCAGCCTTGGCGCGTATAAAATCCAGCAGGCCCAGGTACTGGTAGGCTTTGCGCAGTTCCGGTATGTGGTTGCGCAGTGTATTGGTTAAACCGATCAGGATGCGCACCAGCTCGCGGTGGTAGGCGTTCTCCAGGTCTTTAATATCGTTGTTGAGCTCAAAGATCGATTCGGGCTCAATGTATACCGTCTGCCCGGTGCTCGACTCATCATGGATCAGGCCTTTTACACGGCGCTTGTGCTCGGCCAGAACCGGTATTACCAGGCGCCCGCCCCGTATGGTCGGCTCCACATCGGCCGGTGTCCAGCCTTCGTTTTTGGCATGGCGAATAATGCCGCTGATCTGCTTGCGCAGGATGCCCTGTTGCCCGATCAGCTCGCGCTTGAGGCGCTGCAGTTCGGGTGTGGCATCTTCGCGTACGGCACCGGCATCGTCCACTACTTTATCTAAGGCAGCGATCAGGTTACGCTCCACGGTGATGTTGGCGCCCAAGGCTTTTAAGGCTTCATACTTGCCTTCCTCAGCGCCGGAAATAAAGCGCAGCGAGTCGCGGATGGTCCGCAGCGACATCTTTATCTCGAAGAAATGGAGCACGTCCAGGTAAGTGCCTTCTATGGCAGCGCGGTCCAGGTAAGCGGTTACGTCGAAGTAATGCTGCAGCGGAATTTCAGCATCCGACTCAAGCAGTTGTTTGAATTCGTTTGTCTGGTCGAGCAGGCGCTGAAGCAGGTCGTGGCGGTTCAGGAAAGCCATCCGGTTTACGAACTGGCGCCCCAACGAACTCAGGCAAAGCTCCGAGAGCATCTCGCGCACTTGTGCAAACCCGATCTTTATTTCAAAATTCTCTGGATAGATCAATTGTTATCTCTTAATTTAACGCAAATTTAGCATTTTATAACAAGTAAAACCTGCGGTTTAGTTCTGAGTCTCGCGTTCTGAGTTTCGAGTTTTTTCAAATCATTAACGCGAGACTCTGAACGTGTGACTCAGGACGTTATACTTTGCTGTTTAAAGAAAATGTAATTCGTAATTCGTAATTCGTAATTCGTAATTCGTAATTCGTAATTCGTAATTCGTAATTCGTAATTAAAAAATATGATCTTAGATAAACTAGCCAATGCTGGGCGCTACACGTGCCTGCACCCTTTGTTCGAAAAAGCGTTTGCATACCTGCTTCAAACCGACCTGGCTGCCGCTGCCACTGGGGTGCACGAAATTGAAGGGGAGAGGCTTTTAGCCATCCTATCAGAAGCGACCGGCCTGACAGAGCAGGAAGCAAAACTGGAAGTTCACCGCAAGTATATCGATATCCAGTACATTGTTTTCGGCACTGACCACATGGGCTGGAAAGACCTGGCGCAATGCGCTGCTCCCAACGATCCGTACCAGGAAGAGCGCGATGCGGCTTTCTTTCCGGACAAACCAATGAACTGGTTTGATGTGCCCGCCGGCTCTTTCACCATCTTTTACCCCGACGATGCGCACGCTGCCATGATCACCACGGAAAAGATCCGCAAGGTGGTACTCAAGATTGCCGTGGAAGGTTGATCGAATTGCCGGACAAGTATAAGCAACCATTTCTTCCACAATCGAACTGCTTACTGCCTGCCATGTATAAAACTGCCGCCATACTTGCTCTGACTTTGCTGCTGCACGTGCATGCATGGGCACAAACCCATCCGAAATTCTACCGGACCGAAGCCGGCAAGGTTTACACCCAGGCGCAGAAGGACAGCATTGTGCAGACAGGCACGCCGGTCGGTATGCTGCGGGAGGAGATTATCCACGATACGGCTTTTGCTTTGATCGAGATCCTGCGCGTGGAGGACTTCCATGCGTTTGTGACCCGGTATAAAGGCCAGCCGCTGCCTGCGCTTACCTTTAAAACGATGACCGGCGAAACGATCCGCACGGCTGATCTGAAAGGGAAAGTAGTGCTGCTCAACTTCTGGTCCGTAACCTGCGGCCCCTGCCTGAAGGAAATGCCGGAATTAAACCGCCTGCAGCAAGCGTATGCCGGTAAGGTCATTTTCCTGGCACCGCTACCCGAAGACCAGGCAAGGACTAAGAAAACGCTGGCCCGCCACCCGTTCCAATTCACGGTAGTGCCTGGTTCAAAAGCCGTTTTTGATACACTCGGCATAGACGATTACCCGAAGAACTTTTTTGTTAACCGGCAGGGCATCATACAGGAGGTAACCGAAGGCACGCCCATGAAACGGGATGCCGCCACTGGCACATGGCACCTCGCTGTTTACCAGGACTACGGCAGGATTCTGGATGAGCTACTTGCTCAGCCCTAGCTGCTACGGCGCCTGCTGCTAAAACTTTTCCTCAATACCCAGCCCAAACAGCGCATAATCATACTTCACCGGATCATTGGGGTCGAACGCGCGCAGGTGGGTTGTCAGCTCTTCGGCGGTTTGCCAATCCATCCCAGGACGTGTAATAAGGCCCAGCTTGCGGGCCACGCGCTCTACATGCACATCACAGGGGCATACCAACTCGGCAGGCTGCATGGTTTGCCAGATGCCGAAGTCTACGCCGCAGTTATCCCGGCGTACCATCCAGCGCAAGTACATATTCAGGCGCTTGCAGGCCGATTTGCGGGCTGGCGTAGCAATGTGCTTGCGCGTGCGCTGCGGGGCATCCTCGAGGCTAAACACCAGGTTATGAAAATGCTCGAGCCGTTCTTTCTGCGAGGTTAACTCATTTTGCTGTCCTGTAAAAGCCCTTTCCAGGCTTTCGTGCTGCCGGTAATACTGCTGAAAAAAGTGAAGCAAGTATAAAAGGTCAGTATCGTTAAAGGTGCGGTGCTTAAACCCCAGAAAGCGCTTTAGGTCCTGCTCCTGGTGCTGCAGGATAAAGTCATGGGGCGCATTGTCCATCATATCCATTAACTTGAGGCAATTGTTGATGATGGTCTTGCGCTGGCCCCAGGCAAGTATAGCGGCAAAGAATCCGCTGATCTCGATGTCCTGCTTTTTGCTGAACCGGTGCGGAATGGAAACCGGATCGTTTGGTATAAACGCTGGCCGGTTATACTTTTCCACCCGGTCGTCAAGCAAAGCTTTGATAGCACCAAAATTTTGTTTCATACCCCTAAGTACGGCGTTCTGGTCTAAGTTGGCAAGCTGGGTTTGCTCTGCGGCAGTACTACCCTAAAAACAGAAGCGGGAGTTCGGCTGATGGTTCCTTTGAAGTATAAGCGTTGAAATACCGGGTTGAACTGCCCCTGGCCGCTCCTTGTCTAAGGAGGGGCCCCTACCCACAGGAGGGGAGTCTGGAATTGCTGTGGGGAAGTATAAGCGCTGTTTTTACGGATATTCAGGGTCATCCCCTACCCCCTTCAAGGGGGATTTTCTGCTCCGAGTAGTTTATACTTGCTCTCCAGTCGTAACAGCTTAACCTCCCTTCCACCAGGATCCTTTCAGGATGACAAAAAGGGAAGAGACATGGAGATAAGGTTTATAATTATACTTGAGCTGAAGTATGAACAGCTGCTATTGAACAGATCCCAGTCCTTGGGTTGAGCGCCTTGGTGTGTTGCGGTGCCACGATAGTGGCAGCCCACAGCGCGAGCGAGGAGCAGCTTCACGCCACAGCGCGAAACGCAAGGACGAGCCCCCGCGCCTGAGCGCTCCAAAGTGTAAGATGAAACAAGGCAAGTATAAAACTGAGGAAGACAGCTAGCTACCGAGTATAGCCGCAAGTATAAACGGAGAACGACAGCCGCTAGCAAGTATAGCTGAAACAAAAAAGAGATCCTGCCATTACCAAGATGGCTAGAACTTCTGAAACCGAAAGCGCCCGGGCTTCTAAAGTCCGGGCGCTTTCGGTTTAAAAATATCTTATTGGCCTTACGGCATGTAAGAAACTTCTACTCTG
Source organism: Pontibacter liquoris (assembly GCF_022758235.1). NCBI lineage: Bacteria > Pseudomonadati > Bacteroidota > Cytophagia > Cytophagales > Hymenobacteraceae > Pontibacter > Pontibacter liquoris. The sequence goes on from NZ_JALEBG010000001.1 coordinate 2,569,144, forward strand.
AATTTCTGATCCACAGCGCCCAGCTTCTGATAAGCTTTCTTAGAAATGCGTACAATCACTTTATCGTTGGCGCCAGTTTCGGGTAATTTGCCGATCACGCGTACGTAAACCACCTGTCCGTTTGCCGCGTTTTTGACCTGCATGATAGTGCCCACCGGAGCGGTTTTGTGCAGGGCCAGGTACTTGTTGGTGTCTGCTTTCGGGTCGATCATCTCGGCCATCCCGCTTTCAATCATTTTCTTCACACCTTCCGTGCTGCCGGCATTGTCCTCCTCCTCGCGCTCATTTACCTCGGCCACCGGGGCAGCTTTCGGCGTTGCGACTGGGGCAGCAACCGGCTCGGCTGCTTTAGCAGGGGCGGCCGTAACTACCGGCTCCGATGCTTTCGGCTTGGTCATTTCATCATCTGCTTCGGGCACGTACACCGGCTTTTTGGTTGGCGTGGCGCCTCCTTTGCTTACAATGAGTGTTGTGCCTGCGCTGATGCTGTTTGAAGTCAGCTTGTTCCAGCGCTTGATGTCATCCACGCTCACATTATAAAGGCGGGAAATGGCAAACAAGGTTTGTCCGCCCTGCACGGTATGCGTCTTGTTGCCGCTCTCGCTCACCGTATAGGTGCGGTTGCTGGCAGCAGGCGCAGCGGCTGGGCTCGCTTTCGTGGCTGAGGCTACCGCGCCGGCAATTGCCGTGCTTTTGCGCGGAATTAATACGATCTGCCCAACTTTGATATCGGATTGAACGCTGGGGTTTGCCTCTACGATCAGGTTTACCGGCACACTGTATTTGCGGGAGAGCGCGTAAAGTGTTTCGCGGGGTTCTACCTTGTGCTGCACAAACAGTTTACCGTTCTTCCGCTCCACACCTACCGAATCACGAACAGCGGTCACGCCCATGGCGCTTGCCGAAAAAGAAAGCAAAGGTGCCACCAACAAGGCGGTAAATAAAACTCTTACCATGGCTAAAATCTATCTATAAAAGAAGTCTGTATACTTGTAAACTATCCTTGTTTTGGATAAAGTATAATTTATGCCTAAAGATAAAAAAAGTATCCGTACCAATGCCACTTAATCCTTGGCCAAGAAAGGTATTTAGTTGCAGATCAGCCTCAAAATTAAAAACGACAAGATAATTATCCAGCTTCCCGTCCGGCGTCTCCACATAATAACTTACCACCAGCAAGCTGTCGGTTTCGGCATACTCCAGCGCCTTTACCGGCCGGTGGCCCTGTAGCGCAACAATAAAGGCCTGCACCTGGGTAAAGTACTCCTCTCCTTCCAGGTATACCATGGGGTAGCGGCACTCCTCGTAGCGGCTATGGCTGTAGGTGTCTGTTGCCTGGGCGGCCGCTTCGGGGGTGATGTGTTCGCCAACTGTTTTCCCGGTAGCAGTAGCCAGCAACACATACACCTGCTGTTCGTTGACCACGGGGTGCGCGATAATGCCGCTTTCGCTCAGTCCATAAAAAACCATGTCCGGTGTTTCCCATACTACTTTATTCTGGGCGCTGTTTAGGGCCAGGATGCCTTTATGTTGCCCCAGTTGGCGGTCGGCATAGCCATGCAGGTATACCATGCCGTGCGCGGCATCTTCCAGGCCCTGCCACCAGGTGAGCGCCTGCGGCAATGTGAGTTGCTGCAAAGTATGGGTCGCGCAATCGAAGGTATAAAAGTAAGCCAGCAGCACGTCGGCATCCCGCACCTCCAGCGCCAACCGGCCGGCCTCGGCATCGATGCGGATGCGCCACACGGCGGCGCCAAAATCGTATTTAAACAGGAGCGGAAGGATAAGCTGGAATATTTTTGTTACCTTATATAAAACTCAGCCTGCAATGTATGAAAACTCGACCAAAGCACTGGCATTTAATGTGGCGCGCTACTTTGTTCTGCCTGCTGCTGCTCCCCTTTTTCTCGTTTGGCCGGCAGCAGCAGAAAGTATTTATAATGGAGGTGCAGGCAGAGATTGACCCACGCACCAACCGCTACATCAAACAGGCCCTGCAGGAGGCCACACAGATCGGCGCCGACCATGTGCTGCTGGTGCTCGATACCTTTGGTGGCGCGCTGCAGGATGCCGATGAGATCCGTAAACGCCTGCTCGAATACCCCAAACCGGTGTATGTGTTCATCAACAAAAATGCCGCTTCGGCGGGGGCGCTTATTTCCCTGGCCTGCGACAGCATTTACATGGCCCCGGGAGCCAACATCGGGGCAGCCACGGTAGTAGGTGCCGATGGCGCGGCTGCACCGGGCAAATACCAGAGCTATATGCGCTCTATTATGCGCTCTACCGCCGAGGCCAATGGCCGCAACCCGCATCTGGCCGAAGCCATGGTAGAAGCCAGTGTGGACAGTACCCTTTCTGCGGGGCAAGTGCTGACCCTGACCACCACCGAAGCGGTGAAGTATGGCTTCTGCGATGGCGTGGCGACCAACGTTGCGGGCGTTCTGAAGCTACTGCACCTGCAAGGGGCCGAAGTGATCCGCTACGAGCCCGGCACGGCCGAAATGATCGTGAGCTTTTTCCTAAACCCGGTGATCAGCGGTATTTTGCTGCTGGTCATTATCGGCGGTTTATACTTTGAGCTCCAGACGCCCGGCATCGGGTTCCCGTTGCTGGCAGCCATTGTGGCGGGGGTGCTGTACCTGGTGCCCTATTACCTTACCGGGCTGGCCGAAAACTGGGAAGTGCTGCTCCTGATCGTCGGGCTTATTCTTATTGCGCTGGAGGTTTTCGTAATTCCGGGGTTTGGCGTGGCGGGCATCAGCGGCATTCTGCTGGTGTTTGTATCGCTGGTGCTTATCATGCTCAATAACCAGGACTTTGACTTTACCTTTGTGGGCACCGATGCACTGCGCAAGAGCTTGCTGGCCGTAGTAGCAGGTATGGTTGGCGCGGCCGTGCTGATTGCCCTGACCTGGAACCGCCTGGCAAGCAGCAAAGCCATGGACCAGGTGGTGCTCAAAAACACTTTCGACAGCCGCGAAGGCTACCGCTCCTCTAACACCGCGGCACACCTGATCGGGAAAACAGGGATTGCCCACACCCGCATGGCCCCATCGGGCCGCGTGCTGATCGAAGATACGCTTTACGATGCACAGGCCCGCGATGGCTTCATCGACAAAGGCGAGGCGATACAGGTGATAGACCAAAGCACGTTTGCCCTGCGCGTGAAGAAAGTAAGCTGATCATATTATGGATAGGGGGCGATTCAGAACACCATAGATGCAACCTTTGCCGCAGCTACCGGGTCATGTTACGGAACGTAACCCACTGCTTATGCAATCTATCCTTACTTTCTGCCTTACGCTGCTCTCCGCGTTACTGCTGCTTTCCTCCTGCAATGACGACGAGGATGACCTTTCAACCATCGAGCGGGTGGACGCCCAGCTGGTATGGAGCGATCCGGCTGTGGATGGTTGCGGCTTTTTGCTTCATGTTGGCCAGCAGGAGTATAAGCCTGTGAACGAGAGCGCCATTGACGATAGCTACAAAGACCAGCCCCTCACCGCAGTAGAAGCCACCTTTATCAACTACCACAAGCCAGTAAAGGCGCCCTGTGGCTGGAACCAGGAACGCGAAGTTGCCGGCATCAAATTAATTTCACTTCACCGGAAGTAAAAAATTGGCACAATCATCTTTCCTGGCCACTGGTATACTTGCCCGACTTGTGTAACTTTGGAAAACGCCGCCAGGCGGCAAACCTCAACCCAAAGCGCACGATGATGGAAGTACTCGGAATTATACCTGCACGCTATGCCAGCACCCGGTTCCCTGGCAAACCCCTCGCCGACATCAACGGCAAATCCATGATCAGGCGGGTGTATGAGCAGGCTAAAAGCGCCGGCTTAACCGAAGTACTCGTCGCCACCGACGATGAACGCATACTGAGCCATGTGCAGGCATTCGGGGGAAAGGCGGTGATGACGTCGGGAGCGCACCAAAGCGGCACCGACCGTTGTTTTGAAGCTTACCAGCTTTTAAACGAGCCTTACGAATTCATCATTAATATTCAGGGTGATGAGCCGTTTATCCGGCCAGACCAGATCCACCTGGCGGCGGCCTGCTTTGAGCGCCCCGGCACGCAGCTGGCCACGCTGATCAAGAAAATAAACACGCCGGATGAGCTCTTTAATGTAAATGCCCCCAAAGTGGTCATCAGCAAGGCAAAAGAAGCGCTCTACTTTAGCCGCAACCCCATTCCATACTGCCGCAACGTGCCAAACGATATCTGGCACCAACAGCATACTTACTACAAGCACATCGGCATTTATGGCTACCGCGCCGACATTTTGGAACAGATCACCCAATTACCTCCCTCGTCGCTGGAGCTGGCCGAATCGTTGGAGCAGTTGCGCTGGTTGGAAAATGGCTTCCGCATCACCACGGCCTTAACCGAATTCGACACCATCGGCATCGATACGCCCGAAGACTTGCTGAGAGTTACGAGTTCTGAGTTCCGGGGTCCGAGTTAAATATTAGATACTAGACATTAGAAGCTAGACCTCAGAAAAAGGACACAAGACATAAGACACAGGATAAAAGACTTTATACTTGTTCTTAAGCTTGTACCTGGTTTTGTATTTAGCGGAAATGAGAGTATACTTCTAATGACGCTTATGCCCATGTGAGCTTTTACCAGCAAGTATACTTTGCCAGCAGCGTAAAAAGGCAGTGATGCGCTTGGAGAGACTGATGTTATACTTCTTTTGATGGATAACTCCCATAGTGGCAATGTATAACTGCCATGCTTTCGGGTAGCAAGTATAAATTGAGGTTGAAGTGTAAGTATGGCTGCCATAATTCTGCGCGCACTGCTGCTCCCGCAGAGCATCTGACTGCTAGCCCTTTTACAGGCGCACCGAAGCTAGAATTCCGGGACTTGCGTTATTGTGCATATGACTGCAACCACACAACAACTCGGAACTCAGAACTCGAAACTCAGAACTCTCTTCTCATCCTCCTGCTTTTTTGGCTTTGTAGCCGGCAGCCTGCAGCACCTGCAGCACTTTGTCGCGGAAATCACCCTGGATCAGTATCTCGCCGTCTTTGGCCGAGCCGCCAACGCCGCACTTGCTTTTGAGCAACTTGCCAAGCTCCTTCAGGTCCTCATCGGTCCCGATAAAGCCTTCCACCAACGTTACCTGCTTGCCGCCTCGGCTCTTTTTATCGAGCATCACTTTCAGGTTCTGCTGCTGCGGCGGCAACGTTTCGCTGGTTTGCTCCTGCTCATAAGTATAATTAAAATCGGTGCTAGTAGAGTATACCACGCCTTGCCGGCCTTTCTTATTTTTGTCTTTCATAAACTATTTTTAACAATTGCGCTCCTGCTCTTTATACGCCATCCCGAACCAGGAACGCTATCTAAGTATAGCTTGCGCAATAATTTATACTTTCCCTGTAAGCTGTGGGTAGGTGCTTTTTGTCTTTCAATGCTGAAGCAAAATCCCTCTGTTCGGCAAGCCTTTCTGCACAGTTGCATTATCAGCCAGATAGCTATACTTATGTTAATGGCGCCACCACTTTCAGCGAGAGTGGCTCCAGGTATACTTTAAATGCGGAGGACTTGCCTACATACTCGCCATCGGCATGGTACATCATGGGCTCCTCTGTTTCGATCACCACATCCGTCGTTTTAAAGTATTCGGCGCTGCCGGGATGTGCCAGCTGTTTGGTGAGCATACAGTAGCTTAGGTTCAATGCTTTGCGGATATCCAGTTGCCGCACCAGGCATACGTCCAGCAACCCGTCCCGGATATCGGCCATTGGGGCGATGTACGCATTGTTGCCATACTGGGCCGCGTTGGCAAAAGCCATTACAAAACAATCCGTCGCAATGGTGTTGCCATTGATGCTGACCTTTACCGGCAGGTGTTTATAGGTACGCACCTCTTTTAATACCAACTCCACATACGTTTGTAGCCCGCGCTTGCGGTTACCGGCAAACACAGAACTGATGTAGGCATCGAAGCCGATACCGGCTGTTGTAAAAAAAGCATGCCCGTTGATGTTGCCGCTGTCAATAAGCATGGTTGAGCCCTGGTTGATCAGGCGCAGGGCGGCGTCCAGCTTCAGCGGGATCTGCAGGTGGCGCGCCAGGCCGTTGCCAGAGCCTTTCGGCAGGATGGCCAGTGCCGTTTGGGAGTGCAGCAGTCCGCGGGCCACTTCGTTTACAGTGCCATCGCCACCCACAGCTACTACCACTGCGCAACCCTCCTGCGCTGCCTGGCGGGCAAGCTCCGGGGCATGGCCGGCATGGGTAGTATACACAATGTCGTGGCTATACCTGGCGTGGTCGAGGTGCAGCTGAATACGGGCCGCCACATCCACCCTGCTTTTAGGGCCGGAAACGGGATTGACGATAAACCGGATGTGCGGACGTTGGCTCATATGTTTGTAGCAAAGTGGCTGCTCCTGCAAAAATACCCAATCCGGCGAAGAATAAAAAAGCCTGCCGTATTCCGACGGCAGGCTTCAGGCATTAAGCTTATACTACGTTACTTTAAATGTAGCGTAAGCACCGGGATGTTGGTATGGTTTACCAGGTCTTCGGCTATACTTCCGCTTAACAGGTGCGCAAAACCGGTGCGGCCATGGGTGGCCATCATGATCAAATCCGCGTTAATGTCCTGCGCAAAATGCAGGATGCCGTCTTCTTCTATGGTATCGTTATAGACATTAATAGTATAGTTGCGCAGGCCATAGCGCACAGCCGCCTCCTGCAGCTTGTTACGCAGCACACCACTTGCCTCAAAAGCGCCGGGTGTGTTGATGTAAACCAGGTGCAGGCGCGCATCATAGAGATTCTGGAAATACTTAAACTTTTCTACTGCCGGGCCCATATCGCGCTTAAAATCAGAGGCCAGCACCACTTCGTGTACATCAAAATCAGGCAGGCGCTGCTTTACGGTCAGCACAGGGCAGTCGGCCACGCGAACCACTTTTTCGGTATTCGAACCGATCAGGAATTCATCCATCCCGCTTGCTCCTTTAGAGCCCATTACCACCAGGTCTACCTTGTCCTCTTTTATGGTTTGCTTGATGTTATTGATAACCCGGTCCACCTCAACTTCTTCCACCACTTCTACCCCGCTGTGGTTTACCGCATTGCGCAGTTCCTTCATCTGCACCTTACTCATCTCTAGAAGCTGCATGGTATACAACTGATCCATGTTATTGCCTACCAGCACATCGCCGGTAGCGCTGAAGTTGGCAGTACGCGTTACTTCCACAATATGGAGCAGCTTAATGGCGCCACCGGCTTTGCGGGCGATCGCCACGGCTACTTCGAAGGCATACCTGGATTGGTCGGAGAAATCAACGGGGACTAAAATTCTTCTCATGGTTCAGGGGGTTAAGGCGTCATGGTTATATTTTGCATAGATACGTTCCTAATTGAGGAGGAGCTATGACAATTATCATTTTTAAATATACGCTATTAAATAACAAAAGCCCATTCGTTACCGAATGGGCTTTTGTTGAAGCATCAGAATCTTTTATACTTACCCCAGACGGGCGATCAGGTCGGCAGCACGGTTAGAATAACCGGTTTCGTTGTCGTACCAGCCTACTACTTTTACCAATGTTTCGTTGGCAGAAGTCAGTTCCGCGTCGAAGATACAGGAATGCGGGTTGCCTACGATGTCAATTGAAACGATCGGGTCTTCGGTATACTCCAGAATGCCTTTCAGGTCACCTTCTGCCGCTTTCTTCATTACGGCATTGATCTCCTCCTTAGTGGCTGCTCTTTTCAGGATACAGGTAAGGTCAGTCAGTGAACCATCCGGAATAGGAACGCGCATGGCCACACCATCCAGCTTGCCTTTCAGGTGAGGCAACACCAGGCCAACAGCTTTTGCTGCTCCTGTAGAGGTAGGCACAATAGAATAGGCAGCAGCACGAGCTCTGCGCAAGTCTTTGTGCGGGCCATCCTGCAGGTTCTGGTCTGCTGTATAAGCATGTACGGTGGTGATGTATCCTTTCTCGATTCCGAAGGCATCGTCCAGTACCTTGGCCATTGGCGCAAGGCAGTTGGTTGTACAGGAGGCATTCGAAACGATGGTTTCGTCGCCAGTCAGAATATCTTCGTTCACACCTAACACAACGGTCGGGATATTGCCTTTGGCAGGTGCAGAGATCACTACTTTACGGGCGCCTGCTTCCAGGTGGCCGCCAGCGCTTTGCTCATCCACAAAACGGCCGGTAGACTCCAGCACAACGTCAACGCCAAGCTTGCCCCAGGGCAGGTTCTTTGGCTCGCGCTCCGCTGTGATCTTGATCTCGGTACCATTTACAATGATACCATCTTTTGTAGCCTCCACTGTGCCACTAAACCGGCCGTGCACGGAGTCATATTTAAGTAAATGCGCAAGCGTGGTGGTATCTGTAAGGTCGTTGATAGCTACTACTTCTACGTTTTCTTTCGCAAGCAGTGCCCTAAAAGTAAGCCTGCCAATACGGCCAAACCCGTTTATTGCAACTTTTATTTTAGACATAGGTTCAGTTTTTGAGATGTTTATGAATGCTGCGAAGTTACTATTCCGTCGTTTTAAAACCAATATATTTTTTCTGTATTGATACTGAGCGGGTTAGTAACCGATTAAAAAAATTACGCCCATTTATTTTGCAACTTCTAAAAGCGCCGTATATTTGCACCACAATACAACAGTAGCACGGTCCGTTCGTCTAGGGGTTAGGACTTCAGATTTTCATTCTGGCAACAGGGGTTCGATTCCCCTACGGACTACAAAACCCGCAAACAAGGGAAACAAAAGGAAGGCTAAAACGGCCTTCCTTTCTTGTTTTAGCCCATTTTCGACTTTTCTCTTTCTCTTCTTTGCCCTTGTTTGCGTTGTTTCTGTTACTCTCTTGTTACCCGTTTCTTTGTACTTTGCTTCCACTAAAGGAATGTTTTAAGCAGAAATAAAGACGGATATGAGTGTAACTTTAAGAAAGAAATCTCTTGCCAGCGGCAAGTATAGTTATTACCTGGACTACTATATTAATGGGGAAAGAAAGTATGAATTCCTCAAACTCAAGACCCACAAGCGTCCTAAAGACGAAACTGAAAAGCAACATAACAAAGACACCACCATGTTGGCAGAGAGCATCCGCTCGAAGCGGGAGCTACAGATCAACAGCTCCGAGCATGGCTTTGAGGCAGTTCTACAGAAGAGCATTAACTTCCTCTCCTACTACGAGCAGTTCGTGGCCAACTACCCTAAGAAGGACAAACGCCTGGCTTCTGCCTCCCTGCAGTACTTTAAGACATTTATAGGTAAAGACTATATCAAGCCTGCTGATGTTACCGAACAGCTCTGCATTGACTTTAAGGAGTACCTCTGCCAGAAACTCAATGGAGAGACTCCGGTCAATTATTTTTCCAAGTTCAAGAAGATGCTCCGCCAGGCTGTACGCGAGAAAGTACTGACAACCAATCCTGCGGCAGATGTGCTCAACAGAAGAGGTATAAGCGTGAAAAAAGATATCCTGTCAGTAGAGGAGATCCAGAAGCTGGCAACTGTCACGTGCGGCAATGCCGAGGTAAAGCGTGCCTTTCTTTTCGCCTGCAACACCGGCCTGCGCTACTGTGACATCAAAGAGCTCAGTTGGGCCAACATCAACGAAAGCATCCTGAAAGTAACCCAGGCCAAGACAGGCAAACCCGTGATCATGCTGCTGAATAAATCAGCAAAGCGACTCTTAGCACAGCCAGCAGACATAGAGGAGAAAATCTTTACCCTGCCCTCCCATACTGGTATTTCGAAATCACTGAAAAGCTGGGCCAAGAGAGCAGGCGTGCAGAAGCATATCACCTTCCACGTAGCGCGCCATTCATTTGCCACCAACCTGATCATATACAAAAACGACGTCAATACCGTATCATCTCTTATGGGACATTCATCACTAGTCGAGACACAGAAGTACGTGCGTGTGGTGAAGGCACTAACGGAGCAGGCTGTGAACAGTCTGCCTGAACTGACATTTTAATTATAATTATCATTACCTGAAATCAACTATCAGGATATGGAAATCAGCAAAGCACACTTTGTTTCCTATTACAGAGGTCCATATGATCTAAATAAGCGGGAATCCTTACATCTGCCAAGTCTCGGAAACAGAGAAAGTGAGAATGAAAAATTCTTTGATCCATTGAAGGTATTGCAGCAACAACTTGGTTATGATCCGAGAAGGTTTATCTACGAACTCATTGATGAACTTTATGTGGATACAATGCTCGAGTTTAAAAAATTACGAATAAAACACTTACCCAGATTGAGAGAAAAGTATCAGTTAGATCCTCAGTTTGAGGATTTCCTGGAGTGGTACATGATACATCGTTATGAGCCATTGATACGGAGACTCAGGCCAAAGATACTCTGGACAGTAACAACCAGTTTTGAAGACACCATTCCCTACCGAGACACCCTCCCTTACCGGATTGAGGGTAAACTTGATCTTCCACTTTCTTTTCGGCCTAGTGTTACTATTGTGGATTTACTAGCATATAGTCGTAAAGAAAAAGAAGAAACAGATGAAATAGAACGACAGTTCATTGATGGAGTACCTATCCATGTTAAATACATAGAGCAGCATAATGAAGTGCAGGAAACGCTTCATTGGTTAGGTACTGAAGCCCAATTACGTACATTGTACCACACCATGGAGGGGAAACAGGTGAAGTGCAGTTTTGAAGTCTTTGCTGGTGTATTAGGCATGGGAGAATATGCAGGACCAGTAACATGGACAGGAGGAGTCAGGGAATTGATTATTTTAATCAAATTTCTACGAAGTAAAATATTCATAGAAATTTTCAAAGAATTCCCCTTGACGCTAGTTCAGAGCCTGTTTATTCGAAAAACAGGTAATATTTTTAGCTATAATAGCTTAAAAACTACCAGTAACGATGTTGGGTTAGATTCCCTCACTGCGCCGCTTAAGGATCTGATTAATAAGATTTCAGAAAATTTATAATACTTTCCTTAACCTGATTACTTTACCTTTACCTGCCTCATTTACCATTAATTGGTAAAGCACTTCGCTTGGTATTCTTCCTCAACTTTGCGTCAGAACAAAAACGTGAAGTTGATCATGAATGTACAAATCAAACTGGCAGAGTGCCTTATTAAACTGGAGGCACTCATCACCAAAATTAACCTGAGCCAGAAGAAGGTTTTTACGCTGCAGGAAGCTGCTGCTTATAGCGGCCTTTCAGAGTCTTTCCTGTACAAGCTCACCTCCAACGGGCTTATACCGCATTATAAACCTGAAAAGAAGCGGATATACTTTGACCGCGAGGAACTGGAGGCCTGGCTGTTGCGCAACCCCGTAAGGACAGCAGAATCGATAGAGGCTAATGCTGCCACCTATGTGACACTGAACAGGAAAAGCGCATAACCATGCCCTGTACCTCAGTGAAAATTACTATGGGGAAAGAGTGCCTAAGGCTCAAAAGCAATAGCCCCATCCGGCCTCCGTAAGCGGAAGGAGTGCAATAGTGTCTACAAGTATTTACAATTAACCATACACTATGCTGCACCCAACTCTCTACCGGAGGCCAATATAACACAAGATAAACGAAGAGTTGCAAATAAACCTTCACAGGCCATTCACAGCTTAAAAAGGGCTGTTCTCCTTATTGTATGCTCAGCAGCTATAGGGATATACAGCAGCAAACAATACAGGATATAAGGATAGTATTCAGGAAGTTTCTGTCCTGTAGTATAGGACTAATGCATGCACAGGTGTGGTTGATTCAGTTACAACAACGACAGTACTTCAAGTAAAAAGCAGTTATGGTATAGACGTTCATGCAAAAGTGGTTGTTTGGTATAGACGTCCCTGAAAAAGATGCTTCTATTACGCTTTAAGGCCTCTTTTTTCAGCACGTACATCCCATAACTTAACGTACATCCCACAACCAAACGTCCATACCATAACAGGATTTCGACTACAATATTAAGGCTAAAAGATCAGCCTAAGGTATATCCTTATTCATCAAAATTTTAAAGTGAAAAGATTCGGCTCCAAAGTTGAATGCTGATTACATTCTACAACTATGTTTATTACCAGTACCAACAACTGTCCTTCCGACAGGAAAGCTAAACCTTATATCCTGCTGCACATTCCCTCTAAGCTGGCTCTTGAGACAATGCTGCAGGAAAAGAACAAGAGCAAGTTACTTCATTCCTATGCCTATATCTGCCATACCATCCTGCAAGGCTACTTAAGCAATCTAAAGCTGAAGTCTGCGGTTGAGGACCGCCGGGCCTGCAGCAAGTATGTGCCACTAGACAGCCGTATACTGCGCAAGATGCTGACACGCAACAAAGCAACTGCAATTATTAAAGATCTGATCGCATGGCGTGTTATAGAACGCAATGATACTTATTCGGTCACCACGGCCACCATATCCGGCAGCTGCAAGGGATACCGGTTTACCGAGGGGTACCGCAACAGCGACATCAGGTGGATTCAGCTGCAGAACAGGCCCATGTGGAAGAAACTACAACAGCAACGGGAAGAGCAGCAGCTCAGACAGCAGCTTCAGAACTCCACTGATCATACTTTAACGTTTCTTCACCAGCAGCTCCATAAGCTTAGAATCAACCTGCCAGCGGCCTTTGAGCAGGTGCTGAAGCAAGAGGGGAATATAGTCCCTTCTGCAGAAAACACCATCTATCGTATCGGTAGGATGCGGCCTGCAGAAGCTACACCCGGTCAACTTCATACTCCAGATACACCAGTTCTTCCTCATCTGCTCTTCTCTGATATAACACCTCCTTCCTCTTCCTCCTGTACCCCCTATCTCCCCTCTTATGTGGTCTCTTTTTCAAACTTTATGAGGCTGGGAAGGCTGAGTAAATTCTACCGGTCCAGTACAGGCCAGGAACCATGGGAGTTTAAGGTAGACAGGAAAACGGGGCGCCTTTTTACCAATCTGACGAATCTCCCACGTACATTCCGAAAGCACCTGTACCTGGAAAGCCACGAGAGGATGGTGGTAGTGGATATAGGAGAATGCCAGCCGTTCATGTTCTCTATTATGCTGATGAAACGTGCCAGGGAGATATGGGGAGAGATCGTGCCGGAAGACGTACAGAAATACATCCAGCTGACAGGGAGCAGAAACTTCTACAGGTATATCATGGATAAGTGTGGCGTAGCAGCTGAGCAGCGTGATGTCTTTAAGCAGCAGGTATTCGGCAGTATCTTCTATTGCTCTAAATGGATAGCAGAATCGGAAGGGAATAAGCCAGGATCCATATTTATTTCCAGCTTTCCTAACGTATACCGCATTTTGAACGAGAGCAAAGGCAATGGCGGTACAAATGAACTACCTGTCCGGCTCATGCGACTGGAGAGTGAGATTATCCTCCATGATGTATGCGCCAGGACCGCGCAAAACGTGAATGACAGCTTCTTTGTGGCCACCATACACGACGGCATCGTGACTACTGCCAGCCGAGCTCAGCAGGTAAAGCTGATGATCGAGGAGGCATGCCGCAGGCGGCTGGGCCATATTCCGACCGTCAAGCCAGAGCCATTCAATTATATGGAAGATGAATTGATAAGCGCATGAAAGGGACCGTATCGCTGGTAACGTCTTACAGATTCATAATACGGGCAAGAGGCGGTTGCCTACTATGCAGGGGTTCTCCTGTTAATTCAGTTCCTTTCAAAATACAACTCCTGCTTTGAGGTTAGTGTCAAAAGAAGATCCAGTCAAACCAGCAGGTTCATGCTGAACTGTTTCAAACAAGAGGGGTACATTCCTTAAAGATTTGCTCCCTGATCTGCTTTCCGCAAAATGTGCGATACCTCTGCTAGTTATTACTACTAAGCAATTAAAGCGTAGTCATTCCACATCCAAGCATGTACAGTTTTAAATATTTAGCCCAAACTTTCAGAGTCCCTTCCGAGCTTACCTTAAGGCTGTAGAGCGCATAAGAGCTTGTACAGGAGCTTGTACAGGCTCGCCCGCCCCGCTATGAGAGATCAACAATGGCTTCACAAGATGTATCACCTACCGAGCTATAATCCTTAAAGCTGCCGCTCTCTCCTTTAACGGATTAGTACAGGCTGTGAATGAGGCAAAGCCGAATATGGAGCCTGTGCCTTGCTGGGCGATGCTTACTCTATTCTTACGCTCAAGGTATCTTGGTAAGGGAAGTAGAAGCTGGGAAGGTGCTCTACCTCGCAATCACTGTATTTGTAATCCCCAGCTCGTAGTCCTGTTCTGTTGCAGAGAACTTTGGTTATTTTGTAGTTCCGCTCTGGCAGCACCTGCACGTACCGTGTTGTGCTGACTGCCTGATGCTGGCGCACGGTGTCCCACAGGACGTCCCCCCCTAGCCAGTTTCCCTCTGAGTCAGCGGTGCTAAAATCTATCTGGAGGTAGTTCTTGTTACGCTTGGATGTCTCAATCTCAATCTTCAACACTTGGTAGGGAATAGTTGTCAGATTGACGATATTGGCCTTGCCCTCCTTCAATCCGACTCCCTCATAGCCCCTGTGAAAGGAGGTGTACTCTTCGGTCCTGCCGACGCCCACTTTGTAGTACTTGCCCTTCCTCGTCTTGAAACCCACTTCATATTGGCCACCATTGGTCGTCAGGGTCGATGTCAGGGAGTCGCACATAGAGCTTTTAGAGAGTCCGCTGGAACACTCGCACACCTCGATCGGGACGCCAACCACCCCTTTCCCCGTGATTTGGTTTGTCAGGATGCCCTTTGAGGTGGTCAGTTCGCCATCACTGTCCAGGCTGCAGGAGACCAACCCGGCAGTAATAACAATCAAAATCAAACCAATAGAGTATCTCATATTTTTATGTTATTGCCCAACGGATTGATATAAGCGGCTTGCGAGGCTTTAGCCGAAGTAAGAAGTATATACATGGTTGTGCTAAGTGTTATTTCATTTAATCTCAACGGTTATATCCTTGATTATTTCCTCCCAATTATCTGAATTGCTTACTTGTCCTTCAAAATCAACAACTATAACATCTGCCCATCCTACCTTTTCAGGATTATTTATGAAATGAGATTCTTCTAAACTAAACCATTCATTCTTACCGTCCCAAACAAAGCGGTAGCAGTGTTTGGTCTTGTAGTTGATCCAAACCCAATACCTTGACTCAAAAGATTCTGGATGATGCTCCTCCTGGGTCACTTCATACCCCTTATTTGTTAGTATAACGTCAATCTCAGTCTTGCACTGTTTACCGAATTGGTTAATTTGTTGAAGCTTGCTTTTTATCATTTCACATTAAGCCTAACGTGTTTAGCTATGAGGTGGCGCAGCTACCTTATAGGTTTTGTTGTGCTTCGTTTATTTTTCCAGCCTTTTTATATGATAACCTATTGCTGTACCTATACCTAAGCTTACTTCATTAAAAGAATTGAGCTTGTAGAACTTCGTGAAAAAAAGAATGCCTTTATAACCACCTTGAACAGAAGCCTGATATTCTATATTGTCCTTATACAACGATACCTTTCCAACGACTGTAGGGTAAAGAGGCTGGCCTAAAGTGGTCCCAAAGCCAATCAAAACCCCTGGTGAAGTTTTTGTGCCAACTACTTCAATATTATCAAAATTCAAGTGGGTATATCCTGCAATCAGCTTGAGGTCCCTAAAGTTATAGTCTGTCTCAAAAGAGTAGGCGTTGGAGTTAAATTCTTTATTGAAGTTGACCTGGCGATAGTTCCATTTAAAATCCATGTCAAAGTCACAGGTAGAAATGAAATGGCTTAACTCAATGTGCCCGTTCTGAAGTTCGTTTTGAGTTAAGTTGGTCTGGTAACTATAAGAACCTTTGATTACACCACCAAAAAATAGATAAGGTGTTGCTACTTCAATTTGTCCGCCTAACGGGGTGTTGATTAACCCACTACTGGCATACGCCTTTATCTTATTCGCGTCAAAGAAGTCTTTGTTGCAATCCCACTTGGTTTCAACAACTATATGCCTTTGTCCCTTCAATGTGTACTCTTTTGTTTTCATGCCAATGAAGGAGAAAACAAGAGTAGAGTTAGGGTCTGTTACGTTAATCGAAAACGTGCCGTCAATGTCAGTCGTAGTTCCGTTACTTGTGCCTTTCTCAATTATACTAACACCTGGGATAGGTGATTCATCAACTTTGGCAACGACTACCCCTGTTATAGTCACTTGACTCCAAGCAGTAAGGGAGCTTAGAAGCAGGCTAAGTATGAAAATCAGTCGCTTTGTCAAGATTTTACCTTTATTTAATGCTGCCCAACGTTTAGTACATAAAACGAGCAAGGTTTAACTGAAGCTTGGTTTATGTGCAGGGTTATGCATTGTTATTCTTCAGTTAGTTTCTACTTTAACTTATAGAATAGCTCCCACAAATTTTATGGAGGCTATTAAAACAGCGAAAGAGGTCAAGAACATCAGTATTGACAAGATGAAATTCAGAATCCTTTGCTTTCTCGAAATCTGCTTGTAAGTCCTTTCTAACTCATTTAGGTTAACAAGTTTAGATAAAGGCTTCTTCAATAGCACGTAAAACGTTAGGATATATACCACTACCCAAAGAGTACCCCACACAGGAGAATTTCCTTCAAGAAGCAAGAATATAAAAATCGGTATTGCTGATGTTGATACAGAAATTTGAGAAATGAGAACGTTGATTAAGCCTTTATGAGCATACTTCCTTTGCCACTGACCGACAACCTGGCCACAATAATGAATGAAGACCCAATTCCACACAAACCTGTCTATAAAAGAAGCTCTTGTCGATTTTATAAGTGTTCTCAAATTTTCTTTTTTTAATTCAAATACTGCCTAACGTTTAGTACATGAGGTGAGCAAGGCGTAGCTGAAGCTTGGCTTTTGTACATTGTTAGCAGCTCTAATTTAAAAAGACTGGTTAATCAAGAAGAGTAACAGGAGAAAACCTCCAATACTTGTTAAGATTTTGAGCCATTTTGGAAAGTATTTAACTTTAATATTCTGGTCTGCCTCAACCACAGAAGCAATTGCTTTTGTTAGCTCATAATAATTCTCAAATTCCTTTGCTCCAAGCGTTATCTGCTTACCTCCACTAAACTGCAATAAGATTCCATGGCTTCCGAACAGGTAATCCGCTCTTCTTACTTCTTTGAATGGATAACGTTGCTCTATAAGTCCGAAAAACCGGCTGACAACAATCTTATCATTGGTTATACTGACCACTTTATGTTGCTGAAGTATTATGTATAGAAACCCAGTCGGAAACCAAGTATAGAGTAGGAAGAAAACTACCAATTCATACTGAAAGAAGTTTTCTTTATTCGTGTCAATGATAACATAGCTAATAAAGTAAAGGACTGTAATGGGTATCAATAAAAGAAAGTACAGAAAAAGGACTTTTTTAGAGTATCTAGATTTAATTATCATCTATTATTACTTATTACTGCTAACGGACTTGGCTTTGCGGTGGCACAGCTATCGTGAAGGTGTGGTTACCATATGTTTTTATTTCGCTTTGTTGATTTATATGGTTCACTTGCACTCTTTAAGATTCTCTCTTCAAAATCCTGCGGAAATAGCTTCATTTCTAATTTTGATTTTAAGTCTGCTATTTGGTTTAAAAGAGTATTTCCATTTCCCCGTAAGTTTTGTGCTTCTTTTCGAGTCAACACTTTATCTATACTTTTCACCACATCAACCTTTATCAATGGAAATTCAGGAGTGTTTTCATCGGTCAAGGTTACTTGCTGTTCTAAAGCCCAACTGATTGACTGCATAAATTTCTCTACCTTCTCAAAGTCTTCAACAGAAGTTATCTCTTTTGGGTCAATGTCAAACTCTATTTGTTCCGATAAGAAGAAATGACAATTAACATGTATTCCACCAAGGTCAATAGTAGTACTCCTGCAATACATTTCGCCTGTTTCATCAGTTAGGTAACTGAGTGCGTCTTGCTTATCTATTTGGCTTGCACTTCTTTCTTCTCCTGCTATTCCATACTTCAACGGATAGTTTTCATTCAGGAAGTCAATTAATTTCTCCCAATCTGAAATGGAAACATCTTGAACATAGATGTCTCTCAAAGAACCATCAGGTTCAAATATCCATACTATATCTTCCCAATTTCTTTTCATTCAAATTAATGGTAACGTTTTGGCTATGAGCAGTACGAAGTGCTAGCGAAGTATTGCTCATAGGTTTTGTTGATGGGCGTATTTTTCTTTTTGTTATAACTCCTTAATTGTTTTGAAAACAATTTTTCCTGAATAATCAGATTTCATTATTTCAACACATAATGTTTTCCTTTGCTGGTTGTCATTTAGAACTTCTATGATTCTATGAGCGAAGGTCTTGCCTACAGAATCAATGGGAATATTATTAACCATAACTGTCACTCGAGGTGTCCAATCTAGGTATTCTAATGCCTCTTTTAATTTTAATGGTCTTTCATTTAATAATTTAAGACCTCCCATGGCTAGTTGTTCCTTGATTCTGGGTCCCCATCTTATTGACCTTCGATATACCGTTCTTGAGGTCCAGTAAATTGGAACAATAGCAACTAAAATAATTATTAAGAAATAACTGTTGTTTGAAAACCCAGCATATTCTTGAACAGCCAATACTAGGCAAGCATGCACAAACAAACCTAAGATCCCTACTAATAAATACCTGATTTTAGTTAACATTATTCTTTTATATGCCCACCAACGTTACTCGTGTAGCAGAATGGCGAAGCGTCAGCAAGCCGTACTGCTATACTTTGTTATGCTAAGTCATTTTAATCAATATTGATAGGAAAGTTAAAGCTAACAGGCGCAATACAATCGGCATTATTAATACTTTTCAACTTAATATAATCAACATGCTTTATAAGTATTGGCTTTAGTTGTGCTATTTTCTTTTCATCAGGAATATACTGTTTTCCAGAGCCATCATGAAGAAGTTTTGTCATTACTACTTCATATCTGGTGAACTCTAAGCTTGCTGTGTCATACTCTGCTTTAAGAATCACTTTTCCATGAAAGCCTAAGCCTAAGTGCAGAGGCTTAATAGGTTTGTCATCTGTAAGTTGATAACAAGGGGTTTGCAGTGGGTCTGCATAAACACCTGATAAAGGCTGCTGTTGAGAAGCAGTATCCTTATCTATCTCTACTTTGCTTTTTGAGCCGCATGACACCAATAGAAATGAAAGCACCAGGTAAGATTGAGCAAGTATAGCAGCTTTCTTCATTCTTAATTTACATTAAGCATAACGTGCTCGTGTATACCTTGTGTAAGGCGTTGCCGAAGCATAAGGTATAAACTGTGTTGGGCTACGATTTTTTCCTTATTTACTTAGCACAAGTGTAACGCCATTGAATTTGTCTCCCGTTTTAAGAGTTACATCTCTGTCTTTATAATAATAAGGTTCCCACTTTTCAATTATAGCCTTATTGTCACTTGTCCAGCCTAAAGTTTTGTAGCCGTCTGGTAGTATATATTCCTTTAAGTTAATATTTTCTTTGTTAGCAGGTGCAATAGCCCAAAACATTCTTGAGTAGCCATGTGCTCCTTGATCGAACTGGTATTCTACAATTCTGAACCCTTGGTTAGGTGAAATTGACTCTGAACGCATGACAAAGGCTTTATCATGTTCATAATGCTCTGGGTCACTCTCAAAGCATGAGGTTAAGAATAAGAAAAGAGGCAAAAAAAAAGAATATTTTCTTCATAATTACAATTGACGCCCAACGGACTCGTGTAAACATCGTGCGAGGCCGTCGGCCGAAGTATGCTGTTTACACAATGTTGGGGTGAGTTATTCTTTTTTAAATTCAGAGATAAGGAGCGTATTAAATAGGCCGTTACTTGAATGTTCATTTAAAAATAAACAGAATAAGTGTGTCTCTTTGCCCTTTTTTATTTCTTTATTGAAGGACTTTTCTAATTGTTTCTGGATTGGTGCCCAAAACTGGGTTTCCCCAATCTGGAATAAATATTCGTTATCGATGAGTCCGTCTAATTGAGTTGAACTTCCGGAAAAAAGCTTAAAAACGTTTTTCATTGAACGCAAAACCTGAGGATCGATTTTTCTTTTCTCACCTAAGAAAGTTGCATTGAAACGGTATTTGTCTGTCCGAGTATAATATGCACTTGCCCCTGACTTCATTTCTATACTATCAGCGTATTTCCGTTCAAATTGAAGTATCTTGATGAGGTTTACTTCTTTGTAGTTTCTATTCCATTCATCAAAACCATCTTGGGAGTAGCCCGCTGTTGTAAAAGCAATAGTGAATGCCAAGATTGCAAATAAAGATTTTATCATTTTATATTTTTAATTTACCCCAACGGACTTGGCAATAAGGCGGCGTAGCTGGCTTATGGGTGTGGTTGTAGGGTGTTGTTCTTCATTTTGTCTTGCCATAGCAACTTCATAGAAAGGAAGTAATCTGATTCAAAAGCAATAGCTCTGATTACATTTATCTCAAATTCATAATCATACTTTACTTCCACAGAACCATCTGCTTTAATCATGTCGATTTTTAAAAGACTATCAGTTACTTGTGATATTTTACCATAGAAGGCCTCTGTTTCGCTGTTGTCCTGAAACTCGAACAGACCATACTTTTGCTCTGACCATTTCAGCAGGTGAACAGTTGAGCCAAACAGGTTAATAGTGGAACCGAAGCTGAAACCTTCTGGATATTCTACCTTAACACCTTTTAGTCGTAGGACATTCTCTATTGCTGCTTCCTTCGAGGAACGACTTCTTTCTTCGATGAAGGCTTTTTTATAGATTTTATAGCCATCTATTTGATAATCCACAGGTATATACTTCACCAGAACCCATTCGTCATTTTCGTCAATGACCAGACCTGTTTCTGGTTCTTCCCATGAAGCAATATGAAAAGTCTCTACTTTCATAAATTTCTATACCCTACAACGGTTAGTATAAAAAACGTGCGAGGCCGTCGGCCGAAGTATGATTTTTATACCTTGTTAGGGTTTGATTTTCTTCACACAAGCTACCACTTTTTCTTCCTTTGCTTAAAGCTTCTGATGCTGAAGTTACTACTTGTCCTTACTTTCTGAAACTGCATAGTAAACAAAAGATACTTTGGTCGGTGGTGCATAGTTAAATCTTGCACGTTTAAAGGAGAAATTCTTTTAATTCTGCACGGTCTTTACGTCAATTCATTTTGCACGTATTGCGGAAAAATCTCTTATAATTCTGTACTTACCGGACATCAATTCTAAATGCATTCACTTGCTGACTTTTTTAACTAATTATTTAAACGAGCCAATGATAACAGAAGTCAAAAAGCCAAAAAGCAAAAGTCCAAAGAGTATGGCGAAGAATTTTAGTGACAAAAGCTTCCCTGCGTTACTATAGCTTCCTTCATATTTTTCTTCCAGTACTTTAGCAATGAGTTCTTTTTTCCTGTATCTCAATAGCAGGTATAGCCTTCCAATTCCAGATTGTAAAATATCGAAAAGTAAAAACTCCATTTCTTCTTTGATTTAATTTTACCCTAACGGACTTGTGTAGACGATGTGCAAGGCGTAGCCGAGCATAAAGTATACATGTGGTTGGCAGAAGTTATTTTAGAAATCAATTTGAAAGTAGTAAAAGTCCTCCATGTAGCTTCCGTCAATGTTCTTGCGGAAATAAATCTTTTTTTCTTTCCTATCAATAATTGCCTCTTGAGCGATAAAGTCATTATCAATTACAGGAGTAGTTAAAAATTTTATTGTGTCTCCTTCCATACTGTACTTCCCTTCAAATCTTTCCTCTCCAAACATCCAGTTAGAGAATATAATATATGTCCCATTTTTATATAGGGCTAAATCCATTCTGCTTCTGTCATCCAAGAAAGCGGCGTCCAGAACTTTTCCACCTTCAAACATTCCATTTCTACTTCCAAAAGTTAGTAAGTAGCAGAATGCTATTGCACAAGTAACTAAAGTAGTTGACTTTTTGGGGAGTTGCTTTGTTTTTGCTAAAGCTATGACAACTTTGAATATGTATACTATGCTTCCAATTAATGTCGCGAATAAGGCAAGGTCTACAAATATTTCATAGATAGGGATGAAGTCATATGCTACCACAATGTATAGAGCATAAGAAATGCTTAGTATAAGCAAAAGCAACTTTGTATCCTTTTCTATACTTTGGGTTTGATTCATCTTTTAATTAGAAATTACTGCCAACGTACTTGTGTAAACGACGCCGAAGGCCGTCGGCCGAGGTGAGGTTTACACGTTGTTGTGCCAAGTTATTTTTTAAACGCCTATAGAGGAGGCTATTTTTATTTCATTTACTGCTCCATCATTTAAGAATACTTCCAACAACTCCGTCAAAGCTTCAACAGGGGCAGTTCCTAAGTCAATGGCCGTAGTTATCCTGCTGTTTTCTTCAATTGGCCTAGTAACATTGTGAATCAATCCAGAAAAGCCATTCTCGTCTTGGGCGTATTCATCATCTATGGCAATCCATTTTTTTATCCATTCATGGAATTCATTCCAGTCGTTGAGGTCGTTGTCAATGAATATCTCACAATTATTCCACACAAATGGGTTTATCTCAATTCTTGAGTTTCCAACCTCAAACTCAAGCGGTTCATGGTCTAGATAGCCATCTGTATTGAATTCTACAATTCTATTTTCACCGTTTTCGTCCTTTTTGAGGTAATCTAACCTATAGTATTTAAATAATTCATTGGGTTCTTCATTATTCAATAGCAAAAGAATCTCCGATACTCCATCCTGACTTGCTCTCAAAGCATTTTCAAAACGTTCTAAGTAATAGTCTCGGTGCTGCTGTAAAATCTCTTTTATTGTCATATTAATTTGGCACAACGGTCTCGTATAAACGGCGGCGGAGGCCGTCGGCCGATGCTGGCGTTTATACAATGTTAGGTGGCGTTATTTTTTTCTTTTATTAGCTTTCTCTCTGAATACAACCCGCTTCATTCTTTCTCTATTGCCTTGAACAAGCTTTCTAGCTGGCCACTTTGTGGAAGTGATTTCCAGTAACTAAAGTTGGCCTGAACTGCTACAGATTCTTCCTTTACCAAGGAATCCAGATTACCTTTCTCCCAATCGGTCTTAACTGCAAGTAGCTGCTGCGTCGCAGGCATAGTTTTGAATCGGCCAGAGCTTTCGATGTTGCCGACGTATTTCTCTCCATAGAAAGCGGCTGTAATCTGTATTCCGCCAATTATCCTGTCGTTAAATTCTTCCAGTTCTTCGGACGGCACCCACAGTTCCCTGTGCATGTCTCCGCCGACCACCTGCTCCTCAAACTTTTCCAGATAAGATTCATCTAGGGAGAATTCTGTAACAAATCCGCTGAAACCTGAATTGTCGTCCACTACGTTCCATTGGTAGCAAATCTGCGCGGCGTAATCGAAGTTCAGTACTGGGTAGAATATCGGTTGCCAACTCAAACGGGGAGGAAATCTCTTTGAGTCGCTGTTGAGAATTAGCTCAAGCTCTTTAAGCCCAACTGGTCGGTAAAGTTTCTTCAATTTAATCTTCTTTATTTTTATTAATGCCACCTAACGGTTGGTACAGGCGAAGGCAAGGCGTAAGCCGATGCTTAAGCCTGTACAGGGTTATGTAGTGCTTTTCTTTATATAATTACTCTGGGTTCTGATATATGAGTCACTTCTGCTTTGCTCACAAACTCTGATAAACTGGTTTCCCTTGTTGCTTTACCATTAGTAAGTTCAATCAGATATTCCAGCGGGTTAGCCACACCTTCTTCAAACACCCAAAACTTAAACCGTCTGTGGGTGCCATTCTTATTTAAATGAGTCAGTTCTTCAAAGCAACATATCTGCATTGACTGGCTATAGTAAAGATGATTTGGGCTTAGAATTCCCTCTGTAAAAACCCTTCGGTGTACTACATCTTCAATTTCCAAGATAACTCTTAAACTATCAAAGTAGACGATGTTGTATTCGCTTAGGGAGTCTGTGAGAATTTTTCCAGCGAACTTCTGGTATTTCTTAGTCTCGTAGTCCTGATTGAAATATTCTTCAGCGAGGTGATTCTCATATTCGCCCTGATTAGCATAAGTCCTTTCCTGTTCGACTACCCCACTTCTTTCGGCCGTTTTGCAGCCACAAATAGCGATAACAATGAGAAAAAGATAGGCTGCTTTCATTTGGCTTCTATGACTGAAGTGCTACATAACGTCTTGTGCAGCTGAAGCCCGAAGCGAAGCAAGGGTTACGGCTGCGCTGGGTTATGTACTGCTATTTTTTCTTAAAGTATTCTTGCACCATTACAAAGTAGTCTATATCCGTTCCTACTCCATAATCAACCTTCGGTTCATCAAGTCCATCGAACAGTAACACACCGACTTCACCTTTCTTATTGTTTCTAGTGACGTAGTTTCTTTGTCCGTTGTTCTTCTCAATGATAAAGGTTTTGTTGGTTGTAAGTAAAGTTCTAAATCCTGCCTTATTAAGCGAGTCTGCTACTTCTGAAGCATAATAGTTGAAATCATCGAGAATTTCATTAATTCCAGAGTCCTCACCTTCTTCTTTTAGGATTCTATCATACTCTTCTTGATTTATGGAGAAGAAAACAACGCTTCTTCCTCTTACAAGAACTGTATCGCTACCAACAGAAGCATTTTTACTTAATGTAGAGTTAGAAGAGCCTTCTTCAGTTTTTACTTTTGATTCAGATGTCTGCTCGGTTACTGTTTCTTGGCAGCTTATAAGGAAGATACTTAGAAACAGGCATATTATCTTTTTCATTTATGATTATAGTTGTACATAACGGTTGGGCTAAAAAACGCTTTAGTGGTTTTTAGCTTTTGTTGGCAGACTTTAATTTTTCATTTTAAAGTAATTCTTGAGTTTGAATTCACTAAAAATTAATGATTCAATTCTGTCAAATTTTTCATCGCTCTCTTGGTTGCTTGGAAAATAGGTATCAAATTTAAAGCTGTTATAATCGCTCCCGTTTTTAATTTCTACCACGTAAGTTGAGAATCCCTGGTGTAATGTTATCTCTAATTCTTTTTCTGGCGTTTTTATTTCAAATAACTGAAGTTTATCCAGCTTATTCTTAAACTCTTTGAAACCACTTTTGGGAGTAATATTTGTTTTTGAATAATAGTTTTTCGACTTGTTGCCTCTGTATAAATTTCCATACTCTATGAAAGTACCTTGAAATCCATCTACTGAATCTTCTGAAATCGTGATTACCCTATCAACTGAGGTGCTATTATTAATCCAAATCCTGAAAGTAAATTCACTTCCATTTAATTTAATTGGATATAGTCTGTCACCTGTAATCAAATAATTCTTAAATGGCATTACTGCTTCTCGTCCAGAGGAACACCCAGTCAGTATTACCAAAATCAAAATTAACCACTTCATTTTTTATTAATTATGCCTGCCAACGGTTAGTATAGAAGGCGAACGAGGCGTAGCCGAAGTGAGGCTTATATACCTTGTTGGCAGCTGCCATTCTCTTATTCATTAATTGCGTATTCCTGCTTTAGTTCTTGAAATTTGAGCCTTAGTTCTTTTACAACCCTGTCAGGGTCTGTGCTTGTTATATGCCTGAATATACTTGATGTGTTTAAGGCAAAACATGCTTTACTTCCGTCCTGAAACTTGATGCAGTATTTCAAGGGCATTATTGCTTGCTCTACTGTCTTATATTCAGCTATTGGCTTAGCCTTAACACTAAACAGCTTCTTTACTATGATAGTATTGCCTTCTAGGTATAAGTCGGCATACGTATAGGCATGTCTCACCACAAGTACGCTTGGAATTAAGATAGCCAACAGAAATATTACTCCTTCGAAGCTGAAGTTTTTAGTGATGATAATGTAAAGTAAGAACAAGCAGAGAGGAACAAAGAAAAGTAGCACCAAAGCATGTCCTACCGCAGCAAAGCCCCCGCTAATCTTTTCTCTTTTCATTTCTTTCCATACTTACTGGTTACTGCCAACGTCTCGTGTATACCTTGTGCGAGGCTATCAGCCGAAGCATAGGGTATAAACCTTGTTGTGTGGAGCCCTTTTTCTTATTCTCTTATTATTTGTTCCTGACAGTCAAACTCAAAACACTCAATAGATTCAGATTTAAGAACCTTTTTTGCTACTTCTTCGCCACAGCCAAGTAGTAGAAAGCCTTGGTCTTCAGGGTGACAGAAGCACCATGCTTTGTTCTCTGCAAAGAAGTAGCTTGGAAAGTCTTGATTCTGCTCAACGTAAACTGTTGTAAGTTCTGACAACTCACCGAAGAAAAGCCAATCTACAACGTCATCATTTTCTTGAAAACCTTTGCCATCCAGCACGTCACCAAAGAAGAAGGTTGGAGTTGCTGCACCAATAATGCTGATGATTTCATTGAGAGTTTCAATATCTTCTTCAAGCAAGCTTCCTAAATTGGGTGGCCATTGCTTATCAATGTTCCAAATACTTTGGGTGTCTATGTGTTTATTATAAGGAATGTTTAGTTCTTTAGATAGTTCTTTATAGGATGTTCTTTCCAGTCTGTCTTTGGCTGGATGACCATTGATTATTCCATACTTATTCCAAAACTCTACCCTTTTATTAAGGTCTTCAACTGATTTGGCATTGTAAGAATATTCTTTAATTGGCATCTTCTTATCAATACAAATAGGCATCAGTATTTTAATGTAGCTGTTAAAGCAAGAAGGCAGTAAATTACTCACCTTTCCAAAGCCTTCCTGGTCTACACCTTTGCTAATCCAATCAACTATACTAAAATCAAAGACTCTTTTCATTATTTGGGTTACACACAACGTACTTGGCCATAAGGCGGCGAAGCTGGCTTATGGGTGTGGTTAGCCAATGTATTATTTCTTGATAGTGCTACTATTGATTTTGCCTAACAATGGTTGGAGGTCTTTTAGGTTTTCTGGCCAATTATCTTCCCATGGGTATATCCCACTTACAGTAGGATAAACACACTGCAGCACAGGAAAGTCATTGCTTTCATAAAATCTGCTTGCCTGACCAAAATATTCATCATAGTATTTCGATTCTACGTCCAACATTAGGCAATCAAAATCATCTAATATATCAGAGTAAAACTGCCCACCCTCGTACGTTTTGCCTTCTTTGATGTCAAAGGCGATATTGTTGATAAGGATATGGGCTAATTCTCTTTTTAGACCAATCATTATGATTTCTGGATGCTGATAATTGTGAAACAGTCCTACTGAATAAGAAAAGTTAGGACCTTTTTCATCTTCTAAAACATGAATAACATGCAGCCCATGCTCCTTAATATCTGCAAGCTGTTTTTCATACCCCTTCTTCTCTTTTTTCTTTTTTATCATTACATATGCTGGCTAACCAGACTGGTGTAGACGGCGTGCGAGGCTTTAGCCGAAGCATGAAGTATACACGTGGTTGGGTGTTTAGCTTTTTTATCTGGTCAGAAAGTATATTTTATGGGGTTTTGGCTCCCTTTTTTCATATATCCCGATAGAGATTGATTTATATACTTATCTCTAATTTCTGGTTCGGCTATACTTCCAGTAAATTCCCAACGTCTGCCATTGACATGGTGCCAGTCATGTATGCGATATACTTCCCTAACAAGTCCACGATAAGCTGCAAAAGCATATTTAGCCAAATTACGTTTAGGTCCGACTATCCATGAAGAACGCGTTGCTTTATAAAGTTTTTCATCAGCCATGAACCGCTCGTAAAGCCGATTTATGTTAATGATAATAGAGGGTTCTTCTATATTTATGACCTGTGCGTCATAATGTTGTATAACTTCAGCTATCGATTTTAGGCCACGCTCCCACGAATTGTGACCATTAACTTCGTTCTTTAAGTTCTCCAGCCCCAATAGGTCAATGCAAGCGCTCTCAATTTCTAATGCCTGCTCTTCGTTTAAGCCGTGTCTTAATATGTAATGCTCTACTTTATCTACTCCAATTTTTCTGATCTCGTCAAGCTTATCTGAAATGAGTTCAGTTTCTAATGCACATTGCACATGATTAAAGAGCCGATTGTTCTTACCCTTACCGACATAGATTACTTGCTGCGAAATTGGGTCTTTTAAAATGTAAACATAATACCCTATTCGTTCGCAAACTGCTTGAGTAAATTCTCTTGTCATATTAACTAGATGTAACGGATTAACGAGCCACTTTCTTTACGTAATTCTGTCTTCCCAACTTTAGTCTCAACAAGAATATCACTTCCACTAAACTTAGCTTTTATAGCGCTGTTGGTTCCAATGTAGCGGATAAGACTTCCCGCTTCCTTCCTTAACTCCACTTTTCCTTTGTCAGTTGTTACAAGAATCAATGAACCGTCAGAATTAATTTCAGCGTTTACCGCATTTCCAGTTCCAATATACCTAATAATCGACCCGCTAGGCTTGCGGAGTTCAACTTTTCCGTTGTTAACTTTTACAATGTTCATTTTATAGATGATTTTGGTGAGGCTGGTATTATACTCAAGATTGGGTAGAAGTTACACCAAACAGATTTTTTTAATGATGTAAGTAAACCTTGGCTGGATATAAATTATGAGCTTTATTATGCGCCACTATTTTTATTCTCTTTGATATAATTAATATAGTTTGTCAATAGTCCCTTGATTTGCTGTGCCGCTACCGGATTTGCCGAATGAACATTAAATTTTAGTTCAGTCAAATCAAGACCCGATTCATAAACCAACCACTTAGCAGCGGCGTATCCATCAGGTGCTAAATCTCCATTCTTTTCTAATCCTAAATCGTTGTCAAAACTGATAAATTCAGGAAGACCATTGGATTGAATATATTTTACAAAGTCATAGTATGTTCTGACAACTACAAATTCATTTGCAATGGCCTTATTATAAACCATTTCAACAGTTCTTATATCATCAAGAAATAGCTTTTTCATTCTTAAAGTTACACCCAACGGTTTGTATAAAAGGCGAGTGAGGCGAAGCTGAACTTGACTTTTATACTGGGTTAGCAGTAGATTTTATTTGTACAGATTAGAATAGTCTTCATATGTCCTTAACTGATGCGGAGCCAACTGCTGAGCCATTTCTCTATCTTTTTCTGCTTCATCTCTTTTCCCAAGTATAAACTTAGCGGCACCTCTATCATAATAGGCGTTATGTACATATTGAAAATCAGGCCCAGTACTGATTACCTTGCTATAATCTTCGATTGCAAGTTCGTATTTATGCTGGCTTAACCTACTGTCAGCTCGCCTGAATAAAAATTCTACGTCATTTGGGTATGCTTCTAATGCATCAGTTAGCATTTCTTCAATTTTAGAGTCACTATGAATATGGGTATAGGCCCAATACAGATTTACATATACATTTCTGTCTCTATAACCTTTTTCTATCGCTCTTTCAAAATAGTCTGCCGCTTGTCTCTTTCCCTGTACATCTATGGCATCATTTCCTTCATCAGATTTTGCTACACCTAATTGATAGAGCATTTTTGCTGACGTGAAAAAGTAAGGGTCTGATAAAACGTATATTGCTATTCCAAGTATTGCAGCGCTTATTATAAATGGAATCAGCTTTTTCATTCTAATTTCTATACTTCAATTTACTGCTAACTACTGGATATACGACAACATACGCTTATCTGCACTATGTACGTAATTGCTGCATCCTGCTTTAGCGCTCGTTTGCTGCCTGGAACGGGTAAAGAATACTGCTATGTACATGAATGTATATGTTTAAGCTAATATAGGTGATTGCTAGAGATTATCCAACGGGCTGACAATCTTATCCAAAGCATGGGTAGTGATGTGGGTGTAGATCTCTGTGGTCTTGCTGGATCGGTGCCCCAGCAGCACCTGGATATACCTTAGATCGGTGCCCTGCTCCAGCAAATGCGTGGCAAACGAATGCCTGAGGGTATGCGGCGTAGCAGGCGCTTTCACGCCCGCTTTCTCCTTGCTGGCTCGGAACACATTGCGGATGCTTTCGACCGTGTACTGGCCGCCTGCCTGTCCTTCAAAGAGCCACACCTTGGGCTTGTACTGCTTGTAATACGCCCTGAGGCTTTCCAGCAGCTTTTGGGAAAGCAAGGTGGTGCGGTCTTTCTTGCCCTTGCCGCCCCGTATGAGCAGCAAATTACGCTCTGACTGCACATCGGTAAGTTTGAGGTTGATCACTTCGCCAATCCTTAGCCCGCCTGCATAGAGCAATTGCAGCATACAGCGGTGCTTTACGTTCTCTGTGACCGAGAGGATCTTCAACACGTCCTGCTTGCTGAGCACCTGGGGCAAACGTTCGGGCTTCTCGGGCCGCTCTACCTGGTTTAACTGCACCTCGTGGCGCAAGAGCATGCGCTGGTAGTAGAACTTGACCGCGTTGATCGACTGGTTGATAAACGAGACAGAATAGGTGCCTGCCTGCACCATGCTTCTATGATAGTGGTTGATTTCTTCTTCCGAGAAGGCGTTTATAGCCTCCATTCCTTTCCCCTTATGGGCGTTGAGAAACCGCAAGAGCAGCGCGTGGTAGGTGCGGATAGTGCTGAGACTATAGTTGAGCAGGTACAGTTTTTCCAGGTAGGCAAGCGGGCACGGGATATAGCCTTCGCCTTTAAGGTAGCTTTGTTCCCAGAACCTGGCCTGCAGGGTCATGTCCTTTACCTGTATGGTTTGCGCCTGCCACAGCTGCGCGACAGCTTCCAGCTCGGTCAGGAGTGTGTGCAGAGCAAGGCTATCCGTTGAAATGGCAAAGCACTGCATCTCTGCCAGCCACTGGGCCACCTTGCTTTGTTTCAGGCAAGCATAGATGTCTTTGTTGTAGGGATAGCTTAGCTCCACGTACTGTTTTCCCTGATGCTCCAGGGGCTGCAGGCGCACCACTGGCCGAACGGGCACCTTCTCCAGGGGTTCTGCCACGATTTTGTCCTGCTGCAGGATCACCGCTCCCTGGGCTGGACGCAGGCGCTTAGGCTTATACAAATAGCGGGCATCCACTTTGGCCAGCCCCTGAAAGTGCTGGTGGGTCATTTCAATGGCTTGGCTCGTGTGGTGCATGACAAAGCACTTGTAGGTATTGCTGTACCTGACCCAGGCAGCTTCTTTCAGGCGCCTGGAGATAAAAGGGTTGGGCTTATGCCAGATACGGATAAACGCCTTCCCAGCATGCTCCAGGGGATTTAAGAACAGAACAGGTAATTGCGAAGGATAAGCCATAGCAAATGAGGTAGTTACTGCAGGCAAAGGTAAAACCTTCTTGATCCATAGCCGTGTTATTACGCGGGTATATCCGTTTATAAACGGGTAATAACACGCTTAAGCGATGACACACGAAAAGACATGCCTGCAGTGCCATGCCGCTATCACAGGTAGAAGTGATAAGCGCTTTTGCACGGATCAATGCCGTTACCTGCATAACAACCTCATCAAGCAGCAGAGCCAGGGCGAGCGCAGGATACAACAGGTCAATGCAGCCTTACGTAAGAACCGCAGCATCTTAAGGCAGTTCAGCCCGCTTGGCAAGACGACAGTGTCCAGACAGCACCTGGAACTGGCAGGTTTCGACTTCCGCTTTCTGACCCAGGTATACCGCACCCAACGCGGCAACACCTACCACCTGTGCTACGACTACGGCTACCTGCTCTTGCCTGATGAGAAGGTACTGATCGTAAACTGGCAGCCCTACATGGACGAGCGCAGCTAAGCAGCAACTGTATCAAATAAAGTGTTCCTCTCTTTGCCTCCCTTGCTGAGGTTATAACCTATACAAAACATTTCTCATGCTGTATCATGTAAAGCACTAGCTTTTATTGACACAATCACTATATTTGCAGCTCACGATATTTAACCCTAACATAGCTGCACATGAAAGCTGCCCTTTACACCCGCGTCTCTACCACAAGGCAGAACTCCGACCGTCAAGTCACCGAGCTAAACCATTACGCCACCCGCCAGGGCTTCGAAGTGGTCTATACCGTCTGCGAGACTGTATCGGGCACCCGAAGCAAGTACGAGCGCCCAGGCATGGAGGAGATCTTTGAGCTGGCCAGAAGAAAAGAGATCACCGAAGTCATTTGCCTCGAACTATCCAGGCTGGGCAGGGACAACATGGATGTGCGCCAGATCATCCTGGAACTGGCTGAGCTGGGCGTCTGCACCCATGTGGTGAACCGTAACCTACGCTCACTGGACAAGCACCGTAGGAAGGACTCGGTAACGATGATGGTGCTGGGCATACTGGCAGATCTTGCTCAGATGGAGCGCGAGTCACTTGTAGAGCGTATTGTCTCAGGCCAGCAGGAAGCCAAACGACAGGGCAAGCATATAGCCAGACCCAAGGGAACGGTGAAGAGTACTGAGAAGCTTCTGGAGGAGAACAGGAAGGTTGCTGAATACCTGAAAGAAGGCAGATGTTCTGTCAGAGAGATTGCCAAGCTGTGTGCCGTGTCACCTAACACGGTGATGAAGGTGAAGCGCACGCTGGGAGAGTTGGTCTAAAGCACCGGCACATCCCTTTATGCTATGAGTATAAGTTCTTGCAGACTGTAAAGCAGAGGCTGCAGTTCAGGTTTTCTTTCCCTATCCACAAGAACACATGCTCTGAACATCAGCCAAAGCAAACGGAGCCGGAGCAAAACAGCGCCACCCGGTCAGCCCAAAGCGTTTTCATTTCCCTCAGACATCCCCACCCCTCAAACAAGAGATGCCGAAATCAGGGTCTCAGAAATTTTTTGGTATTTTTCAGAAGTCAGGACTAGCCTCTTTAACTAAAAGCCATTAGAAGGTGAAGCTTGCTTGTCTTGATTCAATGTCTTATGCGTATAGTTTGCCGGGGTTGCTTTCGAATTATATTAGATTCACTCAAGATTGCTTTTTTGTACTAGCACAACAATTACGCTCTACCTCCAGGTGCGTAGATTTTGGAGTTACCAAACAAATCCGTACTGGATCTCATCGTGTTCTCTTTTTTCTATTAACTGAACAAAATAAAAGCCACCGATAAACTGGTGGCTTCCAATTAAACAAAAGCGATTATCATCTCGAGTAGCAGTTGCTATTTACACTTTACGGGCTTACAAGCGGTTCTACACTTTCCTCGTCCTCCACCTTTAGCACTATCATATCCCTCGCCAAAATGATTCTTGTATAATGCAGTGGTATCTGCGAATGCAGTATGTAAATCACGCAGATCCTGCTCTCCTCTCATTCCGAAATAAGGGAAGTGATGAACAAAATATCCAAAAACGCGATCACAATCCCGTACATATGCTTGGGTGTCTAGAATGTGATAATGCCAAAACTTATCAACCTCCTGATTTGGCACAATTTCCTCATTAGGATAAGCATACTTGAGTGCAAGAAAACGCTTGTAGTCCTGCTCGGCTATATCGCATTGCTCGCTTGTCCAACCGAGCCCTTCCTCAGCATCCTGAAGCTTCTGCTTTAGCATTTGAAAATCGATCTCAGAGAGAACGGCAAGAGCCTTGCTTACAAGGTCTCTTTTGTTTTTAACAATTGTTGTCATGAATATAAAGTGTTAAATGTTTAATTTAAATATAATAATATTCATGCAATTTTACTAAACTAATTAGGCCTTTTCCATTTACATCTAAATCAGTTAGCAAAGAACTACATAGTTCCGTTAGCTGATGACACAAAATTCCTACATATGGAAGAAAAGGATTCTAGCCTTAGGATTCATAAACAACTAATAGAGTCACATCAATGAGGGTTAGCTAACTTGTCTGCGCTTCTTAACAACGAGACTGTATTGTTAGAGACAAACAGCATGTTGCTTAAGAGAATATTAACACCCTTAAAATCATAGAACCTTTCCTCAAGAATATTCCCCTTATACTGGAGGGGAAGCATCAAACCCCATTTGGAGAAATCCAGCAGAGATGCGTTATCTTCAAGTGCATGTTGTAAATGAAAGTCCACATCTTCAATAAATAAACTTAACTGCTCAAAGAGCTCCTGAAGCAAATCATGATTTATAGAAAGAATGAAGCTACTACTTTGTTCGTCATAAACATGCTTCAGATCCAGGCGGTTGAGCAGGAAGGCAAGGCTTCGGTTTATCCTTGTACCGGTAAATGTATAAAATATGATCTGACCATCCTTGACGAGCACCGGCCTTTCTTTGGCAAAGTCTCTTAGCGGAAAGATTGCAAAGTCTTTGCGCAGTTCCGCAAGCTTGTCCAGCCCCTCCTCATCGAGCTCCGGGTATTGGGCATCTGCATAAAGGATCTCCAGCATTTTTTCCCTGACTTTGGCGTCAACGGTGCCTCCCCCTCCCAGGAACAAGGGTTTTTTACCATCCACAGCAGGGACAACCTCTATTTTCTTGGTCTTGAAATCCACAAACCTGATCTTCCAGATCCTTGCTGCCAACAGGATGTTCTCGTCTTCCATTACCTGTGGCGTGAGCGGTATTTCCCCAATCGGTTTCCCGGCATTCACCACTTTGAAGCTGGGCTCGGTCTTGAAGACGCTATAAAACTCACGCGAATTAACCATGCGTTCGCCCTCCACGCCGATGATGAGTTCCCGGTGGACCTGCTCCAGCCAATCCTGCCGGATGAGCTCATCAAGGATGTCCTGCATTGCCTGATCTTCGATTTCGGAGAAGGCATAGTTACTTTTCATCGTGGCGATCAGTTCATCTTTCGTGCAGCCGGAGCGTTCTTTCACGGTGGAAAGTGCCTGGTGCAGGAATAGATCATAAGGTTTTTCTGCCGTGCGGAAAGGCTCAATATATCCCTCCTTGTAGAGTAACCAGCAGGCCAGGGACTGCAACAGGCTCCACTTGTCAGTGGCATAAAGCAGCAGCTGGCTTTTTTCTCCTTCCCTCCTGCCGCTTCTGCCCACTCGCTGAATGAGGGAAGCGATCGAATGCGTAGCATCCACCTGCACTACTTTATCCACTGAGCCTATGTCAATGCCAAGCTCAAGCGTAGAAGTACAGGAAATACAGAAATTATGCCGCCTGTTATGCTTGGCAAAATGCTCAACATATTCTCGCACTTCCTTGTCTACTGAGGAGTGGTGAGAAAAATAGTTGGGATGACCTCCTACTCGCTGGGAAATCTTCAGGAGTTTCACAGCAATCTCCTCGGCCCTGCCACGGCTATTGGGAAAGATGAGGACTTTATGGTTCCAGGTCTGCGTATACAGGTCCTTAACCATCTCCA
This sequence comes from Pontibacter liquoris, assembly GCF_022758235.1. Classification (NCBI taxonomy): domain Bacteria; kingdom Pseudomonadati; phylum Bacteroidota; class Cytophagia; order Cytophagales; family Hymenobacteraceae; genus Pontibacter; species Pontibacter liquoris. Next base: position 2,604,255 of record NZ_JALEBG010000001.1, read on the forward strand.
GCGGCAGTTCTTGAGTATCAGATTCAAAGTACCTAAAGCAGGTGGTCATCTCCCTAGAAGACCTGTCCAACAGCACCTTGGTATTCACCTCATCCCCGGTAAATTTCTTTGCCTCCGAGTAGTCCCCTATCGTCGCAGAAAGACCGACTATGCGGAAGCTGGTTTTGTTGACAGCACCTAAACGGGCCAGCAACGACTTTAGGTGGATGCCTCGATCTGTGCCTAAAAAGGAGTGGATCTCATCAATGACAATATACTTCAGGTTCGAGAACAGGGCCTTTGCACTGTATGGTGCATTCACCAGCATGGCTTCTATGGATTCGGGCGTGATGAGCACAATCCCTTCAGGCTTCTGCACCAGTTTCTTCTTTTCTGTACGGTTCGCCTCGCCATGCCACTTGGTTACTTTGACATCCAGGTTTTTGCAGAGCTCTTCCACCCGGTAAAACTGATCGTTGATCAGGGCTATCAGCGGGGAAATGTAAAGCACCTGCACCCCTGTTTCCCGAAAATCAACCTTTGAGAGGATAGGCAGGAAAGCAGCCTCAGTCTTTCCCGAGGCTGTCCTGGAAGCCAGAATAAAGTTGCTGTCACTGGAGAGGATGTGCTGTATAGCGGCTCCTTGAATCGGGCGCAAAGACTCCCAACGCTTATCCCGGATATAGCGTCGGATAGGTTCAGAAAGCAGCTGGTACGGCATTTATAATACCTCTATGCTATCTACCAGACTATCTACAGCAGATTCATCCGGACGCTCGTCATGAATCTCTATATCTCCAAAAAGGTGTTGCTTGTCGATGCTTGGGTTCTGCCGGATAATACTCAGGATGTTGAGAAAATCGCGTATCACCTCCCGGGGCGTGAGAAATTCGCTCGCACCGGGTTTGTTAAACATCTCTTCCATGAATTGGTGGATCTCCTCATCCGTGATGTCAAGCTGGGTTTTGTAGTTGAAGTCGAAAATAGCTTTTAGCTTTTTGAGCAACACAAAGATCTCGGTATGATTGAGTGGCATCAAGCGAATCACTGGCTGAGAGAAATCGCGCTCAGCTAGCGTCTCAAACTTATTTGTCTCCAACCTCGATTTAAGCGCATGATAGCTAAACAGCCCCCTTCGCTCATTTTCCAGCACCTCTTTGGTACCGGCGAAATTGATAAAGAAATTGCTCACTTTCCCCTGAAAGCAGTCGTTGTAGATGGCTAGCACTTTTTCATAGTTTTTCTCCCGCATCACGGAGGTGGAGATTTTGTAGAGGTTGATGGCCTCATCGAGGTTAATCATAAAACCACTATAGCCCATGCTCACAAACAACTTACAGAAGTTCTTGAGCATGTCGTAATAATTGAGGTCATGGATTATCTCCCGCACCCCCAGGTCCTGACGAGCCTCGGTCTTAGTTCTGTATTCGCCCTTAAGCCACTTGAGTGCGTTCCTGCGTAGCTGTTCATTGTCACTGATGTAGCCTTCATAGTATTTCATCACCACCACACCAAAGTCAAACCCACCTACATCCGTTAGTTCATTGATCGTATTCATGATGCTGCGCTGAATCAAAGGCAGGTGCTGCTCCTCACGGATTTGAGTTAATGGAATGTTTTTATCTTGTGATGTTTTGGTGATAACCTGCTCAATCCATTTTTCCAGCAAAGTTGCCAGTGCCCCTCCTTCCGGTTTTGTCTGGATGGCAATGTTGTCCATGATTGCTGAATAAAGAGCCACTGCCTTTCCATCATTGGAGTAGAGCCTGTTATCCGGGGTAAAGTCAGCATTGGCTACGACAAACTTCTGCTTCAAGGCTACTGTATTAAGCAGATGCATCATAAAGGATTTGCCTGAGCCGAAATCACCGATCCAGAACTTAACCATACTATGGCCATTTTTGACGTCTTCCAGTGATTTGATAAAGGCCTCAATTTCTGCCGACCTTCCTACAGTAATATGCTGCACGCCTATCTTAGGCACCACGCCCCCGAGCAGAGAGTTAACAATGGCGGTGGCCTCTTTAGGTTTTATATTATCCATCATTTCTTTATGAGTTGTTGAAAGTAGTTTTCATAGATCGTGTAATGCTCCCCGTCTTCTTCAATGAGCACATCGTCCAGCTGATCATAGCAGCTTTCGTTGATGCTGTCAATGAGTTGGTTTTTTAGGAGACCATGAGCTCTGGAGAAACTTTCCACCTCCTGCTGGGCAAGGGAGAAAGTGCTGTTGGAGAAAAGCCGGAGCAATCCCCGTTGTACCTCACTGAGCAGGAGACCGTCAACGAAATAGTCATCAGCTACACTTGCCTGCGGGATGAGGCGCTCGAAGGAGATTTCACCTTCCTGATCGATCTCGGCTTCTTCTACCGCTCCGGTAGCAGCATTCTCCTCTTCATCTTGCAGGTATTCGTTTAAGAGCTCCACTGTGCCCGAATGCTGCTGCTGCACTTTCTGGATAGCAGCTATGTTGAGTTGTATCTTCTTTCGCTTGGGAACTTCGAATCGGGAGACAGCCTGCAGCGCCTTTTCCAAATCTCTGTCCTGGATCAGGCTACTGACTATCCGTTCGAATTCATGCAGCTGTTCCTCCGACCTGAAGAGGCTCTTCTTAATTGCTTTCGTCAGCTGCTTATTATTGAAGGTAACAGATTGTAGGTCATGATAGAGGTAGTACACATATAGGATCAGGGCTGCCTGACGGTCTGTCTTGGAAATAAACTTTGACGCTTCAAAGAATATGTTCTCCAAGGCAGGGTTCTTTTTGTTACGCTCACCTAACTGTTTAACCTGCTCGATGAATTGCTTGGGAGCAGCGCCGTAGGTTACACATAAAGCATCCAGGCGAGCCTTCCACCTGCTGGTATTCTGCATATTGAGTTCCTGCTCAGTGGCTTCATCGGGCAGGCTGGCCTTGCTCAGTAATGCAGGGATAAACGAATTAAATCTTGAGAGGACTCTTCCCTCTAGCTCTGAAGCCACCTCAGATAAGGCGGTATAGGCCGTGTCAGTAGATAGCTTCCGCTTATGCTCATAGTGTTCCCGCAGAGCATTTTCGCAATGCTTGAAAATAAGGTTATACAGTTCATTGGTGGTGGACTCTATACTGTACTTATAGTTGTTGGAGTTCTTTCGGAATTTATAATATTTGCGGGCAACCACATCCGCAACAGCTTCCAGCTCTTTTCCCAGGGAAGTAGCCTCTTTCGTGAAACTTTTCTCCAACTCTACTATGGTAGCCAGAAACAGTTTAATTACTTGGTGGCAGCAAAACTCGATGTTGCAGAAGTTATTACTGGGACTCCAAAGCTTGTTGAGCAGTGCAACTTCATCATCCTGCAGATTCAACGTTGTTTTATACTTACTCCCCAGCCTCCAGTAGTCATAATCGTATCCGCTCTGGTAAGCATTATAGTACCTCCCTTGCAATCGCTCTACTCCCAGCCTGTCGCCTGCAGCTGCCATTTTCTGAATCAGAAAAGAGGTCGCGTAAGACCGGGTCTTTGGGTAATGTAGGCCTAGATTATCCAGCTCTTTTTCCAGCCTGATGAGATCCTTATGCCTTTCATACTCATTATTCAATAAATCAAAAAGCAGGATAAAGGCATAGTTGGTATTGCCTTCCAGATTCAGATAAGTACCGTTAAAGAAAGCGCTTTTAAAGTACCTGTAAAACCGTATTTGCTCCGATGTGGCACTATTTATTTCTGAGTAGGAATACACATATTGGTGCCGCCAGTAAGGAACAAGTATCTTGTCCTCTTTTATGGCTACTGGCACCTGTTGGGGCTGGGGCTCTGGAGCCTGTGCTACTTGTTGAGGCCAAGCTGACGTGGATGACGCAGGTGCCTGCACAGGTGCAGGAGCTAACTTGAACGATTGCCCTGTCACATCCAAAATCGAGTTATCTTCTGCAGCAGTTGTCCTTACCTCAGTAGCACGGTATTCAGCAGCTCTGTGTACGGGCTGATGATTAAATGCTTGCTTTACGTCTTTTTTAGTGAAAAGCGATGGAGGAACATGAACTGGTAGAATTTGTGGAGAAATTTTGTGCCTATTTCTTTGGAAAATAGCAACCGATACAGGAGGCAGCAACAACAACCCAAGAGCTAAAACAAAGAAGGCAAAACCAGTGTCCCCGTTCGCAAAACCACCAAGAGAAGTAAAACAGAAAAATAATCCAAAGAACCAACGAATGATATTACCTAAAATCTTCATGTATTGTATTACTTGTTAAAAGAAACCAAAGTGCAGCAATACAATTTAATAAAAATATATTAATAAACCATATTGTCATTAAACTGGAAAAAAGAAATTTTACAAGAAGAGATAAGGCTTTTACCAGCTTTATCTCTAAAGATTGCGCCCTTGGCTTTCTGTGGGAGGTTACAGTACAGGTCGGAAGATGATTTTATTTAGTTAGTCAGTAAGTGCTATACTGATAACAAACGTAAGTCCAACAACTGACTTGGAAAAATTTCAAAAGCTATAGCCAACGTCATCAGCATTATGATGGTGAAAATATGATTACCGTACTGGATATGCTGTACCTGGGACCGTTTCAAACAAGTCTTAAAGGCAACTAAGACACACCAACTTCCACTTTCCAAGCAGCAAAGTTTGTTAGATGAAGCTGTGCAGCTTTAGGGTTACGTAGACAAACTCCGAACAGAGTGCGAAAAAAACAATTGATTAAAAGCGGGTAGACTCCTCTGGTACATCAAAGTTAACCAACTCTGGGAGCGACACCCGCAACGCGCGGGAGATGGATATGAGCACGTCCAGAGTGGCGGAGAACTTGGCATTCTCCGTCCGCTGCACTGTCAGCTTGGACACATCAGCCAGATCCGCCAACTCTTGCTGGCTTAGGCCACGCTCCTCCCTTAGCCTTCGGAGGTGCAACCCAAATGCCTGTATGCCTGACGGATTTTTCACGCCGCTAAAGTGAGGCAGAATATTTTGTGTTATGGTATCATATATGTATCCATATGTCTATATTTGTTCTCTCCCCGATACCATCCAACCAGGGGTGCCTGTCAGGTAATTTAATAAACAGATCATATGCAAAATGTAAAATCTAATTTCAAGAGCGCCGAAGTGTTTGTCGGCGACGGAAAATTCTACCCGGTCCACCTGTCCAGCAGGGAGATAGAGGACATCATCAGCAATATGCTGCAGCTGGTGAACTGCTACGGCCGTGAAAATGTGAAAGCCTACTTCCGCAAGGACAAAGGCGGCAAAGGCATCGACATCCGCATTGATATCCTGAGTGTTGAGGAGACGGCACCGGAGCTGAGCCGGGAGCGGCGCTACTCCTTCGGCATCAACGCCAACTGGGATGTGGTGGATTTATTCGACCACTGGCTGTTTTATGCCTCTGACGAACAGGGCAACCTGGTGGTGAACACCTCCTGCGAAGAGCTGCTGCTGCGTCCGGATTTCGGGATCGAAGATATCCTGCAGTACCGTAAAGAGGGAGGCAGAACGCCGGTGCAGAATCCTTACCTGGAGAACGAAGCGTGGGTTTGCCTCATTCCTGCTGTCATTAAAGAAGCATAAGGCCATTCGTTTACATCAAACAAAGTCCTTTTAACATTACCGCTTATGTGGAAATTCTTCCTTGTCGCTGCCCTGGTGGCGGCTTACAGGCTCTGGCAGGCCGATCAGATGGTCATGGCCGGTATAGCCGCATTCTCTGCCCTGATGGTGTTCTGGTCTGCCGGTGTGATAGATAATTACGCCAGGGCCTCGGGCAACTACTGGGAGACAGGCTCTGTGGTAGAGTCTGTGGTCGTGGCCGTGAACTTTCTCTTCACCATGTCCTCGCTCGGGCTGCTGATCTACTCGTTCTTTTAACGGTGTACAATGACCTTTGCCCGACACGGTCATCAGGCCTGCGTCGGGCAAAGCGTTGTACTGTAAGGAATAGACCTGTATAAAAACAGGGTATACTCTAGCCTTCGCCCTAACCAATGTCAACATGAACAAGACGGGCTACTCCTTTCACAACTACCTAATTTGTGCTTCTGCCAGCGTATAGGGCAGGTACATTAGTTTCAGTTCTGACTGCACTTTCCGTTTCCATTCCGGTTCGGGCAGGTCGGGAAACTTACCATGGTCAGCAGTAATCTTGATCTGCTGGAAACAGACCCACCCGGTCTACCAAAAGCGTTTCCATCTGCCAAGGACACCCCCACCCTTGTATCAAGAGGCCCTTAAACAGAAGCCTGAAAATTTTTTGGGATTTTTTCTATCGGAACCAGCTCTGCTGCTTGCAGATAACAGCATTATGGATTAAAACATAAGGATAAAGGCGGCATTGAGCAGGACACTTTCCTGTGTTATCAGTAGAAGCAATCGCTCCAGCCAACCTGTTGGGACACTGCCGTGGGCGCGTCTCTGTCGAGCCGCAACTCTTTATCTCACTTCTTTTTATAATACCTGCCACAACACCAGGTTCTCCTCTGCCGGTTCACCAGCTTATCTGCTGCAGGGCTTCTCCCCTTATACCCTCTCCTCTTATATCTATATCCATTCCCTTCTCCTCTACCTCCTTCTCTCCCCTTCCCTCCCCCTCTTATGTGGTCTCTTTTTTTAAAATGAAGATGAGATATCACCTGCTTTTAGGGAGGCTTGCCCAGGAACAAATGGGCGTGGCAGGTAACCAGTTTCCTCTACCAGGCCTGTTGGCTGATCCTAACGGACATACACTCTCTACCAAGGCACAGAGTATAGGATTTGTCAGAGGATACCCTGTGTTTGGTCATGGCGTCCGCCTGCCATCAGGATAGCCCTTGTTACACTTCTATAATATTGCGGCCTCCAACCGGTGTAAGAGTGGGGAAATGGAAAATCCCAGAGGGGAGATGTGGGAGTACCTGCACCGGTGTCAGGAAACAGAACAGGCATGCCTACTGTGGCAGCAGCGCTATGAGGCTCTTTCAGGTCAGTACAGCTATACCCGAAAGCAACACCGCAGCAAAAGAGTTACTGTTGCAAACCAATTTCACCTCTTCAATGAATAGCACTCCACAGACTACCAGCAGCCCATAATAGCTTTAGCTTAACCCTGTCTGGTAAAATAGTAACCAACGGCAACAAAAGGAAAAGAAGTTGTCCCTGGAGTATGGAGTGAATGCTGTCTGAAGCATGTTATGCTAGTGTATCATTCATAACAAAATCAACCAATCACACCATGAAACAAGAACTATTACATCAGATCCATGTCGACATCGCTCTGCATCGTGGAAGTAGAAATTTACCAGCATGCTGATTAGCAAAGAAATCCACTACTACTATACATTAATTTTATACTCAATAACAAACAACCAAAACAATAAGCAAATTAGACCATGGAAAACTTGGTAAGAGAAAAACAAGTGAAGTTGGCAGAGGAACTGCTGGGGGTCAAATTTCCTGATAGCTACCGGGCAAGCCTGCTCAGGGACAGCGCCGAAATCGTAAAATCCAATCTGAGTGAGTGGGTGGTGTTCCCTATACCGGGTGAAATACGGCGCGGGCAGGAAGGCCATCTGTACAAGGAACTGATAACAGAAAATGAAGATGCCCGAAGGTGGGACAACTTTCCGAATGGTGCCCTTGCCATCGCCGGGAATGATTGCGGCGACTACCTGGTCCTGCTGCCTTCAGGTGAAGGTTCTAATGAACTTTCCGACAACGTCCACTACTGGTGGCATTCAACCGGCGATGTCTTCCCATTAGGCAGGACAATAGAGAACATCCGGTTCATTAATGAGGGGAGTATCTGGAGCGGCAACCTCATCAGCATGGTCAAGCAAGCTGAGAACAAGGAATTAATGGGTGAAATGCTTGTGGGCGTAACAGAATATGTCCTGAAAATCAAGTTTCCTGCCATCTATACAAACCTTCTGTTGAGTGACAAATACGAAGATCATTATACTTTTTGGGACATCTACCCGGAAGTTAAGCTGATCGCTTGCGAGTTCAGTGAGGATGAGGAGGAACCGGACGGCCTGGCTCTGATCGAGTTTATCCAGAAGATGACCCTGGAAGCCATAAAGAAATGGGAGGATTTTCCGGAAGACGGACTGGTCATAGCCAAAAACGGGCTTGGCGACGTACTTGTTCTGCTGCCTAGCGACCTGAACAGCGAGGATGTGCTGGAGTACGAGGAGAGGATCTACCTATTCGACCACTCTGATTCTAAACTCTATATCCTGGCAAACACACTGGAGGAATTCAAGGCGTATCACAACATTGAACTGGAGGCATAATGTAGTGAAACCTTGACTCATAACACCCTTGGTCACGTTGTATTCAGGTATTGGTCAAGGGTGTTATGGGATCACTTAAGCTGGACCTGAACACAGCGCAAGGGCAAGAGGCATAGGCTGGCAATGAACCTGCCACAGCCTATGCTTCAGCCTTTAACCACCAGATACATGGGTGGTTCGCAATAGCCTTAGGTAAGCAGCCTTTGGCGGTAATAGAAAACCACCACAACTTTTCCTGGAAGGAAAAGGATACGGCTGGAACCGAGGTGATCGTGTATCACAAGGTCGCAACACTAGCAGTGGGTAAGGGCGTGTTGGGTATTATACCTGGCTCAATGGCTACACCAGGTTTTGTTGTGCGTGGTAAAGGTGAGGCAAGCTCCCTTAATTCTGCTTCACACGGAGCAGGTAGGGTGATGTTTAGAACCAAAGCAGATGCTCTTGCTGCCATAGGTACAGTTGTACCTGCAGGAGGCGTCTGTGGAAGTGATCGGTCAGGGTTGGACGAAGCACCTATGGTTTACAGGACATCCGCCAGGTGATGCAATCGCAGCAGGACCTTGTGGATGTAGTGGGAACCTTTAATCCGAAGATTGTTCGCATGTGTGGAGATGAGAAGTATATGGAGAAGGATTAGGGTTAGATAAAGTTTGTTCTGCTTAAATCAAAAGCCCCTGCCTTAGGTTAAGATAGGGGCTTTATTTTCTATTGGTGCAGCAATATTTCTCATTAGAGATTATTAGAGATTATTAGAGATATTTAGTTAGAAAAATATTTTCTACCTATTCACTACCCATTTGATTTGATTTTATATACAACACGTCTGGGTCGAACTCCTCTAGTATAATCCCGGGCATAGCTGGTACTCTTTGGTTGTCAGTATTATCGTATTCTTTCTCCCATGACTGGCATACCTTTTCAAAGTTAGGCTCACGACAATCGAAAGGATAATCATCTTCGATAGAATAAGCATTAGTCCAATGCTTCCAATAATCAGGATCGTTACTCTTTGGTTTGGGAGCAGGCTCTTTCACTTTAATTTGCATTGGAGCTCTAACACAATCGCCAAATATTAGACCTACACCCTGGCCTAAGATTGGAATTTGTTTCAGCAGATCCTGACTTACAGAGGGTAAAAGCTTTCTAATGTATTCTTGGTCCTCCGGGTTTTGAATACGATGTACAATATAGGAGTTACATTGAGAAAGAACTGTCGTAGATAATTCACTCGGTCTTTGTGACGATACAACTAAACTTAAGCCATACTTTCTTCCCTCTCTCGCTATTCTTTCAAATACTTCTCTTGAAACATTTTTATCTTCACGATTTGTAGCTTTCGGTATATAGTTATGGGCTTCTTCTAAAACAAGAACATAAGGACATTTACCTCTAACATCTTTACCTTTGTACTCCTCTACTTTCTCGATTCTTTGAAGAAATTCTAAGATTAATCTACCTAAAAGGGCAGTTACATTTTGCAGGATGTCTGAAGGTATAAGATTTAAGTCAAAAATCACTACCTGATAGTTCTTCTTATGTTCCTTGAATTTGTTCAAAAAGTAATAATCATCAGTATCAGAAGTTTCGCTATGATCAGCTTTCTCCATTCTACCCAGACACAATCTCATAAAGTTTGAAAGTGATTTAGCAAAGTCCTGTTCTGCAAACTCATGGAATAGAAACTCGTACCGTGGATCTCGAAAAAAACGATCCATTCGCTGCAGCATCGTTTCACAATGGCTTCTAATTTGAGAGCTACTTGAGCCACTCTCTTGAATAGCCATATCAATTGATTCATGTCTTAGTTTATGTAAAGAAAAAAAAGACGGGGTATCAACATCCTTTAGTTTATTTTCTTGCTTTCCATCAGAAACAGATTTTGACTGTATATAATTTTTAACTAAAGTTGACAATTCTGTCATTCTAGTACTACTTCCAACTCCCTTGTGCTTTTTTAGAACATAGTCATATTTATCTTCATCTGAACCATCTTTTAGATTCATAAAATGCTTTTTGGCATCATCTAGAAGAGAATTTATCTGAGTGGGAGTAACAATTTCAGGTTTTAAATCAGGGTTCCTAGCGTATAGTAGAGCCTTGCTCAAGGTAGGAATTTGGCTTCCTTCTTTTGGCTGCAACAAATGAACCCAGTCTTCAAAGTTCATGAACCAATAAGGTAACCGCAATTCATCTGAACTGATATACAGAACATCAAAATTTGGATTTCCTTTGAAAGCTTCATGATATTCCCCGTTCGTATCAAAAAGAATAAAATGAGCTCCTTCCCCCCTACTTACCTCTTCATGATTTAAAATTGATTGCAGTAACGAAGCAATTGTGGATGATTTTCCAGCACCAGTATTACCTAAAACACCTAAGTGTCTTGAAAGTAATTTATCCGGATTAACCTTTACATGATAAGAAGGATAAGCTGTACTCGTACCTACTTCTAGAAAGTAATGGTCGTCTGCTGTCGAATGTTTATCAAAAATAGTGTCTAACTCCTGTTCGAGGATAAACCAGACAGGATTATCTAAAGCAGGAAACTGAGAGATTCCAAAACTAAATATTTGACTATGATTTTTTGCCTCAAGTGTGCCAACCATAGTAGCAGATAGGGTCCTCTTAGGCTGTGGTAATGAAAGAGTTGCTTCTGAAGTCAGTTCCACACTTTCCTTAGCCATACTAACCCTTGTAACTACAGCTACCACACATACTGACCCTATGGGCAGTAAAACATAAGAATTGATTCTAGCTATTGGATATACTCCTGTAACAAAAGTTTTAGTAAGAGATTTAGAACTATGGTTAAGCTCAATTAAAACTTTGTCACTCTCAACTCCTATAACTCTACCTATTTCTCGTTCCTGATCAGTCATCGAACTTGTGTTTTGTAAGGGGTGAAACAAGATCCCGTGCAGCACTTCTTTTTGCCTGGTATTTTTCTTCTAAATCCATTGCAGGCAGGTCTGGAAGTAATTCAGTAGAGAATGTAGGCCAGTTGGCAAAATGCTCTCCAATAATAAAGCTAACACTACTTTCACTCTTAAATCTCTCATACAGAGCTTTAATACTATCACTCCAACTATAAGAAACCACAATTAGATGAAAAGAAGGAATAGTTAATGCTTCAAGTATAATCCTGTTAATGTGAGCATCACCAAAACTATAACCATATGTAACTAGTACACTTTGAGGCTGTTGAATAGTATTAGCAAATCTTCTGAACATCTCAGAATATGGAAAACCAATTGTGTCGTTTTCTTTCATGGGGGTAGGATAAATAAGGACATTACCTTCATCCCCATTGAACTCTACACCTTTCTTTTCTATACCATATATATTATGTAAGCTCGCTTCATCAGCTTCTACCCAATTTAAAGATCCATGGATTTTATAATAGTGTATTATACGTTCCATTCTACTAACCCTACCTTCAGTTGTAGCGGCAGGATAGTAGTAATCAAAGTTAAAAGCCTCTGGATGAAAAAACTTTTGCAATCCTCCAATGAAACCATCTACATAGATTACCCCCAATTGATCCATTGCCTTTTCGAACACTAAATCATAATTAGTAGTAAACAAATTAGCCCTTCTAAGATTAATTGGCCGAGATATTATTCTCTTAATAAATGTCTTATAGTACTTAAGATCATCCTCCAATCCTGCTTTAGGAAGCTTACAAAGTTTTCTTAACTCTACTAATACTTTGGCTTTGATAGTTCCTGCTTCAACTGCACCACTCTCGTCTTTTACACTCAGGCCAAGTTTCTCAACAAACTGAATTTTGTAAAGGAAAGTGATAAAATCCTCAACACCGTAATTCTCTTTGAATGATTCTTTGAATAGGGTGAGCAGTCTTTTATAATTATTATCTCCTATGAATAATTGCCCTAACCAGCCATCATCATCTAAAGAACTGGGACCAAAAATTATACCTCCTACTTGAACGGATGAGCCAGCGCCTGTAAGTACAGAAAAATTGTCTGAATACATTAGCTCCCTTAACCTTAGACTTATAGCTTCTATTACACTCCTTTTTATAGTAGCATCATCCTTGGATTCTATTTGTCCCCTTAGCTCATCAAAAATGTTCTTTCCAAAAAGCCTAATAAAGTCTATCCCTGGTTGATATGGGTTGTCTTCATCAAATGCTTCTATTAACTCCCGATATGATTTACTCATCTTCAAATATGAATGCCAGCCATTGATCTAAAAGAATGTAATTAAATGATAAAATTTATATATATCTATAAAATACTCTTTGTAACTAAATTTATTTTTGTTTTTATTTTAAACTTTTTTTCCTGCGCAAAAAGACTGCGCACTAGCCCCTGAACTTTGGTCTATCATTAAAGGAAAAAGGCCATGAAGTTCAACATTCTCACTTCCAAAAAGCACCAGACCACGAACCACGAAGGAGCGCTGGCCTGGAAAATAGGACCAGCCGCCGAGTTGTATGCAGCTGTTGTAACTGCCTCACTGAGCGACAAATTCTAAGAGAGGGGAAACCAGTGCCTGGAGCGCATCCGGGAGCTGATCGCGCAAAATGATCCGGTATTTGTGGCAAAGCTGGCCGCGTACTCCCGCACCCACATGCACCTGCACTGCGTGTCACTTGTGCTGGTGGTATAGTTGCCCTTGCAGGAGTTTGTATTAGGATTAGAGTCGCTGGAGTGCTTTGTAAGATATGAGCCACTGCTGTGAGTGTACGAGTGCATTGTGGGCGTGCTGGTACTGGAAAGCGAGACTATAATTTCTAAGTTTTAGCGATTGATTCACTTATATTTCTTTGGTAAACTTGCGGGATGGTACGTGCAGCTTAAAAAAATTTAACAATGTGGATAAATATTTTTAAGCATCAAGGGTTGATAAAGTACAAGTGCCTTACAATAGATAACCTGTGAAGGATTTGTTGCTCTCTTGTTACCAACACATAACAACCCCGAAGCAAGATATTATCTATCAACTATTTACCAATAAAGTCAGATTCCCCTACGGACTACTGAAACAGAAAAGCCGCTCCACGCAAAATGGAGCGGCTTTTCTGTTTCGATATCGATCCCCTTTGGTTGTACTTGTCGAATTTTTACAGAAGAAGTCACGCTTCCCAGATCATCCCCGACCTGTTTCCATGTCTTTCTACTCCTAAAGAGCAATACTCTCCTTACCCATTACCGCTTTCACTATAACCCGACTGCGCTGAGGATTTCGCCCTGCCTCTCTCCAATCCCCTTCTGAACCAGCGGGGGCTCTTTGGGCAGAGGTGCCGACTACTATAGGAGTCGGGCATATTATTTAAAATTTTAGATTGATCAATGTGGAAGTATGCTACCCCTGTTTTAGCTTTTTTACCAGCTATTGCATCCGCTCATAATGCAAACTCTTCCAATAAACTTATACACATTTCCCCAAGCACTACAAAATCCCACATCTTCCTTATCTTAGGGCGCTCAATCAGAACCCATGATAAAAAAACTTACCTTATCAGCGCTACTGGCTGCAGGATCAGTATTCTCTGCAGTTGGCCAAGAGGCGCCTTCCTGGCTTCGCTACCCGGCTATCTCCCCAGACGGCAAGACCATCGTGTTTACCTACAAAGGTGATATTTACACCGTGCCGACAGCTGGTGGCAATGCCATACCGCTCACGATGCACGAAGCCCACGACTTTATGCCGGTATGGAGCCATGATGGCAAATCGATTGCCTTTGCCAGCGATCGCTACGGCAACTTCGACATCTTCGTAATGCCGGCTACCGGTGGTGCTGCCCAGCGCATTACGTTCCACTCGGCGCATGAGTATCCTTATGAATTCAGTGCTGATAATAAGACTGTACTCTTCGGCTCTACCCGCATGGATGCAGCCACTAACCGCCAGTTCCCGACCGCTTCGCAGCCAGAGCTGTACCAGGTGGCCGTAAATGGCGGACGTGTGACGCAGGTGCTTACCACTCCAGCTGAAGAGGTGAAACTGAGCCATGATGGCAGCAAAATGCTCTACCACGACAAAAAAGGCGGCGAGAATACCTGGAGAAAGCACCACGTTTCTTCGGTTACGCGCGACATCTGGGTATACGACACCAAGAGCGGCAAGCACACCAAACTCACTACCTACGAAGGCGAAGACCGCAACCCCGTTTTTGCCGAAAACGACAACACCATCTACTTCCTGAGCGAAGCCAGCGGTACCTTCAACGTGCACAAAATGGCAGCCCAGGGACCAGCCAAGCCAACACAGGTAACCAAGTTTGAGAAGCACCCGGTACGCTTCCTGACTGCTGCCAACGACGGTACGCTTTCCTTCAGTCAGAACGGGGAAATCTACACCAAAAAGGCAAACGGCGAGGCGCAGAAGGTAAACATCCGCATTGCAACAGATGCTAAAACCAACAACGAGAGCATCCTGCAGGTAGGCAATGGCATCCGTGATCTGGCCGTGTCGCCTAACGGCAAAGAGGTGGCTTTCATTTACCGCGGGGAAGTGTTTGTGAGCGCCGTGGAAGGCTCTGTAACCAAGCGTATTACTAATACGCCGGAGCAGGAGCGCAGCGTGACTTTCTCCCCGAATGGCAAGTCGCTGCTATACGCCAGCGAGCGCGGCAAGAGCTGGAAGGTATACAAGACCGATATTGTGCGACAGGAGGAACCTTACTTCTATGCTTCTACACTTCTCAAGGAAACAGCCTTGGTTGAAAACGACAAAGAAAACTATGACCCGCAGTACTCCCCTGATGGTAAGGAGATTGCCTTTTTGGAAAACCGCATGATCCTTAAAGTGCTCAATCTTGCCAGCAAGCAGGTACGCACCATACTTAACACCAACGAGCTGTTCTCCATGGGCGACAACGACCAGTACTATACTTGGAGTCCGGATGGCAAGTGGCTGTTGTTTGAGTACTCGGAGCCGGGCTTTGCCAATGGCGAAGTAGGCATCATCGCTTCAGATGGTAAAGGCAAGAAAATGAACCTGACCGAAAGCGGCTACAACGACTTTGCTCCCAAATGGATGATGGGCGGCAAGATGATGATCTGGAACAGCACCCGCGACGGCATGCGCAGCCAAGCCAACAGCGGTGGTGCTCAGGCTGACGTGTACGCCATGTTCTTCACCCAGGACGCTTTTGACAAGTATAGACTGAGCAAAGAGGACTATACCCTGCTAAAAGAACAGGAAGAAAAAGCTGCCAAAGACAAGGAGAAGGAAAAAGAGCAGGAGAAAAATAAGAAGAAGGCTAAGAAGGACGCATCTCCTAAAAAAGAAGACCTAAAGATCGACTGGGAAGGCCTCAACTACCGCAAAGCTAAGTTGACGCTTCACTCCTCCAGCCTCTCCGATGCCCTGATATCGAAAGACGGCGAGACCCTTTACTACCTGGCCCGGTTTGAGAAAGGCTACAACCTCTGGTCCACGAGCCTGCGCAGCAAAGAAACCAAAATGCTGGTGACCCTGAACGCCAACCGCGCCCGCATGCTGTGGGACAAGGAGCAGAAGAACATCTTCCTGGAGTCGGATGGCAAGATCGTGAAACTGGACCCAGCCACCAGCAAACAGGAAACCGTAAAACTGGACGGCGAAATGAACCTGGACGTGGCGGCCGAAAGAGCCTTTATGTTTGAGCACGTATGGCGCCGCACCAAGCAAACCTTCTATACTGCAGGTTATCACGGTGCCAAGTGGGACGAGCTGAAAGGCGATTACGAAAAGTACCTGCCGCATATCAGCAACGAGTATGAGTTCTCTGAAATGCTGAGCGAATTGCTGGGCGAGCTCAACGTATCGCACTCCGGCTCTAGCTACAGCAAAAACGACCCGAACGGCGACGCCACCGCTTCGCTGGGTATCTTCTACGACCAGAACTATACTGGTAACGGCATCAAGATTGATGAAGTGATTGTGGGTGGTCCGCTCAACAAGGCAGGCCTTAACCTGAAACCGGGCATGATCATCCAGAAAATCGATGGAGAAACTATCACGCCGGACAAAGATCTGGCACAGTTGCTTAACCGCAAAGCCAGTAAAAACACCCTGCTTACCGTATCGGACGCCGCTGGTAAAAGCATTCGGGACATTACCATAAAGCCTGTTACGCTGGGTGAAGAAAACGCCCTGTTGTACAAGCGCTGGGTGCGCCGCAATGCAGATGAAGTGGACCGCCTCAGCAACGGCCAGCTGGGCTATGTGCACATCCCGGGCATGAACGACCCAAGCTACCGCACGGTGTACGAAGAAGTGATGGGCAAGTATGCCAACCGCAAAGGTATGGTGGTGGATACCCGCAACAACGGCGGCGGTGACCTGGTGGCAGACCTGGCCATGTTCCTGAGCGGCCAGAAATTCCTCGACTATACCACTGACACCCGCTCTGTGGGCGTTGAGCCGTCTTTCCGTTGGACTAAGCCAAGCATTGCGCTAGCCAACGAAGCCAACTACAGCGACGGCCACTGTTTCGCTTTCAGCTACATGGACCTGAAGCTGGGCAAGCTGGTAGGTATGCCAGTGCCGGGCACCTGTACCTTTGCCGGCTGGGAAGTGCTGCAGGACGGCAATGTGCGCTGGGGCGTGCCGCCACTGGGCGTAAAAGACGTGCAGGGCCAGTACCTGGAGAACCTGCAGACCGAACCGAATGTGAAAGTAATGAACGAGTACGAACTGGTGAGCAAAGGCAAGGACCAGCAGCTGGAGGCAGCTGTGAAAGAACTGCTGAAAGACCTAGAAGCGAAGAGAAGCGCTCAGAAATAAGTAACCCTTAAGTATAAACCATAATTCATCCTTAACTTTGGTTGATGGAAAAGTAAAGCGGTGTTGGGGCCTCCCTGCACCGCTTTACTATTTCTATGGCAGCTCAGCCTGAGGAGACATCAATACCAGTGCAACCGACTACTACAAATCCACCAGAACCGAACAGCACTGAAAAAGCAAGAACAACTGTAAAGGAGCAGCCCGAAAGCATGGCTGTTGCCAATGCGCCAGAGACTCTTGACCAGGTGTTGGCCAGTATACCGGACGAGGAGCTGCCTCTACTCGCTGCCATCGCAGAAATAGATTTGTATGTACATGAACAAACATTTGACCAATGAACACCCTAATAAAATACGCATACTTACAGTTTTTCTGTTTAGCCTTAATGGCCTGGCGCAGGCTATGCGTACCAATCCTAATGTGTGGGAGCGGCTTATGCAGCTTGTGGTGATCAAGAGCGCTCTTCATCTCAGCGAAGATTAGCTAAAGGATTTTTCCCGGTTTACAAGCGAAATGAGGCCGAGATCAATAGGCTGAGCGGCAAGACAGCGAAATTTGATGCGAACCAGCTTGGACAACCTCCTTACCGTGGAAGCAGATAAAATAACGACACCCCAGCTGGATAATGTGGTTAAAATCATCTTTATCAACCGTAAGTACGACCCAGAATTAAGGACCGTATTAACCCTGCAACAGGTTATACAGCCCTACAAGTCCGAGGCATAAATACGCAGAAATTACGAAGGCTTAGAGAAAAGACAAACCCAATAATCAATACTTTCCTTTTCTAGGCTACATGCTCTAGCATTGTGCTCAACATCGCTATATCCCTGTGGGAAAAGTTTGAAAATCCAATCCTTTGATCTACTCTAAAGCCCTTCAGTTAATTTTGAAGGCTTTTTTATGCCCTACAGGTGGCCCGCCTGCTACGTTGGTTGTGTCAGCCTCTCCGCTGCTAACATTATAAATATTCTACCCTTTTATACTAGCAATGATCTAATTTCCCCTACTTTGTACGCTGTTTAAACACTGCGTACACTCCTCTAGCGCACGAAACAGCCGGTATCTGTATGAGAACTTACCGGATGACGAGCAACCCGGGGCGCTCACGGCCTCGTCATTATCTGCGCTATGAAACAACTCGCAGATAATTATCTAGCGTATTTGATGTTATTGATTTGTTCTGCTAACTACGGGTATAATTTGTTTAACTCATCCACCGTAAATGCTTTTTGCCGGTCCTTCAGCCGTAGCCGTACTTCACCTACTTCTTCGGGGTTGATTCTATCTGCATCGTTACGCCACGATTTCCGGATAAAGCTAAGCAGTTGGGCGAGGTCTTCGTTAGATAGCGTTTTGTCGTAGCCAATGCCTGGCATGTCGCCGTTTATCTCCGGTGCTTTGTACAGGTGGCCGTTTACGCGCACGGGTCCAGTCAGGCCAAACAACACAATAGAGATCAGTCTCCCCTTTTCTCCCGTTACCCAATCCGACTGGTTCAGCGGTGGTGCCAGGGATCTCACACCATTGCCGTCGGGACCGTGGCAGGTCTGGCAAGTCGAGGCAAACATTGCGGCCCCTTTCGGAAACTCCTTCAGCAAATCTTTGACATCGTTTTTCACTTTTGTGCTCCCGATTTGGTTTAGTACGCGCTGCAACCTTTTACTAATGACCACCGAGGTGTCTGCTACAAAGGCTGTGAGTTGCTTTTGAAGCGCATTTTCCCGGTCCCGGTAATTGCTTATTACCGCATCTGCCACATAGTCGTTTGTCGGATACGTCCTGGCAATCTGCCGCAGCAGACTTTGGGCGGCTGCCTGGTCATATCGCTGGATGTCGTTGGCCAGGAAAGCGACATAAGGCGCTGCCAGGGTATCGTTGCTAGCTACCAGTTGCTCCAGCACCGGCACATACTGCGACACATTCGTTTTGTTCATCACAGACGGCAACACGCTCAGCGCCTGCATCCGCACAGGCCAGACGGGCTGCTGCAGCAAGGCAATAACCTCCTGTGTCTGCAAGGCTCCCAGGCCTTCCAAGGCCCACAGGGCGTGCATGGCCTGCAAAGGCTTACCCGTGTTTTTAGCCGCCAGCCGCAAAGCAGGTATAGCCTGCGTAAAGTGATCGTCTATGAGCATTTGCTGCGCGTTGTCGCGCACCCAGCCATTCGGATGGCCCAGCAGATCTACCAGTTGCTCCGGGTCTTGAGGCAACTTTACGGGTTTTGCCTGTTTGTTTTTTGGAGTGATTCTGTAGATGCGGCCATACCCTAAAGGCTGCGTTAATTTACGGCGACCGATTTCGTTTTTAAGGTAGGTGGTCAGGTAGGTCTTGTGCTGAATAATGCCGCGGTACATGTCTACCACGTATAAGGCGCCGTCCGGGCCATTGTACAAGCTGACCGGGCGGAAGCGCTCATCTATACTTGCCAGGAACTCTTTGCTTTCGTACGCCTGCTTCCCGCTTACAACGTATCCATTTTCGTTCAGGATGTTGCGCTTAATGAGGTTGCCTGCCGGTTCAGCTACAAACACATTAGACGCGTAAGCTTCCCCGAACAGACCGCCCCGGTATACTAAAGGACTGCTGGCGGCCGTAAAGTTCACCAGGCGAAGGCTGTCATCCAATATGCCTTCCATGTATCCCCTGTTCACGCCGGGCGTTGGCCGGAGAGGGTACACCCGGTTATCGGCTATGATCTTCTCATTAAACCCTGCTACACCAGGCTGGTTTTTGTTAGTCGCCCCGAAACCCGGCATAAAATAGTCGCCTAATACATTATCGGAGTTGTTGTTATAGTATAGCCGCCCATAATTGTCCTGCGAAATGCCCCATTGCCCCCGAAAGTGCGTCTCCTCAATCTTCCACTCATCGCCCTCTTTCCGGTAGCGCTTTGCAGACTTGGCATTATAGATCCAGTTATCCATGGCCCGGAGCAGGCCGTTTGGCTGGTGCTCCACATTTCCGCCTTCCGCATAATTAGCGTCCACCAAAGTCCTTTTACCCGGCTTGTCATTTTTTATTTCATAGTACCACAGGCTTGGCGTTTCAGCCACCAGAATGCCCCCATCAATCAGGCAGAGCGCGCGTGGCAATACCAGGGAGTCTAGAAACACCTTCCGTTGATCGGCCACCCCATCGCTGTTGCTGTCTTCCAGAATCACGATCTTACCGTTGGGTACTTCTTCTCCTGTTCCGACGGTGTCGGGCATATAGCCCTCCATCTCCACCACCCATATGCGCCCATTATGATCAAAGGTCATGGCAACGGGCGTGCTGATTAGGGGTTCTGCGGCAACCAAGCTTATGTCAAATCCATCAGCTAGCTGCATCAGGTCAATAGATTTCTCAGGAGAGAGCACGGGCGAGGAATCCAGGCTTACTTTGGCAGCCTCCTCTTTTGTTACTTCGCCGGGAGTACCTGTTTGGGTAATTTTAGAACCCTGTTGCTGACAGGAGCAAAAGGCACCTACTATGACAGGTAAGAGAAGTAAATACAGTTTGTTTTTCATTATAATCACTAATAAATTGTTATTCTTAGCCGGTATTTTCTAAGAGAAAGCTTCTTCCGGTAATGACATCGTTTTATATAAATATTAGCTGTTGATACAACCACTGGGCTCTCTCTTTACGAAAGCGCTACCGGCTTCATACGTCTGGTCAGGAAGTGGATGATGATCCATGCTGAAAAATAAGCGAGACCACAGATGATAAACAGTATATTGTAGCCGGCACCAATGTTTCCAAGATTTTCATAGTACTGCAGCAGCGCCCCCACAAACAGAGGAAAAACAGTGGAAGCAATAGAGCCAGACATACCACCTATACCCACCACCGTACTGACAGCACTTTTAGGCACTATGTCTGACACAATGGTAAAGATATTCGTGCTCCATGCCTGGTGCGCAGCCGCCGCCAAACTGATGATGCCCACTGCCACCCAGATGTCGGTCGCATACCTTGCCAGGATGATCGGCAGCACCACAAAGGCAACAAGAAGCAGCGTTGTTTTTCTTGCCTTCAGCACAGGCCAGCCTTTCTTTATGAGATAAGACGACAAGTATCCTCCACCAATACTGCCAAACGTAGTAGCCGTGTATACTACAGCCAGCGGCAGGCTGGGTTTGGTCAGGTCCAGCTTAAATGTTGTCGCGAAATAAGACGGCAACCAGAACAAGAAGAACCACCAGACAGGATCAGTCAGCACTTTGCCGATGATGAACACCCACGTTTGGCGGATGCGCAGCAGGCGCCCCCATTTCAGTGAGCCGGCATTTTCCTGATGTTCAAATTCCTCATCGCTGTGAATGAAGGAATATTCCTGTGGCGATAGTCTTTTCTGGCGCGAAGGCACCTCATAGAAGTACCACCACAGCACCAGCCAGACAAAACCAATAGCCCCAGTAAGCAGGAACGCCTCCTGCCAGCCATAAGCACTCAGCATCCAGGGCACAAGCAAGGGCGCTGCCACGGCACCTATACTAGTGCCGGAGTTGAATATGCCCGTAGCCAGCGCGCGCTCCTTCCTGGGGAACCACTCGGCTACGGCTTTTACGGCTGCCGGGAAGTTCCCAGCCTCAGCCAGACCCAACAGCCCTCTGACCAGCCCAAAACCCAGCGTTGTCCTGGCAGCGGCATGCAGCATGGCCGCTATACTCCAGACAGTTACCGAAACAGCGTACCCAAGCTTGGAACCAAGCTTATCGATGATGCTGCCGAACACGATGTAACCCAGGGCATAAGAAGCAGAAAAGAACATGATGATGTAGCCATAGTCCAGCTCTGACCAGTTAAACTCGCGCTCCAGGGTAGGCTTCAACAAACCGATGACCTGCCTGTCGATATAGTTGATGGTGGTGGCAAAGAAAAGTAAGGCGCAGACCACCCAACGGTAACTCCCTACCTTCACTATGTTTTCGGTGCTGGTCTCGCTTAGTTTTATCTTTTCCATGTTTGATGTAACTCGTGTCTGTTGATGGTATAAAAGCTGTTAAGTACCCTTACTGTAGCCTTTGAAGAGGGTAAGCCTTTTTCATTTTTCCCTTGTATTGGCGCAAACATTTAAACTTGTGTCTAAAAATGTTGCCGGTTTATACTCCAACTGGGCCAAAGTCCTCCTATCCCCTCACACTCGTAAAATGCAACTATGGCAACAACAAAACGCAACGAACCTGCTTATGTCCGGGGTTTTACTTCACCCTCCTTTTCTTGCTCTTTGCGACTTTACAGAACAGTAATGAGCGTTTCAGCGCCTTTTCGCTCGGAGGAGACATAGCCGGCATAGATGGTGGCGATCACATCGGCAGCCAGGGCGCTGTTGCTTTCCACGGGCTCCTCTAAGGTAGCAGACCTGTAAAAGGCTTCCATCTCATGCTGATAGCCCGCAAACCAGGCCTCGTCCGGCGACATAGCGGACCACCCCTGCTTCGTCTCTGTTTTCTCCACCACATACACATCCTTGAAATAATGCGCTGCCGGCGTATAGGCCTGCATGGCATTGTTAGGGTGTATGTTGCAGATGGTACGGTGGTTGTTGGTGTTCACCTCGATCCAGTTATGCACGCCGCCCAGCACCAATTCACTGGCAAACACGTCGGCAATAGTGCCATCTTCGAACACCACGTGCAGCATCGCAAAGTCTTCAATGTCTTTATAGGTTGTTCGCAGGTGGCCCTCATCCCGGAAGCCAGGCATGCGCGTGATGGCATGTGTTCTGGCGGAGATAGACTGCGGACGGATAGGTTTGCCGTCACGGGCACGGCCCTCCACGTGCTTCAGGTAGATGGCTGCCGACAAGGGATGGCACCCTTTGCCAATCATGGAGCCGCCGCCGGAAAGCTTCCACTGTCCATAAGCCAGCGAGTGAGAGCCGGAATGCGATTCCTCCCCATGCATCCAGATAATCTGCGCGCCCGTTTTCTCCAGCACCTCGCGCTCTTTCTGAATGGCCGGGGCATATACCCAGTTCTCCGCATACATAATAAGGCCTTCGCTTTCTTTCTCGGCCTGAAGCATCCGCTTTATACTAGCTAAGGTCGCTTCCAGCCCTTTTTCCCTGGAGAAAGTATCACCATCAAAATCCGCCTCCCCATCGCCAAAGTACCCCGTAAAAGGCTTTTCCACGATCACGTGCTTGTTCCGTTTTAAGGCGGCAATGACGATGGGCTCATGGGTAACAGGCGGCGTACAGACATGCACCACATCCGACTCTTCGAGTAGTTCCTCCAGGCTACTGAAGGCCTTCAGGTTTCTTTCTGCTGTAAATGCCTGCAGGTTTTCAGGAGAGGGAGAGTAGGCACCCGCAATGTCCACCCTGGCGCTGAAAACGCGCTGCAGCGCTTCGTAATGAAATTTTGCGGCGAATCCGGAACCAACAATCCCTGCCCTTACCGTTTTTTTTTCCATTCAGTATGCTGATTTAATGTCTTTCATCGGTTTCGTTGGTAATCGGCAGCTTAGTTAGGGAAGTAGCTTTTAGTATTGTAGTAGCAGATCTCCCAACGCCAGAGCTCCGAGACAAGAATGCCTGAATTACTTAGGATTTGAGCTAAGATCTTTAATCTTAATGCTTCTGAAAGAAACATGGTTGCCGTGGTCCTGTAGCAGGATGTGGCCTTTTTCAGCTTCCCCAAAGTTTTCCCAGTCTTTGTATTTACTTCGGGCCACTAAATCCCGGAACTCCTGAGAGCCTCTCTTATATTCCAGCACTTTGATGCCATTCAGCCAGTGCTCCACGGTGTTATCCGGGTTCACGACCAGGCGCGCCTGGTTCCACTCGCCGATCGGCTTAAGAAAGCGTTTGTTTTTCTCCGAAGGCATCAGATCATATAAAGAAGCCAGGGTGCGGTTTCCGTCACGGCCCAACTTTGCGTCCGGGTGCCTTTCGTCGTCCAGCAACTGGTACTCCAGGCCAATGGCTGACGCTTTAGCGACATTTTCCTTCTCCGTCACAAAATATTTGATGCCGCTGTTTGCCCCTTCTGTCAGCTTGAACTGGACCTGCAGGTCAAAGGCGCTATACTCTTTTTCCGTTACAATGTCGCCGCCGTTCACCGATTCGCCCCCGCCGGACTCCAGCACCTGCAACTCTCCATCCTGTATTTTCCAGCCACCTTCCGGAAATTTATCTTTGTAAGCGCCTCTCCAGCCATTGGTGGTTTTGCCATCCCACAGCAACGTCCAGCCCTGCGCTTTCTCCGCCTCCGTTAGGTTGTTTGGCAGTAGGTTCACGACAAAGGCATTATGCCCTTCGCGCGGTTTCAGGTCATCTGTTTTGATGCGGATATTGCGCCACTTGATTTCTTTTCCGGCGTCTTCCGCCTTTTCAATGGCGTGCACCTGCAGCGCAATAATACCTTTGGACGTCATGTCATCTATCACAGCGGCAACCGGTATGTCATTTACCCAGGTGGTAAGGTGATTGCCGATGGCTTCGATGCGGGCCCTGTTCCACTCTCCTTTTTTAAAAGCCGACTGGGCTTCAGGGTTCAGGCTAAGCGGATAGAGCCAATCCCGTCTTGCCTCATCATAAATGCCGCCGGTCCATTTTCGATCGGAAGGGTCCAGCTCGAACTGGTAGCCATGTACCCGGCCATCCATCACGGCAGGGTCTGAAATTGAGCGGAACTGCACACCGCTGTTGATGTCGTTGTTCAGCATAACCTCAAACTCTAGGATGAAGTCGCCATATTCTTTATCTGTCGCCAGGAAGCTGTTGGGGGAGTTTGTGACGGTAGTTCCCACAATTGCTCCGTCCTCTACCCTGTAATCGGCCTTGCCGTTCACCTGCTTCCAACCTGACAGATCTTTGCCGTTGAACAGGTTTATCCAGCCCGATTCTTGTGTGGCTTCAGCACTTACACCCGTATTTTTCCCATTCTGAGTAGAGCACCCGAACTGAGCAAAGGCGATAGGAAACAGCATAAGCAAAAGAGGCAGATCACTTCTTTTCATTGTTAAATATAATTAGGTGGTATGATTTAAAAGTAAACTATCCGTTAAGGGATTGTGGCAGGCAAGTATAGCTGGCACAGGAACTATAAATGCCAAGGTTCATTGCCAAGTAATTATTATTCTCCCTATAAAGTACATTTTTTTTGCTATAAGACCAGCTCGTCCTGAAAAAATTTCACTCAGCTGATAAGTACAAGTTGGGGTAAACCAGATCAGAACCCCAATTTGTGAACAAAGGCAGAACTGGTAAGGTCTATCTGATCGCATGGATTTGCAGGAGCATAGGGTGAGGCTGTATGGTTAAGGCAGCATACGGTTTATGGAATTGCAATGATTTACTGGAGACTTTTTAGGCAGCCACTGCTTGGGTGTACAATGGGGTTTCATACTGACGAGGATTCCGGTAACTAGGAAAAGTGTTCTAAACTATGTCATCTCCTTCTTTCCTTTTACTGGCCCTGTGGTTGTATTGGTGTGAATTCTTACAACTACTAAATTAAATTTTGAATAGCATCTCACTTCAAGTCCAATTGCATCCGTCCCCAAACCAGGTATGCGTCCATCTATTACAGGCTGAACCCCTACCTAATAGTTGGGTAGGTAAGTTTCTGACCCCATTTGGCATATTCGGGGAACGGCTGCACCCTACCTGGATCAATAAACAACCCTGGGCCACAACTATTGGCTGTCCTGGAACGATGTGTTGAAAGTGAACTATGCTATAGAGGATATAAAGGGAGGTAATGCTGATAATGCACTCTTTATCCAGTTCTCACTGGGTTTCTAAACGATAACTACAACCTATGCAAAAGCCCACAACCATACTTTTTCCTTTCTCAGGTGTGCTGTTTGTCGTAGTGGTCATCACGAACAGCTGTGCGCCAACAGCCGCGGTGATCGCTAAATCTGGTACGCAGCTTTGGGCAGAAAACTGTCAGCGTTGCCACAACACGCCGCCTCTAAATATATATAACGACAAGGAATGGTAAGCTGTAGCAATGCAGATCAGGGGCAACCTTATAAAAAAGGAGTCAGAAAAAGTAAAAGCGTACCTGCAAGAGTCTAATCAAACAGAAGGCCAATACCTGTTGTGTAGAAGATGTTTGCGCATGGTTGACAGCCGCCTCTAAAACAACTCCTGCAAATATATTTCCGATCAAAGGAGGCAAAGGTTGCTTATCCTTAGACTAAGAGGGAACAAAAAATCAAAAATTACAGAAAACCCTTTACTCTTTAGCTATACTTATTCCGGCTTAACAACTCATATTATTTTGAGCAGCAGCCAAGAGGTAGGCGAGATGCCAATTTGAGAAAAATTCTATAGGCATCAAGACGCAAGCGTACCGGTGCAGTTTCTGCCTCAAAACGGGGTTGTTTAAGGACATAGTTTCTGTCAATCACTATTCAGGACAGGTATAACCGCATCTTTCAGGGGTTGAGGCATCTGTTACTCCCTATTGCCTTTTGTTACCTTTGTGCATAAGATTTGTGTTTTCTTCCGTTATATGGCTACCTGCTGTAACACCTTTTATCAAAAGCAGTTTTAGGTGAAGCAGTAAACGTTTACCACCACCATATGACCGAGCACAGTAAGCCAAAACTTGACTTTAGATACGACATTAACGCTCTTAGGGCTGTTGCAATAGTGGGAGTGCTCCTCTTCCACTATAAGATTTCCATTTTCCAGGGGGGATATACAGGTGTAGATGTGTTCTTCGTCATCTCGGGCTATTTGATGAGCCGCATTATTGTTCGTTCCATTAGCAAAAACGAGTTTTCATTCAAAGATTACCTGAGCAAGCGACTTCAAAGGATTGTACCCGCCCTGCTGTTCCTGGTCACGATTCTTACCCTCGCTGGGTTCTTTCTTTATCTTCCTCAAGCCTACAAGCTAAATGAACAGAACGCCGCAGCAAGTGTGCTTTTCCTATCCAATGTCCTGTACTGGCAGCATTCGAGCTACTTTGACCCTGCCTCGGACCTGAACATCCTCCTGCACACCTGGTCTCTCTCCGTGGAATGGCAGTTTTACCTGCTTTATCCGGCTGTGCTGCTGCTTTTCCACAAAGTCTTCAAGACAAGACTCCCCTATATATTTTTCTTCGTCAGCACTACCCTGCTGATTGCCTTTCTGTCCTTCAGATTTACAGAAACTGACCCTACCGCCTCCTTCTATTTGTTTCCGACAAGATCCTGGGAAATGCTTTGCGGGGGAATCGCTTTTTTTACAGAAGGCCGTATCAAAAGTTACCAGTGGCGGAAAGCCTTGGCCATAGTCGGGTATATGGCCATAGCCGCCAGCTTTATTTTTCTTGATACCACCCTACCCTGGCCGGGTATCTACACGCTTCTACCGGTAGCAGCCACCTTCCTGGTGATCATTGCCGACTATAGTGAACTGCCGCTCATCAAGCACAACGGTATTCAATTCATCGGGCGCATTTCCTACTCTTTGTATTTATGGCACTGGCCTGTTTTTGTCTTAGCCCAATATTTCGGTCTAGGGGCAGGCCTTGTGGCAGTAACTTGCTATACTTTGCTGTCCCTGATCTTAGGTTATATTTCATACAAATATGTGGAGCCCCGCCGGTTTGTCAGCAGCAAGCCCCTATTCGCAGCCATGGCCATACTCTTTCTCGGCACCGCCAGCTTAGCATATTTTAAGGCTAACCGGTTCCTCTACAAAGAGGAGACCATCGAAATGGAAGCCTACCAGAGCACACACACACGTGAGCGGGATGTGCAGTATTGGCAGGATACCTGCCATGTCAGCGACATGGAAGATTATGATCAAGGGCGCTGCCTGTGTATTGAAGAGGGAAAGAAAAACATCCTGCTGCTCGGCGACAGCCACATGGGACAGCTCTCCCAATCCATTAGAGAACGTCTCGAGGATAGGGGCATCCATATTCTCCAGGCTACGGCTTCCGGCACCTTTCCGACGCTTAGGCACTATGAAGGAGAAGTGGCAATGGTTCGGCCGCTGATGGACTATATCTTCAAAGGTTTCATTCCCAAGAACGCAAGTAAAATCGATGGGGTCATTCTCACGGCCAGCTGGGCAGGCAAAAGTAGCATCTCCCGGGACAGCATTTTGTCTGGCATTCAGGAAGCCCAGCGTTACTTCCGGAAGTATAACCTTAACACCATTGTCATTGGACAAACTGATCGCTACACGATACCCTATCCCACAATAGCGGCACGTGATCTTGAGTATTCCAGCAACACCGGCCATCGGTTTTTGGATGACTATGCTTACGAACTGGACAAATACCTGAGTAAACACCTGGGCCCCTCATACATTAGGGTGATCAACACCAGCTCCTTTCCCCGGCTTTCACCACAGGGTGCCCCCTATATGGCTGATGATCATCATGTAACGTCATACGGGGCAAACCTGATCGTGTCCAGGATCTTCGAGAACCCTGAGGTGCGAAAATTCCTCGGACTGCACAAGAAGACGTTTGCGTATGAGTAGTAGCGGGTCTTCCACTTCCAGCCTTTTTCTCTTTGGTGCACGCTAACCGTGATTGTACAGAACTCTTGTAATTGGTCTGTATTGAAGCATTTCGGCCCATCTTCAGAGATAGTGGTGTATGTTGAGATGATTTTACTATAATCCGTATAGTATGTCATGGACCTCTCCCACTTCAACAGACATTCCGCAGCCGCAAGATTAGAAATAGTCAGGGCACATGGAACATTTCTTGCCCACCGCGGCAGAAGGGGGTATCACATAGAAATATATGATATGGGGAGCTTTTTTGCGGAAGTATGGTCAAACCCACATACTGATTTTATAAGTCTGATACGAGGCTTGGACAGTAAAAGGGCACTTGAGCCGTATGTGACCTCTATCAATATCTTTGAGATGACACAAAGGATTTCCTAAGTAGTAATATAGCATCTTCTCATAAGGCATTTTTTGTAAAGCAGGTAGCTGTAGTGGTTTAATGCTTTATTATTCTATGGCAGCTGCTATTAACAAAGATCTCAATAGGAAAAGATAAATGCATGACACGACTAATGAGTTTGATACAGCCTATCTCGCGAATCCGTCTCCGTCTAGGTTTTAGATAATTCTGAATTAGAAGTAAAAGCTTTCAAGTCTAGGGGCTAGCTTTTAACCAAAGAGCACAGTACAACAGGTGACGCTTAAAACAGCACAGAAACTACCAGATTCAGGTCAGCTTCTGTGCTGTTGCCTGCTAGCCTTGCTCGTCGGCACTTGGTCCGTAGCTACCCGGAATAGGAATATTGAGCAGCCGCAGGTACAAGCCAAGCTGTGCCCTGTGATGGATGGTCTGTGCCAGTGCATGTCGAATAGTCTCATACTTCGACAGGGTCATGTACACGACTGCACCGTTACGCAAGGTCCAGGGCTCTTCCAGTTGCTCTTCTGTTGCCTGCTCCAAATCTGATTTCGCCTTGACCAGGTTCTTCCCGAACAGCGTTAAGAGTTCTTCCGTATTGTTTACCTGACCTGGATTATAGGGGTTATCACCAAAGTCAAGTTCATCAGTTGTAACAGCCAAGGATATCCAGGTAGGTAAATCGGCAATGTGGAGTGCGAGGTTTTTAACAGACATGCTTTTGGGGTGAGGCTGCCAATCGTATTTGTCGTCTGGCACGATAGCTAGCATTTTGCGTGTTTTCTGCCCTTCTTCCTCGACTTCCTTCAGAAGCTTTTCGATGATTTTCATAGGTTTATATTATATATTTTATCTATGTAATATTACTAAATAAATTAGTATTAGCCAGCATTTTTAGCATAAATTTTACTTCAAAATTGTATAAATAATATCCTTGGAGAAAACCTTTCCTAGGTAGACGTTGCAATTTGTGCAGTGCCCTGAAGCGTGGTTCTGCAGCTTTCTTGCCGTTTGCATCTTGGATCTTATGTAAATCAAGCACTCGATGCAACAGATTAAATGGGGTTTTACCGCTCCTCTCCCAGAACTAAGTATTTACTCACAGCCGCTAAATCTCTGTGGATAAAGTTCGGTAATTCCATACTATTGTTTATTAAAATAAAAAAGCCGCTTCACATTATATGGAGCGGCTTTTTTATTCGATATTCATCCATTTGGCTTATTTTCTTGAAATTCAGTCCCCTCGCCTCTCTACACAAAAGCATCTACTTAAACAATGGTGACTACTTCTGATATTGATCATTTGTGACCTTTCCCATCCAGGTCACTATTTCGTTATTCACTTCTTTAATGTATAGCAACAATGCTCATGGCCTTACCCGGACTGACTCATTGCCAGTGTTTTTCAACCGTGGCAACAACACCACGCCTTCGGGGCGTATTTCGCTACAGGCTCGCCTGCGCATTGTACCCAACCCAGCTCCGATGTTATAATCAGCGTTTGTCCGGCAGGATGGGTGTGACAGGCAGTTCTGGCACCTGGTTCAACAGTCACCAGTGTGCTGCTACCTTCGTTGTTTTTTGAAAATAAAGGGTCTATTCTCACCACTCCCGTGAACCAGTCGTCCAACCCTTTTACGGATGCCTGTGCACCCTTTCTAAGGATATTTATCTGATTTTATGTTTGCTTATATCTTGCTATTTATTTTATTTCAAAAGTCACCTTTACGTTTCCGGAACCAACTGCTAGGGAAAGGCCAGCAGGATCGTTTATTCGTCCAATGCGGGTGTAGCTGTAGGAAGTAGGAAATGTCTCATAAAAGAGCACCAGCGTATTAGAACCCCAGAGCATCAAATCACCCGCCTGGATGGTGCCTGGGTTCGAAGCGTTTTCGTGCAGATTTTTCTGTAAACGAAAGAATTTCTCGTTGCCGTTCAGCTCGCTCATATCTAAAGTAAGTGGCAGCAGCTTTTTTAGTACTGTTACCGCCTCATTATCGACAAGTGTTGCTTCAAATGCCTTTGATCCAATAGTTATTTTCATCTGATTGCCTGTCATGTTTTTCACTGGATCATCTGAGGTATCACCAGTAGCCGTAATGGCAGTTTTGTCTCCCTTACAAGCTCCCAGAACGTTTAGTGATATCACGGATATGATAAGGATAAGCAAATGTTTCATTTTTCAATCAGCGTTTGATATTGAATATCTGATACGGGGTCCATCCTCTACAATACCTTTCTCTATATTGAGAATGAAGTATAGCTGCTGCAAGCTTGTACTTAGGCTTGCGCCATTCCAATGTTTTACAGCGTCAGGTGGTACTCCTGCCGTTTCGGGTCCGATGAGGAAGCTTGCATTTAAAAAATTACTATTCTTTTACAACTGCTAAGCATGTCCCACTATGCGATGGGGTATATAAGGCTCCTCCATGTAAGCAATCTCTTCGTCCGTTAGCTTGATGGATAATGCCGGCACTACACTTTCAAGATGTGAAATTTTGGTAGCGCCAATGATCGGAATGGTGACCGGTTGTTTTTGCAGCAGCCATGCCAGTGCAATTTCGACGCGGGGCACGCCTCTTTTTTCCGCTACCGACGCCAGCCCTTCCACTACCAATTTATCGGCCTCTGCTGTAGCATCGTACTTGTCTTTGGCTATGTTGTCAGTTTCGGAACGTTGCGTCGTTTCTGACCAATCCCTGGTTAATCTTCCCGAAGCAAGCGGACTGTAGGGAGTAAGGGCAATGTTTTCACTCCTACAGTACGGTATCATTTCTCTTTCTTCTTCTCTGTACAACAAGTTCAAGTGGTTTTGCATGGAAACAAACTGTGGCCAGCCGTTTTTTTCCGCCACATGCTGTGCCTTTTGAAATTGCCAGGTGTACATAGAAGATGCGCCAATGTATCTTGCCTTTCCCATCTTCACTACATCGTTCAATGCCTCCATTGTTTCTTCAATTGGCGTTTTGTAATCCCAGCGGTGAATGATGTACAGGTCAACATAGTCTGTCCCAAGGCGTGTCAGGCTGTTGTCTATTTCACTCATAATCGCCTTTCGGGAAAGCCCTTTGCCATTGGGTCCTTTATGCATCTCGCCCCAAACTTTTGTTGCTACCACAATTTCATCACGGTGGCCATAGTCCTTTAACGCACGCCCCAGAATCTCCTCACTTCTACCAATTGAATAAACATTTGCTGTATCAAAGAAGTTGATGCCGATGTCAAGGGCTTTTTTGATGATTGGGCGACTTTCTTCCTCATTCAATACCCATTGATGCACCCAGGTTTCCGGGTCACCAAAACCCATACATCCAAGGCAAAGCTTTGATACATCCAACCCTGTATTTCCGAATTTTACATATTCCATTTGTTATGGTTTTAGATGATACTATAGATTTAGTCAGCTTCCCTTCATTAAAGAAATCTAACATCTCTCATTCACCTGCCTGTTTTATTATTAGCATGATGAGCGTTTTCATTCTACGAAGTACTGCCGCTGCAAGCAAAGCTTATTTAAAGTTCCTGGGATGTAGGACGGAAGATAATTTCGTTGATGTCTACCTCCTACGGCTGGCTTATGGCGAAAGCGACCACCCGTGCAAAACTGTCCGGACTGATTCATACCGCTCCCACATAATCTTTAGTAGCCTACTGGATGTCAGCCTCGGTGATATGTTCCAGCAATTCCGTTTTAACAGCGCCGGGACATATGATTGTTGTTCGGATGTTATACGGCTTCACCTCCATCCGTAAGCCTTCTGTCAAGGTGCGTACCGCAAATTTGGTAGCAGAATAAACAGCAGAGTCGTTGAATATTTTATGACCTGCTACAGAAGACGTATTAATTATCTGACCTAACTTTTGCTCTTTAATGTATGGCACAACAGCGGCAATGCCTTTGAGCACACCTTTGATGTTCACATCGATCATCGTATACCACTCCTCAACATTCATGCGGTCAATTAGCGATAAGGGCATCAAACCTGCATTGTTAAGTATGACGTCTACACGTACAAATTGTTGAACAGCTGAATCGGCCAGTTTCTTCACCTGTTCCGGTGCGTTACATCTACAGTGATGGTAAGGGCTTGTCCACAATTCTCCTTTATTTCCTTTGCAAGATTTTTAATTCTTTCAGCTCTCCTTGCGCCCAGTACAATCTGTTGGTTATGCTTTTATCGTTTTTAAGAATTAATCTATTTAAGCTATCCTTATATGAATACCAAGCAGTATAATTCTTGTGATTAACTTTTATAGAATATACCATTGAAGAAAGTCTGCATTTGAGCGGCATAAGGCACCCCATATTTGGCAAAAGTTGCTCTCGTTGTTGCATCTGGTTTCCAATCGAAAAAGGCGTGTCCTGCACCTTCCACCTGAATATAGCTTACCGGCTGCACGGCTGCTTTTAACACATCTACATAGCGCTGCACCATGGCGTGATCTACGATCGGGTCTTTTGTACCACGTATCATAAAGTGCGGAAGAATACGTTCACCAACTTTTGGAACATGGCTTGTTGGAGAAATAGCATCCCAATAGTCCCTGTCTATTTGCTCCAGCAAGGTTTTAAAGTCGGCTGCCTCAGATGCACCATAGCTGGGTGCCACAGCCTTGATGGAGCTTATGATTTCATTTTTTACCTAGACCAATGATTTTCTTTTTGGCAGGTAGCTTGGCATATACTGGTAAACCCCACTCGTAATACCAAAACCACCGTCGCCAATGAGTGAACTAAGGGTTGCAGCTGCTTCAGCTAAATGACCACCCGCGCTGTCGCCTGTAACTGCAATACGGGTCGGATCGCCACCATACTTTCCAGCATGTTCCTGAATGTGGGCTATAGCTCCAAAAACATCTTCTATCAGTTGGTGCATGTGAGTAGGCTTTGTTTCTCCATCCAGTTTGTTAATCCACCGGTAGTCAATACTGAATACGACATAGCGGCCACCTTTCACCAGTTCACGCGCCAGGCCCCGCATGATATCTTCGTTGTTGGAAGACCAACCGCCGCCATGAATAATGATAATACATGGAAGATTTTTAGCGCCTTTGGGCGCATACACATCGTACTTTAAGGGTTTGATTCCTGGCTTTGCATACACCACATCCTGCGTTACTATTACATTATCCACCAAGGAACGCGGAATAAACGTGGCCCCCATCTTCATATCCTTGGTAACCGGTATTTTCATTTTCGAGGAGAAGCTTTCGTAGCTGGTCGTCCCCCAAATGCCGCCTTTGACAGTGTAATACACAGCATCCAAGCTGTAACCAGGTGCCGGTTTCGCTTTTACCGTTAATAATGTGCCCGCTGGTACTTTGCAGTCTTCCCTGATTTTGGGAATAATAGTGTAAGACCCATTTTCGGCTGGAACAGAGGTTACCGTATATGTTTCTACCGGCTCCTTTTTAGAAGAGGATGACACTGTCTGTGCATTTAACCCAGAAGTCAGTAGAACGAAAACATAGATAAATGTTGTTATCACCAGCCTTGCAATAAATTTATTCATGATAAAAATTTTATTATTTTCTTAGCTGGCTAATATTCTACCCGAGACTGTTGCAGTGCATCATAGCGATCACCAACAACGCCTATTTTCTCTATTTTGCTTTCAATCTCATTTATCTCGGCTGCGGTTAAGACGAAGTCAGCCGCTCGTAAATCTTCCTCCAAATGTGAAAGCTTGGTTGTGCCAGGCAAGGGGACAATAAAAGGATATTTTGACAGCATCCACGCTAGGCATATTTGAGATGAAGTCATGCCTCTTGTCTTGCCAAACTCATTTAGCGCCTCGACGATCCGGATGTTAGATTTGATTGCCTCCGACTGAAACCGCGGCCATGCACCCCGGATGTCATTTGTATTCAAATCAGAATATTCAGTAAGATTTCCTCCCAATAAACCACGGCAAAGCGGACTATAGGCCACAAACCCTATCTCCAGTTCCTGCAAAGTAGAAAAAATGAAATCTTCGGGCAGCCTGGTCATAAAGGAATATTCACTTTGCACTGCCGTAACTGGGCAAACAGCGTGTGCCCTTCTGATGGTTTCCGCTTTTGCTTCACTAAGACCAAAGTGCAGCACCTTTCCAGCATTTATAATGTCCTTTACGGCACCTGCAACCTCTTCAATGGGTACGTTGGGATCAACCCGGTGCTGATAGCATAAATCAATGCGATCAGTTCTGAGGCGCTTGAGTGATTGGTCCACAACCTTGCGGATGTGCTCAGGCCTACTGTTCAACCCATTTTTACCCTCAATATCAAAACCAAATTTGGTGGAGATGGCAACTTTGTTTCGGATGGGTGCCAGTGCTTCTCCTACTAATTCTTCGTTAACATAGGGTCCATAAACTTCAGCGGTATCAAAAAAGTCGCAACCACGTTCCGCAGCGTCCCTGATTAGTTTGACCATGCTTTTATGGTCGGGATGGATACCACGACCAGTGTGCATACCCATACAACCCAACTGAATGGCCGACACTTCCAGCGGATTCTTCTTTGAGCCTAAAACCCGCTTTTTAGATAAGATGGTGCCGATGCCTTTTCTCTTTTCACTTTCCAGTGGAGTGGTTGCATAACTATTAACAGGTCCAGCAGCTATCGCCCCTATACCCAGCAAAGTTGCTGCTTTTAGAAAGTCCCTTCGCATTACAGGATCTGTGTTTTTATTTTCAAACTGATTCCCAATATTCTTCTCCATCACTCCTTATATTTTTGTGAAACAAGAATGCCTAGCTACCAACCTGCTACCCAAAACCCTCGTTTCTAAATGACACTGTCTAATGTAAATAATTTCTAATTGCTATATTCTTCATCGGTTACGGGTTCCATCCATTCTACAATCCCTTTCTCTGTATTGGGAATGATGTATAGCTGCTGTAAGCCTGTATCAGAACTGGCTCCGTGCCAATGAACCGTGTTGGGCGGACACTGAATAACATCTCCCTTTCGCATGGTTTGCCGGGCCTGCCCTTTTATTTGATAGTAACCTACCCCATCTGTGATGATGAGAATTTGCCCTGCCGGATGCCTGTGCCAGTTGCTTCTGGCGCCTGGCTCAAAGTATACATTGCCTACCAGCGTTGCATAGGTGGAGTCTGCAGGAACCAGCCCATTGGTATAAGCATTGCCAGTGAAGTACTCCGAAGATCCTTTCTCTCCTTTTGGAAAGATGCTTTGCACTTTTGCTGCAGTTGCCTGTTTGTCAGTTTGCGCGTTAGTTTGCTCTTTACAGCCTGTAATTACCAGGCTGTAAAGAGCAATGGCTGTTATCATGGATAGTCTCATTCCGTTCATTTTATGTGTTTGTCTATTTTCCGTTTGCAGAACCATTCCCCTTTGCCTTTTCTGCCTGATCGGTCTTAGCCGTTTTCAGGTGATCGTTGAAGAACGATGCCAGTTTTCCAAATGGGATCAGCTCTGTCCTGTCATATAAATCCACGTGATCTGCATTGGGTACCAGCACTAGTTCTTTCGGCTCAGAAGCCCTTTTATAAACATCTTCAGAATAATACCGGGAGTGGGCATTTTCTCCTGCAATCAGCATTATCGGGCGAGGCGAGATCATTTCGATATTTGCTGCCATTGGAAAATTAAAAAATGCCATCGGTGTTGTTGCCGTCCACGCTGTTAAGGAGTTGATGGACCTTGGGTGGAATCCCCGTGGTGTCCGGTAATAATCGAAGAAAGCAGCTAAAACAGGGTCCGCTTCCTTTGGAAGCGCCTCAGGAAGCACCCGCTTACCTTTCACCATTTTGCCGTTTTCATCGAATGGAACTTCGTGTAATCCTAAGGCATAATGGCCGTTTTCCGCATCCTCCCAACGCTGCTGGCTTAGGTAATCCATCACCTGCATGCGCTGCTCTAAGGTGTACCCATCTTTATGACTGCGGCTCATGCTGCGGGACATATCATACATCGAAGCTGTGGCTACCGCTTTTATCCGGGTATCGCTTGAGGCGGCGGTAAGCGCCATACCGCTCAGACCGCAGATGCCGATAGCACCAATGCGGCTGCGGTCAACAGATTCTACCAAGCCGATATAATCCACCGCTGCACTGAAGTCCTCAGTATAAATATCAGGTGATGCCACGTTTCGGACTTCTCCGCCACTTTCGCCTGTGAAGGAGGGATCGAAGGCCAATGTCACAAAGCCCCTGGCCGCCATTTCGTTTGCATAAAGTCCCGAAGATTGCTCTTTCACTGCGCCAAACGGACCGCTGATGACAAGTGCTGCCAAAGGCTCGTTGCCACGGCGTTTAGGAAGGTATAAATCGGCTGCTATGGTGATGCCATACCGGTTTTTGAACGTTACTTCCTGACGGGTAACCTTATCACTTAACTGAAAGGTATAATGTTCTGTTGTGACTTTCTCTTTTGAAGTAATTGTCTTATCAGTTTTTACTCTTGGCTTTGTTTGTGCATGAGCCTGCCCCAAAACCAGGAGGGAAGCAACTACTAAAACTGTTATTCTTTTCATGTCTCTTTAAGTTTGATAGTCCCACTTTAAGGTCGAACTGAAGTTAACTACTCGATTGCTTTAATAAATTTTGCAGGAATGCCGCCCACTACTGCATTAGCAGGTACATCTTTTGACACAACCGCACCGGCTGCGACGACAGCATTTTCTCCAACCGTGACCCCTTGCAGAATTACTGCATTTGCACCGATCCAGGCGTTTCGCTTGATGTGAATGGGTTTTGGAATAAGCGACTGCCTGTCTTCGGAGGAAAGCGGATGGCTCTCTGAAAGTAATTTCACGCCGGGCGCCAACATCACATTATCCTCAATGGTGATGCCGCCCAGGTCTAAAAAGGTGCAGCCGAAGTTGATGAATACATTTTTCCCAATTATGGTGTTCTTGCCGTAATTGATGTACAAGGGTGGGAATACAGCCGTTGACGCATCTATTTTACTTTCCGTGATCCGGCTCAACAAGCTTCTGATCTCCTCCGGATTACTGGAAATATTCATACTTTGAACCAAGGCCATCGTAGTGTAGGATGCTTCCCGCAACCTGCCACTCTGCGGATCATCCGGGCGGACTGTTTCCCCTTTCATCAGTCGCTCAAAAATGTCTTTGTCGGATGCTTTCATATCATAACATATTAGCAATCACAAAATTAAAGTATAACATCTTCTCAATTGTTACACATTGTTCGACAGTAATGTCAAATATCACCTATATTAGCAGAAAGGTCTCATTCAATGCAAAAGGAAGCACTGCCGAAAGTCATTTCATTGGAAATATTGAGTAAAGAAGACTTTCCCATTCATTTTGAGAAGCTATACCATACCCATTTACTCTGTCACCGTGGGAGCATCAAGTTTATGTTCAATGACCAGGAGATGGAATGCGAGAGAGGAGAATTCTTGTTTTGGTTTGCTGAGAGCAGACTTACAGGTTTGCAGCTTTCAAAAAACTTCAAAGCGTCGGCATTGCTGGTGGAAAAAGACTTTTTAAACAACAACATGCCCGACCAGGGCTGGAGTATCAATGCCTTGTTGCATTCCAGGGTCTATCCGGTCAAAACGCTGCATGGCAAAAACGACAGGCAGAAAATCCTTTCAAATTTTAAGTGGCTGAGTGATCGCGCTTTGGAAACCGATCATCGCTTTTACAACGAAGCCCTGAACTTGCAGATGCAACTGTTTATACTTGATATGTGGCACATTTTTGCCAACGAGTATGAAAGACGGAAACACACGTTGCAAACCGGAACCCTGTACGAACGATTTATGCAATTGGCACAGGAGCACTGCATGACGGAGCGTGAAGTACAGTTTTACAGCGCTCAATTGAACATCACTTCCAAGTACCTCAACCAAATTTGCAAGAACTCATCCGGTGTCACGGCTTCTGAATGGATCCAGCGTTTCGCCAGGGAGCGCATCGTCCTTCTTTTGCAAAACAGAAACCTCAATATCTCTGAAATTGCCGATGAGATGGAATTTAGCAGCCGTTCGTTTTTTACCCGCTATGTGAAAAAACTGTTAGGTGCTACACCGAGTGAGTACCGAAGCCGATTGAGCTAAAAAAACTATGCGGCAACATTACTTACATTTTATGTCAGTTTTGGTAGCTTGTCAACATCTACTCGATACCAGTCTTCTGCACAATGTACGTAGGTGTGCAGCGCTGCTTTAAGGCTTCTATTTCTGCCTGGGGCATCTATATTAAATATGTTTTGTGCGATAGCTTTTCTCGGATTTAGCTATAAAAAGCAACAGGATGAAGCTGCAATTTAAATTCATATCTGATGATGGCAAAAGCAGGAGCAGAACACCCGATTAAAATGCTAATAACCGGATCAACTCCTTGTACACTTTAGTTAGTAGTAATGGTAAAATGACATACGAATTTGGATTGGCCTAAACTTGAAATTATGAGAAAAGTAGTTGCAGCGATCAATATGACACTTGACGGGTTTTGCGACCACACAGCAGGTGTTCCAGATGAAGAAATACATCAACATTATACGGAACTATTAAATGAGGGAGATGCAATTCTATATGGTAGAATTACATATCAACTTATGGACTATTGGCAAACTTTCTTGAAAAATCCTTCAGGTGAAAAATCGATGGACGACTTTGCTAGAGCAATAGATAAAATCCCAAAAATTGTTTTTTCCCACACGTTGAAAAATGTAGAATGGGAAAGTGCAAAGTTAGCAAACCGGGGAATTGAAGAGGAAGTTTTAGAACTCAAGCAACAACCAGGCAGAGACATTTTAGTTGGCAGTCGGAGTTTAATCATACAGCTAATGAAACTTCATTTGATTGATGAATACCAACTTTGTATTCACCCTGTTGTTGCAGGAAGTGGTTTGCCACTATTTGAAAATATAAACGACAGGACTATTCTTAAACTCCTCAAGACAAAAACTTTTAGTGGTGGTGCAGTAACGCTTTACTATATGCCAACAATCGAAAAAACAACGAACCGCTAATGTGGGAATTGTCAAAAGGGTAAATGACGGGATTTGAACCTCGTCTATGCCTGGCTAAACTTTAGTTTTTCAAGGCAAGGGTAGTGCTAAAAAGTCCCGACTTCGACAATACCCTGCCCGCTGTACCAAATTGGAAATAATAAATTATTGCCATAGCTAACAGCACAACAAAGAAACGAAAGAGGTACTTCAGGAAGACTGGGGCTTTTACAGCTCACGAGCCAACAAGGTCTAACCTTCAAGGTGCAGCTACGCCTGGCACAGGGCTTTGCCTATGCATTCTTCAACAGCCATGCCGTGGCTTCTTCCCTGCTGGTAAACGCCTGAATCTGGAAGGCTGGGGCCTGTGTTAGCTCGATGTGCTTTATGTTGTCCTGTGCCCTTTTCTCAACCAGACCTGCTGAAGACTGCATACGGGCTAGTTTCTGCAGGCGCGTTGTCCTAAGCCCCGCTGCCAGGTAAGTTGCTATTTCCCTGCCCTGTTCCGATTCTACTGTAGACACCGTTCTGGTACCATCCAGTATGAGCAGCTTTACGTCATAGCTCCTTAGCGTATCAACCACCAGATCAATGCTGTGCTTTATTTCAGGAAGCAGGTAGCTGTGCAGGTCAGGGTACTCTGCCACAGCAATGTCGGTGGCGGGGTGATAGTCTAGCTTGATCAGACTGTTCTGAAATAAAATCATGTACAAAGTATAAAATTTCAGCGAAGCTAATAAAACAGGCGCTTGCTTGCTAGAAATTATGAAGCAACCGGTAAGTTGGTGTACAGGAAAATGATATCTAACGTGACAGTAAAGTCCTTATGCTATAAGGTTTATGCATTTACCCGTTCTGTATACTTCAATCTCCTGGCCATTCAAGCGCTTTATGACAGGCAATAGCATCTAGTCCCGCAGCAATAGGTTTTACAAATTTTAATGAAGTATAGTAACTACTTAAGCTAAGAATAAGCCTTTGCGCTAAAAGGAACAAGGGGCATGAAAACGCCAGGATTATCGTAATTTCCCGCAGAAGCCAGCATATCCATTGTACCTTTACGGCCTTTTAATAAAAATATGACACGAAAAAAATACCTGAGCCTGATCTTGATATTAGGTACCCTCACGGCTCTTGGGCCTTTTTCCATCGATATGTACCTGCCTGGTTTTCCGGCGATAGCACAGGACCTTAAAACCACAACTGCCGAAGTGGCCTTGTCCTTATCCAGCTTTTTTGTGGGTATTTCGGCAGGGCAGCTTTTGTACGGCCCCCTGCTCGACCGTTTTGGCAGGAAAAAACCGCTTTACTTCGGACTGGGAGTGTACGTTTTGAGTTCTGTTGCATGTGCCCTGGCTACATCTATCGATGCATTAGTCATCTTGCGTTTCGTACAGGCAGTGGGCAGCTGCGCGGCCGGTGTAGCTGCCGTCGCCATGGTGCGCGATCTGTTTCCGGTAGAAGACAGCGCTAAGGTTTTTTCGTTGCTCATGCTGGTAGTAGGTGTGTCGCCCATGATCGCTCCTACCGTTGGCGGTTATGTTACAGTAGCTTTTGGCTGGCAATCGGTTTTCCTGATTCTAGCTGGCATGGGCGCAGGGATATTTGCTGCCGTTTATTTCGGCTTACCCGAAAGCAGCAAACCCGATCCTACTTTATCCCTGAAACCAAGACCCATTCTCACCAATTTCTTAGCTGTCATCAGGATTCCGCAATTTCTTACCTACGCGCTGGCGGGTGCCGTTTCCTTCTCTGGTTTACTTACTTACGTTTCCGGCTCACCGCTTTTGTTTATGGAGATCTTTAAAGTAGGGGAAAAAACGTACGGTTGGATCTTCGCCTTTCTATCCGTAGGCTTGATCGGAGCGAGCCAGGTAAACAGCATAATGCACCGGAAATTTCGAAGCGAACAGATCATCCGGGTTGCCATCCTCTTCCAGGTGCTGGTAGGGCTCTTTCTCTTTTTCGGTACCATTTTCGACTGGCTGGGTTTGTACGGCACGATTGCTGTCCTTTTTACATTTTTATGCTGCCTGGGCTTTACGTTTCCAAATGCTTCAGCCCTTTCCATGGCTCCTTTCAGTAAAAACGCGGGGAGTGCTTCCGCGTTAATGGGTGCTATTCAGATGGGCTTAGGTGCCTTGGCTACGGTTATCTTAAGCATTTTCAACGACCAAACGGCCGTTCCGATGGCGGCGATCATGGCAGGTTCGGCATTTTTATCCCTGCTAATTTTACTGTTCGGCCGCTCGTTTATTCGAGAAGAGGATAACCTTTTGGAAAGTAAAGAATCCGTTACAGGAACCTTTCACTAGCTAACCTTTAGCACATGCGCTTTGCAGCAAAATAGCTTTATAATTTTCAACTTAGTTTAATAATGCTATTGCGAAACTGATCCATTTAAAGTTTCGGTCTTTATCAAATCTTAGGGGAAATTACGGAAGTGATTGGCTTTGCGAGTTTTGAAACAAAGAAGCAGGCAGAACTGCTGTTTAAGAGCGATCTATGGGGTTGAATTAGAAGAATACAGAGGTATAATCGATGTTAAGTAAAACCGGAATAGTTTAGAATAAACTATCTAATTGCAAGTACCCTTCTATAACAGTGAAAACCCGGTGGATAAAGTTCGATCCTTTGGTCTACTGAAATACAAAAGCCGCAACACATCGAATGGAGCGGCTTTTTGGTTCGATCATTTATCCCCTTTGGTTAGCCTATCGGACTTTTCAAGAAACTACAAGTTCAGCTTTCCAAATCTCCTCTCCTATACTCCCCTATTGTCATATCGATATAACGGGCTAAAAGCGCATCGCTGCAAGTGCAGTTAAACTTTTTTTCAAGTATGATTTGCGGGTTGTTAGTAAGTAATCCTAAACATTCTGCTCGTTCTCAGCGGACCAATACGTATCGGGCAGACTTTTCTATTTTACGATTTTAACGTACTTTCCAGAGGAGATACCCTATCTCGTCGCTAACTGCTGCAATCTCCAGCACTTTTTTTCCTGATGAATTTATTCCATACTTTTCCTGTGGAGTAATATTTTGGCGTAGTCTCTCCCGAGCTTATCGCCATACACTTCGTACGATTTTTTAGCCCACTCTAAGGCTTGGTCTGTATTGCCTAGTACTTCATGTGCGACCGCAATGTTGAGGCAGGCCTTCCCGGCATTTTTGCGATTTGCCTGGCTCAATAAGGCGGTCCAGCTATTGATAGCGCCTTGCCAATTTGCGACTTCGGCGCTCCTGAACGCCGCCTCGAAGGCCGGCTTACTGGATCCTTTTCCTTTTTTGTAAAGTTCTCGCTTAACGGTATAATAATCTGGAAGAAATCGCTCGATGTAGGCACGCCCCGCCTCGTAAGCTGTGTTGTGCAGGGCTTCAGGTGGCGGCAAGGTCAGGTTGCTGCCAGTTGCGCCATTAAAGGTCAGAAAGCTTTTTGCCTGGTGCTGATCAAGGATGGTCCTGGAGGCAGGGTCATACAACCGCCAGAAAGCGTGTACATTTACCCTGATCTGGCTGGGGGCAGCAGGTATGGCGGCCTTATTATTTAGTGCTGCCGTTACGCCGTTAGTAACTGTTGCTAACAACACATCGGAGTTGGAGTCGAATGTCTCAAGCACAAGTAAAGCGTCGG
Source organism: Pontibacter liquoris (assembly GCF_022758235.1). Taxonomy (NCBI): domain Bacteria; kingdom Pseudomonadati; phylum Bacteroidota; class Cytophagia; order Cytophagales; family Hymenobacteraceae; genus Pontibacter; species Pontibacter liquoris. The sequence goes on from NZ_JALEBG010000001.1 coordinate 2,647,627, forward strand.
CGTTGCTGGCATCACAAATAGTTCTTACATGTGCCCAATCGAGCAGCTCAGGCGTTTCGCGGGTACCTGTTCCGTATAGCCTGGTTTGGGGAGGGATCACCACGTGTATGCTCCTGTGCCCATTGATCCTATCGAATACGCCTTTCAAACACTCGTCCGAGGCCAAGCGGTCTGAACCTAAAACCTCTCCTGTCACAATGGCCTCCAGCACCTTCCCCTGTTTATCCGCTGGCCTTGTGAGCGATCTGTTCACCAGTGCAATTGTTTGGATGTTGTCGGGCAGGTATACAGGAGGCGGTAACGGATAATCTAGCTTAACATAGCCATGTTTGCTGCACCCGCTAAAAGCAAGGCTTAGTAACAAAAGGAAAACCGGTGAACACCTTAGAAAACGAGAGAAGTATAGCATGTATTAAATATATAGAATATTTAAACAACATGATATTTTCACGTTAAAACTGCTCTACCCTAATGATTGCGAAAACATTGGACGAATAAACGATGAACTGATCCTGCGTAATGGCAAGTATGGCCGGACTGCTGTCAACCGCAAAGAAGCTACTTTGACAGTTGCTCTATTATTTCCCGTTTTAATTCCCGTTCTACATTTATAGTATCGATCGCTTTCATTTTAGTAGTCAGCGAATCTATCCCGGTGTGTCGTTCAAGTTCTTTGTTTGCGGTATTATGCAGCGAATCGAGGGCCATAGTGGCACCTGACTCTACTACATTGTAAAGGGTATCCCGTAAGTCACTCTCTGTTGAGCAGGATGCGAAAACCAAGGCGATGGCAACATATAGGTACTTCTTCATAGGGTGGTAGTAAGTCTTTTAATATCTAATATACCACTCACTCAAAACAACACCACCATCAAACTATAGTCAACGCCTTAGCTAAGCCATATAACAAATTTGGCGGGCTATGCTGGTCGGCAATGGTTCATACAGCGCGGTGCAGCATGCAATTATTTTAGTGAGGGAGTAGCTGCTGTAAAGGCGGTTTTATTTTAGCCCTTTCATGCTAGGCAAGAACATAAGCCGTTACAGGGCTGTTGATGCCTTTCAAGGTCAGCACTCTTCTTTGTACATCAGGGAATTGATTTGCCAGCTGGTTGAACACATCTTCAGTGACCAGAATTTCCCCTGAACCTGCTGCTCCCTGCAACCTTGCTGCGAGGTTAACGACAGGGCCAATTGCTGTAAAATCTTTATAGCTTGTTCCTACTTCACCCATAAAACACTCGCCGGTATGAATTCCTATTCCTACACCTAAGGCATGTTCATTTCCCAAGCCATTTTCGGTTTTAAAATTCTCACAGCTTTTTTGTAGTTGAACAGCTGCATTCACCGCATTCTTAATATGCTCTTTTCGGACGAGTGGAAAATTGAAAATGGCCAGTACCGAATCTCCAATAAATTTGTTGACGATTCCTTCATTTTCCCAAACTGCTGTTGAGCATCGGTCATAAAAGCAGCCGAGTAGTTCATTCATTTCAGACGCCTCTACTTGTTGAGACATATCAGTATACCCACGTATATCAGCAAAGAGGATCGTCGTGGAAATAGAGATTTGCTTATACTTCTTCACCTTCGTGAACATGCTTTCGCAAATGGTGCAAAGGTTCGGATGCATTTGGCTTTTCTTAATACCAAATGGCCTGAAAAAGAAAGAAAGAGGACCACGTATCGCAATCGGCACGTGCATCTGTTCCCAGCACCCCTGGCAAATTATCGTTTCTTTCATCGTCTCTTTCCCTCCCTTCTAACAACGATTTAGTCACATCCTATCTTAAAATTAAGTTAGATGACCTTATTACTTATACGGCTATGCACCGTTTGCATCTGGTTTGTCACCCCCCCTGGGAAGCGGTCAGGTATTAAGCTCTGCACCCGCAAGGCACAAGCGGACGCTTGCGCCAGTGCTGCTCAGTTGTTGCAGGCGTGTTCCTTTTAATCCATGCAGCTAACCCTCTTGAATAAGCAGTAATGAAAGCTGCAAGCACACACCAGCAGAGAAAACAAAAAGCCTCTCCTTTTCTGGAGAGGCTTTTTGTTTTGCAACAAGTATAAAGCAGTTAAACTGTTGCTCTACAACTCAGTGGCATTAAAAGTATCGCCCTGTGACACATCACCTGATTCGAAGCCTTTCCGAAACCAGCGGACTCTTTGGGCAGAGGTACCGTGCGTAAAGGAGTCGGGCACCACTCTGCCGGTGGCTTGCTTTTGAAGGCGGTCATCGCCGATGGCACTGGCTGCATTTAGGGCTTCTTCCAGGTCGCCGGGCTCCATAAATCCAGTTGCTTTTTGCGTATGATTTGCCCACACGCCGGCATAGAAATCGGCCTGTAGCTCTACTCTTACCATGAGCTTGTTAAATTCCACATCGGATAACTGGCCCCGCATGGCGTTTACCTTGTCCATGGTGCCTGTGAGTTTCTGAATATGGTGTCCTACCTCATGGCCCACCACATAAGCTTGCGCAAAGTCGCCTGCGGCCCCAAACTTGCGCTCCATTTCATTAAAAAAACTGAGGTCGATGTACAATTTCTCATCATCAGGGCAGTAAAAGGGTCCTGACGCGGAAGAAGCAAGGCCACAGGCTGAGTTTACCTGTCCGGAAAACAGTACCAAAGTGGGTGCTCTGTACCCTGGGATTTCCTTACTCCAGAAATCCTCGGTATCAGCCAGCACAACGGCCGTCTGATCGGCCAGCGCCTGCTCTTCGGGGCTCGGCGTGTAAGTGGTTGACTGTGCATACTGCGGTTCGCCACCTACAAACTGCTGCAGGAGCGCAATGGGGTTGGTGCCTGTTAAAAACATCAGCGCCAGCAGCACCGCCACAATGATTAGCCCTACTTTCGAGAAAAGGAGCCGGAACAAAGGTATAAGTAGCATGGGACTAATGCCTCTGCCACCTCCCCCGAAACCACCTGCTGATTGGCCTCTACGGTCTTCTATATTGCTGCTTTTTCTTCTGCCTTGCCATTTCATAAAAATCTATTTTTAATGAAGTGAAGTGGATGTTGGTAGATTACTTGATTTCTACCGCGCAGGTGAAAGTCCATACCGCTATCCGAACAGTATAACGGCATGCAGCTTCACTAAGATGCACCTAATTTATACAGAGTGCCTCTACCGGTTTGTAGATGAACACGTGAGGCCGAACTAGTAACGGATCATAGCACCTCATCCGAGCAAAAAGAAGGTCTCCTAGCTGTAAAAGATTTAACCCTCTCAGAGTGCCCGCGTATAGACTTGGCAGATACTAACCAACAGAAACTATACCGTTATGGCTAAATTAAGAACCTTAGAAGACCTATTTGAGCACCAATTAAAAGACCTTTACAGTGCCGAAAAGCAACTGATAGCAGCCCTTCCTAAAATGGCTAAGGCCACCGAGGATCAGAAACTGCGAAGTGCCTTTGAGAACCACCTGGAGGAAACCAAAGAGCAGAAAGATCGCCTGGAGAAAGTATGCGAGCTGGTAGGCATAAGCCCCGGCCGCATGAAGTGCAAAGCCATGGAAGGCCTGGTAGAAGAAGGCGAAGAAACCATTGAGGAAGATGCCAGCCCCGAGGTGAAAGACGCTGGCCTCATTGCCTCCGCCCAACGCATTGAGCACTATGAAATAGCTGGTTACGGCACGGCTGCTCACTTCGCCGAGCGCCTGGGCCATGCCGAGGCGGCCAAATTATTAAGACAAACCCTTGAAGAAGAGCAGAAAACAGATACCCTCTTAAATAAGCTCGCCAAAGGGTATATCAACCAGAAGGCAGAGTAGTTAAAGATACCATAGTAAGTATAGCCCGCTCCTTGCAAGGCGGGCTATACTTGTTTATAAGGTTAAAGCTATTATTTTCAGATTTCGCGTAAGGCATTGCTGGCAATCGTACGCTTCGATAAATCAAAAACTTATACTATCCTTTGGTTAAAATGAGCCACTGATTTCTGTAAACAACAGCGCTTACTTCCGGTACTGCTCGTCTGTGACTTTCTCCAACCAATCAACCACCTTTCCGTCCAGTTGCTCCTGAATGGCGATATGCGTCATGCCGGTTGTGGAAGTGGCCCCATGCCAGTGCTTTTCTCCTGGAGAGAACCAAACAACATCACCCGGATGTATTTCTTCAACCGGCCCTCCTTCGTGTTGTACCCACCCACAACCGGCTGTTACAAGCAGCGTCTGGCCCAGCGGATGCGTGTGCCACGCCGTTCTGGCACCCGGCTCAAATGTTACGCTGGCTGCAGCGCCGCGTCTTGCCTCATTTGCCTGAAACAAGGGATCAATGCGTACTGCACCCGTAAACCAATCGTCGGGCCCTTTGCCCGAAGGCTGTGAGCCAATTCTTGTAATTTCCATTGTATTTGCTGTTTATACTTCCCTCAAAGAATCCTTGATTAAAGATCAACCCGGAAGATTATACCATTAAGAGCACACTATACTTCAACTGACGCCTTCTTTAAAGAGGCCATATCAATTACAAAGCGATACTTCACATCGCCTTTCAGCAGGCGATCATAGGCCTCGTTGATCTGCTGGATGTTGATCATCTCGATATCTGACACGATGTTGTGTTTGCCACAGAAATCGAGCATCTCCTGGGTTTCGGCAATACCCCCGATCATAGATCCGGCAAAGCTCCTGCGGGAAGGTATGAGGCTGAAGGCGGCCACAGGCAGGGGCTGCTCAGGTGCTCCAACCAGTACCAGGGAGCCATCTATCCGTAGCAGGTTCAGGTAAGTATTGATGTCGTGCTCTGCAGAAACGGCATCCAGAATAAAATGGAGCTTACCCGCATAGCGTTTCATTTGTTCTTCATCCCTCGATAGCACAACTTCATCAGCCCCGAGCCGTTTGGCATCTTCCACTTTAGATGGGGAAGTGGTAAATACAATCACTTCTGCACCCATTGCCTTTGCTATTTTAACGGCCATGTGCCCCAGGCCGCCAAGCCCTACCACTCCTACTTTCTGGCCCGGCCCTACATGCCAATGCTTTAATGGGGAGTATGTCGTGATGCCGGCGCACAACAGGGGTGCAACCGCGGCAAGGTCAAGGTTTTCGGGTACCCGCAATACAAAACTTTCGTCCACTACAATGCTTTCCGAATACCCACCATAGGTTTGTGTGCCCAGGTGCTTATCAGGAGAATTATAGGTTTGAATGTTGCCCTTCGCGCAATATTGCTCCAGATCTTCTCTGCAATACTCGCATTCCCGGCAACTGTCTACCATACAACCAACTGCTGCCAGGTCGCCAGTTTTGAATTTGGAAACATGCTCGCCAACGCGGACCACTTTGCCTACTATTTCATGGCCCGGCACGCAGGGATAAATGGTACCGTGCCATTCATTTCTAGCCGTATGCAGGTCAGAATGGCAAACCCCACAGTATAAGATTTCGATTTCCACGTCATGGGGCGTAGGATTTCTTCGGTTGATATTTACTTCTTCTAAAGGCGCTTCTGCCGCCTGGGTGCCAAATGCTTTTACTTCCTTAACTTCAATAACTTCCATAATTAATACTTAAGATTTCTAAACGATTTATCTACACTTGTACGAACGCTGATCAAAAAGTAGCTGCACAATCGTAGCTCCTCCCCTTGCTTCTTTAAGCCTGAATTTAGGCCGCTGGTTAAATCAGGTTTCGGCACGTACGCCTGAGAAAGAAGCACAACTCACTCGCTTGTACAAATCCTGCCTGCCTTGCATCCTGCCAAAGATTTGGCACTTTCTCCATTTACACCTATCTTCAACAGGCTGTGCATCATACCTCAACACCTATAAGGTAGCGTTGCCACCTTTTATAGTATAGTTGGCAGCCAGAATAGCTTTAACACGATTTTAAAACATAGAAATCAAATCAACAGAACACCTTATGGCAGTGGAAACTAAAAAGGCGTTATCAGCGGAACAACAGAAAGAACTACTCAGCACATTAAAAAGCCGTTTTGAGAAAAACATGAAACGCCATGCAGGGCTTGAATGGGCTTCCGTGGAGGCTAAGCTGGAAAAAAATCCTGAAAAACTATGGTCGCTGTATGAAATGGAAAGAACCGGCGGCGAACCGGATGTTGTGGGCTCCGATGAAAATACAGGTGAATACATTTTTTATGATTGCGCTGCAGAGAGTCCGAAAGGCCGCAGAAGTATCTGTTACGACCGGGACGGGCTGGAGTCCAGGAAAGAACACCGACCGGAAAATAACGCCCTGGACATGGCGGCTGCCATGGGCATCGAACTTTTAACAGAAGCAGAATACCTGGAACTGCAAAAACTTGGAACTTTCGATACGAAAACATCCAGCTGGCTGAAAACGCCCCCGGAAATCAGAAAACTTGGCGGGGCCATCTTTGCAGATTTTCGTTACGGCCAGGTGTTCGTGTATCACAATGGTGCCCCCTCCTACTATGCTGCCCGCGGATTCCGGGGTTCGCTCAAAGTATAAAACATATAAAACAGCCCCTGGCAGCGATACATATTTTGAGAAAAGGCAGCCTTCCCGGAACGGCCATCAAAATTATCTGCGTCATTTAACTGTTTTGCCGCGCACGAATTTCCCTGTTAAGTATAAAACTCTTTTAAAAATCATGTATTTAACAGAATTACTATATATCTTAAGGGCTTGGGTATGATGGAGCTGCTGCTTGCGCTTCCCTCCTAACCGCTTATTCTTATCCTGAAATTGCTATAAAAGATACTTATGCCGAAGATCGTTTCCCCACAAGTTGAGTTTTCAGAGCTGCTACGCCAGGTAAAACAGGTAACCCCCGAGATATTTGATCAGGAGGGGCAATTTCTTAACCTCCTGGAAGGCCGCTGGCAGGAGCCCGGCAAACCCCAGGCGTTTACATCCCCTATTGATGGCTCTGTTATTGGCTACCTTCCCATGCTCGATCGGGCTACCGCCTCGCGTGCGGTAAAGGGGGCTCACCACGAAGCAGTTGATTGGGGCAGGGTGGATCTGGATGAGCGCAAGCAACGCGTGCAGGACTGCCTTGATCAGTTACGCACCCATGTCGAGCTTATTGGCAAGCTATTGATGTGGGAGATCGGCAAAACCTATAAACTTGGCTTTACTGATATTGACCGCTGCATTGACGGCGTGCAATGGTACGTCGACAACATTGAAGAAATGCTGGGCCGCCGTGAGCCCTTGGGCGTGGTCTCGAACATTGCATCCTGGAACTACCCCATGTCGGTGCTGATGCACGCGGTGCTGGTGCAGGTGCTTTGCGGTAATGCAGCCGTGGCCAAAACACCTACAGATGGCGGCTTTATTTCGCTGAGCGTAGCCTTTGCCATTGCCCGCCGCTGCGGCTTGCCTGTTACGCTTGTTAGCGGGTCGGGCGGCGAATTAAGCGAGGTGCTGGTGAAAGATCAGGCTATTGAATGCCTCTCGTTTGTTGGTGGGCGCTACAACGGACGCAACATCGCCGACGCGCTGTCTTCGGTGCACAAGCGCTACATGCTGGAAATGGAAGGAGTCAATACATATGGCATCTGGAATTTCTCGGACTGGGACAGCCTGGGAGACCAGCTCAAAAAAGGCTACGATTACGGCAAGCAACGTTGCACGGCTTACGTGCGCTTTGTGGTGGAGCGCCACCTGTTTCCGCAGTTTCTCGAAACATACTGGAGCGCGATCAGCAGCCTGAAAGTGGGCAACCCTACCCTGGTAGACAACCCAACGGACAAGCTGCCCGACCTGGCCTTTGGCCCTGTGATCAACCGTCGCCAGGCAGAAGACCTTGACCGCCTTTACGCTGATGCCCTTAAGACCGGTGCCACGCCTATTTACGAAGGCAAGCTCGACGACTCGCTCTTTTTACCGGGCCAGGATCGCTCGGCTTACCGTGCACCGCGGGCCCTAGTAAACCTGCCACGCCAGAGCGAGCTATACTTTAAAGAGCCTTTCGGCCCGATCGATTCGATTGTGCTGGTAGACCGTGTAGAGGAATTGGTAGGTGAAATGAATATTTCCAATGGCGCCCTGGTAGCAGCCATTGCCTCCGATGATCAGAAGTGGGCCCAGCGCACGGCCAAAGAAGTACGGGCGTTTAAAGTAGGCATCAACAAACTCCGCTCCAGAGGAGACCGCGAAGAAGTGTTCGGCGGATTGGGCGAATCGTGGAAAGGTGCCTTTGTTGGCGGCAAACTGCTGGTAGAGGCGGTTACGCAGGGAGCACCCACCGAACTGGTGCTCGGCAACTACGAAGATTCCCTCCTGCTACCGGAAAAGATCTAAGCAGGAGTTGCCGCTTATCGGCGCACGCCGCATCAGGTGGGCGAATCATAACTTTACCTCAGATTTCTCCTATCATCGAAATGACAGGTATAAATTTTTTGTCATTTCGACGATAGGAGAAATCTGTTTAATTCAAGTATAAACTTCGTACTTCCCTGTCGTGCTGCTATGCGGGCAAAGGTAATTTTCTTCTTTATTCCTCTTCCGAACGTCCATTGTTGTGTTTCTTTTGCGTACATGATACATAGCAAAACGAAACGAAGTATAATAGCATGAAAATAGCCGTTACCGGCGCAACAGGGCAACTAGGTCGCCTTGTAATAGCCAGACTGAAGGAAAAAGCAGCCACTGACACCCTGATTGGGCTTGTTCGTTCGCCACAGAAGGCAGCGGACCTTGGCATAGAAGTACGTGAAGCCGATTATGACCAGCCAGAAACACTTGATCCTGCCCTGAAAGGCGTAGATACCCTACTGCTGATCTCGGGGAGTGAAGTGGGGAAACGGGCTACGCAGCACCGGAATGTAATTGACGCAGCAAAGAAGGCAGGTGTAAAATGGATCGTTTATACCAGCCTCCTTCATACTGATACGTCATCACTTAGTCTAGCAACAGAACACCTGGCAACAGAAGCGGCACTGGAACGTGCAGGTATTCCCTATACTCTTCTGCGCAACGGATGGTACACTGAAAACTACACCGGCTCCATTTCGGGTGCATTGGCGGGCGGTGCTTTTATCGGCAGTGCAGGCGATGGCAAAATTTCCGGAGCCACACGGGCCGATTACGCGGAAGCAGCAGTGGCTGTTTTAACCGGGAAAGGCCATGAAGGCAGGAAGTATGAACTGGCAGGAGATGAAGCCTTTACCCTTCGAGATCTGGCGGCCGAAATATCCCGGCAAACGGGCAAAACCATTCCTTACAAAAATTTGCCTGAGGCAGATTACGCTGCAGCACTCACCAGCTTCGGCTTGCCGGAAGGGCTGGCGCAGGCCATTGCCGGTTGGGATACCGGGGCCTCGCGCGGCGATCTGTTCGATGACAGCCGCCAGCTTTCCACCTTGATCGGGCGCCCCACCACACCACTGGCAGATGCGGTTGCGGAGGCAATCAAATAGACTTTGGCACTTGACTAAGCTGCCCGGCTTTGCGGACTGATAAAGTATAAACGAAAACGCAGCATACAGCCAGCTAATAATAAGGCTTTCGCGTTGTGCGGTAATTTTTCGCTGCACAACGCGAAAGTTCACCATCAAAAACCTACTATAACAAACTGCTTGACAGGGTTTGCCTTCCGACACTCGCGTTTGGTCTTTCATTAGCAACACAAAAGAAAACGCCTGCCAGCTGCATCTATCCTTTATCCTGCCTGGGCAAAATCAGCATCACCTGACCCTTACAACTTATCGATCATATCGCCAAGGTCACTCACGCCTAAGGTGAACATCATAAGCACGATGCCCAGGAGGATCTTCACGACGGCCGGTATCGGGAAGCCGAGCTTTTTCCGGAGCAAGGTATTTGTCTGGGGCAGGTAAAGGATAGCCAAAAGCAGGTAAATAATTCCCGGTACAGGGTGCACTAGCACCGCATTCAACACAGCTATTACGGTAAGCACAAGGGCAAACAGCCCGCTGATGAGAGAGCCCCAGTTTAATGTTCTGTTCATAAGTTTGCTCGTTAATTAATGTATAAAATGTTTGGTATTCCGCTTTCCTTCCTGCGGCTCCTACCATTGCCCCGCCGCTTTGTTTTCTCAGCAAAAGCAAGTTTCTCCTACTTCACTCCTTCAATATCCCCGGTAGTGCCGCTAAAAACCGATCATTTATACTTTGCAGTTGCTACTTAAAATTGAATAGCAGCGGAAACAGGAAGACCACGATCATTGCCCAGATACCGTAAACGGGCAGAAACAGCGCAATGGACCGTCCGACGTCTGCTAAAGCATACTTCTTTGTTTGTGACCTGAAAAGCAGTACCGTGATGAAGAGCAGGTTTAGCAGCATAAGGATATTACTGCCCAGCACAGCCAGCCTGTTTGGGGTGATGCCCCATTCAGCTATCCGGAAAAGGATGGCTGAAAGCGCAATACCATTTACCACAATCGTGACGGCCGCCAACAGGAAAAGGACCCAGGTAGCCATAGCGTTTCCGGCAGTTGCAGCGCTCTCTGCCACCGAAAAGAAAATAATGGCCATCACGCCGATCAAAAGCAAATTAAAAATGAGGAGGAATTCGCGGTCGTTGTAAGGGTCTTTCCCGGAATAGATGATCGCAAAAAGGTAAATCACGAGCATGACCAGCACCAGCGGACTGAAGATTTTAGCAATGACCGGGGAAACCTTATTTACCAGCTGCGGATTGGTCTGGATCAGGTAAGTGCCCACAATTGGCGCCGCTGCCAGTCCGAAAATACCGAAATACGCAAAGTATAACTGCTCGATTCGTAGCCCTATCAGCAAAAAGAGGTTGATCGTGAGGGCGGTCATAATCCCCCCGGCAATCAGGATAAGCGTTGTCATCACGATCAGGTCGCCGTTATACTTCAGGTAATCGAGCCGTCGGTTATGGTCTGTCAGGTTGTTGCCAGTAAAGGCCGCGCCCAGCAGCACCCACAACAGCAAAGGCAAATGGATGCAGGCCAGCAGTAACGTGTCGCTTTGGGTAGAGGCAGGCAGGACGTTGATATAAAAAAGCGAAAGCAGCATGACGGCGCCTATCACGACGATGAGCCTGGTATGCAGGTTATTTTTCCAGGCAAAGTAAGCCGTTAGGATCGGCAGGAAAATAAAGCCAATATTCCGGGGATAAAAGAACGCTTCATCGAGGTGGAAGATGATTGGAATTTTGGCAATAAAACCAGCTACGAGCGCACCCATAATCACAAGGGCCAGTTCCCTGCTGCTGCCCCAGTTAATGTCATCCGTATCATAATACAGCCTTTCGTACCAGAAATCAGCAAGGGCGTTGCCTTTCAGCTCAGGGTATAAGGCGCTGAACTCCCGCTTAAAAGGGGCCTTGTTGCTGCGGTATAGCTTTTCCAGCTGCCGCGGGTCGTTCAGATGCGTAAGTATTTCCGTTTTCATGGAGTTTTCAAATAGCTGATTATAAAGGATTTCTAACAATGGCTTTCAGTTTAACTTCCGGCAAAAGGGCTCCCGAAAATGCCCACAGCAAGTTCTGCCCAAATAAGCAGGAGCGCTACAAGTATAAGCGCAATGATGCCGATGCGGTAGTCTCTGTTCCTGACTTTCCGTATCACTAGCTCAGCTAAAAGGCCTGTGCCGAGCAACAATGTCCCCATCACCATGAAATCGATTAAATTCCAGTCTACCTCTTCTGTAAACTGCATGGCGATCAGAGGAATGAGTAGTATGCCTACTACTGTAAGTACAATCCCGATAAGTCTTCTGTTTTGCGTCATCATAAAGCTGTGTTTTTAGGTTTATAAATTTATTTAATGCCTGTATTTTAAGCTGCTACAGGCTCAGCATCATAAGTTCTATTTTATCGAATAACTCGCCTACCCCCACAGCTGCCCAGCTAATAAAGAGGCCCAGCAGGATCTTTACTACGCCCATTTTAGGAATGGAAAAGCCGGTCGTTTTTTGGAGTAGCGCATTTACCGGAAGAAAATACACCAAAGAGAGAAGAAGTATAAACACGCCAAACCCGGGATCGTTGCCCCAGAACGTATTCACCACACCGATTGCAAAGAAAACGGTTCCGAACAGCCAATTGATGATCTTCAAAGCGACAGATCCGTCATTTACGCCTGTTTCTGCCTGCCATTTCTTGTCGTCCTTCATCATTTTATACTTTAAATGTGTTAGCCTTAATTTCAATCCTGATCTAAGAAGGCTGCTTAATCCCACATTGTGCCGTTCAGCCCTAGCACAGTTCCGAGCCACAGCACCACCAGGAAAACCAGCAGGCTGAGGATATAAGCTACCACTGTTCTGCCCCCGCCCTGAGCGCGCAGAGGATCCATGTTGTAAAAGAACAGCCCACCCAGCGCACCGGCAGCCGGCACCATCAATAGCGGCTTGACCATCCAGAATGAGGGCCAGGCGGGATCAGGCGCTCCGGCCCCGATCAGAAAAAATGCGATGAGGATAAGGCCAACTGTTGCGCCCTGCAACATGCGTTTCCCCACGGATGCCGGATGAACCGGCTTATTCCGCAATTCGTTTTGCTGTGTCATACTATTTCTGTTTTATACTTCTATAAAGTACTTTGAATTACAAAGTTTAAGAACAAAAAAAATATCAGCTGTCTTTCCTGTTATTTAAAATCAGCTGTTCCAGCGCATCCAGGTGGCTGTTGAAAGCTTCACGGCCCGCCTCAGTGGCAAGGTATGTAGTGTTTGGTTTTCGGCCCACAAACTGCTTTTCTACGCGCAGGTAATCGGCTTCTTCCAGCGCCCGCAGGTGGCTGGCCAGGTTCCCGTCCGTAAGTTGCAGGGTATCTTTCAGGGTGCTGAAATCTACCTTCTCCTCCACCATCAGCACCGACATAATGCCTAGCCGCGCCCTGCTTTCGAAGGCTTTGTTTATATTTTCAAGGTAATCTTTCACAGGGCTGCTACCGTTCGTATTTGAAGTATACCAGCGTACCATACACGATGTGCAGCACCCCGAATCCGAGTGTCCAGGCGAACAGCCCATACCCTATAAAAAAGCTGGCAAGCAACCCAAGTACAAGCTCACAAAGGCCCAGGTAACGAATATCGCTCAGGGTATACTTGCTGGCATTTAACAGCGCGCACCCATAAAAAAGCAGCATCGCAGGGGCCACTAAGTAGAGCAGACCATGATAGATCAGAATCGCACAAAAAATACCGCCGGCAGCTAAAGGGATGAACAGGTTAATAAGCATCCTTTCGGTTTTACTATCCCATACCCGGTGATTGGATTTGCGGGCGTTGCGTGCCGTAAAATAAATGGCCGAGCAAAGAGCAAGTATAAACACGAGCGCTGCCACCGCAAGTATAAACAAAACCGCTTCCCGGGTAAGATAGCGTCCCGCATCCTGCTTATAATCGATGTGGTGCGTGAGCAGGTACCATTTTACAACAACTGCCCCTAATAGGGCCGATACGCCGGCTGCCACACCCGAAAGCCCGCTCAGCGAAATAAAGCGGGAAGAGCGGTCCATGATGTTACGGATCTCGTGCAGGGCTGCTAACTGGTCTTGCTGCTGGTTCATCTTAAAGTACTTTGTGTTTCAAAGTTAGTTAAGCTTTACGTAAGCGCAAGTAATTTGATATAAATATTTTCGGGGGAGTGTTTTCCTTACAAACACTTCCAGCAGCCAACCTGCTCTATGCAACCTGATCTGCGAAAAACAGCGCTATCTCTAAGTTTCCCTTCATCCCAAACGCGCGTAAATTTTTCCACCCCCTAAATCCGGTCCTTCCTTCGGCATCGTAGGTCTTGCAATCTACAGGTTATACATCCCTGTAGCTCATCAAAAACTTGTTCACTAAACGCTTATACTTATGAAAAAACTACAAGACAAACCATCCGGGAAAGATGCCGGCTTAACCAGCAACTTGTTGGTTCCGATGCAGCGCCGTATGTTCTTCCGTTATGCAGGCGCAACCGCAGCAGTTACGACACTTCTATTTGCCACTTCCTCCTGCGACAACGACGATGATGAAGCGCCGCTGGACCCGACAGCGGTAGACCTGGGTTCTGGCGACACCGGTGTGTTAAATTATGCTTATGCTTTGGAGCAACTGGAAGCTGCCTTTTATACCCAGGTGGTAGCCAAATCGCTGAGTATGTTTAACCAGACAGAGCAGCAGATCATGCAGGACCTGAAAGGGCATGAAAATATTCACCGCGATTTCCTGAAAGCGGCACTTGGTTCCGCGGCCATACCTGACCTGGAAGTAAATTTCAGTGCCATCGACTTCAATGATAAAAACAGCATTTTATCAACTGCCCGCACGTTCGAAGATCTGGGAGTGGCGGCCTACAATGGCGCCGGAAGGCTGTTAGAAAATGCCGGGTACCTGACATTAGCCGGCAAGATCGTTTCGGTGGAGGCACGCCATGCAGCCGTTATCCGGGACCTGATCACAAACGGCACCTTTTCCGACTCGGCCAACGACAAAGGGCTGGATCCGGCTATGATGCCGGCCGATGTACTGGCCGCAGCCTCTGCGTTTATCAAGACAAAAATTTCTGCTAACAACTTACCTAAATAAGCCGCGCCATGAACATTTTCAACATACTAGAAGATATACAAAAAGCTGATCCGGAAGTATACAACAGGATCGACTCCCGCCGAAGCGCTTTTAAAAACCTTGGAAGCTTTGGCAAAAAAGCGGCTCTGGCTGCTATCCCGCTGGCCCTCGGCTCCGTTTTTCAGAAGGCCTACGGGCAAAGCTCCGGCACAGTGGTTGATGTGCTTAACTTCGCGTTGAAGCTGGAATACCTGGAGCGTAATTTTTATACCCAGGCTTTAGCCGCTAACGGCCTGATAACAGACACTGCTGCCAAAGCAGCCCTACAGAAAATACAACAGCACGAGGCAGCGCACGTGGACCTGCTGAAAGCAACCATCCAAAGCCTGAACGGAACGCCCATCAGCGAACCAACCTTTAATTTCGGAAAAAATTTCCCGGACTGGAACACCAACTACCAGACATTTCTGACACTGGCGCAGGCTTTTGAAGACACCGGAGTGCGAGCCTACAAAGGTCAGGCAGCAAACCTGATCAGCAACGATACCGTGCTGACAGCTGCTTTGCAGATACACTCAGTGGAGGCACGCCATGCGGCGCATATCAGGCGCATGCGTAGCAAAGCAGGATGGATTTTGGGAGCAGGTGCTAATAGCAATGTACCTGCAGGTGCTCAGCCGGTTTATGCCGGCGAAGACAACGTAGCGCACGGCGGCATAAACGATATCACATCGCTGGGTGGCGGTTACTCAACAGAAATTGCTACCGGCGCATTCGATGAGCCATTGACTAAAGAAAAAGTAGCTGAAATTGTATCGCTTTTTGAATAACCATTCTGCTAAACAACCGTGATTTTCCATCAATGTAAGTTTGAAAAGAGCTGCCCCTGGCGGCTCTTTTCCTTTCAGCTTAGGGCTAAATTTCAGGCTAATTCGTTCGCTATTGGTGCTCTGGATCTGACCTAAATTGTAGCTATCTAAACTTTTTACCTCTCACCATGTTGGACTTTTATTCCTGGCAAGTATAAATTACACTAAAACCTACCAGAATTTTACTACATTACGAGTACCCTTATAAAATTTGTTCATTATAAAGGTAAACAGATTGGCTAACCAACACTCAGTACCCAAAGTAAGTGAAGAAGACCTGGTGTCCCGCCTCCGCAACCGGGATACCTCGGCCATGTCTGTGCTGTATGATATGTACAGTGCCACCCTATATGGTGTGGTTTTGCAGATCGTACGGATCGAGGAGACGGCGGAGGATGTGCTGCAGGAGGCATTCCTGAAAATATGGAACTCATTTGAACATTATGATGCGTCGAAAGGAAGGCTTTTTACCTGGATGATCAACATCTGCAGAAACCAGGCGATCGATTCAATCCGCTCCAAGCAGCACCGCGTAAGTAACCTGACACAAGATATCACGACCAACGTACACGCCAGCCTTTCGGCAGTAGCGTTTAAGCCGGAGCATGTCGGTGTCTATGATATGATCGAGAACCTAAATCCGGAACAGAAACAGGTCATAGACCTGATGTATTTTGAGGGATTTACGCAAAGCGAAATTGCTGAAGCATATAACATACCTTTGGGAACAGTGAAGACCAGGGCGCGCAGCGCTGTAAAATCTTTGTCCAAATTTTTTAAAGACCGTGCATAACGAAGATTACATAGCATCCGGAATTCTGGAGCTTTATGCAGCCGGAGGCTTGACCCCGGCTGAATGCGAGGAAGTAGAACGCCATGCCGCTGCTTCTCCTGCCGTGCGCCAGGCCCTGGAGGAAGCCTGCGCTACGATGGAAGCGTATGCGAACCTTTATGCTGTTCCCCCCAGAGCCGCGCTCAAAGACAGGGTTATGCAGCACATCGATAGTTCAGCGCATGCAGAAACTCCTGTTAGGGCGCTCTATCCGGAAGATCGTAAAGAAGCGGGTGCCTTCAAATGGCTGTTTGTGGCAAGCATTGTATTGGTTTTATTATCTGGCTTTTTGTGCTTTCATTTTTATACCAAATGGCAGCAGGCCGAAGAAAGACTGGCTGGTGCTATTGCCTCGGAGCAGCAGCTGGCACAAAATTTTGAAAGGACCTCACTTCAATTGCAGAATCAGGAAGAAATCCTCTCGGTTCTGCGAAACCCGGAGTTTAAATCTGTCAGATTGGAAGGTGTAGAATCTCATGCCGGCGCCAGTATGATGGTTTACTGGAACGCGCGTCAGCAAAAAGTATTTGTTGATGAAGTCCGCTTACCCGCACCACCTCCTGGTAAGCAGTATCAATTATGGGCGCTACAAGACGGACAGCCGATTGATGCGGGGCTGATCGCGATTTCGGATGCGAAAGCAAGTATGCAGCAGATGAAAAAGATCAGCGCTGCGGAGGCTTTTGCCGTGACCCTTGAACCGGTTGGTGGAAGCAAGACGCCAACACTGGAACAGCTTACTGTAATGGGCAAAATCACCTCCTGATTTTATACTTACTTTATTTAGGAACATGCCGCTTTAGAAGGTTTATTGCTTAACTAGCAGCAGTGAACGTATAAAGCTTGTTCCGGTATACTTTCGAAAGCTTATATAAATTAACTAGTACCTGCTAACTCCAAAGGCTCCTGTTGCCTGTTCGGCTTCCTGCTTCATCCCTTCCCTAAATACCACAACTCTTTCATTTTTAAAAAGTTAAAAATAAACATGGAAGTATACAGCGATGATCATATCAGGCTGACCTATACCGCGGAACAGAGCCTCTTATATGCCGTCTGGAAAGAGCATAAGGAGTATGATGCTGCAGCGGTAAAACAGGCTTTCATGGCCATAGTGGCCACTGCCACCGAACATAAAATACTGAACCTCATGCTGAACTTTGCCAACAACACCCAAAACTTAACAGAGGCTGAATACAAAAGTCTGATCGCCCAACTGGCGCTGGGGCTGCAGCATACTTCCACCCAGAAAATAGCCTGCATCGGCCCGATCGACAGTCCGCGCGAACAAAGCATCCTCGCTGCGTTTAACGAGATCAAAACAGCTATTCCGCTGGCTTTGGACTTCCGCTTCTATTCTAACAGGGCATCGGCCTTGCAATGGCTACTTACCTGACAGAAAACTAGTATAGGCATACTCCCTGCGGCTATCGCCGGTTAAAGTATAAACGCCGTTTAGATTGTTGGCTCTTTTGCTATTTAAGCGGCATTTACACATTGCTGCAAAGAAGAGCAATACGCCTTACGTTTCCACCAGCTGCGTTTTCAGGCCTGCCAGGTTTCCGGTTCTAGTCCTGCCCAGCACAAGGGCCGTTTTCCGGCGCGCACCAACCCGGTATACTTTAACATCCTGCAGGTGCTGCGCCAGAAAAGCCTGCAACTGCTGAAAGCGCTGGGCCATTTTCCTGTCCTCCTCCCCCATGTCAGGCGTTTCTGTTACCTGGTTGCGGAAAAATGCGGCAAGCGTCACAGTCTCTGTCTTTTCACCCGCAGGCATACCGGCCCAGGAGGTCAGTTCTGCTGCCGTGGGCTCATTCCCTTCCATTGCAGGAAAATGTACTACCACGAATGGAGCATCTGTTTCGCTCACATAGTATAAGCCTTCTGCCTGTTGCCGGAGCCCTTCCAGCAGGGCCGCTGTGGTAGCAGCATTCTCTCTTTCGCTTGCGTTCATGTCTTTCTGTGGCGCTTACACCATTTACCTGACCTATTTATAGTACGGCAGCCGCTGCTACGAGGCGGGCACCCTATCTACCTGGCTCTCGAGCACCTGCTGCACCTGCTCGGGCAAGGCCGAGAGCAGATCGTACCCAGTGGCTTTTTCAATCGCGTCTACTGTGGTGCGGTAGGAGGCCCAGTCGGAACGGACGCTCTCCTCGTTGGGTGTATCCACGGCAATCACCCGGGTCGTTCTGCTGATGCGCTGCAGGTCATTTTCTCCTTCGGGGAGCACCACCAGCACTTTCCAGATGCGGGCGGGCACTGTTATCCGGCCGTTGTCTATGGTTTTGGCAAAGCCATTACTGCCCGTACCTCCCTGGCCATAGCTGCCCATCACCACATATACTTCCATGCCTGCCGCTACCAATGCACGGGTATAATCCTCCAGGTTCGCCCATGTCTGCTGGTTGTTATTTGGAGCCTGCGGAATCATGTTGGTCATCAGAAAGGTGGCTGCATTGCTTTCTACGGAGTTTGTCCGGTCTGCTGAAGGCGTGTTATGCCCGCGATCGAAGCCACTGCCCCTGTACGCCGAGGCACTTACCTGGTACCAGCCTTCCGGCAAAGCAGGATCCGGGCGAAAGTTATCCTGCCGTTCGGCCGAACCCAGCCACTGCCTGCTCACATGCCAGCTCACCCAGTTCGGCGTGCCGCGCTGCCGGCTATAGGAAAGCGCAAACTGCGGCTTTAGCAGCAGGAAGTTGTTCTCCTGGGTGGCACTGGCGGTAGCGCCGCTGGGGTTTCCCAATAGCAACTGCTCCTGCTCCGGGGTGATTGTCTTACCGGGTATTAACTGCGTTTCTTTACAGCCGGAAAGCAGCAGAAAGAGTACGAGAATGTATTTGTAGGTTTGTTTAAAGGTCTTGCTCATGCTTAAAGTTAAGCAACAAGACCTTTGCAGCTGCCATGGAAGCAGCTATTACCCGGAAAGCTTAAATCTTACATTCCTTAAATCCAGTAACGCTACAAAGTATAGTCTTTCAGGCGCAATTCTAGGAAGAAACATTGGAAACGTGCGGACACAAGCGGACGCTCGCGCCGGAAAGGGCTGTTCGGCAAAACGCCCAAGTAGCTTCAAAAAAAAGCGGGGTGAATACGTATATCCACCCCGCTTTTATACTTTATATAATATCCTTTATCAAAGCTTTACAAGCGTAGGCAGCTGCGCTTCGAAGAGCCGTGTAAATTCCTGGCTGGTGAGGATGTGCCCTTGTTTTTGTGCACTATTTGCCAGGTTATAGCCCCATTCAGCAGCGGCCATGCGCTGTGTCGGCGTGCCATGGTGGCCCGTACTTGTAAAAGAACAATCGCCTATGTTAAAGAACACCTGCAAGAATTGCTGCACCCGCTTCCATTGCATCGAAGCGCCTCTTGCATGCGAGAGGTAGTAGGCTGAATAGGCATCTGCCATCAGTTCGGTTCTGCGGGTAGCCTCCGGGCTGCGGACGCCTTCAAACAGGTTTAGTTGAAACTGGATGTGGTGGCCAAATTCGTGCGCGAGAATAGCCTGTGGGGCAATGTCTCCATACCCGAGGGCAGAAAAAGCTTCCATAATGCCATCGCCCATAATGATCTTATCCGGTATGTTGGCGTATGGTTGGTAGTTAAATCCTTTAATGGCAAAGGCATTAAAAGTAAAAATAGGATGATCACCCCCTCTGTACTGCGGGAACACCTTTACCAATTCTACCACGATATCAGCCAGGTTGGCTGCTAAGGAGGGACTTAAGCCATACACGGCAACATAGGTTCTGATGATCTTATCTCTGTCCTGCAGCATGTTTCCATGCATGGCAGCCAGTACAATGTCGTCTGATTGAATATTCCAGAAACGTTTCAGATCCTTGAACGCTTTCGTTACCTGGTGTGTATATTCTCCATCTACGCCGAAATACTGGTTCTCAGAGCTGTTTTCAAACACGTAGGCTTCATACGTGGGCAGATCGAGCATCGCAAAATCAAGCACATACCCTATTATCTCCGCGTTCCAGTCAGCCAGTTGTTTATCCAGCCATACGTTCATAGGGGTATTTGCATCGCAGGGAGTGGGTTCTATGGCCAGCGCACTACGGACCAGGTCCCGGTAGTGCGCATCGGTTTGTAATAACTGCGCAGAACTTTGCCTGAGTTGTTCTTCAAAGCCCGCCGGCAGCGAAGCGCGCAAGCGGCTGAGCTTTTCTGCGGATGCTTTTGAAACTTGATTTGCCTGAATGGTAGACGCAGGGTTTACGGTGCTGTCGATCTCTTTATCGCAACCGGTCAGAAGGAAAAAAGAAAAGGCGAGGAAAGCCGTCAGGAGTCTGAAGTGTTTCATAGAATTGTCTTTTGATTAAATTGATGGGAGATAAACCGGTAGTAGTTGGCAGCTAAGTATAAACAGAAGGCATACCGCACTACATGGCTATGAAAGCTATAAGGTACAAATTTTACTTTTTAATTGACTTATTAAAAGTATTAATTGTACTAACAAAGCACATAATCTTAGTAAACGTTCCTAAAATGAAAGGGAACCACTGCTTTCACCTTCTGAAAGCTTCTGCTTGGCTAGCAATAGAATTTGAATCGAATACTAACTAAACAGGTTTAGAGATTGCTATAACTGGCTGCTGCCGCTGATGGGAAACATGGCGGTTGAATTTCACACCAAAGCAGGTGAAGCAAAACCGTACCCTTTATACAAGCAGGGAGATTGAAGTATTATGACACTCGCCTAAAGACTTATTTGAACATAAAGGCAGAAAATGATCATGCTGCTTTGCCGGTATAGCCTTAAAATCCATGATCGTTCTTACTTCTTATCTTAGGCAAGTATAAGTAGCCTTCTTGTACAGGACTGCACGTAAACCTAAGTTGAAAAACAGCGAGCGAAAACCTGGATAATCAACAACTAATACAAACTTACGCCGTTGTAAATTATTGATAGATAACTTATTAACCAAAATTTATATTACTACACACTATGCCGCCTTTTATACTAACAGCAGTTTAAACTGCCTCTTTTCAAACTGACATGAGGAACTCCCAGCAGGTAATCCCGCCCGGGATGCCATGCCTGTTAGAGTAGCATAATCACTCCCCCTTCTCTCCATAGATTCTGAAGCAAAAATTTCTATACCTTCTACCTTCTAAACCGTCCCTTTTTATCTGTATCTACCTTTTCCTGCCATTGAGAAGGTGCAAACTATACTCCCAGTAATGAGGTCTCGCTACCTTTTGCCTGCATCTCCCGGCCTGTTCAGACTGCTAAGCGCAATATGCTGAAATAAGGCTCCTGTTATTGACTTCGCCGCAATTCATCATACCTCATTTCCAGACAATCACATACCTCCGGAATTTACTTGCCTGCAATGTAAAGCGCCGGAAAGCGAATAGCGTCGCTCCAGTTTAAAAGTTATCAGGTTAAATTTTAATCATTATGAAGAAAACAATACTTCTGCTTATGAGCATCCTGCTCTTCAGCAACTATAAATTAATGGCACAAAATTGGGTAAATGGGGGCAACACCCTCAGCGCCAATGGCCGGTTGGGCATCAATAGCAACTTCTCGCTTATTTTTGAGACCAATAACACCGAACGCGGCAGAATAACCAATGGCGGCAACTGGGGAATAGGCACCAGTAGCCCCGGCGCTAAGTTGCAGGTAAACAGCGCTTCTGGCGCCAGTGCTTTTCGGGCCAGCGTAAACGGCTCTACCAAACTGCTGGTGCACAG
Source organism: Pontibacter liquoris (assembly GCF_022758235.1). Taxonomy (NCBI): domain Bacteria; kingdom Pseudomonadati; phylum Bacteroidota; class Cytophagia; order Cytophagales; family Hymenobacteraceae; genus Pontibacter; species Pontibacter liquoris. The sequence continues at coordinate 2,669,478 of NZ_JALEBG010000001.1, forward strand.
TGGTGGTGGCGTATCGGTTGGCAGTAGTTTAACTCCTCCGGCCAATGGCTTATATGTATCCGGCAATGCCGGTTTCGGCATAACCTCTCCTGGGGCAAAGGTCCATATCAACAGTGCTGCCGGCCAGTATCCCTTAAGAGTTCAGTCAAATAATTTAACGGGTCTGTTGGTGCATGATAACCTGGGTGTCTCTGTAGGAAGCGCTGCTATTCCGCCGCCCAATGGCTTGTCTGTTAACAACAGCCTAATTGTTAATAATGGTGGAATTACGAGCACCAATACATCCTCTACAGGTAATGGGGTTTATGGTAAAGGATACTATGGTTTATATGGTGTAGGTAGTAATGTGGGTGTTTTTGGCAATGGTGGCACCTATGGTGTATATGGTTTCAATAATAACAGTTCCGGTGGTACCGGGGTTTATGGCTCGGGTATAACGTTTGGGGTACAGGGAAATGTTTCAACTGCTTCGGCGTATGGTGTAGGTGCTATTTCAACACAATCTATAGGGCTATATGCCTACACCGGTAACACAGCCTCCTATGCCGGTTACTTTATTGGCAGGGTTTACAGCAGCGGTGGTTACCTGTCGCCTTCTGACCGCAAACTCAAGCAAAATATTTCCGAATTAGGCAGCGCCATGGACATCATCAATAAATTGCAGCCAAAGACCTACGAGTACCGCCAGGATGGCACCTATAAGCAGATGAACCTGCCCAAAGGAAAACAGTATGGCCTGATCGCGCAGGAGGTGGAGCAGGTGCTGCCCGATCTGGTAACTGAAGCAACTTATAATGCTGCAAGAACAATACCCGATAAGCAAGCTGTAGCTCCTGATGCTACACAGCCAACTGCAACTGGCATGCAAACCCAGCAGCCTGCAGCACAAAATCAGGGAGAAGAGATAGCCTTTAAAGCAGTAAACTATACCGAGCTGATCCCGATACTGGTGAAAGCCATACAGGAACAGCAGCAGGAAAACGACCTCTTAAAGGATCGGATTGCAAAGCTGGAAGCCGCAGTAAGCGCACAAAGTAATGGTAGCAAGGGGATGGGGAATGATATACCAGGTGCATCGCTGGAACAGAACTATCCCAATCCTTTTGACCAGAGCACCACGTTCCGTTATACAATACCAGCCGGCGCAACAGGTCAGATCCTGATCCACGAAGTGGCAACAGGCAGGCTGGTCCGAAGCCTGGAGGCACCGGCCAGCGGAGAGGCACAGCTCCATGCAGGTGATCTAAAGCCGGGTATTTATACCTATACCTTAACCGTGAACGGACAAGTGGCCGCCTATAAAACCATGATGCTGAACAAGTAAAGTTCTCCCCTCCGGCTAAGCCGCATAGCGCCATCAAGTATAAAAGGCCTGCCCCGACAACAGGGCAGGCCTATTATACTTGTATGCCTTCTTATACTATCGTGTCATAAGGTAAAGCCGTAAAGGATACCCGCAGCTTCTCATATCTAAGTATAACCCGGGTTCCAGGCGGGTATGATTTACTTTGCAGTCGTTCTTTCGATCTCCCGCAGATTTTCCAGCTTCTTATTTCGCAGGAAGCCGTTGATATCTTCGAAGTGCTCGCGAATGCGCTTGTTGCCAAATTCAAATACTTTGGTGGCCAGCCCGTCCAGAAAATCCCTGTCGTGCGACACAAGTATGATTGTGCCGTCAAACGCTTTGAGTGCATCCTTCAGAATATCCTTTGTTTTGATGTCGAGGTGGTTAGTCGGTTCGTCCAGGATCAGCAGGTTTACCGGTTGCAGCAACAGCTTGATCATGGCCAGGCGCGTTTTTTCGCCTCCGGAAAGCACCTTCACTTTCTTCTCCACCGTTTCGCCGCTGAACATAAAAGCACCCAGTAAGTCCTTCACCCGGGTGCGCACGTCGCCGATGGCAATTTCGTCTATGGTCTGGAACACGGTCAGGTTCTCGTCGAGCAGCGAGGCCTGGTTCTGGGCAAAATACCCGATCATGCTGTTATGGCCCAGTTGCAGCTTACCGTCGTAGTCCAGCTCGCCCATAATGGCTTTTACCAGCGTCGATTTACCTTCGCCGTTCTTCCCGACAAAGGCCACCTTCTCGCCGCGGTTAATGGTAAGCGAGGCATCCTGGAAAACAGTATAGTCGCCATACTTCTTAGTGAGTCCCTCCACAATAACCGGGTAATTGCCCGAGCGCGGCGCCGGCGGAAACTTGAGGTTAAGCGCCGAGGTATCTACTTCGTCCACCTCAATGATTTCCATCTTTTCCAGCATCTTCACCCGCGACTGCACCTGCAGGGTTTTGGAGTAAGTGCCTTTAAAGCGATCGATAAAGGCCTGAATATCGGCCATCTCTTTCTGCTGGTCTTCGAACTGTTTTTGCTGCTGCTCGCGGCGCTCTTTCCGGAGCTGCAGGTATTGGCTATAGTTTACCTTGTAGTCGTAGATGCGGCCCATCGTTACCTCGATGGTGCGGTTGGTGATATTGTCGACAAAAGTCTTATCGTGCGAGATCACGATCACGGCTTTGGCATTGTTCACCAGGAAATCTTCCAGCCACTGAATCGATTCAATATCCAGGTGGTTGGTCGGCTCATCAAGCAAAATCAGGTCGGGCTGTTGCAGCAGGATCTTGGCCAGCTCGATACGCATGCGCCAGCCACCACTAAACTCTTTGGTAGGGCGGTTGAGGTCCGCGCGCGAAAAGCCCAGGCCTTTCAGCGTTTTTTCAACCTCGGCGTCGTAGTTGATCTCTTCTACCGAATAGTATTTCTCGCTCAGCTCCGATACCTGCTCGATGATAGCATAATATTCCTCGGATTCGTAGTCGGTACGTGTTTCGAGCTCAGAGTTAAGATGCTCCATCTGCTTTTTCATCTCCAGGATCTTGGCAAAAGCTTTGGAGGCTTCCTCAAATACCGTACAGTCATCGTTGGTGAGCAAGTGCTGCGGCAGGTAAGCGATAATGGCCTCTTTCGGGGCAGATACCTTTCCGCGGGTAGGCTTGTTTACGCCGGCAATTACCTTTAATAAGGTCGATTTTCCTGCTCCATTTTTACCCATCAGGGCAATCCGGTCGTTCTCGTTGATGTTAAAAGTAACATTGCTGAAAAGCGCTGCCCCGTTAAACTCAACTGCAACCGCGTCTACTGAAATCATATGCGTTATTTTAAGGCTGCAAAGATACTACATATTTCTGCGTATGTATCAGAACTTTAAAACAACTATTTAAGGCGCTGCAAGAGGTTAGTTTGGTAAAACTCCTGGCCAGGTACAGTTTACTGTCTCGGTTCTGATGCCTATACTTGAAACGCTTCAATTTCGGTAACCGGAACATTTCTACTCCCTATAGGATAGAAGGCAGCGGCCCTGCAGGTAGTGGTGGTTGCGAAAGTATGCGGGGCTGTCGTATCCATTTTCGTTGTCTCCGCCCCGCGCGTTGTTCCCTGCTCCTGGTTGTTACCGCAATTCCGAAGTCCGAACACAAGCAACACGACGGCAAGAGCCAACAATACCAGCCAGAGCCAGTTTGTCTTTTTTGCGGAAGGCGGTGGTACAGGGCGTCCGTTGGAGGGCGGGGAAGTTGGGGTAGCTATGACAGGTGCAGAGGTTGCCGTGGTGAGCGGTTCGGTTTGCCTTAAGTCGCCGAAGCCCGGCAACTCGGCCAAATCAGTTGGCAAGGCACTCCGGATGCCAGCATTTTGTTCTGAAAGAAAGCTGGCCAGTCCGCCTGCATCCAGGTTTTCCGCTTTGGTCATTTTCCCTAAAAAGCCCAGCACCAACGGGCCGACATACTCCAGCACCGCGGTAGCCGAAGAAGCTTTAATGCCTGCCGAATGGCTGATGGTTGTTTGGACGGTAGCGAGGTTGCTGCCAAATATTTCTGATAAAAATTTGTTTCCGGCAGGCATGTGGCTGCCCGGTCCGCCAGGCACGGTGTTGTCCATATCCAGGAGCGTACTGCCGCCATCGTGCCGGATGTGGTTGTAAACAGCGTTCCACGCGTCAGGCTTACCGGTTTTATTTTCAAGGCCAGCCAGAACGGCAGGCAAACCGGCCTCGAAGGCATTCGCAATGCCTGCTTCACTTTCCTCTAAATGGCTGCTGGTTTTGCTTATTAAATGTGGGGTTATAAACCCTTGTAGCGACGCGAGTAGATCTGCCATACTTTCTTTTTTAATTTGACAACACTAAATATTGTCTCATACAGCTTATATCCTATTAAGTTTCAGAATCTTACAAGCGCTTCAAATGGCTAGCTACTACTTTTCAAAAGACTTCTGTTTAGAGCGAGATAAATTCAGCAACAAAGCTGGCCTGTGGTTAGACAAGTATAACGCTTGCTTACCTGCTTATACTTGCCATGATGGGCTAACCGCTCATGAACCTGTCCTGGAAACTGAGCAATTGCATTATACAAAACCTCGTTAAAACTTACTACAAGCCCCTTTTATCATTTTCAGGAGGTGTATTGCAACCTGGCTATCGGTTATTGTCAGGGCTTCGCACAACACAGGATGGCAGCCTGCCCGCAACGCGAAAACATCCTTTTATACTTGGTCGGCATCGGAGAATTGAAACCAGCAACGGGGATTTTGTCGTTGTTCGGAGCCTTCGAGGCCTGTGGCAGGACAGGGCAACAGGGGCGTACGTGCCGGGCGATTCTGGTGGTGCAAAGAGGTGCTTATGCCGGGGCTTTGGCCGGAAAGGAAACTTTGTTAAAATTTAATATTCTTTGCTTCAACTAGTTAGCATTTAAACAAGCATAAGTTGCATAACATCATCGAACTTTTATGAGGGAATAAAGTATTATATCACCGTAGTATATAGTTGATTTCTATTTCTGCTATGGACTGATCAGATACAACCCTCAAGGATCATATCACCCACATGTTTGTTTTTCCCAATCTAGCCCTACTCCGGTTAAATTTATGTAACCGGAAAGCCGGATAGCAGCCTTTATGAGGTGCTTTTTAGCTATCCCCGCAACATGATAAATTCCGCGCGCCCACAACTCCTCCTTTCACTACCTACTACCAGATCATCCTTTATCTTAACCAAGCTGGAAGGTGATAATGGTAAGTTCATACATGTATAGTAAAATAGTACAGCATGAAAATAAAATTTACCCTTACAGTTAAAGCCCTTCTATTATCCGGAAAGAGTGCAGCCTGGTTGCTTTTCATCTGCCTTATGAGCTGTGCCCTGCCCGCTTTCAGTCAATCGGCCAGCCAGGCAGCACCGGCTGCGCCTGTTACCAAAGCCCGGAAAAACCTTGCCAACAAGCCTTTCGTGGTTGGCAGACCAGGCAATGAACTTCGCTTTGTGGCCGCTGCTTCCCAGTCCATGCAGCCTTACGTATCAGCCGTACGCCCTGAAAACGGTGCCACCGATGTTCCGATCGACAAGTCCATTTCCGTTGACCTGGAATTTCCGAATGGCAATGGCCTGGATGGAAACACGGTAACTATTCAAACGGTAAGGCTATATGAGATAAAGGGGGCTCTGCGGATGCAGGTGGCCGGAACGGCCGTCAATGCGACTGCGGCCGGCGATGCCATTACACTTTCTGCTCCGCTGGCCCTTAGCACGACCTACGAATTTGAAATAACCGATCAGGTAAAAGACCTCGAAGGATATCCTATCCTGCCTTTTACCTCCCGCTTCACTACCACCAATACCTCCTCCGTTACGTTGGCTGGATTGGATGGGGTTGCCTTTACGCCACAAACCCTGATCTCGGCCAGCCCCGACAACGACGGGTTCACTTCCCTGGCCATCGGCCCGGACCACCGCCTGTATGCCACCACCTCCGGCGGCAAAATAGAACGGTGGGATATTCAGCCGGATGGTACGCTGCTAAACCAGGTCACGATCGCCCCTTTTGGCGATACCAAGCAGCTCCTAATCGGTTTTCATTTCGATCCTTACGCCACGGCCACGAACCTGCAGGCCTGGATTGCTTATTCTTCGGGTGAGTTCATGCGTGCTCCCGACTGGTCGAGCCGCATTGCAAAGATAAACCTTACTGACCCGGTCAAACCCGAGACCAAAGTATACGTGACCAACCTGCCGCGCTCTTACAAGGATCATAGTATAAATTCCATTGATTTCGGTCCGGATGGTGCCTTGTATGTCATGATGGGCAGCAACACAGCCATGGGGGAATCGAACAAAGTATGGGGCAACCGCCCGGAAAGACTTTTATCAGCGGCCGTGTTGCGCCTGGATATTGTAAAGGCCGATAAAAAGCCGCTGCCCATTGATGCCATGACGAGGGATGGTGGCGGCACTTATAATCCTTATGCCAGCGATGCGCCGCTAACCCTTTTTGCCACGGGCATCCGGAATGCTTACGACCTAGTATGGCACAGCAACGGCCAGTTGTATGTGCCCACAAATGGCTCTGCCGCCGGCGGCAATACGCCGGCGTTAAAGTCTGGCACCATCTGGTCGGATGGTAAACCCTATACCGGCCCCGATATTCCGGCTTTAACTAACGTGCGGGCTACACAGTGTGATTTCCTTTACAGTGTGGTGAAAGGCGGGTATTATGGCCACCCGAATGCCCTGAGAAACGAATATATTTTAAACGGCGGCAACCCCACCGACGGGAAAGATCCGGGAGAGATCGTTTGGACGGCTTCGGGCAATTCCTACGGCTACCCGGTAGGCACTCCCAAAGAACCTAACTTCCGGGGCTGGGCCTATAACTTCGGGCCCAATATCTCTCCCAACGGCGCCATCGAATATAAAAGCAATGCCTTTGGGGGCAAGTTGCAGGGGCGGCTGCTGGTGTGCCGCTTTAGTGGCGGTGACGACCTGATCGTACTCGAGCCGGGTCCTACCGGTCTGGAGATCGTAAGCGCTGTAGATGGCATCCAGGTGCCGGGGTTCAGGCGGCCTTACGCTAACCCGCTGGATGTGACGGAAGATGAACTAACGGGCAACCTCTACATCTCCGAGTACTTCGACATGAACGGCAAGGGCAAACCGCAGATCACGTTGCTAAAAGCCAATGAGCCTGCTAGGCCGGAAGTGCCCGGCGGCGACTCAACGGTGGACATGATCGTTTACCCAAACCCTGTGACCCGCCGAGAAATGTTTATACTACTGCACAAGCTCCAACCAAAAGAAGAAGTAAACGTGACATTGCTCGACATTGATGGCCGCCTGGTAACTTCTCACACTGAATTATCGGACGAGCAGGGTTCCCTGAAAATGCAGATTGCCCTAGATCCCAAACTGCACGGGGGCCTGTATATTATCAAGCTACAGGCTGCTTCCGGCAAAACCGAGTTTAAGCGCGTGATCATTCAGTAGCCCTCCATTCGCTTCAGAACGTAAGCTCCTGATTTAGAAATGCACCATATAAGATGGCAGCAGCTGCGAGTTGAAGCTACATGAAAGTATAAAAGAATACGGCCACAGGTAAGCTAACTACCTGTGGCCGTATTCTTTTATACTTGCTAAGTTGTAGTTGTAGCAGGTATTGATAGTATTTTAAAGCAGGAAGTTTAGAAATGCCAGCCGGCAAGTGCAACAGGATAGCGTAAAGAAAGGCACCTATCAGATGGCACCCTACAAGTATGGCGAGCTTACTTTCTGACTTCCAGCGTGCCTACCTTCGGTAAGATCTGGATCACAAACCGGCGGTCACGGATATCGCCTTTACGGCCTGCTCCTTCAAAGCCGCTTCCGGCTGCGATCAGCTCAATCCGGTCTTTGGGGAACCTGATGCCGGCATTCTGCCAGAACCGGAGCAGCGCCAGCGCCCGCTGGTAACTAAGCTCCAGGGCATACTCCCGCTGGGTGATGTTGCGGGGATCGCCTTTCGGAAAACTGGCCGCACGGCCGTCTATCACGATCAGGTATTTTACGTCTTTGTCTTTGATAGAATTGATGACCTGGCTCAAATTTTGCCCGGCCCTGAGGAGCGGCGCCCGCGAACGCTCCGGTATCACGGCGCTGCTCTGCTCAAAGAGCACATCTACCAGCAGCTCATGCCGTTTATACTTGGCATTGTACTGGAAATACTTTTCATCCAGGCGGGCGAGTGCCGCTTTTATCTCATCCAACTTGCGCTTTTCCTGTACCTCAACCTGCAGGCGGGCTATATTTTCGCGGTTCTCCCGGTCTTTGCCCTGAAACATTTTAAAGCTCAGCACAAACAACACCAGCATTACCAGGAACAGCACCGTCATCAGGTCGACATAGCTGGGCCAGAAAAAATCCCTGCTCTCCTTGTTCATACTTACCTCCTGTTATTTCCGCCTCCGAAAATTTTGCCCAACGCCGCTTTAAAAGGCCCCGGCTCCATACTTTTTATCATCAGGGTATTCAGGGTCTGGAGTTGCCCGAGCAGTTGCTGCTGAATAACCGAATCGGCTTCTATTTTCTGAAGCAGGCGTTCATTGGTCTGCTGTATCTGGCCGGCAAGTTGTTGCTGGTTATGGTTCAGGCGCTCCTGCTGCTTGTCGAGGTCTGCGAAGGGCTGCATGTAGTCCACAATGCGCTGGTAAATGTTGTCCTGGTTCAGGTTGCGGAAATGCTCCTGCCACTTTTCATACGCATTCTGGGCATCGCGTTCCTGGTGCTGCAGCCGCGCTTCCATCAGATCGGTCAGCCGGAGGGCGGCCTTATCGAAATACTGCTCCACCCGGGAGCCAATGTCGTTTAACTCGCGTTCGTGCTGCCCAAAGAAGTTAACCTGCCGCTGTATGGATTCGTCGTGTTTCTGCAGGTAGCCCGGCACCTGGTCAAAGCCTTGCTGCAGGCTGGTCAGGCGGCCCAGCACCTCGCTTATACTATGTGTCAGCTCGGCGCCTTTCTGCACCGATTCATTCAGGGCTACCTGGTAGTTCATAAAGTTCCGGAACAACTGCTCGCTTTCCTTCATCTTGTCAAACACCTGCAGGTTGGCATTGGCCATCTGCGTGAAACCGATCTTATCCAGCTTCTCAATAAATTCTTTCTGCGTGCTGATGTTCTCCGTGAGCGTATCCACAATGGGCCGGAAACCGAGGATCTTATCCAGAAAATCCTTGTTAAACGAATCGAGCACCGATTTCAGGTTGCCCAGGCTGGCAGCCATATCCGAGTTAAGCTTGGGCAGCAGGTGCGTCTGCAGGAAAGTATAATACTCGTTCTGCAGCCTGTCGCGTGTGCTGCGGGCATTCTTCAGCGCATGGTTGCCGATGAGCGTGAGCAGCAGCCCGCAAAAGCTGCCGGCCATAGCTATCAGTACTCCGAAGAGAAAAGAAGGGATGTTCTGGTCTGTGATGAACGAGCCCGCGGCAGCGCCGGTATCTTCCCCACCCAAGCCCGACCAGATCAGGCTCGACAACCCGATGATCACCCCGGAAAAAGTACCCAGCAAGCCCACATACAATGGCGTGGAGACAGTAGACTGCACTTCCGCTTCCAGGGCTTCGGAATAGCGCTCCGACACATCCTTGAGGATATCAAAATCCGCGGCAGCGCCTTTATTCCGTTTCAGGTACTCGTTGGTGCTTCGGATAATCTTGCTGAACGTCTCGGATGGGTTGCGGACCTCGATCAGGTCGATGGTGGCAGCTGCTTTCCCGCCTGCCGCCACGGTACTCACCAGCGTATCGGGGTCGCCTTGTACCAGGTAAATATTATTCCCTTTCAGCAGCCGCTCAAACTTCTCTTTTGGGATAGTATAAGCCGGCACCGGGCCACCTTTTGCCTCGATGTGGAGCAGATCATTTTCCACCGAAACGATCCGCTTTACAGCCGGGTTCGAGGGCGTATATTCGCGGAAAGGCTTGCCCGCTAAAAGCTTCTCCCATACCTGTTCGGCGGCCGGGCTATTGGCAGCCGGAGCCGGGCTTTGGTCGAGCAGCAGCTCCGCTACCGACAGCTGCTCTTCGGAAGGAAAAAGATCTTTGATCAGCGCAATTTTGCTCCTGGTATGCCGGTAGATATAAAACTGGTAACCAAGTATACACAGCACCAAAAGCGCCTCAAAAATAAAGATCCCTTCCATGTAAGCGGTTTATCTGAAATCAATTCGGGCCTTTTCCATGATCTTCCAGCCATTGTTTACTTTGGTGAGCACACCATCCTGTTGCTGCACCACTTTGGTCACCATGCGGTTGGAAGGCTTTTCAAAATCAAAGGCATTTTCAAGGCGGTCAATCCCCTGTGCGATCACAAAAGCATGGTTGCCTGCCAGGTTAAAACGGTAATGGGTTGAGCTGCTGCCGTCTGCCGGCGCATCGATCTCGATGTAACTGTCTGAATCAGGGCGTTGCTGCAACTGGTGCATTCTGATCACGCCATCTTCCGGAATAATAGCATACCGGATACGTGATTCCGGCTCAGCTTCCGGAATAACGGTTGGCGGCATACTTCCAGCGGCCTGTTCTAGTTCGTCCAGGAGATCTCCGCCGGCAATTTCCAGTTTAATGGGCTTTGCAGCCGGAAGTTGCTGTTCTCTGCGCGTTTCTTCTTCCGGGTTTCTCTCCATTGGCTCATTACGGCCTTTGGGTTCGTTCCGGCGTCTGTTTTCTTTTTTACGTCTTGGTTGCTGTTCCTGTGGCTGCTGCTGAATCATAGGGGCTTCTTCTGACTGGATTGCCTGCGGCTGTGGCTGCGGTCGCTCACGCTCCCGTTGCCGCTGCCGCTGTTCGGGCTGTGGTTCCTGCCGCTGCTCAGGCCGCTGCTTTTTCTGGCGCCCGGATTCGTTTGGTTCGTTGGCTGGTCTGTTTCCGCGGCTTGAGGCGCCTTCCAGTCTTCGGAGCCTTTCTTCCAGAAAGCTGTTCTTGTCTCTCAGCTTTTCAAGCTTGCTTCCCAGAATATGATGCGAGCTGCTGGCCCTGATAAAAGCAAAACCTGCTCCTACCAGTGCTATGATACTTATGATGATTGCGATAAAATCCATGTAATCCTGCTGTTAATTTCTTTTAGTGATGTTACAAAGATGGCTGTTTTTTTCGGCTTGCATATAGCTATAACCAAACCACCTCTCTCCCAGCCCGAATCAGAAGGAAAAAAGGGGATTTGTTACCTTCAGGAAAAAGTGCTCACCTGCGTTTGTTGCTTGTACAATTCTTTAGACAACAAGTATAACGACTGCTTGAGCGGCATAAAGAACATGGTCTCGTGCAATGGCTCGCGGTCTGTCAGGCCATTTACAGTATCTTCCAACACCATGGTGTAGCTGTCCTGCAGGTTAGCGCGCATAAACTCCAGCACCCGCATTGGGTCTACTTCCACGCCCATTGAGCGCATCAGCGGCGAAATGTCCGCGTCGTCGAGCAGCATGGTCAGGCAAGCCATCACATTGTCCATCACTTCCTGGCGCAACTCGCCCGTGATCTGCGTTTTAGTAACCGGCGTTAAAGCATCTGCCATGTTGGCTGAACCGGTCGGCTTCATGATCGGGATGTTGGTCAGATCGTTCAGGTCGGTTCCTTCCAGCGCCATGGCGCCGCCGTTAGCCGTTACCTGTTTCGGATTATCTACCAGCACCAGTTTAAAGTTAGCAGGCGGCTCTTGCCCCGTCACTTTCTGGAAAATGGCTTTGGCATAACGCTCCACGTTCGAGAGGTTGTTGCCCGCACTCAGCAGCTTGATGTACAAACTGCCGCGACCGCTGAAGGAGATGTAGCGCGGCACTTTCACGTCCAGTTGCTGCACGAGCTGCGCCAGGTGGTACATCAGCGAACCAAAGTGCAGGTAGAACATCAACCGCAGCTGGCGCGCCTGCAACAGCTGCGAGCTGTAGTTCAGTTCTTTGTCGTAGCTGAACAAGAGCGAGCTGATATCGGCGGAGTTGAAGTCCGGGTTGTCCAGGGCTGTTTCCAGGAACTTGCGGTACTCGCGTCCTTCTTCCGTGAGCGGAATGCGCAGCACGTGGTCCACGCCGTACTGCAGCAGGCCGTTGTCTTTGCTTGTTTTTACGGTGGCAAAACCATCGCCCCACAAATCGTTACCGGCAAAGCGGAACGAGGAGCTGTGCGAAGGCTTGCGGTTGGTAAACAGCAGCACGTCGGTGGTACCGCCGCCGATGTCCACGTTGATCAGGTTCTCGTCCTGGCTCGGCACCACAGCACCGGTACGGGACAGGAAGTAGAACGGCGCTACCGATTCTGTAATGCAAACCGTGTTTCTACCGTTCTTGAACACGCTGTTGTACACGGTATCCCACACATTCTGGAACATGTTGCGCGAATACTCGTCAAAGCTCAGTGGGGCAAACCACACGATCTTGGTGCTGGCCACGTTGCCGTTATTCAATACTACTTTGTTTTTAATAAGCAGCATGATCTCGGTGAAGAAGGCTTCGATACGGCGCTTACCGGTATTGGTCAGCGTCTCGCTCCACTTCAGGTCGGTGTGGTAGGTCTGCTTGTACTGTTCCTGGTGCGTGCCTTCGGTGTTGATGGAGAAACCGATGTTGATGTTGCCAAACAGGTTCGTGATCTGGTTTTCAAAATCAATGGACTCGCAGGTAGCCGTACGCGTCGGGAAGTTATAAAGCGAACCGCCGGAACCGATGATCAACGGGATGAATTCGCGCTTGAGCAAGGTCTCTACGGCAAACAACCTGCCGAATCCGCGCTTGTGAAAACGCTGGTAATCCGTTAATGCAGGGTCTTCGGAAGGCTTGTTGAGCATTACCAGCTGCTGGTCATTAGCAGTGATGGAGAATTCGCGCGGCGGCTGGTTAGCGCCGGAAGTATAGGCAATGTGCGTATTCGACGTTCCGAAGTCGATGGCAAAGGTAAAGTTGTGTATCCCCTGCTGCTTTTCTTCAAACTTCGGCACGATCAGCGCTTTGCCCACAAAATCTACGCCGGCGTGCGTAAACTCCGCCACATCGAAGTGCGTGCCGCGGATCTCATAATAAGTACTGCCGGCGCTGCTGTTACTCTTCTTCGTACGCTTGTGTGCCGTGGCCGAAATGATACCGCCACCGGTTTCGAGCTGCTTGCCGCCTACAAAGAAGCTGAGCGAATGGTTCTTGTTCACCAGCAGCGGATCGATGTCTTCGTCTACCAGCATCACCTTGTATAAGTCGTTGTACTGCACCGCATCGGTGAACTTGTAGAACGGGAACACGCCCAGACCAATTCTGGATTTGAGGATATGGCCTTTCTCCGGAATCACGTTGCCGTGCGCGTCTTTTGAGTTGAGCGGGTTGTCGTAATAGCTGCGCTCGTACACCACGTTTCCTTTCTCGGTTGGCACGTTCAGCGTTACCCGCACATGGTTCACGTCGATGTGGAAGGTCAGGTGATTGGCCAAATCTTCCGGCGTAAAGAACTGGAAGTATAAGCTCGTGATCGGCAGCAGGTAATTGAATGTTTTATCTGTAACACCCGGCTGATACACCACCGTTCCACTATAGAAACGGTCAGTATTTACCTCGTAAGGCACCTGCACCAGCGTTTCCTGCAACAGGTCGTTTATAGTTAAGTATGGGTAGTTAAACCCAACCCCTGGCAGCGATCGGTTCTCCAATGGTTTCTCATCGTAATAGCCAACAATGGTATTTACCGGCCAGGCCAAGTTGTTTACATACTTGATGTTCGGTGCCAGTCTTAATTCAGGCTTCAACACAATTGGTCGCTCGCCGGCGAAACCAGTATGGGTTGGCCGGATGAACAGGTCGCTGCTCGTAACAGCAGTCTGGTCTTTCTTTACCAGGAAGTTCAGGTGGCCCACATGCACCGGGTTCTGCTGAAAATCCACCAGTTGCAGGTATTCCGAGGCGATGGCATTCTGGCCTACGTTTCCGGCCATGTTGATCTTGCGCAGCAGGTTCTCATCCAGCGCATTGTACACGGCCGGGAAGGCCTGGATCATCGCAGGGTTCGACACAAACAGCTTGTGCACGTACTCCCGGAAATCCTGTTCCCGATCCTCGAGCGACACATAGTTATCGTCGAAGTAGGTACCGATGTTCTGCGCCCGGTTTATACTTAGCGGCTGCACGTTTGGTGCTACAAACAGGAAGGTCAGCGGCGACGTGCCTCCGATGAGCTGCATGTGGCGGTCGCCGCGTGGGCTTGTAGATTCGAAGAAGATCAGGAAAATGTCCTCAATGCCCTGGAAGCGGCTGTCGTTCATGAACAGCTCCAGCGTTCGACCCAGCAAACTCGTGTTCGGGTTCGACTGCATAGCACCTAGCTGCTGGTGTTTGTTCCAACGGCGAATGATGATTTTGTTACCGGCCTGCGCATAGCTTTGGTGGTTATAAAGCAGCTCCCACAGATCCCAGAAATGAGTTACGAACTTGTGGTAAATGGTGTTGTTGTTGGAGCCTGCCACACCGCGCTTTACAAAATCGAAAGCGGTTTCGAACAGGTGCATGCGGGCAAATGGCGTCGGAATGGAGGCGTTGATTTTCAAGGCACGGCCCCCGGCGCCATCGGTGATATCTTTTATCTCGGTGCTCGTGATCTGGCTGGTCTTGGCCCAGCCCTCCACGTTCGAACCGGTTTTATGTAGACGAAGTACTTTCGGCATGTTTGTTTTAGTTTGTTAAAGTATGATTTGTATCAAACAGATGACTAGTCTTGGTCTTCTTTTCAGTTGCCTCCCAAACTTTAAATGTTGTTGTTTTTTGCCAGCTTTCGCCTCGCCGGCTGGGCCTTCCTTTTCTTCTTGATAAGAAAAGGAAGCAAAAGAATCAAGACGATTTTGAACTCGCTGACCGCTCAAACAAAAAATCGTCATTAGTGCACCTGGACAACGGCTTTGCGCTGTAGCCTCTTCAGGAACTGTCCCCTTGAGGGGACGATAGGGGTGTTAAGTACGGTTGTAAATCTTTGTACTTCAACTCGCAGCAGAACCCGATGATTACACCCCTGTGGTCCCCTCAAGGGGACAGTTCCTTTTAGCTATACTTCAGCTTCTCCTCCACCAGCGAATTGGTTGCAGCTTCGAAGGCTTTGATGGTGGCCTTGAAAGCGTCGCGGTCGGAGATGGATTCAGAAGCACGGTTAAGCTCTTTTACGAAAGCTCCCTGGCTAATACCCTTGTTCAGGAAGCCCGTTTCGATCTGCTTGTCAGATACCATGCGGTTGAAGTCCGTTTCGTTCAGGTTGAGCGCAGCAAAAGTACGCTCCTTGCGGCTCAACTCGCGCAGCCACGACTGATAGCCGAATTCCGGATGGGTTAGGAACTTGTTCAGCTCCTTGAACACCGGCTCGTTGCGGATCGCGCTCGTCAGGTCCACGCCTTTGGCATAAGCGGCTTGCGAGTCATGTGGCAGGTGCGTGGCGTAGTAGCGCTCGAAGTAATGGAAACGGATCAGTTGCTTGGCAATGCGATCGCGGGTTTCGCTGTCCAGGTGCGAGAACTGCACGTTGCTCACGTCTTCGCGCAGGCCGTACTCATGGTATACTTCGTTGCCGGATAGCTCATTGTCTGAGTAATCCATGAAGTCTACGATCGCAAGCGCGCTCAGCAGTTCTACCAGGTGTGCGTCGTTTTTCTGGCTAGCACGGCCCGGGTTGTTTTCCATTGGTTTGTCCGGCGTGTCACCCATATAGTAGACCGCGTTCACCCCGTTCAGGTGGTTCTGGTAGTACGAGAGCGCGTCTTTTGCCTTGGTGGTGAAGGTGTTCGAATCGATGAAATCCGCCTCTACGCCGGCGGCAGGTTGCTCCAGCGAGAAATATGGCAACACCACCATCGCACCTGTCAGGGCATAATTTAAGCTAGCCGCATTCGGCAGCGAAGTACGCGAATCTTTGAAGTTTTTGAGCAGCAGCGGGAAACCGGCCGCGCCTGTTCCACCAAAGATCGAGCTCACAAAGAAGATACGGTCACCGGCCTGAAAGTTGGACGCAAAAAAGCGCATTTCCGGCGAGTCGATGATCTCGTTCAATACCACACTGCCCACGTTCGGGCTGCCACGGAAACCCACGTCCAGGCTGTTGTTCAGGTTCTCCGGCGTGAACAACAAATCGATCAGCGCCTGGCTTTCGATATCGAGCTGGTTATAGCCTACATGGTCTTTAAAGGGTTTGTTGATCCCACCGAAATCATATACAAAACTGTCGCGGATCTTGGAAGTACCATCGCCGGCAATGCTGGAGAGTGTGCTGATATCGGTATGAAAGAAGCCTTCGTCGCGGCGGCCCAGGGCGTCATGGATGTGCTTGTAGGTTTTAAGCAATTCCACGGTACGGTTCATGTCCCCGTTCTGCGTGTCGGGATCGATGATGATGGGTACTATTTTATCACAGTTCTGAATTTTGACACCTGCGGCCATGAGCATGACCAGCGAGCGGATCACGCGGGAACCGGTGCCACCTATTCCGAATACAAAAAGTTTTGCCATAGTTATTTTTTGTTAGGCCATTTCATAGGAGTTGTCCATGCCTGCACGGAGCCCCTTTTGAGTAGTATAGAGAAAACGAAGAAAAGGATCAAGCTGTATATCACATTCACAAAAGCGAACATATACGTGTAAGAGTGCGTCTCGATCTCGTTGCCAGTTACCTGCGTGATCGGAATGATGAATTGAATAATGGCATTTAGAATGAGGAACATCACCCAGTGCCGCGGCTTGTACAATCCAGTACTCATAGCGCGGTTCAGCACATAGTAATAAAGTACAACGATGCCTAAGGTGATGATAAAGAGCATCAGCCCGGTATTGGGGAACACCACCTCGCGGTAGTCGTTGGTAAAGTTGGCAGGCAGAGGCCGGCCTAAAACCAGTTCGTAGAGTCCTGAAAAAAACTTTTGTATCATACTTGTTAGTCTGCTTTGTTAAATTGTATGGTTGCGTTAAAGACGAAGTCGCTCTGGTCGCGGTAAAGCGCCTGAACACCGTCTATGATTTTGGTTAGCTGGTAAGTCTTTTTCTGCGCCGCGGCCGGGTTGTTGTCGTTTTCGGTCGACCAGGCCGTAATCCAGTTTGGTGTTACCTGCGGCAACTGCACCGATATCGTGCCGGAGTTTGCCGTAAGCTCAGGTACGCGCACCCGAACAAAATGTGTATACTTTGCCAGGTCTGGGGTGGCTTTTATACTTTCATCGGCTGCCGTAACCGAAACAATATTTGGCCTGCTGCCCGTGCTGGTTACTTTGAGGTTCTTTTTCAGGTAGTCTATACTTTGCATCGACAGCGGCAGCCGGCTCAGGTCCAGGCCAATGGTAAATTCCACCGGCTCATTCTTTTCCGGCTGCAGGCTCACTTCTGTACACGGATCGGCGTTGCGGCTACTGCAGTACACCACACCGGCCGGCTTGAATTGTTTTTCTTTTAATAAAGCGGAATAAGGTATGGACTTATACTCAAAACCAAAGTAGGCCTGCTGCGCCGGTAGGCTGCGCAGCACCTTGTTGGTGACCACCTGCACGTCTTCCTGCTTACCGATCACCCAAATGTAATATGGTATTGCTTCGCCGTTTAGCGTGCGTCTGAGTTCCGGCTTTTTGACGGCCGGGTAGTAGCTACCGAAGAACTCAGAGGTGTTGCCTAGTATGGCCACAGCCAATCCCTGGTGCTCGGCCTCGCGCAGGCTGCTGCGGATGTCAGCGTCAAGTGAAAGGAACTGTCCCTGGTCACGTGGGTCGGGGCCATGTATAAAATCAGAGATGATCACGCTGACTGCTCCTTGCTCGATTGACTTTTGTAAAATCGCCTGCAGCATGGCCGGTAGCGGCGTACCGCGTACATCATCCTTTATACCACTAACGATGTAGCTTTTTATGGTATTGTACGACACGCTGTCCAGTACCGGGCGGCTCCGGGCATCTTCTTTGGCCAGGTAAAAACCTTTGTCAGCCACGTAGCGGCCATCTTCTACTTCCGAGATCAGCTTTACCAGATTGTTCTGAAAGGTAGTGGCTTCTTTACCGGCCGCCGGAGCCGGCATAAAGCCCTTCATACCGTTGGAGATCTCCAGGTATACGTTCACATTGACCTTCGCCGGAGCAGCTTTTTCGGGAGAATTTGCAGGTGTTTTGGAAGCAGTTTTCTTTTCCGGTGCCGATGTAGCGGTAGCCGGGTTATTTTCTTCGCCGGCACTTTGCTTTTTGTAGCAACCGGATAAGAGCAATAGGATGGGAATCAGTAGCAAACAGGCGCTACGCACAAACCTTTTTATAAGCATGCAGTTAGTTTTAAAAGCCGTTGGGCAATACTATGAAAACGTAAATAAGGTTCTAGCGCACAAAACGTGCCTAAAAAAAGAGGTAAAAACCTGCCAAAAGCAACGGCAGACGCAATAGCAATTGCACTGATAAGAATATACTTTGAACGATATATTGAACGATAAGATACACAGGCTATTATATATTGCTGAAAATAAGGAATACGCCCTTGCAAAACGCCTTCCTCCTATCGCGCAGCCACAGCTACCAAGTATAGCCTAACGCAGAAACGATCGCTGCTCCGAAGGCCGGATATGCTACCCGATGTTGTGCGCCTCCAGTATGCAAAAAGCCACCTTCCGGCAGGAAAGGTGGCTTTTTAAGGCTACAGTAAATCTTTTTACCTAAGGGTGATCCGTCTTTGATACTGCAGGCGCCTGCCGGCACAAACAAGGTGCGCTTAAGTTAACTCCAGTACCACCACAGAGAAGGGCGGCAGGTCTACTTTCAGGTTATCGCCTTTCAGTTTAGCTCCCTTAAAGGGCTGTGGCTCGATTTTGGACGGCTTTTCAAACGTATTAAAGTCCTGGAGCTTTTCAGAGGTAAGAATCCTTCCTTTTGCCGTTTTATACTTGCCTCCTGCTATGTTGATGGAAACCTGCTGGCCTTTGCGGGCATCTATATTAACCAGCGTGACATGCGTCAGGCCGTTTTCGGCGCGGGAGGCCGACACGGAAACAGCTGGCAGTTTCTCTCCGCCTACCTCATAACTGGCACTCTGAAGTTGTATGGGCAGCAAGGTAGCATCCTGATGCACTTTATACATTTCCATTACATGGTAGGTGGGCGTGAGCAACAATTTCTCCCCTTCGGTAAGTATAACCGCCTGCAGCACATTAATGGTCTGGGCCAGGTTTGCCATCCGTACCCGGTCGCAGTGGTTGTTAAAGATATTGAGGGTGGCGCCGGCGATCATCGCATCACGCATTGTATTCTGCTGGTATAAAAAACCAGGATTGGTGCCTGGCTCCACGTCATACCAGCCTCCCCATTCATCCACCACCAGGGCTACCTTTTTCTCCGGATCATATTTATCCATGATGGCGCCATGCTTGCGGATCAGTTCATCCATGAACAGGGCCTGCTTCATCGTGGAAAAATACTGCTGCTCAGTAAAAGTGGTGGAAGGGCCTTTGGCATCCCAGTTGATCACGGCATAATGGTGCAGGGCATAGCCTTCCATTAGATGGAGTGGGATTTTCTTCATCAGCACCTCCGTCCAGGTATAGTTGTCGGAAGATGGGCCGGAAGCGATCCGCATGATGCCTTTCTCCAGATAGCCTTTGCCGAGGTAGGTGGCGTTTTGCCTGTACAGGTCCGCATAATAGTCGGCCGTCATGTTGCCACCGCAGCCCCAGGGCTCATTGCCTACGCCCCAGAAAGTTACCTTCCAGGGCTCCTTTCGGCCGTTTTTGCGGCGCAGATCCGACATGGGACTCACCCCGTCAAAATTGGTGTATTGCACCCAGTCCATGAGTTCCTGCACCGATCCGCTGCCTACATTGCCAGCCAGGTAGGGTTCGGTACCCAGCAGCTCACACATATCCAGAAAATCATGAGTGCCAAAGCTGTTGTTTTCCGTTACCCCTCCCCACCAGGCGTTCACCAGGGTCGGCCGGTCCTCTTTCGGGCCTATTCCGTTCTTCCAGTGATAAGTATCGGCAAAGCAGCCGCCCGGCCAGCGCAGATTCGGGATCTGCAGTTTTTTCAGGGCCGCAACCACATCGTTACGAACACCGCGGGTATGCGGAATTTTGGTGTTATCCTCGCCCACATAAAAGCCGCCGTAAATGCTGCGCCCTAAGTGCTCGGCAAAGTGGCCATAGATATTGCGGTTAATTTTCAGCGCATTTTTTGTAGATGCATCCAGGGTTGCTGTGTTTTGTGCCTGGCATACGTATCCGCCCAGGGTGAGCAGGCAGCTTAAAATAATCTTTTTCATGGCAGTTTTGCTCGTGGCTATTGGAGGTAACCTGTTCCGGAATAGATTTCAATCCTGATAACAGAAGGCATAAGCTACAAAATTTATTTAAAATATAATATTTTAGATTTTAGATAATGTCAGCTTTACCCCCTTCTATTCGGCTCAAGTTTAATGCGTTAGTGAGGCCTGCGAACACATACTGCACGGGACGCTGCACAGGAGAAATGCAGCCGCAGCTCATATCCCTCTAATCTTTACAAGCCATACTTAATATGGTAGCATAATTTAATGCGCTCCTTTTTATTAAACGTATATGTAAGCAGTCATACCTTTTTGATATTACCCGTATGGTTTCCAACTTTAATTGCCCGATCTGTGATGCCCATGATTGGCAGACAGTTAAAACCTTTCATTACCGGCAGCAGGATGCGTTAGCTACTAATTCACTGCCTTCCTTTTCAAGTCTCCGGCGCCAGATCTTATTTACACTCTGGTTTCCCAACACTCCGGATGTTGCGCTCACCGCTATTTACTGCAATAACTGCGGTTTTATGTGTTATACTCCCCGGCCTACCAACGAAGACCTGCAAGCCAAATATCAGTACCTTGGCCAACGCGAAGAGATCGGCGCCCTGCATAATCCCTCGCAACGGGCGCTCCGGCTCGACCGGAAACGGGAGCAATTCATGTACCGGGTGATCACCAGGCAGTATTCCGGAATTTCCCGGAGCGTGTTAGATGTAGGGGGTGGCGATGGCCGCCTGATGCGCCCTTTTCTGGCAAACGGGTATGCCTGCTCCGTTGTTGATTTTAACCAAAACCCTTACCCAGGCATTACACGGCTTGGCGCCACCCTGGACGATCTGCCCGCTGACGCCCGATTCGATATTCTTATCTGTAGCCATGTGCTGGAGCATGTTAGCGACCCGGCCCTGTTCCTGCAGAAACTTCGCTCCCGCCTAGCTCCGAACGGCGTTCTCTACATTGAAGTCCCCCTTGAGATATGGAAAGAGATTCCCATCACAAAGGACCCGGTAACGCATATCAACTTCTTTACTGTCTCTTCCTTAAAAAATGCCTTGCTCCTGAACGGGCTGCATCCGCTGGAAGTAAAGTATAGGCTGGCCACCTATGGCGGAAACTATAAACGGGTAGCCTGGGCCCTTGCCACCGCCACGGAAGTAAGCCCGGCAACGCGCCCTTTGGAGAATGCCCGCAGAACAAGGGCACTGTTGCGGCCAGGGGCCTACCACACGCTCCTGCGCAAGGCAGAGAACTTCTGGATCCGATACGTTCTGAATTTACCACCCAAAATTGCGGCCAAATTCAAGGCTTTACGCCCGGCAAAGTCTCAACCAGCCAGCACATAATTTTATACATTGCAAAAGTGGCCTTGCAAGACAAAAGCTTATCAGGGGTAAACTGCGCCATTCGTATACTTATCTAAACCTTGTCGAAACTTGGCAGGCAATCTTACTTTTCTTCAGTCGTTTCGTAACTGATTCTGCACAGCATGTCTTACCTTAGCAGTTATGGAAATACAGGGTGCCTGGACAAAAGATGAGGAGGGCTATATGCAGTTCGAAACTTCGGAACTGCAGCGGCTATACGAACTGGTGACAGACAAATATCACCAGGTATACAACCATTACCTGGAGACGTTTGATGATGATGAAGCGTTCTACAAAGCGTTGAAAGATGGTTACGAGATGGTAACCGATTACAAGATTATTGCTGGAAAAGAGGAATTTGTAACCACTTATACCACGCCGACGCACGTGCTAGATGTATGGTATGGTTGCGACGAGGCAACAAACAAACGCGTTTACACCAAAGGCTTCCTTCGGATCAGCACCCGGTAAGGCGGGGGCCCCTTTACAAGACAGGCGAACGGCACTGGTTAGCCGCAAACAAATACGAATTGTGAGATACTTTTTACATATTGGCTATAACGGCACCAACTACAGGGGCTGGCAGCGGCACCCGGATGCTGTAAATGTGCAGCAGGTGCTGGAGGCATGTCTCAGCCGCATATTAAAGGAGCCCATTGCCATTGTGGGCTGCGGCAGAACCGATGCCCTGGTACACGCCAGCCAGTTCTACTTCCATATGGACGTGGAAAAGGAATGGGATTTTGACCTTTTTTTCCGGCTGAACAAAGCACTGCCTTCCGATATTGCCATCTACGACATCATTCCGATGCAGGGCCTGCCCCATGCCCGTTTTGACGCCACGCAAAGAAGCTACGACTATTTCATCCATACTTACAAGGATCCTTTTCTGAGCGGGCTGAGCGCGCTATACCTTGAAAAGAACCTGGACCTGGACGCAATGCGGGATGCGGTGGCCCTGCTACCCCAATACAATGATTACAGGGCTTTCTGCAAAACACCGGCCCAGTACGAGCACACGATTTGCCACGTATCGGCTGCCCGCCTATTATCAGATCATAACGGCGATAAGCTGCGGTTTCAGATCTCCTCAAACAGGTTCCTGAGCCGCATGATCCGTATCATTGTCGGCAAGCTGCTGCTGGTTGGAACAGGTAGTATAAGCCTGGAAGAGTTTGAGAGTTACCTCATCACAAAAGAGACTCCCCCTACCATCATTCCCGCGCATCCGCAGGGTTTATACTTGTCTAAGGTGACATACCCCTACCTGGACCTGCCCCCACGAACCGATTTTGCGGCCATACTTGCCAACCAGGCGGCGCATTCCTGGCAAGCGGTTTAAACCGAAGCCAGGTAGAAACACCGGCTCAGGCTTTATATTTCACAGGCAATAGAGCTGCGGCCGTTTCATCCAGAAACCAATCTACTTTCCCCTGGTCTGGCCGGATAAGCTGGGCCGGGTACCGGCTGGTATCGCGCTCTCCTTCCAGCACGTGCCGCACAGCTTCGGCTTTTGCGGCGCCGTAAACTAAAAAGGCAATCTGGTGCGAGAGGTTGATGAGCGGCGCTGTGAGCGTGAGGCGGTAGGTTTTCTGATCCGGCAGCAAGACTGCTTTCACATCTACGGCCTGCTCCTGCAGCACGGTGGTACCCGGAAAAAGCGACGCCGTATGCGCATCATTCCCCAGCCCAAGCAGCATCAGGTCAAACCGGATCTCCTGCCGCTTAAAGTGCTGCAGAATGCGTTGCATATACTCCTGCGCAGCCTGCTGCGGGGCTAGGGTGGTATTCACCGCGAAGATATTTTCTGGGGAGATGTTCAGCGGTCCGAAAAGGGCGTGCTGCACCATCAGGGCGTTGCTTTCCGGATCATCAGCCGGCACATAGCGCTCGTCGCCAAAAAAGAAGTATGCGCGGCTCCAATCCACCTTCCAGTTATAAGCCGGGGAGGCAAGCTTTTCATACAGCTGTTTGGGCGAGCTGCCACCCGAAAGGGCGACATTAAACTGTCCGCGGGCGGCGATCGCCTCCCGCGCAGCATCCACAAAAAGATCCGCTACTGCAGTAAGTAAGGCTTCTGTGTCTTTATATATGTTCACCATCCTTAGTGTATTTTTTAGTGCTTAACGGAAGCGAAAACCAATGAAAGCCGTCGCGCGCAATCAGGGCCTCTGCTACTTCGGGGCCCCAGGAGTCGGCTGAATAATTAGGGAAGTTAAGGCTTTTCTTGGCTTGCCAGGCATTCAGGATCGGCATCAGCAAATCCCAGGCAGCTTCCACCTGGTCGGCCCGCATAAACAGCGTCTGGTCTCCTACCATGGTATCGAGCAGCAGGGTTTCGTAAGCTTCCGGCGCTTCAAACGCATAGGTGCCTTTGTAATCGAAGACCATATCGACGGTATTGAGTACCATCTCCAGGCCCGGCCGCTTGGCCTGCAGCTGCAGTCGTATGCTCATCTCAGGTTGTATGCTGATAACGAGCCTGTTTTGCTGCCAGGTTTCCGTTGTTTCCGGCGGGAAGATAAAGTGGGGCACATCCTTGAACTGGATTGAAATAACAGAGGCCGTCTGGTGCATGCGCTTGCCGGTGCGCACATAGAACGGCACTCCCTGCCAGCGCCAGTTATCGATAAAGAACTTGGCAGCCGCAAAGGTCTCGGTATTCGAATCAGGGTCAACGCCTTCCTCCTCGCGGTAGCCGGGCACTTCTTTCCCTTCGATCCATCCCTGGCCATACTGGCCTCGCACGGCATTTAACCGGACCTCCTCTTTGGAAAAGCGCCGCATGGCATGCAGCACATCTACCTTGCGGTTGCGTACCTCTTCGGCCCCGAAGTTGGTAGGCGCTTCCATGGCAATCAGGCACAGGAGCTGCAACAGGTGGTTTTGCACCATGTCGCGCAGCGCGCCTGCTCCTTCGTAGTAACCGCCACGGTCGCCCACGCCCAGTTGTTCTGTTACCGAGATCTGCACGTGCTCAATGTGGTTGCGGTTCCAAAGCGGCTCAAAGAGGGAGTTGGCAAAGCGGAACGCCATAATGTTCTGCACGGTTTCCTTGCCCAGGTAATGGTCGATGCGGTAGATCTGCTTCTCATCAAAAAGCTCCCCGAGTAACTGGTTCAGAGCTTTGGAAGACTCCAGGTCGTGGCCGAACGGTTTTTCGAACACCAGGCGGGTATTATCCACGTTTTCGGAGAGCTTGTGCGATGCAATGTTGCGGGCAATAACCGGGAAAAAGTTGGGAGATACGGCCAGGTAATAGATCACCTGCGGTTCCTGCTTCCAGTCTTTGGCCAGTTTCTCGATGCGCCCTCTCAGCTCGGTGTACGTCTCTTCTTTCTGCACATCGGAGATCTGGTAGAAGACATGGTGGCAGAATTGCGCCCAATCTTTTTTATCGGCCTTGCCGCGGCGCGAAAATTTATTGATGCCTTCCAGCAGCTTTTCTCTGAACTCCTCGTCCGATAATTTGGTGCGGCCCGTGCCGATTATGGCAAAATTTTCGGGCAGGCTGTTTTCCAGGTACAGGTTGTAGATGGCGGGAGCCAGCTTGCGCCAGTTCAGATCACCTGTTCCTCCGAAGATGACAAAAATGGTGGGCTGCGCCTTTATGGTTGTTTTGATCGATGGCATAATAAACGTATAAATACGGCTGATGTGATGGTAATCCGGGTGCAAAGAAAGTATACAGAATCAGTTTAACCTACTCTACAGGCTAATCCGGCCGCAGGAAATATTGACTGAAAGCCCTAATTGCTTCACCTGCACCGGTGTTGCCCGCTAAACAGGCACACCAGGAAGGCAGCCAGGCAGCAGGATTTAAACAGATGCTGCCTGCTTTAATCGATGGCATCCGGAACCCAGTTGGTATGCACGAACACCCCTTCTTTTCCGATCAGTTCATAAGTATGGGCACCAAAATAATCCCGTTGTGCCTGAATCAGGTTCGACGGCATGGTGGCATTCCGGAAGTTATCAAAATAGCTCAGGCTGGCCGCATACGCTGGTATGGCCACGCCCGACATAGCAGCGGTAGCTACCACAGTGCGCATGCCCGGCACCGCCTGCTGCACCAGTTGTGCTACCTGCGGGTCGAGCAGCAGGTGCTGCAGGGTGGGGTTTTGCTGGTAAGCATTGTAGATATTCTCCAGAAACGCAGCCCGTATAATGCAGCCGCCGCGCCATATTTTAGCTATCTGATCCAGCTGCAGCTGGTAGTCGAATGCCACAGATGCTTTGGCCAGTAAATGCATGCCCTGCGCATAAGTGGTTACCATACTGAAATAGAACGCCTGCTCCAGCTGGGTTAACAGTTGTTGTTGCTCTACTGCGGTAAACCCGTTGGGTTGTTCGGCCCCATACACCGAAGCGGCTTCCACGCGCAGCGATTTATACTTGGACAGGTCCCGCGTTTCCACTGCGGCATCAATAGAAGGTATCGGCAACTCCAGGTCCATGGCTACCTGTGAGGTCCATTTGCCAGTGCCCTTGGACCGTGCTACATCCAGCAGCCTGTCTACCAGATATCCATCGGCTCCGGATTCTTTGTAGGAAAAGATATCGCGCGTAATTTCGAGCAGGAAAGACTGTAGCCTGCCCTCGTTCCAGGTTTTAAATACCTGGTAGATCGCTTCATTTTCCAGCCGAATCCCTTTGCGTAAGATCTCATAGGTTTCCGCGATCAGCTGCATCAGGCCATACTCGATGCCGTTGTGCACCATCTTTACAAAGTGGCCGGCAGCACCGGGCCCGATGTAAGTAACGCAAGGCTCCCCGTTCACTTTGGCGGCCACCGCTTCCAAAATCGGTTTTACAACTTTATAGGCTTCAATGTCGCCCCCCGGCATCATACTTGGCCCCCGGCGGGCGCCTTCCTCACCGCCCGAGATGCCCATCCCGAAGAAATGAAAGCCTTTGGCGGCCAGTTCCTTGTCGCGGCGGGTGGTATCGGTAAAATGCGAGTTTCCGCCATCTATCAGGATATCGCCTTTGTCCAGCAAGGGCAGGATCTCCGCGATCACGCTATCGACAATGGGCCCGGCCGGTACCAGCATCATAATGGCTCGCGGACTTTTGAGGCTGGCGACAAATTCGGGCAGCGAAGAAAAAACACTTACTGGGGCGTGCTGCCCTTCCTGCTCCAGAATGGCCACCTGAGCGGCATTTTTATCATAGCCGGCTACGGCAAAGCCATGGTCAGCCATGTTGAGCAATAAACTGCGGCCCATGGTGCCCAGGCCAATCATACCAAAAACGTTCGCGGCACTACTGTTTTGTTCGGGGTTCATTCGATATCTGTTTGCATGAAGTATAATGGAAGTATGTCGTGGCTTTTGCAGCGGCATTATCAGGAATTGCCTGCAGCCAGGGCTTTTTTACGTTGCAGGCCAATGGCCTCCAGCAAATGGTCGTAGGGCTTGTTGAACTTCTCGATCCCTTCCACTTCCAGTTGGTGGGTCACAGCGTCCAGGTCAATGCCGGCCTGCTTCAGCTGCGCCAGCACCTGCTCGGCTTTGTCCAAGTTCTGCTCCAGTGTATTGCCTAGCTTGCCATGGTCGCGGAACGCTTCCAGGGTTTCCAGCGGGATGGTGTTGATGGTGTTCGGACCGATGAGGGCTTCTACATACTTGGTATCGGAGAAAGCCGGATTTTTACTGCTGGTGCTGGCCCACAACAGGCGCTGTGGCCGGGCGCCCTTCGCTTCGAGCTTTTTAAAGCGCTCACTGCCAAAGATCTCCTTATATAACTGGTAGGCTTTTTTAGCCGAAGCAATGGCAACTTCGCCCTGCAGTTGGTCCAGGCCTTTTTCTTTTAGCTGCGGGTCGATCAGCACGTCTATGCGGCTCAGGAAAAAACTGGCGACAGAAGCAATGCCGGCAATGGGCTTGTTGGCGTTTACACGCTCCTCCAGCCCGGCAATATACGCTTCGGCCACTTCCTTGTAGCGGTCTAGGCTAAAAAGCAGGGTCACGTTGATATTGATCCCTTCGCTGATACAGGTGCGGATAGCCGGAATACCTTCCGGGGTACCGGGTATCTTGATCATGACGTTTTCACGGTCTACCGCTTTCCACAGCTGGCGCGCCTGCCGTATCGTTCCTTTGGTATCGCGGGCCAGGTGCGGCGAAACTTCCAGGCTGATGTAGCCGTCAGCGCCCCGCACTTCTTCTTCAAAAACAGGTTTAAACAGATCGGCTGCCCGTTTAATATCGCGCACAGCCAGGCTATAAAAAAGCGCTTCGTTGTTTTCCTGCTCCTGACTCAGTTCCCTGATATCGGCATCGTAATCGGAGCTGCTGCTAATAGCTTTTTCAAAAATGGCCGGGTTGGAGGTAACGCCCCGCACACCATCTTCGGTGATCAGCTTTTGCAGTTCGCCGGTATCCATGATCTTGCGGTCTATAAAGTCGAGCCAGATGCTCTGTCCATAGTCGTGTATACTTTTAACCTTGTTCTTTTCCATGTCTTAAATTGTTTAATGGTTTTGTTCCAGTTGCTGCACTTTCTGCAATCTCCGCAGATGCCGCTCTGCCCCGGTAAACGTCGCATTTAAATAGGCTACAATTAAGTCTTTGGCGGCCATGTTGCCCGTCACGCGGCCACCCAGGCACAACAAATTCATATCATCATCCTCCACGCCCTGGTGGGCCGAAAAATGATCGTTGATCAGGGCTGCGCGTACCCCGGCGATCTTGTTTGCCACAATAGCCGCGCCCACGCCGCTGCCACAAACCGCTATTCCGCGTTCCACTTCCTGGCTGGCTACGGCCCTGGCCAGGGGCACGATATAGTCGGGATAATCATCCTGGTTGTTAAGGCTGTATGCGCCAAAATCCGTTACGGTATGCCCATGCTCTTTTAAGAAAGGAAGAATGATTTCTTTCAGCGCATACCCGCCATGATCAGCTGCTATCCCTATTTTCATCTTAAAGTACTTATAATTTCTTCATCTAAGCAATCAGGCAAGTAAAGATTTAGCCTGCTTTACCACGTTGGCTACCGTAAAACCGAATTCTTCAAACAGCGCTTCAGCCGGTGCCGACTCCCCAAAAGTATGCATCCCAATGATGCGGCCTTCATCGGTTACATACTTGTGCCAGCCTAATGTGGAGCCCGCCTCAACGGCCAGCCGTTTGCGCAGCCCGGCAGGGAAAATCGTTTCCTTGTAGGCGGCATCCTGCTTTTCAAAAAGCTCCCACGAGGGCATGCTGATCACGCGGGCGGCAATACCCTCCTGCTGCAGTTTTTGCTGCGCCTGCAGCACCAAAGATACTTCAGAACCGGTGGCAATTAAAAGCAATTTAGGATCGGGTGCATCCGAGAGAATGTAGGCGCCCTGCTCCAACCCGATGGCCTTGTTATACTTTTCCTGGTCCAGCACGGGTAATTCCTGGCGGGTAAGTATAAGCGCGACAGGGCCATCGGCATGCTCCAGGGCCACGCGCCAGGCCTGTACAGTTTCGTTGGCATCCGCCGGGCGAATGACGATCAGGTTCGGGATAGCCCGCAGCGAAATAAGTTGCTCTACGGGTTGGTGGGTCGTGCCGTCTTCTCCCAGCCCAATGCTGTCGTGGGTATAAATAAAGATCGGCTTTATTTTCATGATGGCCGCCAGCCTGATGGGCGGGCGCATGTATTCGGAAAAGATGAGGAAGGTGGCGCCATAAGGGATGAGCCCTTTGGTAACCGCCATGCCGTTGAGGGCGGCTCCCATGGCATGCTCCCGGATACCGAAGTGGAAGTTACGGCCCTGGGGCGATCCGCCGGTAAAAGAGGCATAGCCTTTAAGTTCAGTTCCGGTAGAGGGTGACAGGTCGGCGGAGCCTCCCAGTAGGTTAGGAAGTTTGGCGGCCAGGGCATTGAGCACTTTACCTGACGCTTTGCGGGTAGCCACCTCTCCTTCGTCGGGCTTAAATACCGGGAGCTCGTCTTTCCAGCCTTCGGGCAGCTTGCCGCTTCGCAGCAATTCATACTCGGCAGCCAGTTCGGGATACTCTTGTTTGTAGGCTTTATAGAGGTTGTTCCACTCCTGCTCTTTTGTAGCCCCCTGCGCGCCTATGCCGCGGTAGTATGCCAGCACTTCTTCCGGCACGACAAAGGACTTATCCGGATCAAAGCCCAGGTTCTCTTTTACCAGCCGTACTTCTTCCTTGCCCAGGGGAGATCCGTGCGAGCCGGCCGTATCTACTTTGTTCGGGCTTCCGAAGGCAATGTGCGTGCGTACTTTGATCAGGGACGGGCGCTGTGTCTCTGCTTTGGCTTTGTTTACAGCTTTGGACAGAGCATCCAGGTCGTTGCCGTCCTTTACTACCTGCACGTGCCAGTTGTAGGCTTCAAAGCGTTTGGCTACATCTTCGTCAAAGGCAAGGCCTGTGCTTCCCTCGATCGAGATATGGTTGTCGTCATATAAATAGATGAGGTTGCCCAGTTGCAAATGGCCGGCCAGGGAGGCTGCCTCGGCGGTGACTCCTTCCATCATGTCGCCGTCGCTGCAGATGGCATAGATCCGGTAATTGAACAGCTCAAAGCCGGGCTTGTTGTAGCGGGCCGCCAGGTGGCGCTGGGCTATGGCAAAGCCTACGCCGTTGGCAAAGCCCTGCCCCAGCGGCCCGGTGGTGATTTCAATGCCGGGTGTGAGGCCATACTCGGGGTGGCCGGCCGTTTTGCTGTGCAGCTGCCGGAATTGCTTCAGATCCTCCAGGCTAAGATCATACCCCGTCAGGAAAAGGTAGCAGTACTGCAGCAGGCACCCATGGCCGGCAGAAAGTATAAACCTGTCGCGGTTGGCCCAGTCCGGGTTTGCGGGGTTATAGTTCATAGCTTGGGCCCAGAGCACATGCCCCATCGGTGCGGCACCCATCGGCATACCCGGGTGGCCGGAATTCGCTTTTTGCACCGCATCGGCTGCCAGCACCCGCACCGTATCGATTCCGGCCTGTTCCAGCGTTTGATCTTTTATATCCATCGTTCTAGCTTAAGGTTATACGTACGCAAGTAGGTGCCTGCGCGGTATAGGTTCCTGTTAAGTATGAACGGAGGCCGGACCGAGATGTTTAAACGGCAAAGTCATCCTGCCATAACCGGGCGCCGCCTTTAATGCCATCCACATTCGATACGATGGTTATATTGTCGTCCAGCGTAAAGCGGAGCTTATCGGCGTTCCCGCCGCTGATGTATAAATGGTCGTAGTTGAAAACGGTTTTGAGGATTTGCAGTACCTTCTGCATCCGCCGGTTCCATTTTGCTTCGCCCACTGTTTCGAGCGCTTTGTCTCCGATGTACTGGTCATAGTCTTTGTGCTTGGTAACGGGGTGATGCGCCAGCTCGAGGTGGGGCAGCAGCACGCCACGCTGCAGCAGGGCCGTGCCAAAGCCGGTACCCAGTGTAATCACCATTTCAAAGCCTTTGCCCTGCACCACGCCCAGGCCCTGCAGGTCGGCATCGTTCACCACCCTAACCTGTTTCTGCAGCACATCGGCCAGCTTTGCCTGCAGGTCGAGCCCCTGCCAGAGCGCCGTCCCCAGGTTCGGCGCCGTCATCACATGGCCCTCATGGATATAGCCCGGAAAGCCCACAGAGACCCTGTCATAGTCCGTAAAGTCCTTTACCAGTTCCTGCACGCCGGCCAGCACTTTTTCCGGGGTAGCCGGCGAGGGAGTGTCTATTTTTTTATAGCTCGTCTGCAGTTCGCCTGCCCGGTTCAGGATGGTTGCCTTGATGTGAGAGCCCCCGACATCAATCGTTAAAATGCGGTGAATGTCCTTGTTTTCTATCATAAAGCCCTTTACGCGAAAGGGCAGAAAAACGGATAAACCCTTGGGTATAAACGCCAGCTGTTTTAGAAGTATAAACGCTTTCCACCATGTTACTAATAAGGAGATAAGTATAAAATGCCATCTATATTTCCGCTTCTCCGTAATGCAAGGCAGCTTAGGATGGATTTTAGATCGGGACAAAGCAAGGCAGTTATACTTTAAGTATAAACGCTGTCGCTTTCCGGATCTGAACTTAAGGCATTATGTATACTTTGCCGCACGGGGTTAGCGAAGGAGCGGATGCGGTAGCTGCCGGAGCACAGCAGCCGGCAAGGAAAAAGGAAGTATATGCCTGAAAGCAGTTTTACCGTTTAAAGAATTAGCCACAACCATGCGCGTGGCAGCCAAAATAAAGAACATTACCTCTATGCTTGCACTACAGCAAAATGACGTTTTTGCAGAACGGTATCTTTTAAGAGAACTGGTAGATTCTCAGGGTGTTTCAGAAGTATGGGTAGCCGAAGACCTGACAGCACCGGGCGCTTTAGAGGCCATTAAGATCTTTGCTCCCCAGCACAAACTGGACAAGCTCACGCTCAAGCTGCTGAGAACGGACCTGGAGAACCTCCGCGTTCCAAGCCATCCGCATTTACTCACCTTCTACCGCTTCGAAGTATACCAGGACATTCCGTACGTGGTAATGCCCTATATGCCGGATGGTTCGCTGAGCAGACGACTGCAGCAGAAGGCGCCGTTTTCAGAACGTGAAATTGCTTTATTGCTCAAGCACATTGGCAGCGCCCTGAGTTATCTACATGCTGCCGAGCCACTGATTTTACACCAGAACATCAAACCGGACAATATCCTGATCACACCGGGCGGCGAGTACGTGCTGGCCGACTTCGGCATCAGTATTCCGACGCGTTATGCGCTGCAGCGGGCTATCGGCCAGACCAATGCGCTACCCGCCACGTATGCTCCACCCGAACAGATGGCCTTTCAGCCGGCAAGCAACAAGGCAGGCGATATCTTCTCGCTGGGCGTCGTGATCTACCAGTTGTGCACCGGCAAAATTCCCTGGATTGGCAGCGGCGTAGGCGTGCAACAAGACACTACGCTCCCCTCCCTCCCCGATATTTACCCGCAGGCACTAAGCAACCTGATCAAGGCGTGCATGGATCCGAACGTGGAGAAACGACCCACTGCCCAGGAGCTGGAAGCAGCCGGCACTTAT
The DNA here is from genome assembly GCF_022758235.1 of Pontibacter liquoris. NCBI lineage: Bacteria > Pseudomonadati > Bacteroidota > Cytophagia > Cytophagales > Hymenobacteraceae > Pontibacter > Pontibacter liquoris. The sequence goes on from NZ_JALEBG010000001.1 coordinate 2,701,917, forward strand.
TATCTGGTAAACGGCACCTGGAAAGTGCCAGGCAAATTTGGAAAGGGCACCAGATCGGGCTTTAAGCTATCTGTCACTTCGGTGCTGGTTGCCCTTGCCGTGCTCATTGTCGGGCTCTCGGTTGCCTACATCATTTACGAAAACAGGAAAACACCGCTGCAGGAGCAGCCGGCGCTGGCCGTGGTTACCGGCACCCCCACCGTATTAACAAAGCCCGAAACGCCACTAGAAAAGAAAGAAGCGACGCCACCTGCCCCAAAAACTGCGCAGAAGGCAAGCCCGGCTGTGCCGGTAGCAAAGCCAAAACCACAGGAGCCGGTTGAAACCAAAGCGGAGTTACCTTCGGTTGAAAAGCCAAAGGAAACGCCGGCAAAAGAAGCTGAAAAGACTACGGAAACACCTGCAAAAGAAAAGGAAACCACTGAACCGGCAACAGCCAAAGCAAAACCTGCCGCAACAAAAAAGAAAGAAAGCGCTGAAAAGAAACCCGCTACGCTGAATGAATACCTCAGCCAGTTACTGAACAGTACTATTCCGATTGAAAAACGGGAAAAATGGCGGGCAGATATTCTGGCCTACTTTACGCCGGATGCCGTGATCGATTGCGTGGTAGGCGATACGCCGCTGGGCAAGCTTACGCCCGGAGAGTTCGTGGATATTTTGTTAAGCGCAGACTCTGCCAACACCTTACAGATCGATAACATCCAGCAGGACGATAATGGCAAAGTACAGGACCTGAAAGTACACCTGGTGCAACCCGACAGCCTGGAATAAACCTACCTGCACGAAGGAGGTACTTACAGGAGCACTTCCGGGCAGCTAATCGTATACACCGCCGTTTCCTGGTAGCGCGAGGCCACCACCACTTCTGTGTCGTCAGCATTAGCTGTGAACAGTTCTTTTACTACTTCCGGGCAGTTGTTGTCTTTGGAGAGGTGGGCCAGCAGCACATGGCTCATAAAAGCAGGCTTGTACCTCATAAACAGCTCGAGTGCCTGTTGGTTAGACAGGTGCCCTTTGTCGCTGCGGATGCGCCTTTTTAAGTAAAAGGGATAATGGCCGCGTTCCAGCAGCTCGTCGTCGTAATTGGCTTCCAGGAAAGCGGCGTGGCACTGCTGAAAATAATGGATCACGTGCTCGCAGGGAGCGCCGATATCGGTAAAAACACCCACTTTACTGTCTTTATAGGCTACAATAAAGCTATGCGGATCCGAGGCATCATGCCATTTGGGAAAGGCCGTAACAGAAAGGCCGCCGATCTGCACCGGCTCATGCGCCTTAAAAGGAATAAACTCCAGTTGCATACGCTCAAAGCCAAGCCGGGCACCCTGCAGGGTAGCCGGGGTGATATAAACCGGCAGTTGGTATTTGCTTGCCAGCACGGCCATGCCCCGGATATGGTCGGAGTGCTCGTGCGAGATAAAGAGCGCTTTAACCTTGCGCATCGATAAGCCCAGGCGCTTCATGCGCAGCTCCGTTTCGCGGCAGGAGATCCCCGCATCGACCAGCACCGCTTCCCGCTCGTTTCCGATGTAGTAGCAGTTGCCGTTACTCCCAGAATTCAATGATGTAATAAACAATTGCATAGGGCAGCAAAGTAACCGGATCTTTCGCTCTTCTTCAACTGAAATATAGTCGAAGAGAAGCTTTCTTTTCCGGTAATTTAAAGATTGATAAAGTATAAGATGTTGCCTGAACAGAAGTATAAGAATCCGGTTTATGGCAGTCCTGCTGCCGGGCGATCTTTACAGCGTGCTTGCCAGCAGGCCGGCATCCCAAGTATGGCGGCGGCACCGAGCTTTGCTGGTTTCCGCCGCTCTTCTGTTCATGTAGAGAGTAACATATCCGCAATGAAAAAATTCCACATACCGGGCTTTCTCTTTTCCGGAGCCGCTGTAAACAGGCGCTTCACAGCTCTTTAAATTCAGTCGAACTTTTTAGGAGCAGCGCTTGCCTGCTTCGTATCAGGTAGTTAGCAGCAACTTTGCATTTCACAAGTATAAACAGTGTCCCCGCGTATGCCCGAAAAAAATATGGCCCGCCTCCCCCTGCAGGAAGTTGAAAAGCAGGCAGCAGCTGGCAGGTTCAGCCCCTACAGGAGCCTTGCAGATAAAATCAGCACGGAAGTGGCGGCGTAAGTACCGGAAACACGTATATTTGATTTCACATATTTAAGGAGCCAATCACCTTTGTTTAAAAAATACCGGAATGGGTAAACTAACCATCAATAGCTACGAAGAGTTTGAGAAATTCGAAGGCACCGAAATAGGCGTTTCGGAGTATCATACCATTACCCAGGAGCAGATCAACCGTTTTGCCGAAGCGACCCTCGATCACCAGTGGATTCACCTGGACCAGGAACGCGCCAAAACAGAATCGCCCTTCCACAACACCATTGCCCATGGCTACCTGACCGTTTCGTTGCTGCCTTACCTGTGGGGCCAGATCGCCACGATCGAGAACATCAAGATGCAGGTGAACTATGGCATCGATACGTTGCGCTTTAACCAGGCCGTCGTAGTGGATAGCCAGGTGCGCCTTCGAGCCAAGCTGGTTTCGCTGAAAAATCTTAGGGGCATCATCAAGGCGCAGCTGGAAGTGACCATGGAAATAAAAGACAGCAAAAAACCCGCTTTCACCGGCGCCATCACGTTCCTGTATCACTTTAACGAATAAGGTCGTCAGCGTTCGTAGCACCGCTTTATACTTTGGCAACTGCGCTGTAAGCAGGATTGGCTGCCTGGCGTATTTTAAAAGCAGCCTTGCTCCTGCCCCGGCCGTTTGCCTGCGCGCTGCTGGCGCAATTCTTGTTTTACACCTGCCGATTGCACCAAAATCCGTAACTTGCGCGTTTACAGGCATTGCAAAAAGAATTATGCCGGTGCTTTTGCAAATCATCAGGGCCAGAACAGAACATGAGGCGGACGCTGAAAAACATACTTACTTTTATCCTTACCAAACTAGTACTACCGGTGGTGCGCATGGTGCATGCCGAGCTGTCTGCTTTCTTCCGGAGCCTGCAACCTAAATTTACCCGCACTTACTGGCGCCAGAAAACAGCGCAGTGGCAGCAGAGCCGCCGCCGCGGCGATTACCGGTTTATACTTCGCCCGCTTTACAAACTCACCCTGCTGGGGCTGCTGCTACTGGTGCTGTTTTACTTTGCCGTATACATTGGCCTGCTCGGCGACATGCCCTCGCGGCACGAGCTGAAAGCCGTTCAGAACAACACCGCATCCGAAGTATACGCGGCAGGCGGAGAGCTGCTCGGCCGCTACTACATCCAGGACCGCACCAACGTACAGTATGCCGCTATTTCGCAGGCTGCTATCAAAGCCCTGGTCGCCACCGAAGATGCCCGCTTTTACAAGCACAGCGGCGTAGATTACCGCAGCCTGGCCCGCGTGCTGGTCAAATCGCTGTTGCTGCAAAACGAGAGCTCGGGCGGCGGCAGCACCCTGAGCCAGCAGCTGGCCAAAAACCTATACCCGCGCAGAAATTACTGGTTCTGGGATATGCCAGTAAACAAGCTGCGCGAGGTCATCATTGCCCAGAAGCTGGAGGCTATCTACTCGAAAGAAGAGATCCTGGAGCTGTATCTGAATACGGTGCCAATGGGCGGCAATCTTTATGGCATCGAGCGGGCCTCCCAGCGTTTCTTCAGCACCTCGGCCGGCGCGCTTAAAACAGAGCAGGCCGCCGTGCTCATCGGCATGCTCAAAGCCACCACCACCTATAACCCGCGTCTGGACCCGGAGAAGTCGCGCAAGCGGCGCAATGTGGTGCTGGCCCAGATGGCCAAGTATAACTACCTCACTGCCGCGCAGGCCGACTCGCTGCAGCAACTGCCCCTGAAGCTGAAGTATAACTATACCACCCACAACGATGGCATGGCGCCCTACTTCCGGGAGTACCTGCGGCAGGAACTGGTGCTGTGGGCCGCCAGCCGGAAAAAGAAGAATGGAGAGCCCTACAACCTCTACACCGACGGGCTGAAAATTTACACGACCATCGATGCCGGTATGCAGCGCCACGCCGAGGCAGCCGTGCAGAAACGCATGGCGCAGCTGCAGCGCGAATTTAACGCCCACTGGCAGGGCCGCGCTCCCTGGGGCCGCAACACCGCCGTGCTGCAGGAAGCCATGCGTCGCTCAGACCGCTATAAAAAGATGAAAGCAGCCGGCCGCTCAGAAACAGATATCCAGGAAGCGTTCCGGAAGCCAGTGCCCATGCAGCTCTACAACTGGGGGGGCAGCAGCAAAAAGACCATGAGCCCCATGGATTCGCTGGCCTATTATGAGCGTTTTCTAAACACCGGGCTGTTTTCGGTGGAGCCCCGTTCGGGCTATGTGCGGGCCTGGGTGGGTGGCATTAACCACCATATCTTTAAGTATGATCATGTACGGGCTAAACGGCAGGTGGGCTCCACGTTCAAGCCTATTGTGTATGCCGCTGCTTTGGAAAAAGGACTTAAGCCCTGCGATTACTTTCCGAATGAGCGTATGACCTACCCTGACTATGATAACTGGTCGCCCCGCAATGCCAACGAGCAGTATGGCGGCGAGTATAGTATGCGCGGTGCGCTGGCGCACTCGGTCAATACCATTTCGGCCCAGATTATGATGCAAACTGGCGTAGAGAATACCGTGGATATGGCGCACCGGCTGGGGGTAACTTCCACCCTGCCCGAAGTGCCTTCGCTGGCGCTAGGTACGGCTAACCTCTCGCTTCTGGAGATGGTTACCGCCTATGCCACCTTTGCTAACCGCGGCTACCACATCACGCCGGTCTACATCACCAAAATAACCGACCGCACGGGCAAGGTGCTGCGGGAGCACCGCGAAGGCGATGATGCAAAGAAAGTATTATCAGAGAAAACGGCAGCCACCATGTTATACCTGATGCAGGGCGTGGTGGAAGAAGGCAGCGCGGCCAAGCTTCGCTCCCAGTTTGGCCTGCAGATGGATATTGCCGGAAAGACGGGCACCACCCAGGATTATGCCGATGGCTGGTTTATCGGCATCACGCCCCAGCTGGTAACGGGCGTTTGGGTAGGCGGCGAGAGCCCGCAAGTACACTTCCGCACGCTGGCCTTGGGACAGGGCTCCCACATGGCCCTACCGATCTGGGGAGATTTTACCCGTCGCATTGCTCTCGACCCGGCCTACACGGGCTATTACAACAGCCATTTTGAGCCGCTGCCGCCCAACCTGCAAGCCAACCTGAGTTGCGCTTCCTTCCGGGCCGAACCACCCCGCGAGAACTTCCTGGAGCGGGTTCTGGACAAGGTAGCTGGCAAAGCCGCTGAAACCTTTGAAGGCTGGAAAGAACGCTGGAAGCAGCGCCGCCAGGAAAAGAAACAAAAACAGAAACAAAGGCACCGTGGGGAATAACCGTTGTGGTATAAAGCCACCTTTTGCTATTCCACTGCTTTGTGGTCCATGGTTTCTTCCACGGGGATGTTCTCCCGCTTCTTGCCCAGTATCAGGCGGTTTCCGGTATCATAGGTAAAGTAGCTCCACATCCAGTTCAGCAGCACCATCAGGCGGTTGCGGAACCCCACGATTGAGATCAGGTGGATAAACATCCAGATCAGCCAGGCCCGGAAGCCCTGCGTCTTATACTCTTTGTGCAGCAGCTTCAGGTCGGCCACGGCATGGTTGCGCCCCACAGTAGCCATCGTGCCCCGGTCGGTATATTCAAAAGGCGCCAGCGGCTGGCCGGCGATCAGCTTTCCGAGATTTTTGCCCAGCTGCTGCCCCTGCTGCATGGCCGGCTGGGCCAGCATCGGGTAGCCCTGCGGGTTTTCTTCCGTCACCATGGCGGCAATATCGCCTATGGCAAAAATATTCGCATAGCCCGCCACGCGGTTAAATACGTCTACCTGGTAGCGGTTGTCGCGCAGCAGGCTTTCTTTCTTCAGGCCTTTAATGGGATCTCCGGTTACGCCGGCAGCCCAGACCAGGGTGCGTGTAAAAAGCGTTTCGCCCGTGTCCAGCGTTACGGTAAAGCCGTCGTAGGATTGCACCCGGCGGTTGAGCCATACTTTCACGCCGAAGCGCTCCAGGTATTCCTGCGACTTCTTAGAGGCTTCCTCCGACATGCCCTTGAGCAGCTGCCCTCCACTCTGGATCAGGTAAATGTCCATCTCCCGGAAATCGAGTTCGCGGTAATCTTTCGGGAAAACGTGCCGCCGCAGTTCGCTCAGAGCGCCGGCCAGCTCCACACCTGTGGGGCCACCGCCTACAATCACGTAGTCCATCAGGCTGTTCACCTGTACCTCATCGTCCAGCTGCAGCGCCTTTTCAAAATTATCGAGGATGGTGTTGCGGAGCTCCATGGCATCGGTCACGCTTTTCATGGTGATAGCTTTCTGCTCCATCAGCGTATTACCGAAAAAATTGGATGTGGCGCCCGTGGCGATCACCAGGTAATCGTAGCGGATCAGCCCGATGGAGGTCTCCACCAGCTGGCGCTCGCAGTCCACGTTCTCCACCTCGGCCATCCGGAAGTAAAAATTCTCCTGTTCCTCAAAAATCTTCCGGAAAGGATGGATAATGGAAACAGCTTCCACACCGGCCGTAGCGACCTGGTAGAGCAGCGGCTGGAAAGTATGGTAGTTGTTTTTGTCGATGAGCACCACCTGCACCTCTTCGTTGCGAAGGGCTTTTACCAGCTCCAGCCCGCCGAAGCCGCCGCCTACCACCACCACGCGGGGTTTTCCTGTGTCTGCAATCCTGGCGTAATTTTCCATAAACGTGCTTCTGTTTTGTTAAACTTCTTCCTCGTGCATGTCTTTGTACGCAAACCTTCCGGTAAATGCGCGCATCGGCCCTTGTTGTTATAGACAATCGTATAATAATACCTTATCTTACAGCTGATTGCAATGCATTTCTAAACCGTACAAAGCAGAAAAGCCAGCTGAAAAATATTTTCTGGGCCTGGCAACCAATTGCAAATTCACTGCGTGATGAGAGCGCAAAACCTGACAGAGTGAGCGACACAACAAGCAAAGAGGTAGAAGCACTGCTTCGTGGTTGTCTGAAACAAGAACGCGGAGCCCAGGAAAAGCTGTACAAGCAATTCTACGGCTACGCCATGAGCATTTGCGCCCGCTACTCCAAGGATTCGGAAGAGGCCAGGGATGTGCTCAACGATGGGTTTCTGAAAGTATTTACCAAGCTCGAGCTGTACGACTTTCACAAGCCTTTTAAGTTGTGGCTTCGGCGCATTATGATCAATACCGCGCTGGACAATTACCGCCACAACCTGAAACACTACCACCTGGCCGACCTGGAAACGGCTGCCCCTGCCCTCGACGCGTTTGATGTGCAGCAGCAGTTTAACTATGAGTTCCTCATCAGTTTGGTGCAGCAGCTTTCACCGGGCTACCGGGCAGTTTTTAATTTGTATGTGATCGACGGGTACACCCATGAGGAAATTGCGGAAACACTCGGAATTGCGGCCGGCACTTCCAAATCGAATCTGGCCAAGGCAAGGGCACATTTAAGAGACGCATTAAAAAAAAGCAGCGTAGATGAACGCAAACTATATGTCTGACGAAGAGCTCGACGACTTGTTCAGGAAGGCTGCTGATAACACACAGCCCCCCTTCGATCCGGAAGCCTGGGCAGCCATGAACCGGAAGCTCGACGAGGTGCAACCGCCGCCGCCGAAGGGATACAAGCGCCTGTTGCTGTTGCTGGCTGCGCTGCTTATCCCGACGCTGGCCATACTTTACCTGACCGACACGCCAAAGCAGCAAGATAAAACCAGCAGTATAAGAAAAGAAGTACAGGCTTTAACCATACCGCGCGCGGGAAAGAATCCGCAACAATACAAAGCCCGGCCCGCCACAAAACCGGCAACCGCGATAAGGAAGGAGCCTACTACCTCTGGCAACGCTGCTTCCGGGAAAACAATCCCGGGAGCGGTGTTATCAGAAAGGCCAAAGCAAACACGGCCTATACATACAGAAAGTATAAACACCGGACATGCCCCTTATACCGGGGCCATACCTGTAGCGGCAGCCTTAGTACCCGATGGCCGGCAGGAGAACAATGTTCCGGCTATAATGGAGATGCTTTCCACGCGGTTTCCGGGCGTCGAAAAAAATATAACAGCAGCTTTGGCGGCGCAACATGATAGCGTTCCGGTGCCCCACCTAACTGCCGTTATACCTGCGGCTGCTCCGGATAAAGTAGCTGAAAAAGACATCAGCCAGGAGCGTGTTTTTGGGCGTGCGCTGCAGATCGCACTGGTGGTTGCCCCGGATTTTACGACGGTAAAGTTCCGCAACCCCGAGGCTGTCAGCGCCAATGCAGGCATCAGCATCAGCCTGCCGCTGACCCGCAAACTCAGCCTGGTATCGGGCGCTATCTGGGCGCACAAAGTATATGCCGCTGCCCCAAAAGATTATGCCCCCATGCCTGATTTCTGGAAGGGGAAAGTGCTGCCCAACACCATCGATGCCCGTTGCCAGGTGCTGGATATTCCGCTCAACTTGCAATGGCAGTTGCTGGCCCGGGGCAAAAGCGCACTGGCCTTGCAGGCGGGGCTTTCAAGCTACCTGATGCTGCGCGAAAAGTATACGTACCAGTATGGCAGCTCGGGATATGGAGCTTATTACAAGACCCGCGAGGTAGCAAACCAGAACTACCACTGGTTTGGCGTTCAGAACCTGTCGGTGAGCTACAGCCATGCGTTGTCGCCTGCCTTCTCGGTGGGAGTAGAACCGTTTGTAAAGATACCGCTCACCAGCATTGGCGCCGGAAAAGTTAGCCTCACCAGCGCCGGAGTTTTCCTGAGCGCCGGCTATCGGTTTGCGCTGAAAAAGTAACACCGCCCTTTTATACTTCTATAACACAGCATGACCGAGGGTCATAAGCGATCGCTATGCCCTTGCCTTCGCTTTGCTGAATCAATACATAGCTTACCCTGGATCACCTGAAAGAACCTATAAACTCTCACTTAAAGTATAACAAAATGGCACGTTTAACTTTAGCAACAGGTATAATCGTCGCGGTGCTGGGCGCTACGCTCGCAGCCTGTACCAGCGACAACGCAGAAGACTCCGATCCGCAACCCAAGCCACAGCCGCAGCCACAGCAGTGCGACACCAGCAACGTAACCTTCTCGGCTACCCTGACGCCCATCTTTAAAGCCAACTGCTACAGCTGCCACAGCACGGCCATTGCCACACATGGTGTGGTGCTGGATACCTATGCAGGCGTGAAGCGGCAGGTAGATGACGGCAAGCTGCTCGGGGTCATTACGCATGCGCCGGGTTATCCGCCTATGCCGCAGGGCGGCGCAAAACTGTCGGATTGTACTATTGCGAAAATCAAAAAGTGGGTAGATGATGGCGCGCCGAATAACTAGGTATAGTCCCGTCCGGCACCTGCAAGGCTTGTTGCTGGTGCTCTGCCTGCTCTGCCTTGCCGGTCGCGCGCAGGCGCAGGACCGGTATTCCACCAAAACGGGTCATATCGCCTTTTTCTCGGAGGCTCCGCTGGAGAATATTGCTGCGCATAACGAGCAGGTGGTTTCTTTGATCGATACCCGGACCGGCGACATTGCTTTTTCAGTGAATATGAAAGGCTTCCAGTTCCGGAAATCGCTCATGCAGCACCACTTCAACGAAAACTATGTGGAGTCAGACAAATACCCGAAAGCAACGTTCAAGGGCAGGATCACCAACTTCCGGGCCGTTAACCTGACGCAGGACAACAGCTACAACGTGCAGGTAACCGGCGTGCTGATGCTGCATGGCGTGGAGAAGGAAATTACAACGCAGGCCACGCTGCAGGTGCAGGGTAACAAGCTACTGGGCAAATCCACGTTCTCGGTTTCGCCACAGGATTTTAACATCGAGATCCCGCTGCTAGTGCGTGAGCACATTGCCAAGCGCATCGATATTACCGTGGATATGCTTTATGAACCCTACAAGGCAAAATGACCATGTATAAAAAATACGTTTTCCTCATCCTTTCCCTGTTGCTTGGGCTGGCGCTGCGAGCACAGGCGCAGGATGACTTGCTCGCGCTGGCCCAGGCGCAGGACAGTCTCAAAGCGGACCAGGTAGCCAGTACGTTCAAAGGCACGCGCCTGGTAAACGGCCATACAGTTGAAACCGAAGGCAAAGGCGAGCTTCTTTTTTTGATCTCCCACCGCTTCGGTACGCTGAACAGTGGGTCCTATAACTTTTTCGGGCTGGACCAGGCTACCATCCGCCTGGGGCTGGAGTATGGTTTGACCGACCAGCTGACAGTGGGCATCGGGCGCAGCTCCCTGGAAAAAACCTACGATGGTTTCCTTAAATTCCGGCTGCTGCAGCAAAAGGCACCCGGTGGCGGCATGCCCCTTTCACTGACCCTGTTTACCAGCACAGCCATCAGAACCCTGAAAGGGCAAACAGCCGATACTCCCGACCCCTTCACCTCCAGGCTTACCTATACGCACCAGCTCCTGATGGCCCGCAGGTTTAATGAGAAATTCTCGCTGCAGCTTGCGCCTACGCTGGTGCACCGCAACCTGGTAGCTACCCGGGCGGAGGAGAATAATGTATACGCGCTGGGTGCCGGGGGCCGCTATAAGCTGACCAAACATACCTCCTTCAACGCCGAGTACTATTACCTGCTGCCCGGCCCGACAGCCGACAATTTCCGCAACACGCTCTCTTTGGGCTTTGATGTAGAGACCGGCGGCCACGTGTTTCAGCTCATCTTTACCAATGCGCAGGGGATGATCGAAAAACTCTTCATTCCGCAGACCACCGGATCCTGGTCGAACGGCGACATTTACTTTGGCTTTAATATTTCACGGAGCTTTAGCCTGGGCGGTAAGAAAAGCTGGGAAAAAACGCCTTGAAATAACCTTATACTCGCCTACGGAACGATCACCAGCTTGCCGCGGGTGTGCAGCGAATGGGCCTGTTCCAGCGCCTGGGCAGTTTCCTCCAGCGGAAAGGTTTGGCTGACGTGCACCTGCAGCTTGCCTGCTTCGGCCAACTGGCATAGAGCTTCTAACTGGCGAGCGTTCGGCTCCACAAATACATAGGTAAATTGGATCTTGGGGTCTAGTCCCTCGCCATGGTGAAGTATGGAGACCAGTTTGCCGGATGGCTTCAGGGCCTGCAGGCTTTGGGTGAGCGTTTCGCCGCTGGTGCAGTCAAAGATCAGGTCCACGCCGTCCGGGAAGAGCTTTTTTACAGCCTCTCCTACCTGGTTGTCCCGGTAATCGATGGTATGGTCGGCGCCCAGTTCCTGCATGTACGCGTGGTTCTTTTCGCTGGCCACACCGGCCACCTGGGCGCCTTTTGCTTTTGCCAGCTGGATGGCCATACTTCCCACACCGCCCGAAGCACCAAGTATCAGCACCGTTTGCCCGGCTTGCAGGTTCCCCGCATCAAACATCGACTGGTAGGCTGTGAGCCCGACCAGCGGAATGCCGGCTGCCTCCTCCCAGCTTATACTTTGTGGCCGCTTTGCCAGGTAGCTTTCGGGCAGCACAATATACTCGGCAAACGTGCCGTAATGCACCACCGGCCGCCGGGCATAGGCATATACTTCATCGCCCACCTCAAATCGTCTGGCGCTAAAGCCCCGGTCTTCCACCACGCCGGCCATATCCCAACCAGGTATAACCGGGAAGCTAGTGGGCAGATAATCCTTTAAATAACCTTCCCGCACAGCATGATCGACCGGGTTTACGCCGGCTCCTTTGATGCGCACCAGCACCTCTCCTTCCTGTATTTCGGGCACATCTATCGTAGCCAGGCGGATAGTGTCGGGGCCGCCAAACTGATCGTATAAAGCTGCTTTCATTTGCTTTGCCATAAGGTTCTGGGTTTAAATTATTCGGTAAGCGCCGTACTTGCCGGCGCTCCTATACTTACCCTCATGCAGTTCAAATGGTTCTGATGCAACTGCCCGTGGCCGCTAAGCGCATGATTCCGATCCGGTTGCGGATTGCAGCGGGCAGCATAGGTATTTTCCATACTTAGCCCAGCCAGAGCGGCTGTTTTGCGCATGAATAGTTTTGCATATCTTTGGCTTAAACTTCCAGGCACCTACATGCAACCGGAGCACCAGACAAGCTATAAGTATGTGATCGTATCGCCCTGTTTTAACGAGAACAGTACGGTCATTGCGTTCCTCAACAGCCTGGATCAGACCCTGAAAAGCAGCCCGCACCAATTCCTGGTAGTAGTGGTCGACGATGGCTCGACCGATAACACGCTGGCTTTATTGCAGCAATACCGCTTCACCACGCCCTATATCGCACTAAAGGTGCTGCCTTTGCGCTTTAATGTGGGCCACCAGAAAGCTATTTACCAGGGCCTGCTGTATGCCCGGCGTTTCCAGGCCGGTCGTTATATCGTGATGGATGCCGACGGCGAAGACGACCCGCGCGCCCTGCTGGAGCTGACCACCATACAGGATGCCGATATTGTGTTTGTGACTCGCGGAAAGCGGCAGGAAAGCCTGGGCTTTAAGCTCGGCTACTTTTTCTACCGGGTTCTGTTTGCCCTGGTCGCCAACTCGAAAGTGAACTTCGGCAATTACTCCATGATCAGCCACCGCGCACTGGAGGCCGTGCTGGGGCAGTCGTTCGTGCATTATTCCGCTTTCCTCTCGCGGCTCCGCCTCAGCCGGCGCGACATCAAGTATAACCGGCTCCGGCGGCTGGATGGTCAGTCGAAAATGAATTTCCAGAGTTTGGTGATGCACGGGCTTAAGTCGCTGATCGAGTACTCGGACAAAGTGTTGCTGTTCTTCATCAAGTTTTTTATTGTGGTGCTGCTGGGCTTGCTTGGCGTAGCCGGCTTCATACTATATGTAAAGCTCTTTACAGACAATGCCGTGCTGGGCTGGGCCAGCACACTGGGCACATCGCTTTTCAACGCCAGCCTCATCATACTGGGCATTATTGTGCTGGGCCTGCTCCTGCTCAACATCAACGATAAGAGCAAGCCCCATGAAGCCATTTTTACGGACTGATACCTTACACGCAAAAAGAGATATGGAATATATAGGCAGTGAGTTGGAGCTCTTTAGCCACGCGGTGAACTGGAAAAACTATTTTGCCCGCGCCATTACCCCCTACATTAAAGGCGATGTGCTGGAAGTGGGCGCCGGGCTGGGCGTGAACAGCCAGTTCCTGCAAAACCCGCACGTAGACTCCTGGCACTACCTGGAACCCGACGAGCGGCTCTGCAGCCAGATCGAACAGCACATGCCGCCGGCCCTGCCTCGGCATGCTATTACGTGCGGCACCATCGATGCCCTGGAGGGACTTACCTTCGACACCGTTTTGTATATTGATGTGCTGGAACATATTGCCCAGAGCAAGGAGGAACTCGAAAAGCTGCAACGCTTCGTAAAACCTGGTGGCCACCTGATCATCCTTATTCCGGCCTACAACTTCCTGTTCAGCGAGTTCGACAAATCCATTGGCCACTACCGGCGCTATAACAAACGGCTGCTGAAAAGCGAGGTGCCCGGCGGCTTTGCGCAGGTAAAACTGTTCTACCTCGATTCGCTGGGCGTGATCGCCTCTATTGCCAACAAGCTTTTGCTGCACCAGCAAAACCCTACCGCCAAACAGGTAGCGTTCTGGGACAAAGTGATCGTGCCGCTGAGCAAGTTGACGGACAAGGTCTTTTTCCACGCGTTTGGCAAGTCCCTGATCGGCATCTACAAACGAAAATAAGTATAAACAGCCTCGCTACGTTTTGAAGTTCAAGCACCTTTTCCTGCTCGTGCTGCTGCTGTCGGTGGTGTGCAATGTGGGGTATTTTCTGTTGGGCCCGGATGCCTTCGTTACCATCCACGATAACCTGGACTCCGAGCTCTCGTACCTGGCGCTGCTCAAAAATGCGGGCCAGCTGCTCACCTTCTCTGCTAACCCGGTTGTGCCCGGTGTGATGGAGGGTATTCCGCGGGCAGCTTTCCGCTCGCCCCTCAACGTGACGGTGTGGCTTTATGCTATACTTCCGCCGTTCTGGGTGTATGCCGTTAACAAGCTGCTGGTGCACCTGATTGGTTTTTTGGGCATGTACCTGCTCTTGCGCTGGCAGGTGCTGCGGGGGCACCGGTATACGGCGCTGGCCTGTGCCTTTGTCTTCAGCATGCTCTCCTATTATCACATCCAGTATGGCATTTCCATTAGCGGGCAGCCGCTGTTGCTGTGGGCGTTTTTAAGTATCCTGCGCCGGGAGCACCGGTTCTATCACTGGCTGGTGGTGGCCCTGTTCCCGTTCTACTCTTTTATGGTGGTCACGCTGCCCTTTTTTCTGCCTTTTTTGGCAGCGCTGGGCGCCTGGCATAGGTATAAAACCCGGCAATGGAATTATAGCTACTGGCTGGCACTGCTGCTTTACATCGGCGTAAGTGCCTTTGCCGAATTCCCGCTGCTGTATGCCACCCTGTTTGATCCGCAGTTTGTCTCGCACCGCGAAGTATGGAATCCCTTTATTATTGCCGGTCTGCCTACGCTTGCAGGCAATATCAAAGACATGATCCTGGATACCCTGGTGACGCCCTACCATGCCGGCAGTATGCTGACGTTGCCGGTGCTGGCAGCATTGGCCCTCTGCGTAAGCATAAAACACCGGATAACGGCGCTGCAAGGCGTGCTGCTGGCAAGTATAGCGGCCATTGTGCTGTGGGCGAGCCTGAATGACTGGCTGGTGCTGGCGCTGATGGACAAGGTAAAGCTCATCAAGATGCTCAATATCGACCGCTTCAACTTCCTGCTGCCCATGCTCTGGGTCCTGTTGCTGGCCACCAGCCTGGCTGCGCTGAACAGAACTAGGCGTTGGCAAAAAGTATGCGGCGGCAGTTTGCTCGTGCTGGTGCTGCTGGGTGCCGGTATTTACGACAAGGAACTGCGCAACAACGTGCAGCTGCTGGCTGGCCACCCGATAAAGAAACCTACCTTTGCGCAGTTTTATGCCCCGGAACTCTTTGCCCAACTAAAACAAACCATCGGTCAGCCTACAAACAAGTATAAAGTCGTGACGGTGGGCACCTATCCGAATATCGCCCTTTTTAACGGGCTGCAGACCCTGGATGGCTACCAGAATAATTACCCGCTGCCCTATAAGTATAAATTCCGGAAGATCATCGCCCCGGAACTGGCCAAGTCCACCGCGCTTCGCAACTACTTTGATTACTGGGGAAGCCGCTGCTACGTTTTTTCAACAGAGCTGGACCAGGGAAAGCTGTACCCGAAGCAAGATAAGACAGTTATCCGAAATTTGGCGATCGATACGGGTGCGCTAAAATCCCTGGGTGGTGAGTTCCTGATCTCGGCCGTACCCATCGCTCATGCGGCCCACCTGCAACTGCTAAAAACTTTTGTAAGCCCCCGCTCCTTCTGGAAACTATACCTCTACCAGGTGCGCTAAGCGCCGCCTGCCGCCCTCCTTTATACATCCGGCATACCTGTCATCCGCTCTGGTAGTCAGCTTATACTTCCGACAGTGTAGTTTCCGGGCGCTCCGGGCGGGATAACTGCTAATCAGAATTCGGGCAGCGCCAAATAGCCATACGCCCGGTTTTCCTCGTATTCCTTATTTAAACCTATGGAGTATGATGACACGATATAAAGGGACAGAGCAGAACCCGGATGTAGTTTTGATCGGCGCAGGCATTATGAGCGCCACGCTCGGGGTCTTATTAAAGGAGCTTCAGCCCGACCTGACAATAGAAATTTATGAACGCCTGGATGTGGTGGCTGCCGAAAGCACAGACGCCTGGAATAACGCCGGCACCGGCCACTCGGCCTTCTGCGAGCTCAACTATACCCCTGAGCGGCCGGATGGCTCCATCGATATTTCCAAAGCCATCAAGATTGCGGATTCCTTTGAGGTTTCGCGGCAGTTCTGGGCCTACCTGGTGCAGCAGGGCTATGTGGCCTCGCCTCACTCTTTTATCAACACGATTCCGCACCTGAGCTTTGTCTGGGGCCCGGAAAATGTGGAATTCTTACGCAAAAGGCACGAAGCGCTTACGCAGAACCCGCTGTTTGAAGGCATGACCTTTACCACCGACAAGACCCAGCTGCAGGAATGGATTCCGCTGATGATGGCCGGCCGGGACACCTCAGAGCAGTTGGCCGCCACGTGTATGAAGCTGGGAACCGACGTGAACTTTGGCTGCTTGACCCGTAATTTGTTTGATCGCTTACAGAAGATGGAAGGCGTTACGCTGCACCTGAACCACGAGGTGCGCAAACTGCGCCAGCAGCCGGATGCCAGCTGGCAGGTGAAGGTAAAAGATATTACGACAGGCGATAAACGCAAGATCAAGGCCAGGTTCGTCTTTATAGGCGCCGGCGGTGGCTCTTTGCCCCTGCTGCTGAAAACCGGCATTCCGGAGGGCAAAGGCTTTGGCGGTTTCCCGGTGAGCGGCCAATGGCTTGTGTGCCAGAACCCGGCGGTGATCGATCAGCACAATGCCAAAGTATACGGCAAGGCTTCGGTGGGTTCGCCGCCCATGTCGGTGCCCCACCTGGATACCCGCATCATCAGCGGCAAGAAAGCGCTGCTGTTTGGCCCCTATGCCGGCTTCTCGACCAAATTTCTGAAAAGAGGCTCTTTCATGGACCTGCCCCTGTCGATCAAGATCAACAACATCAAGCCCATGATTGAGGCGGGCCTGGATAACCTGCAGCTCACCAAATACCTGATCGACCAGGTGCGGCAGTCAACTGACGAGCGTATGGATGCGCTGCGCGCTTTTGTACCCGATGCCCTGGAGGCAGACTGGAAACTGGAAACAGCCGGCCAGCGCGTGCAGATCATCAAGCAGGACCCGGAAGAAGGCGGCATTTTGGAGTTTGGCACCGAGGTCGTCAGCTCTGCTGATGGAACCGTTTCCGCTTTGCTGGGCGCTTCGCCGGGGGCTTCCACGGCCGTTTCCATTATGCTGGGGCTGTTAAAGCGGTGTTTTGCAGAACAGTATTCGTCTGCGGCCTGGCAGGAAAAACTAAAGCAGATGATCCCCTCTTTCGGGCAGTCGCTGGCCGATGATGCGCAGCTTTGCAACGAGATACGGGCCTATACCAGCGAGGTGCTGGGGCTGGAATACTATAAGATGGAAAAGCAGTAACCCTGGCCGCGCTATAGCAAAACGGCCCCTGCTAAAGTATAGCAGGGGCCGTTTTGCTCTGTGGCAAGTATAACACTCTCAGTTAAAGCGGTCTTGCCAGCCTTGAAATAAAAGCCTGCATATGCGCATAATGCGAGCCTTTCCAGTAGACCTGCTGACAGGACGAGCATTGGAAAAACTCCTCGAAGTATAACTTTGTTTTAGGAGGAAGCTGGTCTGCGATGCGTTCTTTTGCCACCTGCTCGATCAGCCCGTTGCAAGCCAGGCACCGCGCAAAGGGCCTGAATGCTGGTGCCAGGTTAAAATAAGAAATGACTTCTGTTAGTTGCTCCTGCAGGTGCTGCGAGCGCAGCCAGTAGCCCCATGTAATGTTTTTTTGTTTCAGCAGGCCCACATCCCGCGTCAGCACAATGCGGTTTTGCTCGGAGGCAAGTTGCGCGATAGCCTGATCGGAGTAGTCGTTTTCATAGCAAGTATCAAAGCCCAGCAACCGCAATGCCCGGGCCAACTTGCCCAGGTGCACATCCAGCACAAAGGCAGTTGTGGGCGGGCGGCTGGCCCGCAGCGACCAGCTTTCGGGCAGGTTATAAGAAGAACCGGCAGGATATACTTCCACCCAATCGCAGGCGGCAAGCGGGTGCAGCAAAGGCACCGGCGCGCCATTTACCAGGAGCACGTTTACCTCGGGGTGCGGCACGCCCTGCGCTTCGATGGCATCCTTTACGGCTGGCAATCCGGTAAAGGCATAGCTTTGCCAACTCCCTTTTTTGGAGCGGGACAGAAAATCCTGCAATGGGCCATGAAAAAAGAAGCTTGCCGTATGGTGCATCCGGTATACTTGCCTGTTTATACTTGTTACGGATTTTGGAACAATAATCACGTTTGATCAGGAAGGCACCCGGTCCAGGGCGCTGATCTCTGCTTTATAGGCCGGCGGCAAAATGATCGCTTTCAGCAGCCATTCCAGCCGCAGCCTTCGGCTTAGTTTGTACACCCGGAGCACAGGGCCCAGGTACGAAAAGCGCCCGAAACCCAGCAGTTGTTTTACCCGGGCAGGCACGACCAGCGCCTGCGCCTGCAGCAGCAAGTGATACCTGACCAGACCCAGGTGCTTGCGGTACTGCCGGTACAGGTCCGTAGTATAGCCACTTTCGGCCAGGTTCTCCTGCAGGTGCTGCTGCCGCTGTTGTACCCAGGCTGGCCAGGTAGCCGGCAGTCCTTTGATGCCCATGCGGGTGCCCACGCGGATGAACACCGTAAAAACTTCTGCCTTTTCTGCCTCGGTCAGTTTTCGCTCCAGCAGCTCAAATGAGCGGATGGAATAATCGATGAGCATAAAAAGCACGTCGCGGTAGGCCCAGTCCGGGATGGCCATGCCGCGGCCGGCCTCCACCCCGGCGTGAATTTTAGCCATTTGATCAATGGCACGATGGGCGTCATCCAATCCCGAAAAAACGATCCGGCGGGCATAGCCGACCGTAGAAAAAAGCCGCCCTAGCGGATCGGCGGGCAGGCGCCCGGTAAAGTATAACCAGTCAACCGCCTTGTTGAGGGCAAATTCAGCAGCAGCGCCGGCAAAGATGAAGAGGATCGTATCGGCCTTTCCCCAGATCTGGCGTACAACGGAGCCTTTGTTCACAAAAAATTCCATACCTGGTAAACATGTTTTATGCCCGAAACGTGCAGCACACCGTGCGCCGCCACCATGGCAGTATACCTTTACTTTTGCATTTACGGGCACTTTGCTGGTTAAGAATCCGCGCTGTCCGGAATCATACGCGGCCTGCGGCTGTTGCTACCCATATCATTTTCAGATGTATACGCGCCCTTGGGCTAACTTCTATTTGCTGATTTTTTCGGAAGAATGACAATAAAGCCATACTTTAAAAGTTATTGGAGAAGGCTTGCCCTGTAAACCCACGATTTAGCGCAGCCTTTTGGCTAATCTGAACTGTTTTTACTATTTTACAAAAGTGAATTTCAAACTTTAATTTCAAAACCATGAAGGCACTCTTTCTACCCCTGTTCCTTGTGTTATTTTCCACCGCCGTGATGGCACAAGGCACACCGAAGGAAGGTTCACCTGCCGCTACGGCTTTATCCAACCAGTTCAACAAACTTAAAAGCAACTCTAACTCCTACCAGGAAAATAACCGGGAGTATAAAGTGGTGAATGTGGAAGCGCTTAATGCGTTCTGGACGAATGTACAGGCAACGCTGGCCGAACGCGAAAAGAAATTGCTCAATGCCAGCAAAGACACCCGCGAAGAACTTGCCCAGGCCCAGGCCACCATTGCGCAACAGAAAAAACAACTGCAGGCCCTGCGTGCGGATAATGTGAAGAAAGACCAGGAAGTGCAGAAAAGCGCCAGCGCCATTGCCAACATTTCGGTGCTTGGGCTTGACATGCCAAAGCAGTTCTACGTGATCCTGACGGGCATCATTATTATAGCGCTGCTGGTTGTGCTGGCTGTGGTGATGGCCGTATACCGCAAAAGCAAGATCGTGACCGACGAAAAGCAGCGGGCTTACAACGAAATGGAGGCTGAACTGAATGAAAGCAAAAAGAACGCCCGCGAAAAAGAGCTGAAGCTAAAAAGAGACCTGCAGACAGAAATGAATCGGGTAGAAGAACTGAACAAAGAGATCGCTTCCCTGCAACGCCAGCACCATTAGGCCAGCCCGTTCGGAAGTATAAGTATAACTAAAAAGCCGGCGCCGCTTTGCCAACAGGTAAAGCGGCGCCGGCTTTTTAGTTCAGGCAAGATGCGGTCGTAGCTCGAATTTCAGCTTTTACCGGCTGCGCCGGAAATACCGTACACCGGGGTATACTTGCTCCAACTGTTTTTTTCTTACTTTTAGGGCTGCTTTTGCGGACGCACCGGAAAGCAGGTAAACCTCTCAACGGCACACGTATGAATTCTTACTTTGAACTGAAGAAAAACGGCACTTCCTTCCAGACGGAGCTCATTGCCGGCATCTCTTCTTTCCTGGCTACTTCTTACATCATAGTGGTCAACCCCAACATTTTGAGCCAGGCGGGCATGCCTTTTGCCGGCGTGCTGACCGCAACCGTACTGGTGTGCTTTTTCAGTAGTGTGATGATGGGGCTTTATGCCAAAAACCCGATCCTGGTAGCGCCGGGCATGGGCCTCAATGCTTTTTTCACGTTTTCGGCGGTGCTGGGCATGAAAGTGCCCTGGCAGGTAGCACTGGGGGCGGTTTTCTGGTCGGGCATTGTCTTCCTGCTGCTTTCGGTCTTTAACATCCGGACCTATATTGTAAAAGCTATTCCGCGGCCTTTGCGATACGCCATTGCAGCAGGTATCGGGCTTTTTATCACCCTCATCGGCTTTGCCAATGCCAAATTCATTGTGGCAAATCCGGCAACCATCATCGGCGTGAGCCCGCTTACGCCTACCCTGCTTACCTTTTTAGCCGGCCTCCTGCTCACGGCCGTACTAGTGGTGCGGCAGGTAAAAGGCGGCATTCTCATTGGTATTCTGTTCACCACGCTGCTTTCTTACCCGCTTGGGCGCTGGTGGGCAACGGAGGCCACGCCGCTCATTAACTGGCAGGGTGTGTTTGCCGCGCCGGATTTCAGCCTGCTCTTCCAGCTCGACCTCATAAATTCGCTGCAGTGGGCAGTGCTGCCGGTCATTTTCGCGTTCGTTTTCACCGATTTGTTCGATAGCCTCTCTACGCTGGTCGGGCTGGCAGAAGCCGCCAACCTGGTAGATGAGGAAGGCGAGCCCCGAAACATTAAACAAGCCTTGCTCACCGATGCGGTGGCCACCACAATGGCCGGCCTGGTAGGTTGCAGCCCTGGAACGGCCTATATCGAATCAGCTGTAGGGATAGAAGCGGGCGGCCGCACGGGGCTTACAGCCGTAGTCGGCGGCTTGCTGTTTCTGCCCTTCCTATTCCTGGCTCCCCTGCTGTCCATGGTTCCGGCTATTGCCACGGCACCGGCGTTGGTGCTGGTAGGCGTGTTTATGGTGCGGCCCGTTACCAAAATAGACTGGGCCCAGTTAGATGAAGCCATACCTGCTTTCCTGGCCATGGTCCTGATTCCCTTCACCTACTCAATTTCTCAGGGCATCATCTGGGGCTTTCTCAGCTGGACTGCCCTCAAGCTTATATCCGGGAAGAAATCAGAAATCAGCCTGGCCCTCTGGATCATTGATATTTTCTGTATTCTGGCCCTGGTGCTGGCTTAAGTATACTTCTGCTACCCGGCTGGTTCAGCTGCGGTAGCTGGTTTATCGCGATCATCACCTAAAAGCCGCTCTCTAAATAAGGGAGCGGTTTTTTTATGCGCTTTTCTTTCCTCCTCCAGTTGTGCGAAATGTCTCATATAGTACGTCTCATTTAACCGGGAGGCAAATGGCTTTTTTCAGGCGTTGTAGGCTCAAGTCAGCATTTTACCTGCTTACACTTTTAACGAATTAACAATCTGTTTTGTATACATTTATCAATGTTTGCTAAATTTTATTTTATTTTTTTCAATATTTATGCTTTTTTGTTGATAATTTAATTTATTATTTAAAACCCAAAAGCCTTCTTTGGCCGTAAGCGAAACATCCTTAGAGTTGCTGCCAGGAAAAAGCAAGGCACACAAAAAAAGCATTAAGATGACTGTACTAACTACCCCACAACAAGTAAAACCGCTTGAGAAGGTTTTCTCCCGCGTGCCATTTATACTCCTGCTGCTGGTGGCGCTGCTGGCCCTGGCTGTTCCTTCCGTACCGGTAACCACCACGGCTGCTGCCAACATCAATGCAGCCGATACGGCCTGGATGCTGACTGCCACGGCCCTCGTGCTGATCATGACGCCTGGGTTGGCTTTCTTTTATGGGGGTATGGTCAGCCACAAGAACGTGCTCTCCACGATGCTGCAGAGCTTTATCTGCATGGCCATCGTCACGGTGCTTTGGGTGGTCTTCGGTTTTAGCCTGGCCTTCGGAGATTCGATCGGCGGCCTGGTAGGTGACCCGAGGACTTATTTTATGATGCGCGGTGTGATGGACGGTGCTCCCTGGCCCGCCGCTCCAACCATTCCGTTGCTGCTGTTTGCCATGTTCCAGTTAAAATTTGCCATCATCACGCCCGCCCTGATCACCGGTGCTTTTGCCGAACGCATCAATTTCAAGTCCTACATTCTGTTTATCTGTCTCTTTTTTATTTTCATCTATGCGCCCCTGGCACATGTTACCTGGCACCCCGACGGCCTGCTGCTGCAGTTGGGCGTTCTGGATTTTGCAGGCGGCACGGTTGTGCACATGTCGGCAGGGTGGGCAGCGCTGGCTTCTGCTTTATACTTAAAAAAACGCTATGACACCAATCACCGGCCTTCCCACGTTGTTTTTGTGCTGCTGGGCACCGGCCTGCTGTGGTTTGGCTGGTTTGGCTTTAATGCCGGTTCAGCCATGGGCGCCAGTGGGCTGGGGGTCATAGCGCTCGGCACCACCATGACGGCCTCGGCCGCGGCAGCCATGGCCTGGATATTTTTTGATTCCCTGAAAGGACGAAAGCCCTCGGCCATGGGAACCTGCATCGGAGCCGTAGTTGGCCTGGTGGCTATTACACCTGCCGCCGGTTTTGTCACGCTTCCGCACGCGCTGGTTATTGGCGTAGTAGCTGCCATTGTGAGCAACCTAGTGGTAGACTGGCGCACCCGCACGGCTATTGACGACACGTTGGACGTATTTCCGTGCCACGGTGTAGGCGGTATGGTGGGCATGCTATTAACCGGCGTTTTTGCCAGCCAGGCGGTAAACGAAGCTAACACCACAGGTAACGGGCTGATCTTTGGCGAAGTCAGGCTCTTTTTAGTGCAGTTGGCTGCCATGGTGGGCGTATCCGTCTTTGCATTCTGCGGCGCCTGGCTCCTGCTCAGACTGACAGACCTGATCATGCCGCTGCGCGTAACAGAAAAAGAAGAAACCGAAGGCCTCGACCTGAGCCAGCACGGTGAAACAGTATGAAGCAGCTATGCCTCAACCTTGGGAGGTATGCGCAAAGAAGAACATCCTATACTTACAGGCTACCGGCATCAGCCTGCGTGCTAACGGCTATTTGGGCTGGGTTAAAACGATAATAACAATAACTTTCATAGCGCTATACTTCTTAAAGGATACAAATCCGTACGGAGTAGTTAAACCTAAACAGGCAAGTATAAAAGGGCTTATTCCGACCCGTAGAATTGCTATTGTGCCACGCGCCGGCCTTAGGTTACAGGCTGTTTTCCTTGGCGGGGCTACGGAACTTGTTTTCAACTATTTAATTGCAGAAATTGATTTTTATGGATAACGTGGACGATAATATTCTGGAAGTATACCGGAAGGAAGTAGGCTTGAAGTTTCAGTTGTATAACAGTCTCTTCACCTCGCTGCCCTTTCACCGGGTAGAGAAAACGGGCGTGCTGCTCTCTATTTTTCTGCAGCATTGTGAGGAAGGCTACGACAAAAAACAAAGCCCTTCGGAAATTATCCGGAGTTTTATGCAGCAGTATACCTCCTACCAAACAGATCGGGAGCAGCTGGACCTGCTGTTCCGGTTTGTGCAGTATGCCGAAAGGCAGGTCGTATTGTTCGACGCCCTGGAAGATGCCGCTTATGCCGACACCCACGACATGAACGGCATCGGTACGCTCAAGCACCTGCAATCGCAGATATTGCACACGGGCATGGAGCCGCAGCTTGCCGAAAAGCTAAAAGACTTTTCAGTGCGGCTGGTGCTTACCGCGCACCCGACGCAGTTTTATCCCAGCGAAGTGCTGGGCATTATCAACGACCTGTCCAAAGCCCTTACCAGCGACAACACCGCCGAGGTAAACAGCTATCTGCAACAGCTTGGCAAAACCCCCTTTTTCAAAAAGCAGAAACCTACGCCGTATGACGAGGCGGTGAGTTTGATATGGTTTCTGGAAAACGTTTTTTATCAGTCTGCCGGGCATATCCTTTCCAGGCTTAAAAATCAGTTCCCGGAGCAGGTCACGGCCCAAACGCCCTTGATCCGCCTGGGCTTCTGGCCCGGCGGCGACCGGGACGGCAATCCGTTCGTGCTGGTAGATACAACCCGCAAAGTGGCCGGTGCGCTGCGGGCCGCCATTATCCGGTCCTACTACACCGATGTGCGCGACCTGAAGCGCCGCCTTACCTTCCGGGGCGTAGAAGACTTGGTGGCAGCACTCGAAAAAAAGCTCTACAACAACCTGTACGTGCCCGATTACAAGGCCGACATCACCAAAGCTGATATTATCCAGACGCTCGAGCAGATCCGGACCACCCTGGTGGAGCAACACAACGGCCTGTTTAGAAGCATGGTCGAAAACCTGCTCCGGAAAGTAGAATTGTTTGGTTTATACTTTGCCTCCCTCGACATCCGGCAGGACAGCTCGGTGCACACCGAAGTGCTGGAAGCGATCGCTGCCACAGCCTCCGTCCTCCCCGAAAATTACCAGGCGCTGCCGGATACGGAAAAGATCCGGGTGTTACTGCAAACAGAGCATCCGTTCGATGCTTCGCTGCTGGTAAACGAACTGCACCGCGACACACTCGAATCCATGGCGGCCATCCGGTCCATCCAGCAGCACAACGGCGAAGAAGGCTGTCACCGTTATATTATCAGCCACAGTACCAGCGCACTGGACGTAATAGCGGTTTACGGCCTTCTGCTGCTCAGTGGCTGGAAACGCGATGCGCTTTCAGTAGACATTGTGCCCCTTTTTGAAACCATTGCCGACCTGGAACAGGCTGGCCAGGTGATGCAGGCGCTCTATGAAAATGAAACCTACCGCCAGCACCTGCAAATACGAAACAACACCCAAACCATTATGCTGGGCTTTTCGGATGGCACCAAAGACGGCGGTTACTTGATGGCCAATTGGAGTATTTACAAAGCCAAAGAAGAGCTTAGCGCTCTGTCGAAGCAGTATGGCGTGCAGGTGGTCTTTTTTGACGGGCGAGGTGGCCCCACGGCGCGAGGTGGCGGCAAAACGCACCAGTTCTATGCCTCCATGGGCAGTAATATTTCCAACAAAGAAATCCAGCTGACCATCCAGGGGCAGACGATCAGCTCTAACTTTGGCACGCCCGCTGCCGCCCAGTATAACATGGAGCAACTGATCCATGCGGGCATCAGCAACGCCCTTTTTACTGCCCGCGAATCTACGCTTACCAAACAGGAAGAAGCTTTGTTGCAAGGGATGGCCGATGCCAGTTACCAGGCGTACAGCGACCTGAAAAACCACCCGGACTTTCTGGAGTACCTGACCTATGCGAGCCCCCTACGCTATTATGCCGAGGCCAACATTGGCAGCAGGCCAGCCAAACGCAAGCCAGGCAAACTGAACCTGAACGACCTGCGCGCCGTGCCGTATGTCGGCTCCTGGAGCCAGCTAAAGCAAAACCTGCCCGGCTATTACGGGGTAGGCACCGCATTCGAGCAGTATGAAAAGGCCGGCAGATGGTCAGAAATTGAGGAGCTCTACCATCATTCGATGTTCTTTAAAACGCTGCTGGATAATTGCGAAATGGCAATGAGCAAGTGCTTTTTCCCGCTCACGGCTTTTCTGGCTGATCATCCGACCTATGGCCACCTATGGCGCATGATCTACGAGGAATTTAACCGGACCAAAAGGTATGTGCTGCGCTTAGCCAATGTAGCGGAGCTGCTGGATGATAAATCGGTGAATCAGCTTTCCATCCAAATGCGCCAGCGGATCGAACTGCCCCTGCTCACAGTGCAGCAGTTTGCCCTTACCCGCATCCGGGAAATGGAAGAGCAGGATACAGCAGACACAAACAAGCCTTTGTATGAAAAACTGGTGATGCGCTGCTCTTTTGGCATCATCAACGCCGAACGGAATTCCGCCTAGCTATACTTCCAAAAAGAAGAAAGCCGGCAAGTATGGAGCCTTTCCACACTTGCCGGCTTTTGAATTTATACTGCTGCTCTTATACTTACTTTGGACCAGGAAACGAAGCTAGCGTAAGGCATCAAACGAATACTGAGCGTTGCTCCAGAATTCATCCAGCGCAATAATGCGCGGCTTAAAGAACGAGATCAGTGCAGGCCAGTCATTCTTGTCAAAGACATTGACCGGAGAAATTTCCGTGTAGATCCTGCTGATCACTTTATCGTCGTCGTTGGTTGTGTGCAGGGCCCACTGCCACTCCTCGCCCACCTGCTCGTGCAATACGTTCCGAAGGGCCTCGAACTGCTCAAAGAAAAGCTGCTGGATCTCCAGATCCGGGTGAGTCAGCTCGATGGCGATGGATGCGGTTTTTTTATCGGCCTGCATCCGGAAGTATACATCCTTTATGCCGGTGCGGTAATTCAGCCAGTTGGTTCGGTAACCTTCAGCAGAAAGATGCGGGGCAATATACTGTCCGAATGTGGTCCAGAAAGCCTGCCGGAGTTGGGAAGCTTGTTCGCGTGTATACATAGTGGCAAATTATGAAATTATGCCCGGAAGGCCAACTGGCGCCGGCCAGGTGCTGGCCGGCAAGTATAACTTCAAAATTTTTATTTAAGGCCAAGGGCGTGCATTTCCTGGTCAATGCGCTGGTTCCAGCGTTGCTGGGCGGCCTCGTCCAGGCCATGCTGCGTCTCGCCGTCGTATTGTTCCTGCAGGTGGTTCATCTCCCGGAACGATTCGATATACTGGTACTGAATGATGCTGTTGTAATCTTCGAGCGTCAGATTGTCGGGCTGCACTTTTTTCTTGAAGCGCTCAGCCACAATTTTGACGATATCAAAATGCCGTTGCTCATGATTCAGGCTGTAGGCGTTACGGGCCACATCCTTCACCCATGAGGATCTTTTTAAAACATACACTTTCATGGTCAGGTCCAGCTGGATGACCCCGTTAACCACGGTGCTTTTCCCCTCATAGGCAAACCCCGGGAAAACAGACGCGGCAAAGTGGCTCGTTTTACTCGGCGCAGCCAGAAAATCATTCCAGTTCAGGGGCCGGTCTAGCCTATAAAATACGGTATCATCCTTGCCGTTTTGGGTATAATCAATAAAGGAGACCTCTATACTTCGGGCCAGCTTTGCGTTACGGCCGGCTTCTTTGTCCATCCAGGTATTCAGGTAAGTAAGGGCGTCGGCCAGCGACTGCCGGAGCACCGGTTCTACATCAAAGCGCTGGCTTGCCGGGCGGTTATACCTGGCGCCACCTTTATAGGCCAGCAGTTCCACCGGGCCTTCTTCGCGCTGCAGATCGAAGGTCATGCCCACGGCAACATTTCCGTCCACACGGCCTTTCGCACCGGGCTTCTCCGTTACTTTAAACTCTTTCAGACGGATGATGATGGGTCGCAGCTTTTTATCAGCCGGCAAGCTCTTCTGAATGTATTGTCGGATCGCGGCCAGGCCACCTCCCTGCAGGTCGACCGGACGTGGGGTGCCAACCTGCGCGGTGGCAGCACTGGCTACAGGTAGCAAGTATGCAACAGCCGCTTTCTCGTCCCGCTCGTCTTGCACAGCAGCTACATAAAACTCTTTGGGGCTAAAAGGCAGCCGTTCTGCCCGCAGCGTAATAGTTTCCGTTTCCCATGCAGGATTAGCCGCGCCACCAAGCAGCAGCACAAGTATGCTTAGCAGCAGCCAGCGTTTTGTGTTCTGAAGGAAAACGGCTGTGCTTGCAGGCTGCGTTTCCTTCTTCTTAAAGCTTTTCAGGATATTTTTATCTGACATAACTTCCCATTCATCAAAAGGCGCCAAAATACGGCTTTATTAAGTATAAAGCTGCCTTTGTTGCTTTTGATGAACATACGCCAAGCCTTTTCGGTTCGCCCGGACAGCAACGGGTTCTACCGGCTTTCATCTTGCCACCAGCGTACCCTGTTTGTTCGCTTCTGGATGCAATAGGGCACAAAAAAGGGGGCTGATCTACATCAGCCCCCTTTTTTCATTACCGAAACAATTTAATGGGTAACCAGCAATTTGCCCTGCGCTTTACCCGAAGCAGAGGCTGCCCGGATCATGTAAACACCCTGGTTGGTGCCGCTTGGCACGGGGAGTTCGGTTGTAACAGCGCCTGTGCCGTCGGTCTGCACATTTCTGGACTGTACCTGCTGGCCGGTTATATCATACATCATCACCTTCACCGACTCGCCCGGGCCGAAACCTTTCAGCTCCACGTGCACCCGGTCGCCGGAGCTTGGATTTGGCCACACCCGTAGCTGGTAGCTTTCCGCCGACTTTGTTGCGTCAGCAGTAGTAGAGATACTCTGCAGTGCAGCACTTACAGTCTGGCTTGAAGATGCAGGCTGATCTGCTTTTAAGAGCGTGATGCGTGGCCGCCCGTCCCCGTTTCCATCGTAGTACTCTGACAAGTATAAATTGCCGGTAGCTACATCCTCGATCACGTCCAGTGGGTTGGCAAAAGGCCGGCGCAAACCGGGTATCTTTATACCTTCTGTCGCCCGAATAATATCCAGGTTTGACGTGCCCGGCTCCAGGGTAATAATGTCATCCCCGCCACTGAAGCGGCACACCATGATCTTGCCCTGCAGCTTGCCGCCAAATGCATTGCTCTTATATTCTATGGCCCCATTCGGGGAAATGTTCAGACCGAAATCATAAGCCCATCCGCGGTAGTTCGGTTCTGCCGGGGTACCCACCGCATAACCATAGTTTACGCCATCAATCGTCCACACAATTTCACCCGGGTCTTCGCGGGAGGTCGGGTTACCGCCATTCATGATGTATTCGTTGCGTAGCACGTTCGGATGACCATAATAGCCGCCTTTCTGCACCCGGAACAAGTAGTCGCCTTGCGTTTGTCTGACGTCTGTCAGCGCCGGGATATCCGGCCCGGTATATACCTGTCCGTTCGACCAGGTCATGCCGTTTTTTAGGGCCGGAATATTGCTGCCTGCCGCCGAGCCATTGGTAGGCACATACAGCTGCCCGTTCGAGTGCCACACCAGATCGTATGCATTCCGGACACCTGATGCATAAATGGTAAGCGGCGCACCGCTGGCATATGGATTATAGCTGCCACCATCGGCCGTTTTCACATCCACCGGCAACCCTACTACCTTTGCCCGGGCAATGTCGAGGCGCAACACAGCTGCGTTCAAAAGCTTTTCAGAACGGTTACCCCAGGCGGCATCGGGAGACCCCATACCAGAGTTACTTCCCTGCACAACATACAAGGCGCCATCAGGCCCGAAATCAATGCTGTTGGTGGAGTGGTCTTTGTAAGAGCGGGGCAGGTTGATGACATAATCAACGACCTGCGGACTTGCCGGCGTGGTTAAGTTAACCCGGGAGATCTTTCCTGACCATTCGGCTGCTCCTGTAAAATTAGGATCGGAATGGCTGATCCAGGCAATTAGGTTAGATGCAGTAGCTGCCGGGTCAAACCGCAGTCCGATCAGCAACCGTCTGTCTGTTCCGAACGGCGCAATGGTAACGTGGTTGTTGAAGGTGCCGTCCGCATTGATATCCCATCGTTCGATTTTACCTCCCGAAGTGGCCGCATACAGCCGGTGATCAGGCCCGATCGCCAGGCTGGTGAAGCCATCTGTTCCGAACGTATTATCGATCAACGTCGATTCTGTAAAAGACACCCCTGCCAGATCGGTTGGTGTTTCCGGGGTTGTACTTGTGGTAGTAAAGCGGGAAGTGAACGGAATCATCGGGTATCCGTTGCCATCTTTTACCTGATCCGTTATCTGGAATTCGTAGGTGGTGTTTGGCTTCAGCGTAGCAGATAGCGTGATCGCATCTCCTCCGCCTGTGGAGTTCACAGCAGTACCTGCTACCTCTGCACCGCCACCAACTGCCACCGTATATAGCTTCACGGTATTAGGGTTTACGGTGCTGCCGTTCAGCGACATGCCGCTTGGGAATTCCAGGTCTACCGAGATCGACTGGTCTAAAGGCACCAGCGTCGCATCGTCTGCCGGCCTTACCGCTGTTACGAATGGCCGCAGCAGCTCACTTTCGGGCACCTGCTTGACAATGGTATAATTCAGCTTTGTATTCAGGCCACCTGTGGCATCGAGGGTAAGCTTGCCGTCCTGCACCTTCACGGTAACAGTAGCTGACTTAGACCACTGTTCCTCGGTAGGCACAAAATCCTTAATGGCTGCTACCCCTTCTACATTGAGCTGGTGGCGGCTATTGAAGTAGCTGGGGTCACCAACGCTTACCGTCACACTATAAGCGCCGTTAGGCACTGCCAGCTCCCAGCTCCCCGGTGTTTCCCCGTTCGTGGAGACCTGCATCTGGGCTAAGGTGCGCAGGCGGATGTCGGCTGTACCGGAGCGCTGCCGCATGCTGGCTGTATGATCTTTTGGTTGCTTGGTGGAGGGATCTACCCAGCCAAAGCCTCTTGTGGCATCGTATGCCTGCCCGGCGTCCGCCGTATAGCCACTTGGTGTAGCAGAGCTGGCCAGCTGGAAATTGATCTTGATGTCCTGCGAAGAGGCAGGCTGCGTAACTGTGAGAGTTACCTGTACGCTGGCCGAAGTATACCCGTC
Organism: Pontibacter liquoris; assembly: GCF_022758235.1. NCBI lineage: Bacteria > Pseudomonadati > Bacteroidota > Cytophagia > Cytophagales > Hymenobacteraceae > Pontibacter > Pontibacter liquoris. Next base: position 2,732,539 of record NZ_JALEBG010000001.1, read on the forward strand.
AGCTGAAGCGGTAACAGTAGCCTGGTATGTGCCTGGAGTTTGATTAGTATTGATATTTGAAGCTCCGAAGGTAATGGTTCCCAAGTTGGCGGCAGGCAGTGTCAGCCAGTCTGCGCCTGCCGATTTGCTCAGTTTTACGGCCGGTGTGCCGGAAGAGGCAGACAGGGAAATGGATTTGGAAGACACACTATTGCCTTGCTCCGCTGTAAAGCTCAGCGTAGTAGGTGAAAAAGCAAGTGCCTTAGCTGTTTCCGTCGACGGGGCAATGATAGCATAGTTCAGCTTGGTATTGGTTCCACCGTTAGCATCGATCGTAAGTTTGCCATCAGATACTTCCACGATCACCGTACCGGAGCGGAATTTTTCTGTAGAAGTAGGTACAAAGCCCGAAATCGCCGCTACGCCTTCCACGTTCACCTGGTGCTTGCTGTCCAGATAGCTCGGGTCACCGGCGCTCACTGTCACACTATAAGTGCCATTGGCAACGGCCATTTCCCAGCTTCCCGGTGTTTCGCCTTTTGTATTGGTCTGCTGCATCTGCACCAGCGTGCGCAGGCGGATGTCGGTCGTGCCGGAGCGCTCGCGCATGCTGGCCGACTGGTCTTTGGGCTGCTTGGTAGAAGGGTCTACCCAGCCAAAGCCTCGCGTGGCATCAAACGCCTTGCCTGTATCAGCTGTATAATCCGTTGGTGTAGCCGAAGTTGAGGGCTGAAAGTTGATCCTGGCCGTCTGATCTGTTACAGGACTCACCAGCACATAATTCAGCTTAGTGTTGGTACCGCCATTGGCATCCAGGGTCAGCTTGCCGTCCTGCACCGTTACGGTTACCGTGCCGGAGCGGAATTTTTCTGTAGAAGTAGGTACAAAGCCCGAAATCGCCGCTACGCCTTCCACGTTCACCTGGTGCTTGCTGTCCAGATAGCTCGGGTCACCGGCGCTCACTGTCACACTATAAGTGCCATTGGCAACGGCCATTTCCCAGCTTCCCGGTGTTTCGCCTTTTGTATTGGTCTGCTGCATCTGCACCAGCGTGCGCAGGCGGATGTCGGTCGTGCCGGAGCGCTCGCGCATGCTGGCCGACTGGTCTTTGGGCTGCTTGGTAGAAGGGTCTACCCAGCCAAAGCCTCGCGTGGCATCAAACGCCTTGCCTGTATCAGCTGTATAATCCGTTGGTGTAGCCGAAGTTGAGGGCTGAAAGTTGATTTTCACGTCGCCGGTTGATGAAGAGGGCGCCGGTGTTTCAGCGTTTGCTTTTACCTGAAAGGAATCAAAGGCATATGTAACAGGCGTAGTGGCATTCCGGTGTGTTGCCAGAATACCACTCAGCACCGAAGATCCTGTAAGGCCCATCGCCGAAACATCCAGCCATGGTTGCGAATAACTTGCACCCACATTGGCGTAGGTGGTGCCATCTGTTGAGTAATAGCCCTGTGCACGGCCGGTGGAAGCATCGACAACCAGCCGGATCTGAACGGTCTTTGTATCGAGGCCGCTAATGATGCTGGACTGCCGCATATCTGCTGTTCCTCTTCCGTCCGATACATCATTTATCTCACGGCGAAGTTCCAGTCTGTTGCCAACTACTACCAGTTTGAGAAAAGTATGGTCGTTCAGGCCAAGCCATACCCCTGCCTGCTGTGCGTCGGTTCCATAAAAGGGCTGTACCAGTGTGGCCTCTACCACCAAGCCATTGCTACCGTTCACAGCCACAGCCAGGGCATTCAGCTGGTTGTTGTTGGTCTGGTATCCAATTCCCTTATTTGTAGTCAGGCGCAGGGCTCCTCCTGATATAGCTAATTTGCTTGCCTCATACCATGGCTTTGCAGGATCTGTAGGCGTGCCATCTGCGGAAAGGCGGGTTCCTGAAAAAGCAGCTACTTTCTCGAATCCCGTGCCAAGGCCGGCTTTATCGGCGACAGTACCAGCTACACCGGCGTTAAAATCCAGTCGATAAGGAAGCCCGGCGCCATAGCCCGGAATACCCGGATAAAACAAGCACAAAAGCAGTAATAAATAGGTATGTTTTAATAAGTGAAGCCGAGTAGGAACGTAATGGTTGATCATGAATTCTGTCACGTTTTGTAAAAAATTTTTCATAAACTCTTGTAAACTTTTTCTCCATCTTCTCTATTTGTCCCCTGTGCAAACAAGTACCTTCATCGGGTACTTCAACTGAAATGCCTTAAAAGAATAGCCGTACAAGTATACCTGCCCGTATCTGACCTGGATTATTGTTTGAATTTGAGAAGCTAACAGTAATAAGTTTCTGAGATACATTAGTAAGAAATGCAGTTACCCCTATCAACTTACTTATAGCTACATTCTATTATTTTAGTGCGGCTAACAGCTCAATTAGTATAAGACTGTAAGTTTACAATACGAACATTTTAGCGGAATGTGGTTTAATTTTATACAGTTATTTAAAATTTTATTTATAAATGCTCTTTAAGCTAACCGGGTGATTCAATCCCTCCTTTTTAGACAGTGGCCCGGGATATTCATAGATAATTATTCCAATATCTCATCCGCAATCATCCTTCTATATTGTTAGCCAAATATTTAAAATCACTAATTTTGAGTTACCTGTTTATCAGCGCTTTTAAGCCTGTTTTCGGGGTAACGCTACATTAACGATGTACAATTAAATGTTGTTGGCTAAAATTGTATTTTTATCTTAATAAAAATACAACAGACAGACAACCAACAGCTTATCAGCTATAATTACACGTATAACTTCGAAGTATAAACATAGATTGTTGGCGACAGCTGTTAAACAGGGAGCAGGGGAAAGCCGGAGAACAGAAAAAAGCCATCCGGCAGGCTTTGCCTTCTGTCAGGAAACAAGTAAAGTATAACAATGGGTCCCATACTCTCTGTTACCTAAAGTACACAAAATGAGAAAGGTAAATAGTGGCACAAATAAAAAAGGGGGCTCCAGCAATGGAGCCCCCTTTTTTATTTGTATCAAGCCTTAATGTGCTACTATCAGTTTGCCTTGCGCCTGCCCGGAAGCCGACGTCGCTTTTAACAAGTAGATACCACGCTGGATATTGCCTGTGATCGGCATTTCTATGGTAGCCACACCATTTGCATCCGTTTCTATACTTCGCACCTGTACCTGGCGCCCCGAAACATCATGCATGGATATTGAAACCATTTCATGAGGGCCAAAACCATGCAATTCTGCCATGACCTTGTCTCCTGTGTTGGGGTTTGGATAGAGGCGCAGCGAACGGCCATTCGCATCAAAGCCTGATTCCTGGGTCATCAACTGGCTCTGTGAAGTTGCCAGCGCGGAGGCAGCGGATGCTTTGAAGATCTCGACAGCAGCTACTGCTACCCGGTTTGCCGTTGGATTGAATTTGAAGTTAAGCACGCCGTCCGTTACACTCACATCGAAATCATGAACCAATGCAGCTCTATACCCTACTTCCCGGTAAATATCGAAGTTTGCCAGGCGCAGCGAATTTTCGATAGTAGTGTTGAACACGCGTGCGCCTGTGGAAGAGAAGAAATTTTCCACAAAGTGTACCCGCACCATATAGTTTCCATTAGGCAACGGAATATCGTAGCGTGTTTCTGCCAGATCGGTTGCTGCCGATAGATAGGTCTGGTATAACACATCGTCATCTGTGGCTGCTATCGGCGTTTTCACGACCTGCGCATCCAACTTAATAGAGCCTTTGCGGTAATCAATGTCGGCTTCCCATACTTTGCCCCCGATCGTCACACTGTTATCTGCAGCGCCTTTGATTCGTTTTATAGCAGAGATGGTCGTGCTGTTATCGTTGGCAATGCCGTAAAGCGGAATGCGGAGCGGCGAGGCGGCATTATCATAGTATACCAGCACGGCTGCATTCTTGATCCCCAAGCTTTTTGGAGTAAACTTAACGGACATGGTCGTTGAGGTCTGTACAGCGAGGGACGTTGTAGCAGGCATGGTAGCAGAGAACTCATTGGCATCAGGCCCTGCCAGTTCGATAGACTTGATCTGGATAGCCGGATCGCTGCCACTGACATACGTTTGCCCCAGGTTGCTCAGCTTCACGCTTAGAGTTTTGCTACTTCCTAGCAGCACCCCGGCAAAATCTACATCCGATGGCGCAGCTGCTAACTCTGAAGTATAGGCAGGCCCATCCGCCGGCTTCACATTGCTGATATAATAAATGTTATCCTGGTAATCATAGTTGGTGTAGGAAGTACCCAGGTAATCCCCTCCGATAATATATGCATTGGGGATGATGTTGCCTTTGTTATCGCGTGCCTTCCAGATACGCATGCCAATCTTGCCCTCCGAGTTCCTGGTTCTGTCAGAATAAGCCGATCCTACTTTCATTCCGAAACTGCCGGAAGGGCTAAAAGTCCCCTGCGCCAAAGCAGTAGTAGAGCCACTTTTACGCGGAAGCAAGGATTGCCCGTCCAGAGAGTTATGGGTAAAGAGCGTCACCAGGGTTGTGGAGCCTTTATCATACCACTGGAACCGCTCTGTATTGGAACAGCAGTTATGATAGGCGGCCATCTGCTTCACATCTACCGGTTTACTTGGGTCTACTCGCACAAAGAAGGAAGATAGGATTTCATCCGAATTGGGCACGATGGTTTCCCCGTCGATTGTACCGTCATCGTGGTTAAAGCCCGTCTTTGTTTTAAAGCCAAATGCATTGATGATCTCCTGCGCGTAAGGCTCACTATTACCCTCCCCTGCTTTCTGCCACAGGCCGCGCAATACTACCTTTTTGTAAGGGGCAAAATCATCATTCGAATAAATGGAAAGTGTATCTGTGAGCACCTTCACACGGGTAGCGGCATCTTTGGCAATAAATTCCACTACGGCCTCAGCATACGTGCCGGAGCTTACCGATACCGGCAAGGAAGAGGAGGCATTGTAGTCGGTGCTGTTAAGCGAGACGATCTTCCAGGCACTGCTGTTAGAGAGCACCAGGTTGCTAAGCACAAGGGTGCCTTTGCCTTTGTTATGGATCCGCAGTTTTACCTGATTGTGGTTGCTATTATACGGCGTATAGGTACCATCATCTTTTAAACGTCTCCAGGGCGTCTGGATAAGTGAAAAGGTCATTTCGTCCAGTCCGGGGAATTTATCATAGTTTTCGACGAACATATACGTGTTGGTCGTGGTCCCCTCGGCTACGCTGAAGTTATAGGTATCCGTTGTCGTTACATTGCCACTTCCGTCAGTTGCTCGGGCACGGACCGTATAGTTGCCGATCGTGCTGATCTTAATTGGGGAAGAATAAGTTGTATAGGAGCCACCGTTCAGGCTGTATTGTACCGAGGCCAGGCCAGAACCACCATTATCGGATGCCTCTACCGAAACCTGCACTTCGTCGCGGTACACGCCGGCAGACTGTTGTGTTCCCGTAAACTTAACCGAAACGACAGGCGGCGTCACATCGCCTGCTGCTGAAGAAGGGCTGATCAGGGCATAGTTCAGCTTGGTATTGGTTCCACCGTTTGCATCGATCGTCAGTTTGCCATCGGTCACTTCCACGATCACACTACCGGAGCGGAATTTCTCTGAAGAAGTAGGTACGAAGCCCGAGATCGCCGCTACGCCTTCCACGTTCACCTGGTGCTTGCTGTCCAGGTAACTGAGGTCGCCGGCGCTCACCGCTACACTATAATAGCCATTTGGCACGGCATATTCCCAAATTGACTGCCCGATTTTAGTATCCTGCATTTGGGCAAGTGTTCTGAGACGCACATCCGTTGTACCGGAGCGCTCGCGCATGCCGCTCGTCATATCTTTGGGCTGTTTGGTGGAAGCATCAATCCAGCCATATCCTCTACTTGTATCAAACGACTTGCCGATATCGGCTAGGTAGCCTGTTGGTGTTGCTGATGTGGATAGCTGGAAGTTTACCATCACATCTTGCGAGGTAGGCGGAGGTGTAGTAGTACTTTGCTTAGCTACAACGAGGTAATTTGTTTGAGCCCCGGCAGCCGGGCTGGCCAGGTTGCCACCCAGGGTGACTTTCCCAGCGGCAAAGCTCTTGCTGTACAGGTTCATGGCACTGATTTGCGAGTCCTCTACGCCCAGCTGGTCGGCAAGCTTTGTCCACCCCGAAAGCCAGGTAGGCAGCGCCGTTGCACGGGGATCATAGGCCACATACACCGTTGCTGCTTCAGAAAGATCAAAAGAGAGCAGCGAAGTGCTGGTGCTTTTCTTGTCGTCGTTGGCAGTCTGGATCAGCGTAGCGCCTGTTAAAGTAGAAGGCACCGACGTGATCTTGTAAGTACGGTCCGTGTACATCAGCGCGCCCACCGCCAGATCGGCAACCTTGTAGCTCTTGCCACTGGTCGCGGCTACATTCGAAATAAGGGTTGCAGCAGCAACCGGAGCTGGTTTGGCTACCACAAAGTAGTTGTTTTCAGCACCGGCCGCCGGGCTGGCCAGGTTGCCACCCAAGGTAACCTTGCCAGCTGCGAAGCTCTTGCTATAGAGATTCATCGCGCTGATCTTGGAATCATTGATCCCGATTTTATCCGCGAGCTTCGTCCAGCCGGAAAGCCAGGAAGGCAGCGCCGTGCCCCGCGGATCATATGCTACATAAATCGTAGCTGTTTCTGACAGGTCGAAGGTGAGCAAGGCAGAACTGGTGCTTTTCTTGTCATCGTTGGCCGTCTGCACCAGGGTGGCACCGGCAAAGGAAGAAGGCACCGAGGTAATAGTATAGGTGCGGTCGGTATACGGCAAGGCGCCCACCGCCAGATCAGCTATTTTATAGCTCCTGCCACTAGTGGCCGATACGTTCGAGACAAGCGTGGTCGTAGCGAAACGGGCAGCACTTACACTTCGTTTGGCTGCAAGGGCAGGTGAAGCGAAGGCAAGTGAAAATAGCTGGATACTCATGATAAAGCCTGCAAGTACCGCCATTAAGAACCTGAGCTTTATTGTACTAGTAGTATAATTATGTGACATAGGTAGTCATTTTGTTTTAGTGATTCCGAAATCCTGATGCAATGCTTGAACGAGGTATTCCCCCGTGTATTTTATCTGATGAAGTATAATTAGTGAGAGTGTGGTCTGAAATAAGGTTCTGCCTTGTTATACCCTTTTGATTCTGTTGGAACTGTACCTGTTGCGTATGCCGTCGGGCGACTTGTAAAGTTTATATACGCTAAATACAATCCGAAGACCTGTGATTTTTTAACTTTTGTTTCCGATCTGGCTTTATACGTAGTATCATGCTGTTCTATACTTAGCTTTATTTATATATTTAATTTCAGGAGAGGTACGTGTCATAGCCCTCTCCTGTTACCAAATTTATTGTACTATTATTTTTGATTGCAGATTGCCCGAAGCAGCCTGCGCGTTGATCAGGTAAATGCCCTGCTTCAGGGAGGTGCTCGTCAGGATTTCTGCTGTTGCCCTGCCCTGTGCATTGGCAATAATGGTCTGCGACAATAAAGAACGTCCGACTACGTCAACCAGGGTAACCACAATAGCCTCCTGTGCTGCGAAGTTTTCTAGTTCCACATAAAGCTTATCTCCGGCCGTCGGGTTAGGGAATACTTGCAGTTTTATGTCTGTATGCGGCTGCTCCCTTGCTATCGTTTGCGTTGCAGCAAGCCCCTGTGATGAAGCCTTTGCCACAACCAGGTAATTTGTTTGGGAACCGGCCGCCGGGCTAGCCAGGTTACCACCCAGGGTGACTTTACCAGCGGCAAAGCTCTTGCTATATAAGTTCATAGCACTGATCTGCGAATCATCTACGCCCAGTTTATCGGCAAGCTTTGTCCAGCCCGAAAGCCAGGTAGGCAGCGCTGTTGCGCGGGGATCATAGGCCACATACACCGTTGCTGCTTCAGAAAGATCAAAAGAGAGCAGCGAAGTGCTGGTGCTTTTCTTGTCGTCGTTGGCTGTCTGGATCAGCGTAGCACCTGTTAAAGTAGAAGGCACCGACGTGATCTTATAAGTACGGTCCGTGTACATCAGCGCGCCCACCGCCAGATCGGCTACCTTGTAGCTCTTACCGCTGGTCGCCGCTACATTCGAAATAAGGGTTGCAGCAGCAACCGGAGCTGGTTTGGCTACCACAAAGTAGTTGTTTTCAGCACCGGCCGCCGGGCTGGCCAGGTTGCCACCCAGCGTAACCTTGCCAGCTGCGAAGCTCTTGCTATAGAGATTCATGGCGCTGATCTTGGAATCATTGATCCCGATTTTATCTGAGAGCTTCGTCCAGCCCGAAAGCCAGGAAGGCAGCGCCGTGCCCCGCGGATCATAGGCTACATAAATTGTAGCTGTTTCTGACAGGTCGAAGGTGAGCAAGGCAGAACTGGTGCTTTTCTTGTCATCGTTGGCCGTCAGCACCAGGGTGGCGCCTGTTAAGGAAGAAGGCACCGAGGTAATAGTATAGGTGCGGTCGGTATACGGCAAGGCTCCCACCGCCAGATCAGCTACTTTATAGCTCCTGCCACTGCTGGCCGATACGTTCGAGACAAGCGCCGATGCCTGGTTCACTACCGAAAAGGTCACTGTCAGCGCGGTGCCTGCCGTTCCAGAGCCTTTTGAAGCAGTATAAGGCGTTGCTTTTATAGTATAGTTACCTAAGGCAGGCGTCCAGGCATAATAATCCCCGTTGTTGTCATCGCCATAGAAGGCATAAGGGGCAATACTTTCCGTCACGGACTTTGTTTGCGCACCGGATAGCTGGAAACTAACACTGCCCACAGTAGCCGGATTGGTGTTCGCCCGGATGTTAAAGTTCTTTGTTGGCAAGGTGGCCAGGTTCAGCGTGGCGCCGTTTGTCAGCGTTTGCAGGTCTTGGTTGTTATCGGCATTAATAAGCGTCAGGCTGGCCACCTGCTGGCTTGTCGTGGTTCCTGCCGGCTGGCCTTTGCGGTTTGTTTTGGAAAAATTTCCTCCAGTGTAATAAATAACCCCATTCACGGCAGCGGCCACACCGGCCGAAGTTGTGGCAGGGAGCGGTGTTAGCTTTGCCCAGGAGTTGCTGGCAGCAGAATATGCCAGCACCTGGCTAGTCTTCACGTTATGCGATGTTTCCCCACCCAGCACCAGAATGCGGTTTCCCAACACGATAACTGACGAGGAAATATGATCCAGCCCGGTCGGCATGGAAGCGACATACGTCCAGGAGTCTGTCTCCGGATCATACCTTTCCACCGTTGCCTGGGTCACGGTGTTGTCATCCTGGTGGTGTGCTCCGCCTATATAATACATCTTGCCTTCGAAAACCGCCGAGCCCGGGTGGTTACGGGGGTTAGCCAGGGGAGCAGCCGCTTTCCAGCCCGCTCCCAGGTTGTCGAGGTCCAGCACATAATGCTCTGCAATATCGCTGCGCGACAAATTGGCGCCGCCGGCATAATGCAGTTTGCCTTTCAGGTATTGCATCTGGCCGGCTGCCAGTTCTTTTGGCAGGTCAGGTAAGCGGGTATAGGTGTTGCTGCCTACATTGTAGCGGTAAACCTGTTTGGTACCAAATACCTGCCCTGTGCCGCTAGAATTGGAAGTATAGCCCCCGGCCAAATAAATATCAGTGCCATCGGTGGCCAGTCCTTCGTGGGTGATGCCTCCAAAATCGGTTCCTTTTGGCAAATGCGGCAAGTCCGCAATCGGGCTCCAGGTATTGGTGGCAGGATCATACACATACGCCCGCTTGGTAGGCGTCCAGCTGGGCTGTTTCAGCACATCATACCCGCCAAAGATGTAGAGCTTCCCATTCACCGTCTCGCCATGCACCTCGTGGGTACCAATGGGCTGACTGGCCGCCGTCCCCCACGTTATACTTGTGAAATCCGCTATCTGCGTTCCGGCAGTAACCGTGATCACAGCAGTTGCGGTGCTGGAAAGACCTTCGGCATCGGTTGCTTTTATCGTTAAAGAAAAGCGATCCTGGTAATGATGGTTCAGGCGCTTTGCCACCGCAAGGGTACCTGTACTGCTATTTAAATTAAAAGTGCTGTTGGTATTGCCGGCCGTGAGCGCATACGTTACCGCACTCCCGTCCGGGTCAGCGGCGGCTACTTTGCCCACGCTTGCCCCGATAGCGGCATTGTCGGAAATGCTCAGGATATAGGCGCTCTTCTCAAAAACGGGCGCAGTGCCTGCTACAGCGGTAACACTAATCAATGACAAAAAGGTAAAAAGTAGGAGTAAGAGCCGTACAGGGCGCTGTGTAGCTAAAAAGGAAGGCTTTCTGCTATCTGCTACACTTGTGTGCTGTCGTAAATTTTTTTTCATACGCTATTTTCACTCGTTATAAGGCAATGATGGATAAGCTTGAGAGTATTCTGTTTTATGTAATTATTTATACTTAAGACTGGTCTTAAATAATACGGCGTAAAACGCCAAAGGCGGCTTTTAACAATACTGTTTTAACATAAATGGCTGCTTTAATTCCCCGATATACCTTAGCTAAGGGTGAAAGGTTATTTTTTAAATGTGAACATCATTTTACGTTCAATTTGCTTTGCCTGCGCGCTGCATAATACCAGCTCATTTTAAAAACATTTAAGGATGCGGACGCTCGCCAGGCAGGACGAAAGAGGCTGCTTCTTTTCTATCTATAGCACCTGTTAGCAACCGCCGCACCGGCAACGAAACGATACCAGGTGCCAAGCCACTGAACTCAGAAGCCCGCACGGCTGTTATAGCGGCAAAGCTATGCCACCAAGTTTGGGGAGTATATCTAACTGGGGAGTAGGTTCAAAAAGATAAGCAGATGACTGCCAATAACATATCACATTCTTGACATTCCGGATTGGCAACCAGCACTCTTACTTTTTTCTTCTTCGGTCCTGAATTTAAAAGGTGATTTTTTTTGCAGCATTTCATTTTATTTCCACATACATTTGTAGCGGTTCATTTAAATTTTAAAGTCATGGTTATCACCAACATTCTAGCTTTTATAGGAGACCTGGGAGGTTCAGAGATTCTCTTAATCCTTGTCGTTATCCTGCTGCTCTTTGGAGCCAAGCGTATTCCTGAGCTGGCAAGAGGCTTAGGTAAGGGTATTAACGAGTTCAAAAATGCCGCCAAAGAGGTGTCGAGTGAGATCACGACTGCCGCCAAAGACGACGAGAAAACCGTAAAATAGATATTCCTTATTTTAGCTCTGCCTAAGATCAAAAAAGCCACTCTTCCGGAGTGGCTTTTTTGATGTACAGAATATTTCAAGTATGACAAAAAGGGCAATATAGCAGCACAGGCTAATTTACTTGCCGCTGGCCCGGTTCAACTCCTCTAAGCTCACGTCGCGCTTTCTGGCCTCAAACTGGCTGCCCCTGCTAAACTTATACCGAAGGCCCACCCTGAAACTCTGAGAACCGGTGTACTGGCTGGAAGTAATAGAGGTGCCGTTTACGGCCGTATCCCCTTTAACGCGCCTGGTACGGAAAATATCGGTTACGCTCAGGCTTACATCCAGTTTGTCCTGCATAAACGAGCGCTTCAGGCCCGCATCCAAGCTCCAGTTGCTTTGCATGCGGTACAAGCCGTACACAACGGGTCCCTGGTAAGCGGCTTTTAGCTCCAGCCGGACCTGGCTGGGTAGCTGCACCTGCTGGTTCGATTGTGCCATAAAAGTTACCTGCTCATTCTTCTGGCGCTGCCCGTCCAGCACATCTTCAAAACGCTGGTAAGAGACCGTGGCGTTGTTGTTCATCTGCCATTGCGGCAGCACGGTAATGGGCGCTACCAACGTTGCATACAGGCTGGTGGCATGATCGACGTTCTGCTGCTGGAACATGGTGGTATTCCTTGCCTTATCCTGTACCGGCACTTCAAATATAAAATCTTTGGTTGCCGCATAGCCCAGCGTTAGGTTGTAGGCCTGGTGCAGCACCTGCGTCACTTCGAGGGTAGTGGCATATTGCGGCTTTAACTGGGGGTTACCCACGGCTACGGTGTAGGGATCAAGGTAAAAGAAGAACGGGTTCAATGCCTCATACTGTGGGCGGTTGATCCGGCGGCTGTAGCTGTAACTGATCTGGTACGCCGCGCTTACTTGTTGCTGCAAAAACAGGCTGGGGAACAAATCCAGGTAGTTCCGTTCTGTTACCTGGTTCAGGGTAAGAGAATGGCCCCTTGTAGCCGTCTGCTCGGCACGCAGGCCTGCCTGCAGGCGCCATTTTTCACCAAGGCTTGCCGTGTAATTGGCATAGGCAGCCAGAATGTTCTCTTTATAGATAAAGTGGTTACTACGGCGCTCATCCAGCTGTCGCGATGCATCCGCCACTTCATAGAACCGTACTTCGTTATCCGAGATCACCCGGCTTGCCTTTGCGCCCAGTTCCAGTTTGCTGGCCCGGCCAAGGGCTTTGGTAAAATCTGTTTTGGCAGCGTAAATGTCGTAGCTGGTGGGGTTGAGCGTAAGTAACCGGGCAAGTATAACCGGCGATGCATTGCCCAAGCTATCGTACTGGTTTTCAAAACTCGATTCATCGTAGCTGCTGAGCCGCACGTAATCCAGGTCTGCCGAAAGCAAAGTCCCCACCGTGTCCAGCTTGCCCAGGTAATGCAGGTTCAGGGTGCCATTTTTATACTTTGCTTCGGAGGTATTCCTGGCTTTAACAAATAGATCGGTCGCGGGCTGGTTGCTGCGCAGGTAAGAAGCTGTCCGGATGTTATCGCGGTTGCGGGCATCAGACAGGTTGACCATCACCCCGAAACTGTGCTTGCTGTTTGCTTCGTAATCAGTGCCCAGTCGAAGCGTAGGCACCAGGCGCGTGCCTTCCTGGTGTATGTCCTGTATCAGGTGGCTTTCTTCACTATCGTGAAACAGGCGCTGCATGTCGTTTAGGCGATACTGGGTGCGTTTTGCCAGGTCCAGGCTGCCAGAGGAGCTCCATTTCCCGTGCTGATAGTTCAGGTCTGCCCCGGCAGTATAGCCGTGCAGCTCGCTGTACTGGTATCCGACGCGTACGCTGCCATTCATACCGGGCAGGGCATTCTTTTTAAGGTTGATATTGATCATACCCGAAGCGCCTTCAGCGTCATACCGGGCCGAGGGATTGGCAATGATCTCGAGGTCTTTCACATTTTCGGCTGACATGCTCTGCAGCAGGTTCTGCAGTTCCTTACCCGACAGGTAGGTGCTTTTGCCGTCGATCATGAGCTGCACACCGGCTTTGCCATTCAGTTTGATGTTGCCCTCCTGGTCCACCCACACGCCCGGCGCTTTGGTGAGTACTTCCAAAGCCGTGCTTCCGCCTGCCAGCGCCGTGCCTTCCACGCTCACCACTGTTTTACCAGCTTCGGTTACAACCGTGGGGCGCATGGCCTGCACCGTTACTTCCTGCAATACCTGCGCGTCCTCCTGAAGCACCAGGGTACCGAAGTCTTTGCTATCCTTATCCCCAGCTACCTCAAAAGGGGCTGTCTGCAAAGGCGAATAGCCCAGGAATGTTAATTTTAGCAGGTACTTGCCCGGCGTCGGGGTTTTGATCTGAAACTGGCCTTCCAGGTCGGCAATCGTTCCGGTAATAACCGCAGCGGAGGCGGCATCCACCACCGCCACATTTACAAAGCCCAGTGGCTGGCCCTTTGTATCGGTAATGGCACCGGTCAGCATGCCGGTGGTTTGCGCAAAAGCTGTACCGGTCCAACCAGTCAGCATTACGATCAGAAGTAAACAATATAATTTCATAGGATCATGGTTTAAATATGGTTGTTTTGGTTAGTTGCGCTGCTTGCGTGAAACAAAGGTGCCATGCGCTGAAAGCCTATGAAATGAAGTTCTGATGAAGCGGGACCTGCGTGCCGTGAACCGGGATAAAAGCAGGATGAAAAAGAAAGAGAAAGACAGGAGCTTACCTGGCGAGCGGCTCTCCTGCCGGTACGAGGCAGCCCCGGAACATTATACTACTCCTGATGAAGACAATTACTATATTGCATAGCTGGTAGCTTACAGCAAGTATAAACCGATGGCAAGCCCACATACCCGGAAATGAAAGCTTTTCATACTACTTTCCTAAAAAAGATAGCGTTGGCGGCTATCATGGCCATCTTCTTTTACTATACTTTCGTTTTCATCAATCTGGGTACCATCTGGCTGATGAACACGGGTATTGTGAAAGAGCTGCTGTTGGTTTTCCTATTTCTGCTGACTACGTTCTGGCTGCACGAAAAAATTTCCCGCTTCTTTAGCGCCAACCCTTTCCCGAAGTTGCCCGCATTTGCCAACCCGCTTGCCGAGGCCGCCACGGTGATTGTGCTGAGCCTGCTTCTTTGCCTTTTATGCGTTTATCTCCCTACTTTCCTGGTGATGCCCAATGTAGAGATCCTGCCGCTCCGGGCACGGCTTGGCTTTGTGGTAGGGGCCATTATTTCCTTGTTCTTCTATTATTTTGTGGAGCGCCAACGCCAGCAAAAGCAGCTGCAGGAAGAGTTTCTGCGAACGGAGCAGTTGCAGAAAGAGAACTTTAAAGCCCAGCTCGAAGCTCTTAAAAGCCAGGTAAACCCGCATTTTCTCTTCAACAGCCTCAACATCCTGAGCTCGCTCATTTACAAGAACCAAGACCTGGCTGCCCGGTTTCTGGGCCAGTTGGCCGATGTATACCGTGCTCTGCTCGATAGTGGCGGCAAAGAACTGGTGCCCCTGCAAAAAGAACTGGAACTGGCAAACGCCTACCTTTACCTGATAAAAACCCGCTTTGGCGAAAGTATAGCCTTTGAGGTAACCGTACCGCCCGAAGTGCTTTCGTTGCAGCTGGTCCCCACCGCCGTGCAGATGCTGCTCGAAAATGCCGTAAAGCACAACGGCGCTACGACCACCCGGCCGTTGAAGATCCGGATCTATACCGCCGCAGATTACCTGGTGGTAGAAAACACCCTGCAGCCGCGCCTCCACCCTGAAAGCACTACAAAAATCGGTTTGCAGAATATCGCCAACAGGTATAAGTTCCTGACTGACCAGCAGGTACAGGTCGAGCAAACGGATGCTGCCTTTATCGTGCGCCTGCCTTTACTAAAAGTTGAATAAGTATGAAAATTGTCGTAATCGAAGATGAGCAGCTGGCTGCCGAAGCGCTGGCGGAAATGGTAAAAAAGCTGCGCCCGGCTACTGAGCTGCTGGCCATACTTGGGTCGGTGGAAGAGGCTGCCACCTGGCTCCTGCTAAACCAGACGCCCGATCTGATCTTCTGCGACATCCATCTATCGGACGGCAACAGCTTTGAGATCTTCCGCCAGGTAGCAGTCAAATGTCCCGTTATTTTTACCACCGCCTATAACCAGTATGCCATCGAGGCTTTCAGGGTACACAGTGTGGATTATTTGCTGAAACCTACCAAACCAGAAGAAGTAGCCCGGGCCATCCAGAAGTATGAGGACCTCAAAAGCCTGCATGTGGCGCAAGAGCTCGGAAACCTGCAGCACCTGGTGCAGGCTGTGCGGCCCGCACACTCCGACTACCGCTCCCGTTTTATGGTCAAAAGTGGCCATTCTATCAAAGCCATACCAGTAAAAGAGGTGGCTTACTTTTGGGCAGAGGAGGGCGTGGTATTTCTGGTAACCTTTGATAAAAAGCGCTTTATCATTAACCAGACACTCGACCAACTGGAGGGGCAATTAGACCCCGCTGCTTTTTTCAGGGCAAACCGCCAGCTAATGGTGCACATTGATGCAGTGCAGGACGTTCGCACATACTTTAAAGGCAGGCTTTGGCTGGGACTAACCCCTTCTGTAACAGAGGATGTCATCGTTAGCAGCAGCCGGGCGGCCCTGTTCAAGCAGTGGCTGGACAGGTAGTACCTGACTTAACCAGGACATAATCTTTCTCCAGACCCGAACTTTTTTGTATTATCGAAGGTTGCCCCTCCTACAAAACCAACAACTTTTGGTTTCTTTTCCATAATCTGCCGTATATGTTCTTATTCCTGTATATTGGGGTTCTGATCAGCGTTTCCACTGATTAGAATAATGCTGGTTTAGTACTTATTTCTAACATTACATGGAGATGCTTTAGCATTGTTCAGCTTGCTGATCGTGCCACACGTTAAGGTTTATGACCCTACTTTCGCCAAAATTTTACAGTTCTATCGTCCGCAACAGCAACGACATGTTTTCAGTAATCGGTTGCGATGGCGTATACCGCTATGTCGGGAACTCCGTGAAAGCCATATTGGGCTTTGATGCTGAAGAGCTGCTGGGTAAAAGCGCTTTTGATTACATCCACCCCGACGATATTGCCCCGGCAATGGCTGCTTTTGAATCCGTTAGCGGCGAAAAACCCTTGCAGATCCCTCCTTTCCGTTTCCGGAACAAAGCAGGCAACTGGCGCTGGCTGCAGTGTTCCATCACGTATCTGGTGGATGATGAAGATGTGCAGGGTATTGTGAGCAATGCAAAGGATATTACGGAAAAGATCGAAGCTGAATTTGTGAAAGAACATCAGCAGGCCTATTACCAGTCGCTGTTCTTTGAACACCCGGATACTGTTTTCACCTTACAACCTGACGGCTGCTTTCAGCGGGTAAACAAACATATCTCCAAGCTTACAGGATACCCGGAGGAGGCGGTTATCGGCAGCTCTTTTACCCGCTTCCTGCTCCCGCAGGATCTTCAGGGAGCTGAAGAGGCATTTACAAAAGCCCTGTCCGGAGAAGCAAATAACCTGGAAACCAGGATCATAGATGCGAAGGGCATAAAAAAATACATATCCGTTTCGTTGATGCCGGTATACTTCCGTGGAGTTGTGGAAGGCGTGCAGGGCATAGCCAAAGACATCACAGAAAAGAAAGCGGCCGCGGCTGAGCAGAAAAAACTGGCCGAAGAACTGCTCAAGCAAAACATTGACCTGCAGCAGTTTACTTATGTCATTTCGCATAACCTGCGGGCACCTGTCGCCAATGCCCTAGGCTTGGCCCGACTGCTAAAGAAACTCGACAAGCAGGCGCCTGTTTATGACCAATGCCTTGCCAAGGTGGAAACGTCCATCCAGCAGCTCGATACGGTCATCAAAGACCTTAACCAGGTTCTTTCGCTTCGCGATAATAATTGCCACCCCTCCCAGGAAGACGTAAATCTGTTGCAGGTGTGCCAGGAAGTGCTGTATAGTTTCGAGTCCAGGCTCCAGGCGCTGCAGGCACAGGTAACCCTGGCAGTGGCCCCCACCCTGGCGCTGCCTTCCAGCAAGGCGTATCTCTACAGTATCCTGTATAATCTGGTTTCCAATGCTATAAAATTCCGCTCCCCTGATCGGCCGCTGCAACTCATTCTTTCCGCTGAAAAAGACTCCCAAGGCTACGTATTAACCGTGAGCGACAATGGGCTGGGTATGGAGATGGCAGCAGTGGAGGATCAGCTTTTTAAGTTATATAAGCGGTTTCATCTGCACACCCCGGGGAAAGGCATTGGTCTTTTTATGGTTAAAACACAGGCAGAGGCACTAGGCGGCAACGTATCAGTCGAAAGCGCCCTGCATGTAGGCACCACCTTCAGCGTATACTTGCCGGCGCATGTTTAAGAAGATCTTTATAGTAGATGACGATGCGGTGAGCATCTTTCTGACAGAAGCGATCCTGGCCATGGAGCAAATTGCCTCCGAATATAGCACCTTCAGTAGTGCCAAAGAGGCCCTTATGGTGCTTACCCAAAGTATGGACGGCACGTCGGCGGAGCCCTTGCCCCAGCTTATTTTACTTGACCTGAACATGCCCGTTATGAGTGGCTGGGATATGCTGGAAGCGCTCCTGCCCTACGAACAACAGCTGCTGGGCCAGGTGGAGGTGCTTATCCTGACTTCGTCGGTAGACGAACAGGAAATTAAACGAGCGACAGAGTATAAACTGGTCACCGATTTTCTGCAAAAGCCCTTAGACGAGGGAGCGATCCGGAAACTTAAAAAGCTAGACTGAGTTGTAGCCTGCAGCAGGTTTATACCTGCGCGGCCACCGTTTCACTTTAAAAGAAGCGGTTCACGCGGGTCAGCTCGGTGCGGTATTGTGTCAGGAGCCTGTTTTTGGAGATAAAGCCTTTAAACTTATTTCCCTGCACTACCGGCAGGGTCCACAGCTTGTATTCATCGAACTTATCAAGCACTTCTGCTGCAGGCTCATCCAGGCCTACCGTTACAGGGGCGGGCTGCATCAGGTCGCGGGCATGGATCACATCATAATCTGACGTCTTTCCCAGGCGCTTGCGGATATCATTGAGTGAAATAATCCCTTTTAAATTACCTGCTCCATCGAGTACCTGCAACACATCCTTGTCGGAACGGGAGAAATGCTCCACCACGGAGCGAAATGTGGCGTCTATCGTAACCGGCTCGTTATCACCATCCACCAGCTGCCGGATACTAAGCTGGTTAAGCAGGATGCGATCTACCCGGAAAGCCTTGCCCTGGGCTTTAGGCTGCTCCACGTTGCGCAGGTTCTCGATGTAATATTTGAGGAAGTATGAAACAGCGCAAACCAGCATCAGCGGTACAAACAGCTGGTAACTCTGGGTGATCTCGGCTACAAGGAATATCGCCGTTACCGGGGCATTCATAATGCAGGCAAAGATGCTGGCCATGCCCAGGAACATGTAGGTAGCCTGGTTTAACCCGTAGAATGGGAAGAGCAGCACCATCACTTTGTAAAAGAAGTACCCCAGAAAGCCGCCCGTAATGATGGAAGGCGCAAAATAGCCCCCTTCGCCGCCGGAGTTTACGCAAATGCCCGTGCTCAGCGGCTTTGCCAGCGTGATCAGCAGAAAAAAGGTCAGGTTAAGCCACACCGTGCTGGGCAGGGCCGCCAACGGGGAATTAAAGAACAACGACTGCTCCTCTGAATTGAGCAGCGCATCAATGCTTACATACCCTTCGCCATACATGGGCGGCAGCAGAAAGATGATGCTGCCCAGTGCCAGTCCGCCCGCCAGCGCACGCAGGTAATCGTTTTTGATCTTGGAAAAATAACGGAAGCAAAAACTATAGGTGCGCAGCAGGTAATTTGAAACGAGCATGCCCAGCACGCCGAGCAGAATCACGAGCGGAATCTGCTCATAGGCAAAGTCGGTGAGCGGCACCTGGAAGCGCAGGTGCGAGCCCATGATGAACTCGAAGAGGATCTTACCCGTGGCCGCGGCGACCAGCAGCGGGATGAGCAAGGTAGGCGTGAACTCCGGAAGGATGGTTTCGAGCGCGAAGATAAAGCCTCCCATCGGCGCGTTATAGACCGCCGAGATGCCAGCCGCCACGCCGCAGCCAATAAGCAGGGTCCGCAGCCGGTAGCCCAGCCCCAAAAAGCGACCCAGGTTGGAGCCCACGGCAGCCCCGTTGGTGATAATGGCCGCCTCCACACCCGAGCTACCGCCAAAGCCAATGGTGAGCCCCGTAGTGATGAACTTGGAGTAGATCAGCCTGAACTTAATGACAGACGATTTCTTTTCGATCGCCTCGATCACATTGCGGGTACCGCTGAAATAAGCCGTTTTGCTGAAAACCGTCCGGTTAAGAAACGTCACCAGCAGAAAGCCGATCAGGGGCAGCAGGAAGTATAACAGCTTGGGCGCAAAGTATACGGCGTACTGCTCAAAGTAAAAGATGATCGTTTTGATCAGGATAGCCGAAAGCCCGACAACGATGCCCACCACCACACTTAGCCCAAACGGTAAAATGCGGTTATTACTCTGCCGCCGGCGCCATTTAAAAAAAGCAAGTTGGTATCGGTTTAGTCTGCTCATAAGGCCTCTGCAGAGAATGCTATTGCTATCGTCAGGCGAATGTAATGATTTTTACTTTGGGCCAGGCGCTAAACGCCTGAAACTAATTTATTAAAATATAATCATACTTAGATATAAAAAATTGCAGCGGCCCTGGCGGCTTACTAATTGTAAGCCGCCAGGTGCTTCGTAGTTATTCCGCATCAGGCTTGCAGCTTTTGCTGGCAGGCGGTCAGGTCGATCCCTTTCCCCAGAACATCCTTAAAAATATCGCCCAGCTTCTTGAGGCGGGCCGGCACGTTCTTTATCGTAAAATCCTTTGGATCAAGGCCTGGCTTTACTTCTTTCCACTGCAATGGCGTGGACACAGTGGCGCCCGGCCGGGGCCGCACACAATAGGGCGCTGCCACCGTCTGCCCAATGGAGTTCTGCAGATAATCGAGGTATACCTGTTTGCGGCGCTCTTTGGGGCTGCGCTCCAGACTTGTAAGCTGGGGCAACTGCGCATGCACCTGCTGCACTACCAGGTGGGCAAAGTTCCGCACCTGCTCAAACGGGTATTTAGCCCCGAGCGGCACATAAAGGTGCATGCCCGTAGCGCCGGAGGTTTTACAGAAGCAGCTTGCGCCGGCTTTGTCGAGCACCGCTTTGGTAGCCAGCGCCGTTTCCACCACTTCATCGTAGGTGTTCTCGCCGGGGTCCAGGTCGATGACCATATAATCGGGGTGCTCCAGGTTAGCTACCCGCGAGTTCCAGGGGTTGAGCTGGATGCAGCCCAGGTTGTTAAGGTAGGCCAGCGTCGCCTTATTATCGCAGACAATGTATTCCACTTCCTCGCCCGTCGATTCGGCCCGCAAGGGCACTTTCCGTACCCAGTCGGGCGTGTGGATGGCGTTTTTCTGGAAAAAGCCTGCCTGGTCAATACCATTGGGGTGGCGCAGCAGCGACTCCGGCCGGTCCTTTAAATAAGGCAGCAACGTGTCGGCTATACTTTGGTAATAGGTGATCAGGTCCTGCTTGGTATAACCCTCCTCAGGCCAGTAAAGCTTATCCAGGCTGGTAAGTGGCACCTGCTGGCCGTCCAGTTCCAGTACATTTTCAGGCGCATCCTCCTGCTTTTTCGCTTTTGCCATTGTGCTGTTTTTTGCTTTTTTTGGTGTAACAGGTGCTTTCGTGGCTTCTGCCATAGCCTGTTCAGTATGTTCGGCAGTTTCGCGCACCACGTCCCGAGCCTTTTTATCTTCGCGCAAGCCTTCGAAAATTGCCTGCCGCATCAGCCCGTCCGAGGTCCATTCGGCAAAGGAGATCTCGGCTACCAGCTGTGGTTTTACCCAGGTAGCCGGCGCATTTGGTTTCACCTTGCCTGAAAAGGGCGAATCCTGCTGCACGAGCGGGTCCAGCTTTGCCTTTAGCGCCGCCAGGGATTTCGTGTTAAAGCCGCTTCCGCTCTGCCCCACGTACGTGAACTTTCCTTTTTCGTATACACCCAGGATCAGGGCGCCGATATGCTTGCGTTTGCCTTTGGGCTCGGTAAACCCGCCGATCACGACTTCCTGCCGCAGGTGGGTTTTTATTTTGAGCCACTCCGTGCTGCGCTTGCCTGTGCGGTAGGGGCTGGTAGCCAGCTTGGCCATAATGCCCTCGATATTCTTGTGCTGCGCCTCTTTAAAGAACGCGACGCCCCGCGCCTCCACATGCTCAGAGTAGCGGACGGCAGGCAGATCTACCAGAATTTGCTGCAGGCGTTTTTTACGCTCACGCAAAGGCAGTTCGCGCAAATCCTCGCCATCCAGGAACAGCAGATCGAACACATAGTAGTATAGATGCTCGGTGGGCGTGTTCTGGTAGTTTTGCAACTGCTGGAACGTGGCATAACCTTCCTTGTTCAGCACCACAATTTCGCCATCCAGCACCGCATCGTGCCCCAGCTGCGCCAGTCCATCTGTCACGGGCTTATACTTGTCTTCATAGGATTTGCCGCTGCGCGAATACAGGTCCACTTTGCCGCCCTGCACTTCGGCCACCGCCCGGTAGCCGTCCCATTTTATTTCAAACAGCCAGTCTTCGTTGTCAAAAGGGGCATCGGTGAGCTTGGCCATCATAGGCTTGATATGATGAGGCATCTTATCCGGAGCTGACCGGGTCTTATTCTTTTCAGAGGCCGTGGCCGTTTTTTTTGCCGGCTTGTCTTTCTTCTTGCCTGTCTTTATTTTTCCCAGATGTTCTTCGCTGTCGTAGTGGTCGTGCACGGCCGCCGCATCATCTTTCTTCAGCAGCAGCCAGGCATCCTCCTGCCGCCCTTTCATTTTGATGAGCGCGAACTCGCCCTGCAGCTTGTTGCCCTGCAGTACAAACTTTATACTTCCCTCTTCCAGACCTTGCAGCAGCAGTTTCTCCTCTTCTATCCGGTTATCGGTCTCAGCGGCATAGTAGGTACCTTCGTCCCAGATGTCGACGTGGCCGGCGCCATAGTTGCCTTCCGGAATATCGCCTTCAAAGGTACGATAAGCATAAGGATGATCTTCCACGGCTACCGCCAGGCGCTTATCCGAGGGGTTCAGGGAAGGACCTTTGGGCACAGCCCAGCTTTTGAGCACGCCGGCCATTTCCAGCCTGAAGTCATAGTGCAGTTTGCTGGCCTGGTGGCGGTGCACCACAAAGCGCAGTTTTCCGGGCGAAGGCGTTTCTTTTCCTTGCGGCTCGGGCGTCTGGTTGAAATTGCGTTTCTGGTTATACTTCTCTAAGGTCATAGTTTCTGCTTTTTTCTACGTATCACGTAGCACGACATCCTAGCACGAGGGATGCATAGAATGGGCTGAAATAGAACTGATTTATACTTGTTCAGGACGCCGGTTTATACTTGCCTGTGCTATTTTCAGCCTTTCCCGGCACCGGAAATCCATCACATAAAACCTGTTTTATGTCCTCTGTCCTGATACGTGCTACCTGATCCGCACGGAGTACTACAATTCAGAAGGCGTGCAGGGGGCACTGCCGGGTAGCGCTATACATTTTAAGGTGGATGTTTAGCAGGCCGAAGCCCATGGCTGCGTTCCAAATTATTTTCATCGTTTTACCGGTTTTGCGTCAGATAATTCTAAAACGAAATAGTGCCTACTTCGTTTGACTTCGCCCTGCCTGAAAGCATAGGAGCACAAAAATGCCCGGCTCACCAGGTAAGCCGGGCATGTAAGTTTGGGTTGAACATACTTCCAACCTGAAATATGGTTTGTTTCCAGACATACAGCGTTTTTTAAATAGGAGTCGGAAAGGATATCATAACCCCGACTGCCTATTAGGTAAACGGCTGGCTTTGTTAAGTACAGGCGGTGGTAAATTTTGTAGGGCCGCAAAACTTTCTTCCCGTTTTTGGATTTAAAGCCGCTTGTGAGAAGTATAAAATGCGTGATCCCGAGAGCTATTTTCTGGCGAAGCGTGTGGTATAACCGCAGGAAATTGTAGTACCTTTCGCCTTTCTTTCGTCAGGTTCATTTCAGCTATTTTTATACCTGAGCAGCACCCGCTTTTTACGGATTTCGTTCTATGCAAAAACTTTACACCCTGTTCCTGTTTCTCCTGATCGCGCTTCCCTCCTACGTGTCGGCGCAGGTGGTGGCTACTGACCCGGCCTTTGTGACGGCCGACAAGGAGGTTACCCTTATTTTTGACGTGTCGCAGGCCAAAGATGCCCGCGCCAAGGGCCTGTTGGGCAAAACCGATGATGTATACTTGTGGTCAGGTGCGGGGACAACGGCTACCGGCGATGCATTCACATACCAGCCTGCCGGCCAGACGAACTTTAATGCTCCCTTTACACCGGGCAAAATGACCTCGCTGGGTAACAACCGCTGGCAAATAAAACTGGTGCCCCGTACATATTTTGGCGTACCGGCCGGCACTCCCATCCGGCGGCTGGGCCTGCTGCTGAAAAGCGGGGACGGCAAAGCCCAAACCGAAGATCTTTTTGTGAGCGTGTACGAGGATAAACTGAGCGTAAGCTTTAAGAAACCGGCCGAAACTTCATTTTTTGTAGATGCCAACAGCGCGATTGCCATCGAAGCCGTTGCCTCTGCCAAAGCCACCCTGACGCTGAAAAACGGTACCACCGTGTTGCAAACCCTGCCCGATGCTGATGCCCTGACTTATACTTTAAATACCGGCACTGCGGCCGGCGTGAAGCAGGTTATAACGCTGGAAGCCAAAACAGCAACCGAGACCGCGACAACCAGCTTTGCTTATACAGTAAAACCGCAGCCCGCTGTGGCTGACCTTCCGGCCGGAGTGAAGGATGGCATCAACTACATCAACCCGAGCACAGTGATCTTGTCGCTGTTCGCGCCGGAGAAAAGCTTTGTGTACGCCATTGGTGAGTTTAACAACTGGACGCCCTCCGCCCCTTACCTGATGAACCGCACGCCCGATGGCAAGCATTACTGGCTGCAAGTGGACGGCCTGTTGGCAGGACAGGAAACGGCTTTCCAGTACCTGGTGGATGGAACCCTGTCCGTAGCCGACCCCTACGCTCAGAAGATCCTGGACCCCAACAACGACCAGTACATCACGGCCACCTCCTACCCCAACCTGAAACCTTACCCGACCGGGGCCAGCGGCATTGTCTCTATCCTGCAAACAAATCAGACAACTTATACCTGGAAGGTAACCGACTTTAAGCGCCCTGACGTGAGCAAGATGGTGGTATACGAGCTGCTGGTGCGCGATTTTGTAGCTACCCAGAATTATACGACCCTGGCTGATACGCTCTCTTACCTGAAGCGCCTGGGCGTGAATGCCATCGAGCTGATGCCGGTGACCGAATTTACCGGTAACGACTCCTGGGGCTACAACCCTACCTTTTACTTTGCCCCCGACAAAGCTTACGGCACGGCCAATAACCTGAAAGCCTTTATCGATAAATGCCACGAGTATGGCATGGCCGTGATTTTGGATATGGTGCTGAATCAGGCCGATTACGAATTCCCATATGTAAAAATGTACTGGGACGGCAACAAACCCGCCGCCAACAACCCCTACTTTAACCAGCAGGCCACACACCCGTACAGTGTCTTCTTCGATTTTAACCACGAAAGCCCCGCTACCCAGGCTTTTGTAGACCGCGTGGCCGCTTTCTGGCTGCAGGAGTATAACATCGACGGCTACCGCTTTGACCTTTCAAAAGGCTTTACCCAGAAGAACAGCGGCAACGATGTGGGTGCCTGGAGCGCCTATGATGCCAGCCGCGTGGCTACCTGGAAGCGCATTTACGACAACATCCGCCAAGTGGACCCGACCGCTTATGTGATACTGGAGCACTTTGCCGATAATACGGAAGAGAAAGAGCTGGCTAATTACGGCATGCTGTTCTGGGGCAACCACAACTACGATTACCGCTCCATGGCCAAGGGCAACAATGCCAATCCGGAATGGATCTCGTACAAAAAACGCGAATGGCAGCACCCGAATGTAGTAGGTTACATGGAAAGCCATGACGAGGAACGCATCGTGTATGATGTACTGCAGAATGGCCGCTCCGGAAACACGTATACGACCCGCGTGTTGGCCGCAGCCCTTAACCGCGACAAACTGGCCGCCGCTTTCTTTTTGCCGGTTCCCGGCCCAAAGCTGATCTGGCAATTCGGGGAACTGGGTTATGATGTGTCGATAGACCAGGGAGGCCGCACCGCCCGCAAGCCGCTGCGCTGGGAATACCAGAAAAACACGGAGCGCCAGAAACTGTATGATGTTTATGCCGCTCTGATCAACTTAAAGGTAACGCAGCCTGTGTTCCAGACCACGGATTTTACGCTAGCGCTGGATGGAATTGTAAAGCGCATCACCCTGAACGATGCGGACATCACAGTATTCCTCATCGGTAACTTTGATGTGCATAACCAATCGGTACCGGCCAACTTCCCCGCAGCAGGCACTTGGTACGACTACTTTACGGGCCAGCAACTAAGCGTTACCAGCCCTGCCGAAACTATTATGCTTCAGCCGGGCGAGTTCCGCCTCTACTCGACCAAAGCCCTGCCTGCCCCCAAACCAAACCTGGTGCCCTGGCAAAACGTGGTGCTGGCGGCCAAAGACGAACTGATGAACAGCGATAACCTGCTTATCTACCCGAACCCGGCAAACGGCGCTACAATGGTGGAGCTGTCTGATCCGTATCGGGGCGAGGTGACCCTGCAACTCTCCAACATGACCGGTGCCGTGTTACGCACCGTGAAGACTCGCAAAAGCCAGCAGACCTTCAGTCAACCGCTCAACCTGCAGGGCATTGCTGCCGGTACTTATTTCCTGCAGATCCAGACGGGCACCAAGCGCATGGTAAAGAAGGTGGTGAAACTGCCCTAGCCAATAGTATAGTATAGTATAGTATAGTATAGTATAGTATAGTATAAAAACGCCTGCGGCTACCATACCGCAGGCGTTTCTTTTTAAAACCTGCTACAAGGCTAACCTGCTTATTGCTTGTTTCTTGGATCTTTAATGCACGTATTCTTCAACTTATACTACCCTGCTCCCGTTTTCAGACCTTGGAAAGATTTTATACCTTGAGAGCTGCTTTGAGCCCATTAATCGGTCACTTTGCCCGTAAGCCATACCTTGTCGTTACCTTATGAACCACGCATTGAAGAACTGCATCCTTCCCGCCCTTCTGCTTTTGCTCTTTCTATTTGCCTGCCTGCCAGGCTACAGCCAGCAAAAGGGCAATGTATACGTGGACAAGCAAGGCGTGCTGCGCTGGGAGAAAGGCAACAAGGAAGCCGCTTTTTTCGGGGTGAACTACACCGTGCCTTTTGCCTATGGCTACCGCTCGCACAAAGCCCTTAGCCTTGACCCGGAGAAAGCCATCGACCAGGATGTCTACCACCTGGCGCGCCTGGGGCTGGATGCTTTCCGGGTACACGTCTGGGATACCGAAATATCGGACTCCACAGGAAATTTGCTTGAAAATGAGCACCTGCGTCTCTTCGATTTCCTGGTCTACAAGCTCAAGCAGCGTAACATCAAGGTGCTTGTAACGCCTATTGCCTTCTGGGGCAGCGGCTACCCTGAGACGGATATCAAAACAGCGGGCTTCTCGAGCAAGTATAACAAGCAGCAGGCGCTGGTAACGGAGGCAGCGATAAAGGCGCAGGAAAATTACCTCCGGCAGTTCTTCCGCCACGTCAATCCTTATACTAAGCTCACCTACGGAAAGGACCCCGACGTGATTGCCGCCGAAGTGAACAACGAGCCGCACCATTCCGGCCCTAAAGAAAAGACCACCGAATACGTGAACCGCATGGTGCAGGCCATCCGGAGCACCGGCTGGAGCAAACCTGTTTTTTATAATATCAGCGAGTCGCCGACCTATGCCGATGCAGTGGCAAAGGCCAATGTGAACGGCTTCAGCTTCCAGTGGTACCCTACCGGGCTGGTAGCCGGCCATACCTTGCAGGGCAACTTCCTACCCAACGTGGATACTTACCGTATTCCGTTTGATACGATTCCGCAATTTGCCGGCAAGGCCCGCATGGTGTATGAGTTTGATGCCGGCGATGTGCTGCAATCCAACATGTACCCGGCTATGGTGCGAAGTTACCGCAAAGCGGGCTTTCAGTGGGCCACGCAATTTGCCTACGACCCGTTGGCCACCGCTTACGGCAACACCGAGTACCAGACCCATTACCTGAACCTGGCCTATACACCTCGCAAAGCCATCAGCCTGCTCATCGCTTCCAAAGCCTTTCATAAACTGCCGCGCCTCAAAACGTATGGCACCTTCCCGCAGGATACTGTTTTTGATGTGTTTCGGGTGAGCTACAAAGAGCAGCTGAGCGAGATGAACACGCCGGAAGAATTTTATTACTCTAACACGACCCGCACTAAACCGGCCAGCGCTAAAAAACTGGTGCATGTGGCAGGTGTGGGCAGCTCGGCCGTAGTGCAGTACCAGGGCACCGGCGCCTATTTTATCGACAAAGTGGGCAAAGGCCTCTGGCGCCTGGAAGTGATGCCGGACGCCATCCACATCCGCGATCCGTTTGCGAAAGCATCCCCGCGAAAAGAAGTGACCCGCATTCAGTGGCAGGCGCAGCAAATGCAGCTGCAGTTGCCCGACCTGGGCCATGACTTCGGCATAAAAGGTATAAACGAAGGCAACAGCTATACTTCCAGCGCTAAGGATGGCCGCTTTACCATCAAACCGGGCACCTACCTGCTCGCGGCAAAAGGAAAAAGCACAAAAGGCACACCGCAACAGCTGGGCACACTGGGCCTGCGGGAATTTGAAGCGCCCCAGCCGCGCGACACGGCACCGTTTGTAGCGCATAACCCGTTTGCCGGCGTCACTGCCGGAAAGCCTTTTACTATCGCCGCGCAGGTGGTGGGCACTGCTGCCGATGCCAAAGTCTCCGTGCTGCTGACCAACACCAGCGCCGCCTGGAAAGCGATACCGATGGTGCAAACGGCTGCTTATACCTTTGAAGCGGAAGTGCCTGCCGAGATCGCAACGCCCGGCCTGGTAAACTACCGCATTCTGGTACAGCAGGGCGATAGCGCCTTTTATACTTTCCCTGGCAACGTTAAAGGCGATCCTTTTGCCTGGGACAACTACCAAACAGAAAGTTGGCAAACGTATGTGGCGTCGCCGCAGGCTGTGCTGCCGCTTTTTAATGCCACCACCGACCGTAACGTGTCTGTATACCCGAATTTGTGGCGCGCAGAAGAGCGGCAACTGACCTCTTCTGCCCAACCAGAGCAGTTGCGTCTACGGCTGGCTGTAAAAGAACTCACGGACGAACATGTTTTTGGCTTCCAGACCTACTTTGGCTATAAGATAGCCGGCCGCAAAGTTGAGTTACCAACCTTTGAAAAGCTGGTGGTGCGGGGCCGCAGCGATGCGCCGGTCAAAGTAAAGATAACGCTCATCACCCGCGATGCCGCTGCCTATGCCGCCTATATCACGCTCACACCCGACCTGCAGGAGGTTGCCATTCCGCTGAGCAGCTTGCAGCCGACCTCGTTTATCCTGATGCCCCGCCCCTATCCGGGTTTTCAGCCATTCCGGTTTAAACCGGGCAGCGTAAAGCCCTTTGATCTTAAACAGATCGAAAAGCTGGAGATCACCGTAGGCGATGACGTAGACAAAGCGGCCTATGGCAAGCCTTATAGTATGGAAGTAGAGTCGGTGTGGCTGGCGAAATAGTATGGGAAAGCCATTCCATTTACTACCCTGCGCTGGTGCGAGCTTGCAGCGCAGGTAATTACAAGTATAACATCCTGCTAATCCTTCCATCCTGTAAATCCTGATTCAGACAAAGCTTCAGGAACGATTTGACAGATCGCGACCAGTGGCCCATAAGCGCAAACTGATTTCTTATTCAACAACGCAACGCACAAACCTAACAGAATGCATCTACAAACACCCCTCTATAAATCTTTTGCAGCACTGCTGCTGGCCGGTGGTCTTCTTTCCGGCTGCGCAATTTCAGAAAAAGCATCACCAGGTATGGCTACTGAGAAAACGGCAATCGTCAGCAATTTCAACGATGGCTGGCAGTTTATCAAAGACATTGATACCACGGGTGCCATCCCAAAGCTCACCTTAAGTGCCCGGCAGGTACAATGGGAACAGGTATCGCTGCCACACACGGCCCGGCTCGAGGCCATCGAGAAAAAAGAGCAGCAATGGCAGGGCACCGCTTTTTACCGCAAAACATTCATGGTGCCTGCCGCCGACCAGGGCAAGTATGTGGCCCTAAAGTTTGAGGCAGCCATGCAGGTAGCTGATGTATACCTGAACGGGCAGCACGTGTTCCGCCACCTGGGTGGCTACCTGCCCTTCACCATCGATCTTTCGGACAAGGTGAAGTATGGCCAGGAGAACGTTATACTTGTAAAGCTCAACAACGAAGATAACCCCGAAGTGCCGCCGGGCAAGCCCCTGGCCGACCTGGATTTCAATTACTACAACGGGCTGTACCGCAACGCTTATCTCATCACCAAAGACAAGCTCTACATCTCTGATCCGGTGGCAGCCAACCGCGTGGCCGGAGGCGGCGTGCGGCTGCATTATGAGGCCGTGAGTCCGCAGCAAGCCACGTTGCAGGTGCAAACGGAGGTAAAGAACGATCATCCCGGAGCAAGAGAGGCTCAAATCCGAATCGTACTCAGAGACAAGCAGGGCCAGGTACTAGCCGAAGCGCTTTCGCCAGCAACTACGGTGGCAGCCGGCTCTTTTGGCACGATCAAACAGCAGCTCACTATCCCTAACCCTACAATGTGGTCGCCGGACCAGCCTTATTTGTATGATCTCACGGTGGAACTGGTGCAGAAGGGGAAAGCAATTGATCAGCTGGCGCTGCAAACCGGTGTCCGCAGCTTTCAGATCGCCGCCGACGGCTTTTACCTAAATGGCGAAAAGCTGTTTTTACGCGGCACCAACCGCCACCAGGAATATCCTTATATCGGGTACGCCCTCTCGGATAACGCCCAGTACCGCGATGCTTATAAAATAAAGGAGGCCGGTTTTAATTTTGTGCGCTCCTCTCATTACCCGCAGTCGCCTGCTTTTCTGGCTGCCTGCGATGAACTGGGGCTGCTGGTGATGGATGCCATTCCGGGCTGGCAGTTCTTTGGAAACGAGGCATTTCAGAAAAACAGCCTGCAGGACGTGCGCGACATGGTGCGCCGCGACCGCAACCACACTTCCATCATCCTTTGGGAAGCGTCGCTGAACGAATCCGACATGTCTAAAGCTTACATGGAAGCCTCTGACAAAGCCGTGCACGAGGAGTTGCCGTTCGAAAACATATACTCCACTGGCTGGATGGATTATGCCTATGATGTGTTTAACCCGGCCCGCCAGCATGCCAAAGCCCCCGATTACTGGAACAAGTATGGCAGGCAAAAGCCGCTGCTGATAGCCGAATATGGCGACTGGGAGTACTATGCGCAGAATGCCGGCTTCAACCAGAAAGAATATGCCGACCTGGCTGAGGAGGCGCGTACCTCGCGGCAACTGCGGGGTGGCGGACAGAAACGCCTGCTGCAACAGGCCCTCAACTACCAGGAAGCGCACAACAGCAACTTGCAGGGCCCTGCTTTCGGGGATGCCAACTGGCTCATGTATGATTATAAGCGCGGCTATGCCCCGGACATTGAATCATCGGGCATTATGGACATTGTGCGCCTGCCCAAGTTTGCTTACTACTTTTACCAGAGCCAGGCCGACTCGAAAACCAGTAGTTTGTTTGGTAAACCCATGCTCTTTATTGCCAACTACTGGAATGATCCTGCTCTAAAGACCGTGAAAGTATACAGTAATGCGGACGAAGTGGAACTGCAACTGAACGGGAAGGTCATTGCCCGGCAGAAACCGGATCAGAACAAATTCTCCTCGCACCTGAACCACCCGCCCTTTACGTTCGAAGTTGCGGAATACATGCCCGGAACGCTTACCGCCATTGGCTATACAAATGGCAAACCATCGGTTGAGGCCACGCAGCGTACACCCGGAAAAGCAGCCAAGCTGACCCTGAACGTTGATGAAAGCGGCAAAGCGGCCGCTGCCGGTCAGAATGATGTGCTCTTCGTATACGCCCGCCTGCAGGATGCCAGCGGCACTACGGTTCCCGACGCCGTTACGCCAGTAACGTTTCGGGTAGAAGGCGATGCCACGATCGTATACTCGAACACAGTAGCTGCGGAAGCGGGCATTGCGGCCATACTTGTAAAGATCGGTAATACGCCAGGGTCCGTAAAAGTAACGGCCAGCGCCGAGGGTCTGCAAAGCGGCACGGCCACGATTCCTGTCGGCCCAAAAGAAGCAACGGCCGCCAAGCCCTAACACTGGTAAAGGCCGTTATTTTGGATACAGCGAGCCACTGCCACTATAGTGTACAAAAGAAGAATTGTGGTGCAGCATGCCGCATTGTAGCATTTCGTTTTTATATTGCTTCCTGTTAATGCGCGTAGCTGAACTGCTGCAGGGAGCGCTGCTACGCGTAAACTAACCTATTTAAAATTACATCTGATGATAGACGATATACAAGCAAAGTTCAGGGAGCTCTACCAGCAGGAGCCTCTGCTGGTGCGCTCGCCGGGCCGGGTAAACCTGATCGGGGAACACACGGATTATAATGACGGCTTTGTGTTACCGGCGGCCATTAACAAGGAGATCTTCTTTGCTATCGCCCCAAACAACACCAATCAGGTACGTATGTACGCGTTCGACCTGCAGGAAAGCGCTACGTTTGACGTAAACCACATTCAGCGCTCTAAGACAAGCTGGCACAATTACCTGCTGGGCGTTATTGCCCAGTTCCAGAAAGGCAAGTATAAGGTGCCGGGCTTCGATGTGGTGTTTGGTGGCAATGTGCCCATCGGGGCCGGACTATCGTCTTCTGCCGCTGTTGAGTGCGGGCTGGCCTTTGGCCTCAACCACCTCTTTGATTTTGGCCTGGAAAAACTATCACTGGTAAAAATGGCTCAGCTGGCCGAGCACGAGTATGCCGGCGTAATGAGCGGCATCATGGACCAGTTTGCCAGCATGTTCGGAAAAAAGAACCACGCTATCAAGCTGGACTGCCGCTCCCTGGACTATGAATACATGGACATAGACATGCAGGATTACCGCATCGTCCTTTGCGATACCCGCATCAAGCACTCGTTGGCAGCCACCGAATACAACACCCGCCGGAAGGAATGCGAAGCCGGCGTTGCCCTGCTGCGCAAGCACTACCCCGAAATTACCAGCCTGCGCGATGTTACCCTGCCGATGCTGGAGCAGCACCAGGCAGAATTTGACCCGGTGGTATACCGGCGCTGTACGTATGTGGTGCAGGAGAACAACCGCGTCCTGGTAGCCTGCCAGCACCTGGAGGAAGGCGATATGCAAGCGTTCGGGCAACAGATGTACGTCTCGCACGAGGGCCTGCAGCACGACTATGAAGTGAGTTGCCCCGAGCTGGATTTCCTGGTAGACCAGACACGGCCGCTAAAAACGGTAGCAGGCGCCCGCATGATGGGCGGCGGCTTTGGCGGTTGCACCATCAACCTGGTGGAGACAGCCGCCGTGGACGCCTTTACAAAACAGATGGCCGACGCCTACCAGAAACAGTTTGGCGTAACGCTGCAGCTCTACATTGCCAGCATTGTGGATGGCAGCAGCCTGGTTGATTGTTGATTGCTAAATGGCTGGAGGTTAAATTGTTGTTATCATTTGATTATAACCATTTAACCGTCAACCACAAATAATTAACAATTTAACCATTTAACAATCAACAATTAAAACCCCTTGCCATGGCAACGTTTAATGCAGCAGACCATCCGCACCGAAGATATAACCCCCTGAACGGCGAGTGGGTGCTCGTATCGCCCCACCGGGCCAAGCGCCCCTGGCAGGGCCAGCAGGAAGAACTGAGCCCTGAAATGCGGCCGGCTTACGACCCTGGCTGCTACCTCTGCCCTACCAACGTGCGGGCAAACGGAGAGCACAACCCGGCTTATACATCCACTTATGTGTTTGACAATGATTTTGGCGCGCTGCAGGCCACCACGCCTCCGGGTGGGTTCAACAAAGGTGGGCTGCTGGTAGCTGAAAGCGAACGGGGTATTTGCAAGGTGATCTGCTTTTCGCCGCGCCACGACCTGACCCTGCCCCAGATGGACGTGGCAGCGATCCGGCACGTGGTAGATGTATGGCAGCAGGAGTATGAGGAACTCGGCAAGCTCGACTTTATCAACCATGTGCAAATATTTGAGAACAAAGGCGCCATGATGGGCTGCAGCAACCCGCACCCGCATGGGCAGATCTGGGCGCAGAGCACCATTCCGGCAGAGCCGGCCAAGGAAACGATGCAACAGGCAGCCTATTACAGCCAGCACCAGCGCAGCCTGCTGCAGGATTACCTGGACCAGGAACTTGCCGACACCTCCCGCATCATTTACCAGAACGAGCATTTTGTAACGCTGGTGCCTTTCTGGGCCGTATGGCCATTTGAAACGATGATCATCAGCAAGCGGCACCTGCAGCACATCGGCCAGCTAACGGATGCGGAGAAAGACGCCTTTGCCGATGCCATCAAGCAGCTGACCACTGCCTACGACAAACTCTTCAACATCTCCTTTCCTTATTCTTCGGGCATTCACCAGCAGCCCACCGACGGACAGGAGCACCCGGAATGGCATTTCCACATGCATTTTTACCCGCCGCTGCTGCGTTCGGCCACCGTTAAAAAATTTATGGTAGGCTACGAGATGCTGGGAGAGCCCCAGCGCGATATTACTGCCGAGACCAGCGCCGAAAAGTTACGCAGCTTGTTTTGAATGTAAACTTTCCTATATTTAGACCCACTTATACTAAAACATCTACAGTTTCTCCTTTACATGAGCGCACTTGACTACATTGTATTCCTGGTATACTTTGTGATAGTATCCGGTTACGGCATCTACATTTACCGCCGCCACCGGCGGCAGGAATTCGACTCCAAAGACTACTTCCTAGCCGAAGGGTCGCTTACCTGGTGGGCCATCGGTGCCTCTCTCATTGCCTCCAACATATCGGCAGAACAGTTTATCGGTATGTCCGGTTCTGGTTTTGCCATGGGCCTGGCCATCTCCACCTACGAGTGGATGGCAGCCGTAACGCTGCTGGTGGTAGCGGTGTTCTTTATCCCGATCTACCTCCGGAACAAGATCTACACCATGCCGCAGTTCCTTTCGCAGCGGTATAACGATACGGTAAGTACCATTCTAGCGGTGTTCTGGCTGCTGGTATACGTTTTCGTGAACCTCACCTCGATCCTATACTTAGGAGCGCTGGCGGTGGAAACCGTGTCAGGCATCGACTTTACTTACTGCCTCTACGGCCTGGCTATCTTTGCCTTGTTCATTACCCTGGGCGGCATGAAAGTGATCGGTTATACCGACGTGTTCCAGGTATTGGTGCTAACCCTGGGCGGCCTTGCTACCACCTACCTGGCGCTGGACCTGGTAGCTACGCAGTTTGGCGGCAGCGGTGTTTTATATGGCTTTAATGTGTTACACCAGGAAGCTGCCTCCCACTTCCACATGATCCTGAACGAAGGGCAGTTGATGATGCCGGACGGCCAGGGAGGCGTACGCGACGCCTATATGGACCTACCCGGCTTATCGGTTCTGATCGGTGGTATGTGGATCGTGAACCTGAGCTACTGGGGTGCTAACCAGTACATCGTGCAGCGTGCGCTGGGTGCCAACCTGCCCACAGCCCGGAGCGGCCTGTTGTTTGCCGCATTCCTGAAACTGCTTATGCCGGTAATTGTAGTACTGCCTGGTATAGCGGCCTATGTGTTGTTTAAAGAAGGCATGTTTCAGCAGGAAATGGTAGATGCTGCCAGCCACGTAAAACCGGACCATGCTTACCCTGCCCTGCTCGATCTGTTGCCAACCGGCCTGAAAGGATTATCTTTTGCAGCCCTGACAGCAGCCATTGTTGCTTCTTTGGCAGGCAAGGCCAACAGTATCTCGACGATCTTTGTGCTGGATATCTATAAGAAATTCCTTAACCCGAGAGCTACCGAAAAGAATCTGGTAAATACAGGTAAGATCGTGATCGTGATTGCCTTGATTATTGGCATTCTGGTGGCGCCTGCGCTGCGCAACCTCGACCAGGGCTTCCAGTACATCCAGGAGTATACGGGCTTTATCTCACCGGGCGTACTGGCCATCTTCCTGCTGGGTTTCTTCTGGAAGCGTACTACTTCGCTGGCCGCTATCGTTGCTTCGCTGCTGACGATTCCGCTCTCCACGTTCCTGAAGTTCCAGTTTCCTGAAATTCCGTTCCTCGACCGGATGGGCATTGTGTTCGTGGTACTGATTGTGCTGATGGTTATTCTGACCCTGCTCGATCCGAAAAGCAAGTATAACCCCAAAGGACTTGATATCGATTCGTCCATGTTCAAGCCTACCCTTTCGTTTGTGATCGGCTCGCTCATTATTATCGGTATTATCTCGGCCCTTTATACCGTTTACTGGTAGCAAGTATAAATCCCTCCCTGCGCAAGCAGCATATACCCGTGGCAGAGCTTTTTAGAAAAGGCCCTGCCACGGGTGTTTAGGGGCAGCTGTCAAAAATCATTTTTATGGTAACAAAGCCCTTGGTAACTTGCTGCTCCTATTATCCTGGTTTATGAAAGTACTTTCTTTTTTGCTGCTGCTCCTTTTTTGCGCCGGCGGTGCTTTTGCCAGGGCTGATAAAGACAGTCTGCTCACCCAGCTCAGTTATACCATCGCGCAAAAGGAGGTTTATAACAGCACCAAAGAAGACCGGATAGCCCGCTTAAAGCAACAGCTCGGAAACGAGGCGTTATCCCTGCAGGAGCAGTTCGGGCTCATTGATACGTTATATACCGAGTACAGGTCTTTTAAGTATGATTCGGCATTTACCTATGCGCAAAAACTGCAGCGCACGGCCGCTAAACTCAACGACACCAACCGGAGCACCTACGCTAAAATTCAGGTAAGCTTTATTCTGCTCTCGTCCGGCATGTTTAAAGAAACCCTGGACTCGCTGCGAACGGTTAGTTTGACCAACCAGCCCGACAGCATCCGGGTAGCCTACTATGCCCTGAAGGCACGCGCCTACTACGATCTGGCCAACTATAACATGGACAACTATTATGCCCGCCGTTATATAGCCAGCGGTAACCGCTACCTGGATTCGGCCATGGCCCTGACCAGCCCCAACACCCTGACTTATCACTCGCTGAGCGGGCTGCGCAACCTCAAGTCTGGAAAGTATGAGAAAGCAGCCGATGATTTCCGGCAGATCCTGCAGGCCCACCACCCCAGCTTACACCAGTATGCCATAGCCGCCGCCTCGCTCGGCACTGTTTACAAAGAAACCGGCGATACGGAAAAGGCCATTTACTGGATGGCCAGGGCTGCCATTGCCGACATAAAATCCAGCACCAGCGAGGCAGTGGCTCTCATGAACCTGGCAGAACTGCTTTACG
This sequence comes from Pontibacter liquoris, assembly GCF_022758235.1. Taxonomy (NCBI): domain Bacteria; kingdom Pseudomonadati; phylum Bacteroidota; class Cytophagia; order Cytophagales; family Hymenobacteraceae; genus Pontibacter; species Pontibacter liquoris. The sequence goes on from NZ_JALEBG010000001.1 coordinate 2,769,148, forward strand.
AGAAGGGCGATGAGAACAGGGCCTATACTTATATAAAACAAGCGCTGGAAGACGCCACTTTCTATGGCGCCAGGCAACGCAAGATCCAGGTAGCCGCTATCCTGCCCATCATTGAGGGCGAACGGCTAACGACGGTGGAGAGCCAGCGACAGCGCCTATTCTTTTATGCCCTGGCGGTTACGGTGCTATCGGGACTGGTGATCCTTTTTGCTGTCATCATTTTCAGGCAGGTGCGCCGGCTCAAACAGGCAGAAAAGAAAATTTCGGAAGCCAACGAAGACCTGCAGCACATGAATGCTAACCTGGTGGAAGCAAACAAGATCAAGGAAGAATACCTGGGCTACTCCTTTAACAGCTACGCCGATTATATCAGCAAATTGGAGAAGTTCAAGCTCTCGATCGACAAGAAGTTAACGGCCCGAAAGTATGACGAGATCCAGCAAGTGCTCAAGTCGGTAAACCTGAAGAAAGAAAGAGGATTGCTTTACCAAAGCTTTGACAAGGTTTTTCTCAAGCTGTTCCCAAACTTTGTCCCGGCCTTTAATGCTTATTTTAATGAGGAAGACAAGATCGTGCCGGCCGATCATGAGTCGCTGACGATCGAGCTGCGGATCTTTGCACTCATCCGGATGGGCATCCACGATCACGAGCAGATCGCCCAGATCCTGGAATACTCGGTAAATACGATCTATACGTATAAGACCAGGGTCAAAAACAGGTCCTTGCTACCAAACGAGGAGTTTGAAAAAAAGATCATGGAAATAAAAGCCTTCTAGGCTTCCCGCATCCGCCTGCAGGGCAGCCGTTATTTAGGGCGTGCTATACTTCCTGAAGCCGATGAACTAACCAGCGGCCACCTTCCTGTCCGACCGCTATTATACCTTCCCGCTATCCTTTCTGCAGCGCTTGCCCTTTAACAGCAGCCTGCTAAAGACTGGCTATTCCGGCTTGCCCGTCCACTGCTGATTACTTATTTAGAAAGCACTTTTTTCCACTTACATACTACCAAAAAAGGCACTTCGGGCTGTTGAGCGGGCCCTTTTGGCCTATATCTCAGTTATATTTATTCAGGCTTCCCCGAAGGCTAAATTATTAGTAGGTAAGCGGTTACTCACCAGTAGGGCGTATTATTTTCTATACTATTTATGTATTCATTGTTAGGGATTGATTATGCGGTATTTTTGTATGGTAAACCCCTGAAAAAAGCTTCATCGAAGTTTAACCTTGAATCCCTTGACCATCTTGGCCGCGCCTCTGATAAATACCGATCTGCTGGAGACTTTAGCAGGTGCCGGATCGGTACCGCAGCCGGCCGAAAAGCGCCTCCTGCCAGCACTTGCCTACCCTGCGGAAGCGATCACTCACGGAAGTGACGGGACAGAAGAAGAGGCATTGCTCCGAAAGCATATTAACAAAAGCTGTACGAAATCTTTTATCCGGCCACTCGTAACTACGTATACTGAGCAACACAGGGTAAAGGCAGCCACTGTAGGTGCCTCATCTCTTTTCCTGAAGCGGGATGCGCAAGCTACGGCAGGAGCTCCTTTTATTTTTAACGACTTACAAGTGGCAGCGCTGCGCATGAAAGGAAAGCAGCACCAAAACAGCACTGCAGCCATCCTGCGCGACTGGCTTTTCCGGGAAAGGGCTGACTGCACCGCTCACTCCGAAAACATTCAAATAAAACCATATGTTACCCTAGTACTATCTCAGTGCCCCGAGCTTCTTAAATCGGAGGATTCATGTTTAAACGCAACCACATTAACCCACAAACCAATTTCATATGCAAAAAAAGTACACCAAGGGGCTAAGTTCTTTTAGCTTAACAGTAAGCTTGTGCTGCCTTTATATGACAGGCAATGCCCAATCTTACACCCCTTCTACCAACATGCTTGCCAGCAATTTCAAGCCGGCAGCATACCACCAGCCCTTTGCAGGAAGCCAGCAAACCGATGTAACTGTGCAGGGGAAAGTGACGGACGAGAACGGCGCTGCGTTACCCGGCGTAACGGTGGTACTGAAAGGTTCGACCCGCGGAACGGCCACCGACGTGAACGGTACCTATACACTTGCCGTACCGGCCACAGGCGCAACCCTCGTTTTCTCCTACATCGGCTATTCGACCAAGGAAGTAGCCGTTGGAAATCAGACTAGCCTGAATGTGGCGCTTGGTCAGGACACCAAGGCCCTGCAGGAAGTAGTTGTAGTGGGTTACGGCACGCAAAAGAAAAGCGACCTTACAGGCTCTGTGACTTCAGTTTCAGAGGAAGAGTTTCAAAAGGGAAACATCGTTACACCAGAGCAGTTGGTGGCCGGTAAAGTTGCAGGCGTGCAGATTACGTCAAACAGTGGTGCGCCAGGTGCAGGCAGCCAGATCAGAATTCGCGGCGGCTCATCCCTGAATGCCAGTAACGACCCACTGGTGGTGATAGATGGTGTTCCTGTAGATAATAACGCTATTTCAGGTTCATCCAACCCCTTGTCGCTTATCAACCCGAATGATATAGAGTCATTTAACATCCTAAAAGATGCCTCAGCCACTGCTATTTATGGCTCAAGAGCCTCTAACGGTGTGATTATCATTACTACAAAAAAAGGCAAAGCCGGAGATAAGCTAAGGGTTAACTTCAGCACGCTTGCTTCTATGTCTCAGGTACCCAACAAAGTTGATGTACTAACCGGTGACGAGTTTCGTAATGTGGTGAATCAATACGCTTCGCCTGAAAACAAACTGCTCTTAGGCAATGCCAATACCGACTGGCAGGATCTAATTTACCGCAAAGCCTACAGCACCGACAACAACCTGAGTGTAAGTGGCTCTATTAAATCCGTCCCGTATCGTGTATCGGTAGGCTACCTCGATCAGAACGGGGTGCTGCTTACCTCCAACATGAAACGAAGCACAGGAACGCTGAGCTTAAATCCGAGCCTGCTGGATGATCACCTGAAGGTTAATCTGAATGTAAAAGGCATGCTTTCCAAGCATCAGTTTGCCGATGAAGGAGCCATTGGTTCAGCTGTAACCTTTGACCCCACGCAGCCGGTTTATTCCGACAATGCTTTTGGCGGCTATTTTGAGTGGGTAGGTGCAGACGGCAACATCAATACGCTTGCCCCGCGAAACCCACTGAGCATGCTGAAGCAACGTGACGACCACAGCGACGTAAAGCGAAGCATTGGTAACATTCAGTTTGACTACAAGCTGCACTTTTTACCAGACCTGCACGCTAACCTGAACTTAGGCTATGATATATCGAAGGGCGAAGGTTCCACCACGCTTCCTACCACGTTAGCCTCTGTTTACACACAAGGCGGCAGCTTCCACCAGTATGAGCAAAAGAAGAGTAACCAATTGCTGGATTTCTACCTCAATTATGTAAAGGATTTATCAGGCATTAAAAGCCACATAGATGCAACGGCCGGCTACTCTTACCAGAAGTTCAACACGCAGGTGCCTCCCTTTGCCACTTTAAACCTTGCCGGCGATACCATAACACAGGCGCCTAGACCTGATGAGTTCACCAACGTGCTTCTCTCGTTCTTCGGAAGAATAAATTACAACTTCAATGAACGTTACCTGCTTACGGCAACCGTGCGCAGAGATGGATCTTCCAGATTTAGCCCGGATAACCGCTGGGGCACTTTCCCGGCACTGGCACTTGCATGGCGCATCTCGGAAGAACCCTTTATGAGAAACATCGCTTCGCTTTCCGATCTGAAGTTAAGAGTTGGCTATGGCCTAACAGGTCAGCAGGACATTGGCTCCTATTACCCGTACCTGCCCCGCTACGCGTACAGCAACAACGAAGCCAGCTACCAGTTTGGAAACCAGTATTATTATACGCTTCGCCCAGCCGGTTACGACAAGAACATCAAGTGGGAAGAGACCGCTACGTATAATGCCGGCCTGGACTTTGGTTTCCTGAATAACAAGATCTCGGGTAGTGTTGAATACTATTTCAAAAAGACCAAAGACTTGCTGGCTATCATCCAGGTACCTGCCGGTTCTAACCTCACCAACAGGCTTTACACAAATGTGGGCAACATGGAAAACAGAGGTGTGGAAGCCGTGCTTAATTACAGTGCCATCAGCACTGATAAAGTGCAGTGGGATCTGAGCGTAAATGGTACCTATAACCAGAACAAGATCACAAACCTGAGCAAAACAGGTGATACCACTTCTATTGGCATCCCAACAGGCGGCATTGGCGGCGGCGTAGGTAACAATATTCAGATATATACTGTGGACTACCCCAGAAACTCCTTCTATGTGTATAAGCAGGTTTATGACCAAAGCGGAAATCCTATCGAGCGCCTGTATAGCGACCTTAACGGTGACGGCATCATAAACGATCAGGATTTTTACCGTTATAAAAGCGCGGATCCGAAAGTATACCTTGGCTTTAGCTCGCAGTTAACCTATGACAGGTGGAACTTTGGATTCGTATTCCGCGGCTCCATCGGCAACTATGTTTACAACAACGTAAATGCGGCAAATGCCTATTATAACAATGTAGACTGGACCGGTTACCTGCTGACATTGCCGACAAACGTACTGGAAACCAACTTTGTAAGCGAGAAACCTGAGCGTCTGTTTTCCGATTACTATGTTGAGAATGCGTCATTCCTGCGCCTGGACAACATTAATCTCGGCTACAACTTCGGCAGCGTCCTGAATGATAAAATAAACCTCCGTTTAACCGCCAGTGGCCAGAACATCTTTGTGATTACCAATTACTCCGGCTTAGACCCCGAAGTAGCCAGCGGTATCGACAATAACTTCTACCCACGGCCACGTGTTTTCTCACTGGGATTAAATGTTGATTTTAAATAGTTGAAAGAAGAGCAAAAATGAAAACCATATATTTTAAAAGGATTCTATTTTCAGGAGTAATTGCGCTAACGATGGCCTCCTCCTGTACCGACGATTTAGATCAGACCCCGCCATACGAGGTAACCTCGGCCACGGTGTACAAGGATTTCAGCAACTACAAGAACGTGCTTGCTAAGCTGTATGCCGGCTATGCGGTAACAGGCCAGCAGGGCCCTGCCGGCAATGCTGATATCTCTGGCGGCGACGAAGGTTTCTCCAGCTACCTGCGCCAGTACTGGCAATTACAGGAGCTCCCAACCGATGAAGCCGTTATTGGCTGGGGCGACGCCGGACTCCCGGATCTGCACAACATGAGCTGGACCTCGAACAACCAGTTTGTTACAGCCCTGTTTAGCCGTATTTATTACCAGATATCACTTACAAACGAGTTTATTCGCGAAACCACCGATGCCAAGCTTTCCGAGCGCGGCATTAGCGGCGCGAACCTGGAAATAGCGAAGCAGTATCGCGCGGAAGCTCGTTTTCTAAGAGCGCTCAGCTACTGGCACGCCCTGGATATGTTTGGTGGCAACATACCTTTTGTAACAGAAGAAAATGCGCCCGGCGCTTTTTTCCCGAAGCCAACAAACAGAACAGACCTGTTCAACTATATTGAGTCTGAGTTGCTCGATATTCAAGACGACTTGGTAGCAGCCAGACAAAACGAGTATGGCCGCGCAGACCAAGCTGCAGCCTGGACCCTCCTGGCCAAGCTATATCTGAATGCTGAGGTGTATACCGGCCAGAAGCGTTACACAGACGTGGTTACATACGCAAACAAGGTGATAAATGCAGGCTATAACCTGGAGCCGGAATACAGCCACTTGTTCCTGACGGACAATAACACCTCCAATGAGATCATCTTCCCGATCGTATTCGATGGTTTGAGAACACAGACCTATGGCGGAATGACTTTCCTGACACACGCGCCCGTAGGCGGTAGTATGAAGCCGGCTGATTTTGGCATAGAAGGCGGCTGGGCAGGCCTTCGCACTACAAAAGCTATTGTTAATTTATTCCCGGATGTTACGGGTGATACAGACGAAAGAGCTTTGTTCTATACCAATGGCCAGGACCTTGAAATTGATGAGATCGGTCCTTTTACCGAAGGCTATCCCATCACTAAATACAAAAACATCAGCTCAACAGGCCAGCCAGGCTCAAGCCCAACAAAAGCCTTCCCAGACACTGACTTCCCAATGTTTCGCTTAGCAGATGTGTATCTGATGTATGCCGAAGCTGTTTTGAGAGGCGGAAGTGGCGGCGATATAGCTACTGCCGTAACGTACATCAACGACCTGCGTGAAAGAGCTTACGATGGCCCATCCGGCGATATAGCGGCGAATGCGCTGACACTCGACTTTATCCTGAACGAGAGAGCGCGGGAACTGAACTGGGAAGCGCAGCGCAGAACCGACCTGATCCGCTTTGGAAAATTTACAGGAAATGAATACCTGTGGCCATGGAAAGGCGGTACGAAGGAAGGCACAGCAGTTGAGAGTTTCCGCTCCATTTATCCCATCCCTTCGGTAGATCTGGTGGCCAACCCTAACTTAACACAAAATCAGGGTTATTAATCTGAAGCGATTAATGGGAAAGGCAAAAGCCTTTCCCATACTTCACCATTTTTTAAAGAGATTTTATGAAAACCTGGATAAAACAACTATTCATACTCAGCGCACTCTCGCTTGTGCTTTTTTCCTGTGAAAAAGACGAAGACAGAGCGATATTAAACGTAGGTGCTGCACCGGCACTTACTGCTTCTTCAACAAATCTTATTTTGCTGGAAGAAGCCGCAAAAAACGAGGCAATAACTCTTACCTGGACTGAGGCAGACTATGGATTTGATGCAGCGGTTAACTACCAGCTTCAGATCGATACAGCCGGAGACAACTTTGTAAAGCCTTACAGTGCTGACCTGGGCAGTACGCTAAGCAAAACCTATACGGTAGAGGAGTTAAATACCTTAATGACAAAGTTAAAGTACACACCAGAAGAGCCTCAGGAAATTAAAATAAGAATCAAGGCCAGCGTGTCTGAATTCGTGGATCCTGTTTACTCCAATGTGGCTGCTGTTACGGTTACACCTTACTCCACGTTTATAGAGCCTACCTTTATTTATGTGCCGGGTGATTACCAGGGCTGGGCACCGGACAAAGCACCGGCACTGGTTTCAGTAGAAGCCAATGGCATCTATACAGGCATTATCAGCTTTGCAGGCACCAATAACCGGAAGTTTAAATTCACCCCTGAAAGAGACTGGGACATGGATTATGGTATGGGCAGTACCCCGACCTCCCTGAAGGAGAAGGGTTCTGACCTGGAAGTGCCCGCCAACGATGTATATAAGATTACGGCCGACCTGAATAACCTTACCTGGTCATTTGCCCGATATTCCTGGGGTATTATTGGAGATGCTACTGCCGGTGGTTGGGATTCCGACCAAGACATGCAGTATGTGAACGGGGAAAGTATCTGGAAAGCTACTTTGATTCTGAAAGCCGGAAAAATAAAATTCAGGCTTAATGATGCATGGGACGTCAATTATGGCGATGATAATGTAGGTGATGATGCGCTGAATGCAGGCGGGGCCGATATACCTGTAGCGTCAGCCGGCACCTATGAAATCACTTTCAAGCTAGATCAGGAGGGTGTAGCCAGCTACACCATTGTTAAAAAGTAATTTTTTCCTTTTCTGACCACATAGTATATAAACCCGGCAATTAACAGTTGCCGGGTTTATTTTTAAATGAATACCTGAACCTATTAATTTAAGTAAAACGGATAGTATAAAAATTTCCTACAGAGCTATTCTCCTGTTGCTTGCCTTTCCGGCCTTCTATGTGCCGGCATTCGGACAAGCCAGCCCGGTACGACAGATCGGTAACGTGACAGCCGTGACCGTGGACGGGCAGCAGGTAATGCTTACCACAGCCGGTAATGAGCACATCGTGCTCTCCGTTTACAGCCCTACCGTGGTGCGCGTGCGCATGGACAAAAACCCCTTGCCCGCCGACTTCTCTTACGCCGTGATCGCCGGGCCGCAGCCCACCAAAGCCACCATTACCCAGAACAGCAACGAAGTAACGATTACCACAGACTCCCTGACGGCGCGCATTAGCAAAACGCCGTTTGCCGTGGCCTTTTATACCCGCGCGGGCAAGGTGATCAGCCAGGATGAGCAGGGGCTGACCACCTCCTGGATCGGCGAGGAGGTGACCACCTACAAGCACATGCAGGAAGGTGAGCGCTTTATCGGGCTGGGCGAAAAAACTGGTCCGCTGGACCGCAAAGGCATCGGCTATACGAACTGGAACACCGACGCCTACGGTTACGCGGCTACCCAGGACCCGATCTACGCCACCATTCCGTTTTATATCGGCATTCACCACGGGCTTAACTATGGCATTTTCCTGGATAATACCTACCAGAGCGATTTTAACTTTGGCGCCAGCAACAACCGTTTCTCCTCCATTGCGGCGCAGGGCGGCGAGATGGATTACTACTTTATCTACCACACCCGGGTAGCCGATATCATCACTTCCTACACCAGCCTGACGGGCCGCATGAACCTACCGCCGCTGTGGAGCCTGGGCTACCAGCAGAACCGCTACTCCTATTACCCTGAAACCGAGGTGATGCGCATTGCCCAGACGCTGCGCGAAAAGAAGATCCCGGCAGATGGCATCACGCTCGACATCCACTATATGGATGCCTATAAGCTCTTTACCTGGAACAAGGACCGCTTCCCCAATCCGGCCGCCATGAACAAAAAGCTGGAGGACATGGGCTTTAAGACCACCGTAATTGTGGACCCGGGCATTAAGGTGGAAGAAGGCTATGAGGCATATGAGAATGGCAAAAAAGCAGACATCTTCCTCAAGTATGTGGACGGGCAATACTATACCGGGCAAGTATGGCCGGGCTGGACGCACTTCCCTGACTTTACCAGCGAGAAAGGCCGTGCATGGTGGCGGGGGCAGGTAAAACGCTTTGCCGACGATGGCGTGGACGGCCTTTGGAACGACATGAACGAAATTGCAACCTGGGGCAACAAAATGCCGAACAACGTGCTGTTTAACTACGACGGGCACCTGACCACCAGCAAAGAGGGCCACAACGTATATGGGCTGCAAATGGCACGCTCCAGCTACGAAGGCACCCGCGCTGCCATGCACAAGCGCCCGTTTATACTTACCCGGGCCGGCTATGCCGGTTTGCAGCGTTATGCCGCCCTATGGACGGGTGACAACCGCGCTGAAGACGACCACATGCTGACGGGCGTCCGGCTGCTGAGCAGCCTGGGTTTGAGCGGCGTTCCTTTTACGGGGATGGACATCGGTGGCTTTACCGGCAACCCCACTATCGGCCTGTATGCCCGCTGGATTCAGCTGGGCGCCTTTACGCCCTACTTCCGCAACCACACCGGTGTGAATACCAAATCGTCGGAGCCCTGGGCCTATGGCGAGGAAGTAACCGAAATTGCACGGAACTTCATCAACCTGCGCTACAAACTGCTGCCCTACCTGTATTCGACCTTTTATGAAGCCACGCAGAACGGCTTGCCGGTGGTACGCTCCCTGGCCATCAACTACACCCAAGATGCCAAGATCTACGATGTGCAGTTCCAGAACCAGTTCCAGTTTGGCGAGGCCTTTTTAGTGGCGCCCTTTGTGAGCACGGTGAGCTATGGCAACGTATACTTTCCGCAGGGCAAGTGGTACAACCTGTATACCGGCGAGGTGGAAAACGGCAACCGGGAAAAAATCATCCCGCTGCCTACAAACAAAATACCGGTCTACGTAAAGGAAAGCAGCATCATTCCGATGCAATCGCTGGTGCAGACCACCGCCGAGAAGCCCACCGACACGCTGACGGTCAATATCTACAAAGGCAGCGTAAACAATACGTTCGTATACTATGAGGATGACGGCACCTCGTATGACTACGAGAAAGGCGACTTCTACAAGCGCTCCATCCGCTACGATGCCGGCCACGACACAATCACCTTCGAGAAAGCAGAAGGCAAGTATAGCTCCAACTTCAAAAACGTAAAAGTGGTGCTGCACGGCTTTGGCAAAGCTTCCAAAGTAAAAGTGAACGGCAGATCCGAAAAGCTCAGCGATGACTTCGTCTCCTTTATCACCCCGATCTCCCGCTTCGACCCACAGGGCACAGCCAACCCGGTGGAAGGCTACCCAGTGAAGCGCATTGTATTGAAGAACGACAACGACAAATTTACCATCAGTCTGTAATTTTCTATCAAAGCTCCTGTACCCCAAACCTGCAGGAGCTTTTAGCTTTACTAATTTCGAAAGCAGGTATAAACTTTCTGATTCCGTTAAAAGCGCTCCTCTTACTGGCACAAGTTTTCTAACTTGTGTCTTTTAATGCTGTCGGGTTTGTAACCCAACTGTGCCAAAGGGCCGTCAACTGGGACTAGGGCTGGCAAAGCAATGCTGCAACTATCAAGTATAAATCGAAAGTCCAATGCCTTATAGCAGCGCATGGGAGGCCTCAAAAGAAATGAATCCGGAGATTCGGGCCAGCTAAAGAAGGAAGGATAAAATCTGCCTTTTTATCAGGCCCTTTATACTTAGAAGGATCTTATACTTGCTGATGATCATTGTTAAACGACAAAATTATGAAACTGAAACTCCTCTTTCTTACCTCCTGCTTCATTTTAGCCACACAGCTCTATGCCCAAAAGCTGCCTAAGCTGGAGCGCGTGGAGCCTATGTTCTGGTGGGCGGGCATGCACAACCCCGAACTGCAGCTCATCGTGCACGGCGACAACATTGCCGGGCGCGAGGTGAGCCTCAACTACCCCGGCGTGCAGCTGAAGCAAGTGCATAAAGTAGAAAACCCGAACTACCTCTTCCTCGACCTCATCCTCTCCCCTGAAGTTAAAGCCGGTTCCTTCCCGATCCGGTTCAAGCAGAAAGGCACAAAGGCGCTCACCTATACCTATGAGCTGCGCCAGCGCGAGCAGCGCCCCAACCGCATTGCGCCGGTAACAAGCGCCGATTTCATTTACCTGATCATGCCCGACCGCTTTGCCAACGGCAATCCGAAAAATGATGTGCTCAAGGGGATGCAGGAAACAACGCTAGCCCGCGACTCGATGTATTACCGCCATGGCGGCGATCTGCAGGGCATCCTGAACCACCTGGATTATTTGCAGGAGCTGGGCGTGACGGCGCTTTGGCTGAACCCGGTGCTGGAAAACGACCAGCCCCAGGCCTCCTACCACGGCTATGCTAACACTGAGAATTACCGGATTGACCCACGCTTTGGCAGCAACGAGCTCTACCGCCAGCTAGGTGACGAGCTGGAGAAGCGCCACATGAAGCTCATAAAGGACGTCGTACCCAACCACGTGGGCAGCCAGCATTGGACTGTAAAAGACATGCCGATGAAAGATTGGGTGCACCAGTGGCCAGTGTTCACGAAGTCCAACTTCCGGGACCAGCCTGTGTTTGACCCTTATGCCTCCGAAGCCGATAAAGAACGCATGCAGAACGGCTGGTTCGATAAGCACATGCCCGACATGAACCAGGACAACCCTTTTGTGCAGCACTACATTACTCAGAGCAACATCTGGTGGATAGAGTATGCCGGCGTGGACGGTTTCCGCATCGACACTTACTCCTATAATGAACCGAAGTATATGGCAAGCTGGGGCAAGGCCTTACAGGACGAGTATCCCGGTTATCACTCATTTGGCGAAACCTGGGTGCGCGGGGTGCCCAACCAGGTATACTTTACCCAAGGCAATACCGTGAACCGCGGCCTGGACACCCACCTGCCCGGTGTAACCGATTTCCAGACGCTCTGGGGCATACAGGCCGCCATGAACGAGAAATTCAACTGGGACGACGGCGTGATCAAGCTTTATACTACCCTGGCCCAGGATTACCAGTACCAGGACCCGACCCGCAACGTGGTGTTCCTGGATAACCACGACATGAGCCGCTGGTATTCGGTGGTGGGCGAAGACCTGAACAAGTATAAATCCGGTATTGCCTGGCTGCTGACCACACGTGGCATTCCGCAGCTCTACTATGGCACCGAGATCCTGATGAAGAATTTCTCGAACCCGGACGGCAAAGTGCGCGAAGATTTTAAGGGCGGCTGGCCCTCCGATAAGGTGAACAAGTTTACCGCCGGCGGCCGCACGGCACTGGAGAACGAGGCCTTTGATTACGTGAAAACACTGGCCACTTACCGTAAAAACAACTCCGTGCTGCAAACCGGCAAGCTGATGCAGTATGTGCCGGAAGAGGGTGTGTATACTTATTTCCGCTATAACTCCGCTAAAACCGTAATGGTAGTAATGAACACCAGCGAGAAAGCCCAGACCCTGAAAACCGATCGCTTTGCCGAGCGTATGCAGGGTTTTAGCAGCGCAACCGACATTGCCACCGGCCAGGCACTGCCTGATATCCGGTCGCTGACGCTGCCTGCCAAAACTACGTGGGTGCTGGAGTTGAAAAAATAAGGTATGTTCTTTACTTTCACAGAAATCAAATGCAAAACAAAACCGCTCATATGAAAAAAAGTAACTCGCTGCTGCTGCTTGCCTTGTTTGGCAGCCTGAGCGTGAGCAGCCTGGTTGGCTGCAACCAGGAAAATAAAACGGACAACACCACGGTGGTTACTTCCTCAGAAGAAAAAAATACTATGGAGATTAAAAAAGAACCTTTCGGCACCACCCAGGACGGACAGCAGGTAAGCCTTTATACCCTTACCAACAAGAATGGCATGCAGGTAAAGATCAGCGACTTTGGCGGCATCATTACTTCCATTATCACCCCGGACCGTGACGGCAACATGGGCGACGTGGTACTGGGCTTCGACAGCATTTCGGGTTACCAGAGCCCGGCTTACGCCAAAAGCGGGCCATACTTCGGTGCCATCATCGGGCGGTACGGCAACCGCATTGCCAACGGTAAATTTCAGCTGGAAGGCACGCAATACTCACTGGCCACTAACAATGGTCCCAACAGCCTCCACGGCGGCACGAAAGGCTTTGACAAGGTGATCTGGCACGTGGAGCCGATGGCCGACCAAAACGCGCTGAAACTGACCTACACCAGCAAGGACATGGAGGAAGGCTACCCCGGCAACCTGCAGACTACGGTGGTGTATACGTTAACCGACGACAACGCCCTCAAGATCGATTACGAAGCCAAGACCGATAAGCCTACCGTACTGAACCTGACCAACCACAGTTACTTTAATTTGTCGGCCGGCAAGCAGGACGACATTCTGAACGAAGTACTGCAGGTGAATGCCGACAAATTTACTGCCGTGGACAAAAACCTGATCCCGACCGGCGAGCTGCAGCCTGTAAAAGGCACGCCACTGGACTTTTCGTCGCCGCAGGCCATCGGCCAGCGCATCAACCAGGTAGAGGGCGGCTATGATCACAACTTTGTGCTGAATGGCAAGCCAGGTTCGATGCAGCAGGCAGCCACCCTATACGATCCTGAAAGCGGTCGTTTTATGGAAGTATCTACCACGCAACCGGGCATACAGGTATACAGCAGCAATTTCCTGGACGGCACCTTAACCGGTAAAAACGGCGAGAAGTACACCAAGCATTACGCTGTAGCGCTGGAAACCCAGCACTTCCCCGACTCGCCGAACCAGCCGGATTTTCCATCCACCACGCTCAAGCCAGGCGACACCTACCATGAAACCACCATCTTTAAATTCTCGGTCAAAGACAAAGACGAATAACCGAATCAATTCCCAGCAAGTATAAAACTGATCAGAAAGGTCCTTGGGCACTGTGCCGGAGGACCTTTTTCTGTTGAGGCAAGTATACCTTTTATACCCAACGGAATCCGCAGCTCGGGTTCCTACTTTGCCAGGCACAGAAACCAAACAGACCAGCACTTTATGACCGACAAACCTGCCCCCGCCTACCTGCCCCTTACCATTACGGCTATTAAAGAGGAGATTCCCGGTTTTAAAACATTTGAATTTGGGGCGGAAGATGCAAAGGCGGTCCCCTACAAGCCGGGCCAGTACCTTACCTTTGTGCACCCGGGGCTTACGCAGGAAGTGCGGCGCTCCTACTCCATCATCTCGGCGCCGGCCCTGCAGGAGCCGCTGGCTATTGGCGTAAAACGGGTGGAGAATGGCTTTTATTCCCGCCGCCTGGTTGATAACGCCCAGGTGGGCGATACCCTGCAAACCATTGGCGCCACCGGCCTGTTTACCTTGCCTGATGATATGACGCCTTACCGGCAGGTCTTTCTGCTGGCAGCCGGCAGCGGTATTACACCCATTTACGCGCTGCTTAAAACGCTGCTTTATACTTATCCGGCTATCCATGTCGTGCTGATTTACAGCAACAGCACGCCGCAGCAGATCATTTTCCGGGAGGAGCTGGAGCAACTGGCTATCAGGTTCCCGGCCCAATTGCGCATCGAGTTCCTACTCAGCAACTCCCCTGACCTGGCCCGCGCCCGCCTGTACAAAGACCTGTTGCAGGACCTTTTGCAGCAATATACCCTGGCGCCCTATGAGCAGGTGCTTTTTTATTTGTGTGGCCCGCTCACCTACATGCGGATGTGCTTTTATGCGCTGCGCCAAGTAAATGTGCCGGCTGATAACATCCGCAAAGAAAGCTTCAGCACCGCAAAGGTTGCGCCCCGCGTGCTGCCCCCCGACACGGAGCCGCATACGGTGACACTCCGCTTCCACGATAACAGCTATTCGTTGCAGGTACAACACCCCCAAACCATCCTGCAGAGCGCTAAGAAAGCCGGTATTGCTGTGCCGTATAGTTGCGAGGCGGGCAAATGCGGCAGTTGCGCCGCACGCTGTATCACAGGCCAGGTATGGCTCTCGTACAACGAGGTGCTGACGGAAAAAGACCTGCAAAAAGGCCTCACCCTGACCTGCGTGGGCTACCCGGTTGGCGGCGATGTGGAATTGGAAATTCTGTAAGTCCCTACCTGGCAGCATATAGTATAAAAGGCATATAATATTTTACTATATTGGCCAACGAAAACATGTTGGAGGCTGCAGCGAAGCAAGCAGGGGATACCTAATTATAGCTATTGTGCTGATAAACGTATAGTACTGGCTATAAAATAGGTTGGGTAAAATAAGAATCATAAAGTAAGCTATGATACACTTAAACAAACTCTCCTTACTACGGGCAGATATGTATTGTGTGGAAGAGCATAACCTGCCTCTCATAAATGAAGCCGAGGCGGATGAATTCTTAAAGCTCATAAAGGATGAACATTCAGCTATATCTTGATAGAATAAATTACAAAAATCAGGTTACTGTAAGCAAGGAGGTGCTTTTTGACCTTCAGGCAGCGCATTTATTGAGTATCCCTTTTGAGAATCTGGATATCCATTATGCACATCAGATAAGGCTAGAATTAGATTCCATTTACAAAAAGATAGTTCTCAACGGCAGAGGCGGGTTTTGCTATGAATTAAATGGCTTGTTTTACCATCTTCTTAAGTGCATCGGGTTTGATGTACAAATGATTTCAGGCAGAGGTTATACCAAAGATGGTAGTTACGGAGCAGAATATGACCATTTAGCTATTGTGGCTACTATTGACGCAAAGAAGTACCTGGTGGATGTAGGCTTTGGGAAGTTCTCTTATAAGCCTTTAGAGATAACGCTTGGCGTTAACCTGGTCGATGCGTTCGGATTATTCAGGTTTGATAAAGCACAGGATGGTTATTTAAGAATAAACCTCATTGAGAATGGGCTCCTGGTACCACAATATCTATTTGAGATAAAAGAAAGGGAGTTTCGGGAATTTGAGGGGATGTGTGAATTCCATCAAACAAGCAAGGAGTCTCATTTTACAACTAAAAAGGTTGTTTCTATCGTTACGAAAACCGGTCGTAAAACGCTTACAAATAACCAAATCAAGATTTCAGACGGTGACACCGAAAGGATAACAGAATTTGAGGAAGAACTATTCGACGTTAACCTGAAGGAGTACTTTGATATTGAAATAAAGCTCGGTTACTGACAAAGTGTAAACGTCAGCCTAATCTATAGGTAGCATCAAACTGTTCCAACTATTCTAATCCAAATCCCATGAAAGAAAAAATCGCCATTGCCATAGCAGGAATTATACTTGCCTCCTGCGGGACAGCGCCCCTAGAGACCAATTCGGAAGTAAGCTCAAACCCGCTTACCGGCACCTGGCAGCTGGTTTCCGGAACGCTGATTGCGCAGGGCGACACCACCGTAACACACTATACCAACGGCATCTCCTTTATCAAGATCATCAACGACACGCATTTTGCCTTCCTGCAGCATGATCTGACAAAGGGCAAGGATTCAGCCGTTTTTGTGTCCGGCGGCGGCCGTTATACTTTAGCTGATAGTGTATACACCGAAAAGCTGGAGTATTGCAGCGCCCGGGAATGGGAAGGAAATGACTTTACGTTTACGGTAGCCCTGCAAGGCGACACGCTTGTGCAACGGGGCATCGAAAAGGTAGACGAGGCAGGCGTGAACAGGGAGAATATCGAAACCTACATCCGCATAAAGAACTAGCTACCCACTAGCCTCAACCTATGATTCGCCCCTATTCGCCCAATGACAAAGAAGCGCTGCTGGCCCTTTTACGGCTTAACACGCCGCAGTATTTTCACCCCGCCGAAGAGCAGGATCTCAGCGATTACCTGGAGCAATACGCGCAGGACTACTTTGTAGTAACGGAGGCAGCCACCCTGGTCGGTTCGGGCGGCATCAATTATTTTGAGGCCGATAAGGTAGCCCGTCTCTCCTGGGACATCATTCACCCCGATTTTCAGGGAAAAGGAATCGGCCGAAAACTCACTGAGTTCAGAATAGCCCGGATCAGCACCCACCCCGAAATAGACACGATCGTGGTCAGGACCACGCAACTGGTGTATGGCTTTTACCAGAAAGCCGGGTTTGCCTTAACAAATACCGCTAAAGATTTCTGGGCACCGGGTTTTGACCTTTACCAGATGGAAATGAAGATAAAGCGGTAAACAACTGGCGTTTTTCCGTAAAAACACGTACCTTTTTTTCTATACTTAAGAAGCTAATCTCATGCACAACTTAAAACTAACTCTTTGCCTGCTTACAGCCCTGCTACTTTCCGGGCACCTGACACAGGCACAGCAAACCGCCACAAAACCTGCCGCCCAGAAAACAGAAGAGCAGAAAAATAAAGAATACGAGGCCTGGACAAAGATGCGCGACGACTGGGCGAACCTGGGCCGCTACCGCGAGGATAACCAGAACCTGAAGGCGCCACTTCCCGGAGAGAACCGCGTTGTGTTTATGGGCAACTCCATCACCGAAGGGTGGGTAAAGCTTTCTCCAGAGTTCTTTGCCGGTAAGCCCTACATTGGCCGCGGCATTGGTGGCCAGACCACGCCCCAGATGCTGATCCGCTTTCGCCCGGACGTGATCATGCTGCAGCCCAAAGCGGTGGTTATACTTGCCGGCACCAACGATATCGCCGGCAATACAGGGCCTTCCTCTCTCGAGATGATAGAAGATAACCTGGCCTCGATGGCCGAACTGGCCAAATCAAACGGCATCAAAGTGATCCTATCATCTGTGTTGCCGGTATACGATTACCCCTGGAAACCCGGCCTGCAACCTGCCGAAAAGATCATTACCCTGAACAAATGGATCAAGGCGTATGCCGAGGCCAACCACATGATATACCTGGACTATTTCTCAGCGATGGTGGACGACCGGAAGGGCATGAAAGCTGCCTACTCGGAAGATGGCGTACATCCGAACAAAGCAGGATATAAAGTAATGGAGGGGCTGGCAGAAAAAGCAATCAAAAAAGCCTTACAACCTGTTAAATAAGCAGGCACAGCGGGTGAGAACGGCAGTATAAACCAGCCGCTACCCTTGCTGGGAGTACCGCCTCAGCCACAGGCGGGCATCTTCAATGTTATCGAACATCTCGGTCTGAAAGGCGGTGATGTTGGAATAAAAGTTTTCTGCCGAGGATGCACCCAGCGAGTCGGGATTGGTGATCATAGCAAAGTGCTTTAAACCGGCTTTGGCTGCATTTGGGGCCCACTCGTTCAATACCCAGTCCAGGGAGTGGTTCCAGGAACCGATAATCAGGCGCGTATCATTAAGTACACAGCTATAACCAGCCTTTTGTAGTGTTTCGGTATATGCTGCCGCTCCTTCCTTGATGTTCTCTGCCGTAAGATAGCCCATCCAGTTCACGTAGATCCACCTGTTCCGGCTATCCTGTTTAATGGTAAGATATACGCGCCCAAAAGGGTTGGTTAGTTCCTGGGTCATTTGTAAAAGGTACTGAAAACTTGATTGGAAGCAAAATACTTTCTGCCTTGGCGGCCTCCTTTGCCAGAGAATATCTTCTAAGATCTCCTCTGGCAAAGGCAAAGGCAGAAAGAAGATAAATATCGCTGCTTAGCGGCCAAAATCGTCCTGCACGCGCACAATATCATCTTCATCAGAAGGCAGTTCCACATCGGTGTGCTGCCAGATCTCGGCCAGCACGCCCCAGTCTTTTAAACCGACCAACCGGTGGCGCTCGCCTTGCTTAAGGGTGATCAGCTCGCCGGGCATCAGCTCTTTCACATCCCCTTCCTCATCGGTGTCGCTGGTTACTACGCCTACTTTGCCTTCCACCACTTTCCATATTTCAGCGCGGCGGTGATGATATTGCCACGACAGGCGCTTTTCCGGTGCCACGATCAGGATCTTCGGGCTTAGCTTACCCGATATCTTCAGCTGGTCTATGGACATGCCATCAAAATACGTATCGGCAAACTGCTGTGCCTGGTCCTCGTTGATCACAAAAAAGCCACCCCAGGGGCGTGTCGGGTCCTGCTTATTAATGGTAAAACCCTGCTCTTGCAACTGCTGCGCTGTTTTCCGGAAGATCGTCTCTTTGTCTTGTTGGGTACTCATAGTTTCTGTTAAAGCCTTAGTTAGGTTGTGCGTTCTCTCTAGTGATGCTTAAAAATGCATAATAATTCTTATTCGGCCATAAGCAGGCCCAATTTTGGTCCCGCGCTCCTGCCTGATTACGGCCTGGCCGGTAATAAAAAGAGGAAAAAAGTATAGCTTCCCTCCTCTTACTTTGTTGTTACATGATGGGTTACGGCATGACGGCCGGCTGCTTTTTATTTGGCTTTGCCCCCATGTAAAAAGTAATCGTACCGCCGTTCATTATATCGTCGTGGGTCAGGTAGTTACGGTTCAGTGGTTGCCCGTTCAAAACCATTTTCTGCACATACACATTTTTGTCGCTCTGGTGCCGGGTGCCGATGGTAAAGGTTTTGCCGTTCTCCAGGTGGAGGGTGGCTTCCGTTACAGCCGGGCTGCCCAGGGCATACTGTGTGGAACCGGGCGCAACCGGGTAAAACCCGAGCGTGCTGAAAATATACCAAGCACTCATCTGGCCACAATCGTCGTTGCCGCCCAGGCCATCCACTGTGGGTTTATACATGGCTTTAAGGATCATGCGCACGCGCTCCTGCGTTTTCCAGGGCTGATCGGCCCAGTTATACAGGTAGGCTACGTGGTGCGAGGGTTCGTTGCCGTGCACATAGTTGCCAATAATGCCGTCACGCGAGATGTCTTCGGTTTGCGCAAAGTACTTATCGGGCAGGTGCATGGTAAAGAGCGAGTCCAGGTGCGTGGCGAAGCGTTCCTTGCCGCCCATCATCCCGATCAGGGCTATCGGGTCGTGCGGCACATACAGGCTGTAGTTCCAGGAATTTCCTTCAATAAAGCCCTGCCCGTGCGTATCGAGCGGGTCAAACTCCTTTTTCCAGGAGCCATCGCTCAGCCGGGGCCTTGTAAAACCGCTTTTTGCATCGTACACATTTTTGTAGTTCTGCGCCCGCTTCATAAATTCGTCATAAATAGCAGGCTTGTTTAGTTTTTTAGCCATCTGGGCAATGCACCAATCGTCGTAAGCATACTCCAGCGTTTTAGAGACCGAGGAGCTGTTCTTGTCTTCGGGCACGTAGCCCAGCTGCATGTAGTAATCCAGCCCGTCGTAGTAACCTGTGCGGGCGGTGGCCACGCAGGCTTCCAGTGCTTTTTCCGCATCAAAGCCGGTGTTGCCTTTCAGCACCGCATCAGCTATCACGGGCACGCTGTGGTAGCCGATCATGCACCAGTTCTCATTCCCGTAATGCGACCATACCGGCAGCATGTGCTCGGCACTCTGGTTGTAATGGGCCAGCATACTCTGCACCATATCGGCATTGCGTTTGGGCTGCACAATATTGAAGAGCGGGTGAAGGGCGCGGTACGTATCCCAGAGCGAGAAGGTCGTATAGTTGGTAAAGCCCTCCGCTTTGTGATTGTTCTGATCCAGGCCACGGTAGCTGCCATCGGTGTCCATAAAGGTGGTAGGCCCCAGGAAGGTATGATACAGGGCGGTATAGAAGTTCACCAGGTCGTCTTTGCGCGTGGCTTTCACGGCCACTTTCTGCAACTCTTTGTTCCACAGGGCCTGGCTCTGTTGTTTTACCTTCTCAAAATCCCACCCCGGAATTTCGGCTTTCATGTTGGCCAGGGCTCCGGCCGTGCTCACCGGCGACAAAGCAAACTTGATCTTGATCTTCTCTCCTTCCGTGGTTTTAAAATCGAAGTAGGCGCGCAGTTTTTTACCGGCAAACTCCGGGAAGTTCTTGGTCTGGTCGAACTTGCGCCAGAAGCCTTTGTAGGGTTGTGCCTCTGCGTAGTCTTTGTTGCCATACTGGTAAAAAGGCTTGCTGAACGACATGGCAAAGTATACCGTACGGGTTCGGGCCCAGCCGTTCGTTTGCCGGTAGCCCGTAATAAGCGTATCGTTCTCCACGCGTACAAACGTCCACACGTTCTTTTCGTCGTAGTTATAGAGGCCATGCATCAAATCCAGGATGATGTGCGCCGAATCAGATTTGGGGAATGTATACTGGTGCATGCCCACGCGGGTGGTGGCCGTCATTTCGGCGGTGATGGCGTGGTCGTCGAGCTTCACCTTGTAATAGGCGGGTTCGGCCAATTCGTTCTTATGCGAGAAAGCCGAACGGTAGCCACTGGCCGGTTTGTCGGCCGTGCCGGGGTTCAGCTGCAGTTTACCGGTAGTCGGCATCACCAGGAAATCGCCCAGATCGGAATGGCCGGTGCCGCTGAAATGCGTATGGCTAAAGCCCACAATGGTTTTATCGCTATACTGGTAGCCAGCGCAGTACTTGTACACGTCGGGGTTATACTTGCCATTCACCGCGTAGGGGATCGTGTCGGTATCGGGGCTAAGCTGCACCATGCCAAAAGGCACTGTGGCTCCCGGGTAAGTATGCCCCATTTTGGCCGTGCCGATCAGCGGGTTCACATACTTTATATAATCCGCGGCAGGTTTGGTCTGGGCAAGTGCCAGTGCCGGGGCAAAAAGGAGAAGAACGAGATACTTCTTTTTCATGAGCAAATAGGGTTTACAGAACAAAATAGCAGGTGGCCGCTGTCCACAAAAACAGATAGCACCCGCCCTTTGCCGGGCTGCAGGCGCTGGGCAGATGGCTTTTCAAGGTATCACAATTTTTTAGGAGATAAAAATAACACCAAACCGCAGCACCATCCTAAGCTGGCAGCCCGAAGTATACTTCCGGATCTACCTGCGCCCTGGATATTGGTATAAACATAGCAAAACAAAAACGGACGGAAAGCTTTGTGTTGCCAGGCGATCGTAGCTCCTTCCTGTTAGCGGCATAACGGCATACGTTCTCCTACAAACATCTACTTCTATTCACCTCATTACCAGCCTACTTATCTCTTTATTTTATATTGAAGGTTAGGCCAAAATTGCACAATACAGGAGGCTTTCTTACTGTCTTTTTCATCTTTAAGAAGCTCCAGAATTGAAATACTATATAGCTCTCCCTTAATTTTTTGGACTTCTGTATAACTTTTTAGCAGTCAAAATAGTACCGATATAAGCCGCGTAACAAAGCACTGATTTGTTATAAGGCATCCGAGTTATCTACCTTTTCTGCATTTAAGTTCACTGCCTTTGTCCGTAGCCATGCTCCGGGCAAAGGCCTCCTACCATTTTCCTGATTGTTGGCTGTACAGAGATTGGACAGCTTTAATTAAGCTATGAACCACTAAAGCGGAGGGCCTATGTCCAAAACAAACTTAGATTACCTGCAAATCACCCTGTATGAAGAAAACAATATTTTGTACTCTAAATGGACCCGGGATGTAACCCAGGATGAGTATAGGGCGGGCATAAAACAGATCCTGCGGCGGCTGCAGCAGCCCCACATTTATTACTGGATATCAGATTGCGGGAAACTCACCGGCCTTACGATCTTAAATCAGCAGTGGCTGTTACGGGAAATTGCGCCAGCCTTATGCAGTATACCGCTCAAAAAGATCGCCCACATTGGTAATGATGATGTCTTCAGTTTCTTGGTAATGGACAATATCGTCCAGAAAACCATCGAGCTCTATGACTTTCAGGCAGATTTTATGCAGTTTAAAACTTATGAGGCGGCGGTGCACTGGCTGGGCTTTCACCAGAGCCAGTTTGCCTGAGCCCGGCGTAGGTATGAAAAGCGCTATTGATACTGGCACAAAAAACAAATCCCTTGCAGCAGCTTACGAAAGCTGCTGCAAGGGATTTGGATGCTGTCACTTATAAACGACCTGTTGCATGACAAGGCCGCAGAAGTACTTTTATTTTAATTCTTTGTAGAGCCTTTTTGATTTCACACTAAGAGAGAACCAGCTGTAATTGCTACGCAGTGTCACAAAATTATCGCCTTCGATAATGCCGTTCACACTCTTGCTGCTCAATGCTTCAGCCAGCACCTCATCCTGGATAAGCACGTTATCCTTTACCAGGCCTTCTTTTACAAAAGAGCATTCTACTCCTTTGTCGTTATACTTGAGCAACAAGGTACTACTGTTTGCTAATCCTTCCTGAATTTTCTGTAGTTCTTTCATAGGTGTGTTGATTCTTATACTCACTACATTTCAGCACACCTAATAGTTCAATATAATAGAAGATTAATTTCATTACAAAGCCCCATTATTCAAATATTTATACTCATTTCTTATTAAGGGGCAAAAAAGAACCTGCTTGCTACATTAAATCATAAAATTAATATATTGCTTCACCCAGTTTCCAGGTATAAACCAGGCCTCTCTGTGCTTTGCTACACGCCGATAGCTTCGTTCCAGAGCGCGGGCTGCTCCTGTATGAACTGCTGCATCAGCTCGTAACATGCCGCGTTATCGGCTACCAGTACTTCCACGCCACGGGATCGCAGCAGCTCTTCTTCTCCCATAAAGGTCCTGTTCTCCCCGATCACCACTTTCGGAATGCCATAGAGCAGAATAGTGCCAGAACACATGGGGCAGGGTGACAGGGTCGTATACAAAGTGCATTGCCTGTAAACCGACGCTGGCTGGCGGCCGGCATTTTCGAGGGCATCCATTTCACCATGCAGCACCACGCTGCCCTCCTGCACCCGTTTGTTATGGCCCCGGCCCAATATGCGCCCTTCGTGCACCAGCACGGAGCCAATCGGGATACCGCCTTCGTTATACCCTTTGCGGGCTTCGTCTATAGCTGCCTGTAAAAACTCGTCTGTTGTGTTCATTTGTTTTATAGTTTTATACTTCTGAATAAGAGCATTATACGGAAGCAGGGTTTCTTAAATGAAAAGCAGCTACCAAATAGCAGGTAACGTGCTGCGTGCCAGGCAACTGGTAAATACTTTTTATATAAGCACGGCTAATTAGAACCAGCGGGCAACGGAATGCGTTACCGAAGCTACAAAGCCCCAAGTACAATGCCCGTAGTTGATAAAATGACAGATGATGACTTACGGTCGATCATCTATAAGTATGATCATGTGATCGTAAAATTTGTGGATGCCCAATGCCCCATCTGCAAAGAACTTGAACCTACTTACCGAAAGCTTGCCGAGTCACCGGCTTATAAGGATGTCAGGTTTCTGCGCATGCAAGCCTCCGAAAATCCGGTGTCGAGCAGGCAAGTGAGATTAACGGGCACCCCTTTTATTGCTACTTACTACAAAGGCTTACTGCAGGCCTGCGGGCTCGTTAAAACCGCAGGCGAGCTGGAAGAGATGCTGCAGGACCTGGTGCTTTTGCCCCTGACCTAAACACTTCGTCCGGCCTCTTCTTGTGCGCTTTGTTTCTACTTTCTGCTTTAATATAACCGGCAGCCGGGGCGCTAACCCCATGTAGGCTGCTGCTAACTTCTGGCGGGCAGGCCCAACATTGCCCGGAACGACTCTTTGCCTACCGGCAGCTGTTTCAGGTTTCCGATCAGAAGTAGGGCCCGATCAATGCGCAGCTGGCTGTTTTTTACAGCGCCCACATACTGGATAATATAACGTTGCTTACCCGGGGAGAGCTGCTGAAAGCGCTGCATGCCTGCCTCGTCCTGGCTTAAAAGCTCCTCCAGTTCTTCGGGCATCTCCACGCCATACCTGCTTTCATCTTTCTCCAGTGCCACCTGTACCTTATCGCCGTTAGTTAGGTGCAGTTGCCGGAGGCGTTTGTTGTTAAGGCTGATATAAGCATCGCCATTGCCCAGGGCCACCAACCCGCACTGAAACGTTAACGTGTCATTGACCGTGCACAGAAGCCGGAGCTTTAATTTACCTCCCAACTGCGCTACAATTTCCTGCGGGATCAGCAGGTAATGCACCCCAAGCAGATGCTCGAGGCGGTAGATGTGGGTTGTAAACTGCAGGGCGGCTGTAGCAGGAGGCATGGTATCGAGGTTTCGGATGGAGAGGTAAGTATAACTAAAACAACTCAATATTGCCCGGGTTTTTACAGGCTGCCTGGTCTGTGTTTATTTGATTTTTGATAAAGCAGAACTCTGGTTCCCATTCTCCACTTGCGGCCTTGTGATCAGCTACAACGTTCACGTAGGGGCGCTTATACTTTAAATCTTTTTCTGTAAAATGAGCAGGTGTAGATCATCCCCCTCCCCCCTTCAAAGGGGGACTTTTCAGATGATGTAAAATACAGTTAATCTCTGCCACATTAAATATCTCGCTTTGAAGGAAGAGCCGTTTCATTCTAATAAATTAGGTCGCGTTTCACAGGCTTCCATACCTGTGACCGGTTATCGTTTAGGCTTCTGCCCTAGTCCGATTACAAATCCGACAGTATCTTTAGACATGGGTTACAAACCCGCGCCAGCAACTGAGAGGTTAAGCCCATATAACTTGCACCCAAGATCCTTTCAGAATGACAAATAGGAAAACGTAACGGCCATACTTTTAAGGGGCAGCATTTCTCTGAAATTGGATCCTTATAGGCTATACTTACCAGGACTGTAAGCTGACAAAGTAAAATGCAGTTCTATCCTACTTGTGCCAAAGGTCCCCCTTTGAAGGGGGTAGAAGGATGATAATTCTTAGCCTTCTGAATGTCCCAGCTTGCGTAAAGGCAGGGGAATGATATTCGAACGCTAACTTTATACTTACCGAAGGTATACATGCCAGCTACTTCACTGAGCAGTTGCAGGTAAGAAATAAGCTTTCTTTCGCAGTTATCCCGGTGGGGGCAGGAGCGGCTCAATAAAGATCTGTTTAAAAGCCGGGCGTTTTAGCTGAATCGACTTTTTAATCCTGTCGATTGCCTCCGCTATTTCAGGGCTTTGCAGGTGTTTATGAAATATGATCGTTAGTACCACCACGATCTCCTCGGGGGCCAGGTACATCGAAGGGGCATCCACTACGTCCAGCACCGCTTTGTCGGCTCTGGCCAGCGCCATTACCTCGTCGAGCTCGTCCTTTCCGGCACTTTCTCCCATCAGCAAGCTGCGGCTTTCCCGGGCCAACAGGGCCGAAACAGCGATCAGCAACAGGCCGATCATAATGGAAGCTGCCCCGTCGAAGTATGGATTCTGAAGCTCGTGCCCCAAAAACACGCCCAGAAAGGCAATACACAGGCCGATCACATCGGCCGCATCTTCAAACAACACCACAAACGTACTGGGGTCTTTGCTGCGCTTTACAGCTTTCCAGAAAGGCAACTCTCCGCGCTGCCTGTTAAACTCCCGGATGGCTGTGATAAAAGAGATGCCATCAAACACGATGGCGATGCCCAGCACCACGTAATTCCATAAGGGCCTTTCGATCACCTCCGGATCCAGGATATGCACAATGCCCTCGTAGAGCGAAATGCCCCCACCAACTGCAAAAATTAGCAGCGATACGATGAATGCCCAAAAATACTGCTCTTTGCCATAGCCGAAGGGCCGCTTTTTATCGGCCGGCTTCTGGCTGCGGCTAATGCCAAACAACAGCAGCACTTCGTTGCAGGAATCTACCAGCGAGTGAATACCTTCCGAGATCATGGCAGAACTGCCGGTAACAGAGGCTGCAACAAACTTGGTGATGGCAATGGCCAGGTTCGCGATCAGAGCCGTGTATATTGGTACTTTAGAAGCAGCCATGGAAAGAGGGTTAAGACGAATTGCTTCTCTTTAACGCCACGGCATAAGACAGGGTTAATACAAATAAAAGAGAGCAAGACGAGCTTACGCCGTTCAAAACCCCAGGCAGCGGGCACAGCCGGGCAGCGCTTTCCGCCTGATCAAAGGCCCTCCTATATATACTATAAACACAAAACTGGGGGACAATCAAGCACTGCACTACCGGATGGCAGCACAGTTTCCGCACATATGGAAAGCCCGCTTTGGGAAGTTGCAGCGGTATAAATGAAAAAGGAATGTAAAGAGGTTCTACTTGTTTGTCACCCTGAAAGTCACAGATCCCGCACTTGTTTCGGGGGATCTTATTAGCAGGTAGCATTGGTTTCAGCCCTTTTCTACCAATTTTCTTTACAGCATAAAGCCAAATATTGAGCTTATGTTCGCAGAACTGAACAGCCTTGGTTGGACAGGAGCTGGGAAGAAAACAGGTATACCTGTTACCCCAATAGCGCCGTTATTCGCGAAGCCAGCGGCGGGCACTTTCCTCGTCTGAAAAGTTCTTAAATGCGATTGGGATCACGATCATACTGTTGACCAGTTCTGTGGCATCTTCTGTTTTTTTCTCCCTTACCGGGTCAGTGGCCTTCAAGCGGGCAAATTTTACGAGGCGGGTTGCCAGCAGCTCGTGCGTGAACTTTGTCATCAGATTCAGGTAGGTTTCTTCGGGCACTTCCACTGTATTTCTTCGTGAATCTACCAGCAGCCGTTTAATGTCATAGTGTTTGAGCGTGTCAGTCAGCATTTTAAAAGAATAGGTAACCTCCGACAGCGAAGCGCCTGTCAGGTCAGGCCAGCGGACCGTCAGAATATCGGATGCAACCTCATAATGCAATTCTATCAACCCATCTTTGTGCAAAAGCATAAGGTATCGTCTCTTTTTTGTAAAACAGCGGTAAAGATAACACATTTAGCCGGCCATTAAAGTAGCTGAAGCTTCCGAAGCCCCGCTCCTGCAAACCATATAGTAGGAGCTGTAAAGTAAGGTTTATACTATAAGGAAGGCCCCCTGTACCCATGGTCAGCACATTTACCAGTATATAAGGCTAGGTAGCACAGGGTACTACTCCCATTGCTGGTGGCGCAGGCAGCAAAATATTTCAGGTTGCCAGCTAAAACGCATAATGCAGGCTACAAAGCCAAGGGGCCACTTTTGCCCGGAACGAACAGGGCCTCAGGGCATCGGCAACAGACTTATTTTTACTTTTTTTTATTTTTTATAAAAAATATTTAAATTTATTGAACATCTTTACATCGGAAAACGTCTTAGGCGTATAAAAGAACAAAATCATGAATAAAGGAACAGTAAAATTCTTCAATGACTCGAAAGGGTTCGGGTTCATTAAAGATGAAAATTCAAATCAGGAGTATTTCGTACACGTGACTGGTTTAGTAGACGAAATCAGAGAAAATGACGAAGTTACTTTCGAACTGAAAGAGGGAAAGAGAGGACTGAACGCCGTTAACGTAAAACGCGTTTAATTCAAGACATATAAGTCACTTTGCCGAAAAGCCTTACACCTGCTGGTGTAAGGCTTTTTTGTTTTCTGCCAGGCGCATCAGGTAAGTTGCTACTTTGAGGTCACAGGTGTAATCATCCCCCTATCATCTTCGAGGGGGACCTTTTTCTTGAGCATTTGCTAGTATTGCGCAAGCGTCCCCACATGTGACCTATTATCGCTTGGGCTTTTAGCCCAGTAGGATTACAAATCCGACAGTATAGTAAGACAAGGGTTAAAAACCCGCGTCAGCATAGTTAAAATCTTAGTTTTGTGAGTGTCCCCCTTTGAAGGGAGTAGGGGATGATAATCGTTTATGTATTCAACACTCTCACTGAGATGACTGCAACCACCAACAAAAAGCCCCTGTTCCTCTCCAGAACAGGGGCTTTTCAGCTTCGGGATTATACTTTTGCCACCTATCTACTCGCGATCACGCGCAGGGCGTCACGCATTTCCGTAAGCAGCACCTCTTCTTTGGTAGGTGCGGGCGGCACTTCCGGGGCAGCGGCTTTTTTGCGCATCAGGTGGTTCATGCCTTTCACGAGCAGGAAGATAATGAATGCCAGGATGAGGAAGGAAAACAGCACGGTAACAAAATTGCCCCATGCAAATACGGCCCCAAGTTTACGGGCCTCTGCCAGCGCAAGCCCTTTGGGGACATCTGCCGAAAGCGGCACATACAGGTTCGAGAAATCGATGTCGCCGACCACAGCACCAATCAGTGGCATGATCAAGTCATTTACGACCGAGTCAACGATTTTGGCAAACGCTGCACCAATGATCACACCTACAGCCAAGTCCATGACATTGCCCCGCATGGCAAACTCTTTAAATTCTTTCAGCATTCCCATAAGTCAGTTTATGTTTAGTGGTTAAAATAGTTCAAGCTTATTTTGCGGACGCTCCTACCCTTTCTGCCTCTGACCACGCCTTTGCTCCTGCAGGTTAAAATGCCACTACGATGCCCGCAAACACGACACACGACATTACCGGTTGAATTAAAGTATAAATCAGCATAATTCAAAGCCCTTCACCCTGACTTCAAACGGATTAGGCCGGGCTGCCTGTTGCTGATGCTCTGATAACAGGACGGGCGCCTGTTAATTTAGCCCTGCCATACGTATAAGCTGCGCATGTATCATCCTTTAACCCCTTTTGCCGATGACCCCAAGAGAAGTAACAGACCAGCAAGCCACCACCTGGACTTGCGTGCAGGCGTATGCCGGCGGACTAGCAGATAAACAAATCGAAAACGCAGCTGCGAAGCTGGCAGAAAACACCGACGGCACTGTGCCTGTGGTGTGCACGCCCAGCGGAGGCGCCCAGACGGTGCGGCTGGAACTGGACAAAAACTGGCTGGAAGATCTCTCCGATGAGGATTTGCTAGTGGCCATTGCTGCCGCTCGCAGCGAAGCATAAGCCTATGCCAAACTGATTAACGAGAAGAGCCACTGCGGCAAGGCAGTGGCTCTTCTCGTTTGCGTTTATACTTGTGATGCCGTCAGTGCATGCAGTTTAGAAACAGAGGCTTTGCCAGAGTGCTCTTTTGCAATCGATGAAAGTTTACTTCTTGTAACGCCAGTTACAAACTGGCCTTAGAATAAGCCACAAGTTGCGCTTACGCTAAACTTGCGGCATTAATAGTGGCATCGGAAGTATACGGGCAGATGCACCTAGGTTAGTAATCGCCTGATTTTTCGGCGGCTTTGGCTGCTTTTCGGGCTTGCTTGTCTGCTTTTTCGCGGTTTTTCTGCGTTTTGGCTTCCAGCTTGGCTGCTTTCCGGGCTTGTTTGGCCGCACGAGAAGCGGCTTTGTCTTCGCGCCGGGCTTTCCGGGCTTTTTCCTTGGCCTCGCGGGCGTCTTTCCTGGTTTCTTTTTTCAGATCAACGGCATCATCCAGCCGTTCTTTATCAGCCTTCTTTATTTGCTTTTCCTGCTCCTGATCTGTTTGCGTGGACTGGGCGAAGGTATGGCCGGCGATGCATGTAAAAAAAACAGTCATCACGATGCTGAGTAGTATCCTTGTTTTCATTATGTTGCCCGATTAGGTTGCTAGATAAGTACCCTCCTTTATACGTATGATTGGGCTGTCAGACTGATAAACAGGCACTTATACTTTAGCACCAGCAGCGCCCGATTATATCTCATGGAAGTTATACACAATGGTTAGCTAAGCAGGGTTACACAATCTCGGGGGCTTCGCTGTGGGCGTGCTGTGGGGCCACCAGCCATTCCAGAGCATCCTGCTCGGATATGAAGTCGCGGTACTGGCACGGAAGCGGTATTTCAGAGGCCATCTCGTAAATTGATTCGATGGCCAGCTGCTCGAAAATATCCATAGCCAGCACGTTGGCCACCCGCTTCAGCTTGCTGTGCTGCAATATTGCGGCAGACCGGTTGGCGATCCATACCTGGTCTTCGAAGGCGGGCGCGTTCATCTTGCTGAAATCGGCAAGTATAAACTCGATATTATGGGCTATGATGAACTCGCAGGAAAAGAACATGGCTTCGCGGAGCTGTTGGCTGGGAATGGCTCCGCGCCATTCGTTCCAGATAAAGTTTTCTTCGGCACAATGCCTGATCGTGACATATTCCTGCTGCAGGGCCACAGTAAAATTCGGCGCGTTTAATACGATCATAACCAACCACGATTACAAATTTGCATTAGTCCTTTTGTACGGCAATCCTATTTAATGTATTTAAATTTATACACAAATACCGTGAATGCTGTTTTTGAGCGGATTAAAATATTAAATCTTTTAATATACTATTTTCGTAATAGGAGAAGTATTGCTTAAAATGGTATAAGCTTTAAGTTATTAACGCATTACCAAACGTACTTTAAAACAAGAAAAAACCATGAAAAAGATAATCTTAGCAAGTGCCGTTCTGTTTTCTTCCCTGTCGCTGGTTGCCTGCGACACTAATAAAACAACTGACAGTGATGCTGGCGATAACAAAAAAGTGATCGCGAAAGACTCTGTTCCATCTGAGTATGAAGTAACAGAAACAAAGGTAGAAACCGACACAACCAAAGACACCAAAACGGTAGATGTTGACAAGGATAAGAACGATGACAAGCATTAATTAACCGGTAGGCAATAAGCCTGCTCATAAAACAAAAAGCGCCTGTTTGTGTAAACAGGCGCTTTTTGTTTTATACTTGATGTGATTAAGGCCATAACCCTGGTCTCGAACTATTGCAGGAGGTCTCGAAATGCGCCTGGGATTGGTACGCATGCTATGAGTTTATTCAGTTACTTATTGTGGTTAGGTTAAACCAACTTTACTTGGAGAAACAGACGGTCCGAAACTTCTCTGTTTAGAAGATTACAGTATAGATTATCAGAACAGTTATGCCTTTTGTATCTGCCTGTACTTATCATAATAATTACACTTTATAAAACAGCACAAGTAATTATTGGCATGTTCCTCGGTTTCGTTTAGGTTTATACTATCCCACAGGGTCTGCAAGGCGCTTTTGAACTGCTCCATCGAGGCGCGATCGGTTTTCAGGTCCAGAAAGGCTTTGCTAAGGTACTTTCGCGGAGTTAACCTATTCTGCTTCACCTCTTTGCGCATATTAACTAGGTAACATAAGTAAAAATAAAACTAAATGAAGCCCCTGCTATACCTGGCTTCGGTGTAAGGCAATACGTTACTACCGGCAAGTATAAAAGTATTTGAAAAGAAGTAGAAGGATGTCTCTGCAGCAGGAGCTATACTATCTCCGGGATTACGTCAGCGGCGCCCTGCTATTGTACGGTGCCAGGTGGCCATTCCGTCCGGAAGCAGCAAAAAGCAATAAAACACAGGTTATCAGCTAATTGCATTTAAAAATTCCATTACCGGGTTTATACCCTACAGATCAAATCATTGTCTCCTTTCTATTTAAATACTTTCACCCAATAAAAGCATCCACTTACCATTAATAGTGACAAGAGTTCTGTAAAAACTACATCTTTAACCTGTTGCACCCGTTTGCACCGGAACTATTCGCCTCAATCGTTGGGTTAAGCAGTACATCCGGAGGATAGAACAATAATACCTTTTTCTATAACTTTTGCTTTTAACAAATTTAACCTTAACCAAACATTGTATGGCTAACATGACCTTTACGCCTAAACTCGTTTATCCGCTGGCTTTCGCTCTTGCCGGCATGTTGTTCGGCTGCGGCCAGGAACAGGAACTGGCACCAGACGCTACCATGGCTGAAGCCCGCGCTGCCGCCGCCACTGCCGATACCGGCATGCCGACCATAACCCTGCGCGCCAGAAATTACATCGTTATTGCTTCCGGCGATGCGTTGCCTGCCGGTATTGCCAACAAGATCAGCGCAGCTAACGGCGAAGTAACCAGCCTGATGGCAGAAGCCGGCCTTGCCGCCGTTACCTCCGCCGATCCGGATTTTGCTACAAAAGCCGCTAAGATCTCCGGTGTTCGTTCTGTTATCCACGACTTTGATGCCCACTGGCTCGATCCGCAGGCCAGAACGCTTGACCTGGACGAAACCGCAGTAGATTTGTCGGCTGGCGCAGCTTACAACACCAACCGTTACTTCCCGCTGCAGTGGGGCGCAACCGCCATTCAGGCACCGGCTGCCTGGAACACAGGCGCCAAAGGAAAAGGCGTGCGGGTGGCCGTGCTCGACAGTGGTTTTGATCTGAAACACCCTGACCTGGCTGCCAACATCGACGTTGCTGCCAGCAAATCATTTGTTCCAACGGAAGCCTTGCAATTTGTAGCGGTTCCCGGAAAAACATTCAGCCACGGTACACACACGGCCGGTACTATTGCCGCTATTGATAACAATATTGGCGTAGTAGGCATTGCCCCAGAGGCCCAACTTATACTTGTTAAGGTATTGCGCGATGCGGGCTCCGGCTCATTCTCGTGGATGCTTCAGGGTATAGCCTATGCCACACAGCAGGGTGCTGATGTGATCAACATGAGCCTTGGCGCTGCTTTGCCACGCAACGGCCGCTACCTGGATGATAACGGCACGCCCGACGACACATCGGACGACAAAATCATCACTGATACCAAAGCAACGCAGGAACTGATTGTAGCCATCGGCAAAATGACTACCTATGCTTCGCGCCATGGTGTAACGGTGATCGCTTCCGCCGGAAACGACGGCAACAACGGCAACACCGATCAGTCGCTGGCTCACATCCCAACCGGTGCGCCAAACGTGATCTCCATCTCCGCAACAGGACCGACAGGCTGGGCAAACGATATTCTGAACACCAACCTCGACAAGCTGGCTTCTTACTCTAACTATGGCACGTCTGATATTGATTTCGCAGCGCCGGGCGGTGATTTTGTTTACCCTACAAACGAAATAGGCACAGTTGCCGGTGTTAGACAATATGTGTGGGCCCTCGACATGGTGTTGAGCCTTGCCAATGGCGGCAGCTATACCTGGTCTGCCGGTACCAGTATGGCAGCGCCGCATGCAGCCGGCGTAGCAGCCCTGATCATCGGCAAGAACGGTGGCAACATGGATCCTGCACTGGTAGAAGCCGCACTCCGTGCCTCTGCCGATGACCTTGGCAAAGTAGGACGTGATCCATACTATGGCTATGGCAGGATCAATGCCCTGAAAGCTGTTTCGAAGGTAAAATAACAGAAAGCACATACTTTTAGCCCTCTGCAGGTCCGGTAAACACGGGCACGCGGAGGGCTTTTTGTTTTAAAGCTCCTGCAGGTTTTCTAATGCGGCAAAGGCGCCGGCCAGGTATAAGGCCCTGTACTTTTTGCCGGACAGGGCTAAGGGAATAGTATAAATGCCTGCCTTTTGCTAGGGCACATCACATTTAAAGTAGTCTTCATCGTAGCCGGGTGCCGGCCGGTCTCCTATCCGTACGATGCGGTCCAGTCGGATCTCCTCCCCGGTAGCCAGGTGCAGGTATTCCCCGTCAGGCGCCTTGTGCAGTTCTTTAAGCAAGGCGTTGCGGGTCAGAAACTCGCGTATATCACTGAAATACTGGATACGCACATACGCCTTTTGCGCGATCAGTTCTTCCAGGGCATCTTTAAAAGCAGGGTCGATGGGTGAATAGGGTTGGCTCATACTTCTATTGGTCAAAATTATCAGTCTGAATGCAGGCAGGTGCCTGGTTTGTATACCTTAAATTTACGGATTCCGATGCAACGCGCGCAGACGTAACAAGCTTTTTATACTGCTGCGGCATCCAGCTCCCAATCTAGCCAAAACAGCATCCTACCACCCGTTTTCTTCCAAAACAAGAACCAGGGCCAAGGCTCATTTTATACTTTAACGACTACTAAAATCGCAGCCAAACAGCAAAACATACTTACATTCAGAGTACGCTATATTCCTGCTCTCAACCTTAACTTTATACATAGGGCGTGCGTAATAAATGTTTAAACCTTAAATTGCGTACTTTAGACCGATTCTCCGGCAGCATACCCTAGGCAAAGTATGCTTAAAAGCCAGGGAAAGTGGCAAAACCAACGCGTATACAGGCACAAATGCGTGCGCCAAACCCGCATACTTTGCAATTAATGCCGATAATTTTTCTATTTCCATAGCTAAATGCTAACTTACGCTAGTAGTTGGCAAAACCGATAAACACACCATGTCCGACCTTCAGAAGTATCAAGCAGAGCCATCGCGCACGAAATCCTTTTTACTGAACCTGTTACAGCAGAACGCCACTCCCGAGGCAATGGAATGGCTCCAAAAAAAGCTGGCACAACTCGAAGTTTCCACGGCAGACAAGGACCTTTACCTGGCATTCAGCTCGGTGCCCCGTTACATGGGCAAAGCGCCACTCGATTTAACTCCGGAACAGGCCGCTGAAGCGCAAACACTCCGCAAAGGATTAACGTTGGCGAACTGGACGGTGGACCAAACTGCCCGCACGCTGCTGCTGCTGGCCCTGCCGCATGACAAAAAAGATGCGTTTGTAACCCGTATCGAAACGCTGTTTACTTCAGCCGACATGCGGGAACTGGTTGCCTTGTATGCTGCATTGCCGCTCCTGCCCTACCCTGATGCCTTTAAAAAGCGCGCTGCCGAAGGCTTCCGCTCTAACATGGGCAACGTGTTCGAGGCCGTAGCCCTGGATACGCCGTACCCGGCCGATTACCTGGAAGAGGAAGCCTGGAACCACATGGTGCTGAAAACCTTGTTTGTGGCCAAGCCGCTTTACCGCATCCAGGGTATTGACAAGCGCGCCAACGCCAAACTGGCCCATATTCTCTCCGACTATGCACACGAGCGCTGGGCTGCCGGGCGGCCGGTTTCCCCGGAGCTGTGGCGCCCGATGGGGCCGTTTATCGATGATGCCCTGCTGCCCGATATCAAGCGGCTGTTTGCCCAGCCTGACCCGCTGCAACAGCAAGCCGCTGCGCTGGCCTGCTCGCAAAGCACGCACTCCGGCGCAAAAGCCTTGCTCGACGAGCACCCGCAACTCAAAGAACGCATTACTTCCGGTGAACTGACCTGGGACCAGATCGGCAACGAACTTCTGGCCCTGCAGTCCTAACCGCGAACAAACCATACTCCTTAAGACCTTTATGACCACCAACAAAATGCTATTCATAGATCCCCACGCGCACATGACCTCCCGCACCACGGACGATTACGAGCGCATGCGCCAAGCCGGCATTGTTGCCCTGATCGAGCCTGCTTTCTGGCTGGGCCAGCCCCGCACCGAGGCGGGTTCCTTTAAAGATTACTTCAGCAGCCTGGTGGGTTGGGAGCGCTTTCGGGCAAGCCAGTTCGGTATCCGCCACTACTGCACCATTGGCCTCAACTCCAAGGAAGCCAACAACGAGCCCCTGGCTGAGAAAGTGATGGAACTGCTGCCACTTTACATCTGCAAGGAAGGCGTGGTGGGCGTAGGCGAGATCGGGTACGACGACCAAACCGCCGCCGAAGACAAATATTTCCGGCTGCAGCTGGACCTGGCCCGGGAGAACAACATGCCAGTGCAGATCCACACGCCGCACCGCGATAAAAAAACAGGTACCATCCGCAGTATGGAAGTATGCCTGGAACACAACATTGCCCCGGGCATGGTGATCGTGGACCATAACAACGAGGAAACGGTAAGAGACGTACTCGACCGTGGTTTCTGGGCCGCCTTTACCATATACCCCAACTCCAAAATGGGCAACGAGCGCATGGTGGAGATCGTGAAGCAGTATGGCACAGAGCGCATTATCGTGAACAGCTCCTGCGACTGGGGCATCAGCGACCCGCTGTCGGTGCCTAAAACAGCTGCCCTGATGCTGGAAAAAGGCATTTTGGAGGCCGATGTGCGCATGGTGTGCTACCAGAATGCCCTGACGGCCTTTGGTCAGAGCGGGCAGATGCAGGAATCGGACTGGCTGGAAAATACCGAAGTAGACCAGCGCGAGAAATTCTCTGATAACTCCGTACTGCGTGGCGGCCAGACACCCGTGATCGGGGAAATAGAATCTTCAAACGATCTGCCTTCAAACCTTATCCGATGACGCGTACCGGTGCTTACCTGCGGTTGATGCGCCCGGCCAACATCATCACCGCCATTGCCGATATTTGTCTCGGATTTGCTGCTTCGGGCGCGCTGCTGGCGGCCCCTTTTCTTACCAGCCCAACAACGGCGACGGACTACCTACAGCCGCTGCTCTGGCTTATACTTTCCACGATCGGGCTATACGGCGGCGGCGTGGTTTTTAACGATGTGTTTGATGCCGAGCTGGACCACGTAGAGCGCCCGGAGCGGCCAATTCCAAGCGGTGTAGTAACTGTAAAAGGCGCCTCGGCACTGGGTGCCATCCTGCTTATCGGCGGCATCGTGGCGGCCTGGCAGGTGTCTGTACTCAGCGCTATACTTGCTGCAGCAGTGGCACTGCTGGCTTTGCTTTACGACTGGAAAGGCAAACATCAAAACGTACTGGGCCCCGTAAACATGGGCGCCTGCCGCGGCGGCAATCTGCTGCTGGGGGTGAGCGCCGTACCGGCCGCCGTGCCCCAGTTGTGGTACCTGAGCCTGATCCCGATCGTTTACATTTCGGCTATCACCATGATCAGCCGCGGGGAAGTGCACGGCGGCAATACGGCAGCGCTGAAAGGAGCCATCGGACTGTATGTGCTGGTGATCGGTAGTATTCTCTGTCTTTCGCTGCTCCCGGATTTTGATCTGCTGGCCAGCCTGCCGTTCCTGCTACTTTTCGCGTTCCTTATTTTCCCGCCACTGTTCAAAGCGCTGCCCACCAAAGCGCCTTCCCTTATTGGGAAAGCCGTAAAAGCAGGTATCCTGGCGCTGATCGTGATGGACGCCAGTATAGCTGCCGGGTTTGCCGGCTGGGGGTATGGGCTGATTGTATTGCTGCTGCTGCCGGTGTCTATATTTATTGCCCGGAACTTTGCTGTAACCTAAGGGCAAAGCTGCAACTATCGCAAGTTAAAGACTGTTCAAAACATGTGTAGCCTCCTTAAGACGGCTAACTAAGGTAAAAATGAGATCAATTCAACAATCATTTCAGGTTCATTTTCAGTACGGCGTATACTTTACGGAGGGGCTGTTTAAGCCGGTGAACCCGCTGCTGGTAAACGTGCTGCAGCAGGATGGCCATGCCACCGCACGCAAGCTTCTGTTCGTAATAGACAGCGGAGTGGCGGCTGCGCATCCTTCGCTGGTCCAAAACATCGAAGCTTATGCCACGCACCATGCCGGCGCTGTCACCTTGTTAGCCAAACCGCTTGTTGTACCGGGTGGTGAGGCGTCCAAAAACGATCCGCAACTGGTACAGGACCTGCTGGAAGCCGTGAATGATTTCGGTGTTTGCCGCCACTCCTACCTGGTAGCGATTGGAGGCGGTGCTTTGCTTGATATGGCCGGTTATGCAGCCGCCATTGCCCACCGGGGCATCCGCCTGGTGCGGATCCCGACCACAGTACTTTCGCAAAACGACTCGGGGGTGGGCGTGAAGAACAGCGTGAACGCCTTCCATAAGAAGAATTTCCTGGGCACCTTCGCGCCGCCTTTTGCCGTAATCAACGACAGCGATTTTCTACTGACGCTTGAAGACCGCGACTGGCGTGCCGGCATGGCCGAGGCGATAAAAGTGGCACTGATCAAAGATGCGGCTTTTTATACTTCCATCCGGCAGGATGCCGCCAAACTGGTTGCCCGCGACATGGGCGCCATGCAGGACCAGATCTTCCGCTGCGCCCAGATGCACATGGAGCATATCAGCGGCGGCGACCCATTCGAGAAGGGCAGCTCGCGCCCGCTGGATTTTGGCCACTGGGCAGCGCACAAACTCGAGCAGCTCACCAACTATGACCTGCGGCACGGCGAGGCAGTAGCCATTGGCATTGCCCTGGATGTGGTGTATGCCACGCTGGCAGGTATGCTCTCCCAGGAAGAATGCGAGGATATTCTGACCTTACTCACCGACCTGGGCTTTGCCCTCTATATTCCGGAACTCTCGCAACAAGCGCCGGGCGCTGAGAACCGCCTACTCATTCTCAACGGGCTTAACGAGTTCCGCGAGCACCTGGGTGGCCAGCTCACCATTATGCTGCTGACCAAGATTGGCCAGGGCGTGGAAGTACACCACATGGACGAAGCACTGCTGACAAAAGCCGTTGCGCTGCTGCAGGAACGCCACCAACAACAACAGGAAAAAGCGCCGGCACAAACCGTGTAACAAAACCTGAAATAGAAGACAGGAGAAGTATAAGCTGCTATTTAGACTTCTCCTGTTTTCCTGCGGAAAGCAGCCCTGCAAGTATAACTTCATAATATCGACAGGTATACTTATAATATTTTCAATCCCTATCCCCCGCACCCGCTAACCGGCTGCCAAGTATAAAACGGAACCATGCTCCTTGAAAACAAATACCATTTAAGTTACTGTACCAACATTCACCCCGGCGAAAGCTGGGAAGAAGTTTTCCGGAACCTGCAGGAATACCTGCCCCCGCTCAAGCAAAATTTATCGCCCGAAAAGCCCTTCGGTATTGGCCTGCGCCTCTCCGACCTGGCCAGCAGAGAGCTTGCGCAACCCGAAAAGCTGGCTGCCTTCCAGGTATGGCTGCGCCAGGAGGGGCTGTATCTCTTTACCATGAACGGCTTTCCGTACGGCGGTTTTCATCATCAGGTAGTAAAGGATGCCGTGCACAAACCCGACTGGACCACCGCCGACCGCGTGGCGTATACCTTGCGGCTGGCCCATATCCTGGCGGCCCTGCTTCCGGAAGGAACAACAGGTGGCATTTCCACCTCGCCTCTTTCCTACAAGCCCTGGCACCGTGAAAACGAACTAAAAACCGTTTTCGAAACGGCCACCCGCCACATGGTACAGGTGGTAGCGGAACTGCAAACGATCAAAGCCACGACCGGCAAAACGATCCACATCGACATAGAGCCGGAGCCGGACGGTCTGCTGGAAAATACCGAAGAATTCGTTAATTTCTATACCAATTGGCTGCTGCCCGCCGGCATCAAGATGCTTCAGGCAAACGGCCTCTCCGAGGAAGAAGCGGCCCAAGCGATTCGCACACACATCCAGCTGTGCTATGATGTATGCCACTTTGCACTGGTGTATGAAAAGCCTGCTGCTGTTTTTGCGGCCTTGCAGGCGCATGACATCCGTATCGGGAAAGTGCAGCTGAGCGCCGCGCTGAAAGCGACCCTTCCGGAAAGCGCGGCTGCGCGGCAGGAAGTGGCCGCAAGACTGGCGCCCTTTGCCGAATCCACGTACCTGCACCAGGTCGTGGTGCGCAACCAGGAAGGACAGCTGACCCATTACACTGATCTGCCTGAGGCTTTGGAACATATCAGCGACCCACAAGCCCGCGAATGGCGCACGCACTTTCATGTGCCGCTGTTTACCGATACTTATAACGGCTTGCTTTCTACCCAGGACGATATCCGGCAGGTGCTTGCCCTCTTACAGCAACAGCACCTCACCGAGCACCTGGAAGTAGAGACCTATACCTGGGATGTGCTGCCGGATGCAATGAAAAAGCCCTTACACCAGTCCATCCTGCGCGAGCTGGCGTGGGTGCTGGAAACTTTAAAATAGAAGAAGAACATGCAGAAGACTGTTGTAATAGACGTTGTGGGGCTCACCCGATCCGTTTTGGGCGAACACACCCCGTTTTTAACCAAATGGACAGCGCAGGCCAAAGGAGCGCTGGTGCACCCGGTGGTGCCGGCTGTTACCTGCTCGGCCCATGCCACCTACCTTACGGGTAAATCGCCCGAAGAACATGGCATTGTGGGCAATGGCTGGTACTTTGAGGAGGAATGCGAAATCAAGTTCTGGCGCCAGTCCAACAAGCTGATCCATGCCGAGAAGATATGGGAAGTAGCCAAAGCGGCCGACCCGACATTTACCTGCGCCAATATGGGCTGGTGGTATAATATGTACTCCAAAGCAGATTACTCGCTCACGCCGCGCCCGCAGTACCTGGCCGATGGCCGCAAAATGCCCGACTGCTACACCCAGCCACCTGAGCTGCGCGACCGGCTGCAGGAGAAACTGGGCACGTTTCCGCTCTTCAGCTACTGGGGGCCTAAAACCACCATTAAGTCTAGCCAATGGATAGCCGAGGCTTCCAAGCTGACGGATGAGTGGTATGACCCGACCCTCACGCTCATTTACCTGCCGCACCTGGACTATAACCTGCAGCGCATTGGCCCCAAGGACCCGCGCATTGCCAAAGACCTACGCGAAATTGATGCCCTTTGCCAGGACCTGATCACCTTCTATGAGGCCAAAGGTGCCCAGGTGATCCTACTTTCGGAATACGGGATCTCGGAGGTGAGCAACCCTGTGCACCTGAACCGTGTGCTGCGGGAGCATGGCTACATTGCCGTGCGCGAAGAGCGGGGCACAGAGCTGCTGGATGCCGGCATCAGCCAGGCATTTGCAGTGGCCGACCACCAGGTGGCGCATGTGTATGTGAACGACAAAAGCAAACTAGCCGAAATAAAGCAGCTGCTACAGCAGTTGCCGGGCGTGCAGGAAGTGCTGGCAGGCGACGAGCGCAACAAGTATAAACTGGCACACGAGCGATGCGGCGACCTGGTGGCAGTGGCTGATAAGGATTCGTGGTTTACATACTACTTCTGGCTCGATG
The DNA here is from genome assembly GCF_022758235.1 of Pontibacter liquoris. Taxonomy (NCBI): domain Bacteria; kingdom Pseudomonadati; phylum Bacteroidota; class Cytophagia; order Cytophagales; family Hymenobacteraceae; genus Pontibacter; species Pontibacter liquoris. The sequence goes on from NZ_JALEBG010000001.1 coordinate 2,810,152, forward strand.
ATGCCAAAGCCCCGGACTATGCCCGCATGGTGGACATCCATAAAAAGCCCGGTTACGACCCTGTAGAACTGTTTACCAACCCTGATATCAAGTTCCTGGTGCCGCTGGTGGCAGGCAAAGTGCTGAAGAAAAAGCTGGGTTTCCGGATGGTGATGGATATTATTCCGCTGAATGCCAAACTTGTGAAAGGCTCGCATGGCCGTGTGCCGGAAAATAATAGCGAATGGCCGGTGCTTTATAGCAAGGGGCCCGGGCAGCTGCCGCAGGAAATAGCCGCTACCGATGTGTTCTCGGTTATACTGGCACACCTGCGCCCTGCTACCGTGAATATGCCGCAGCAGGCTTCTTAAACTTACAAAGGCAGTAGCTACTGGGCTACTGCCTTTGTTTTATCTTTTGTGTTGACTGGTGTTGCCGCTTTACGCTTCTGATAAAAAGCCGCTGCTACGGCAATGAGCATCACCACGGTCACGATCAGCTCGCCGAATGACTCGCGGGCCAGCTCCATCGAATACGTCTTCATCGACAGGTCTCTTTGCAGCAATTCCTGCTTTATCCAGTCGGAAACCGAGCTGGGGTATTTATACACGAATCCTACAAAACAAAAGAGCGCCTCTGCCAGCAGCAACGGAATATTATACTTCCCGAAGGCAGCCATGCCTACCAGCACGGTAGCAGCACCATACACCGAAACCCAGAACCAGGCATCGGGGTCGTTGAACTGCCAGTAAGTGAAGAGCACAAACATGAAAAAGCAGAAGCCGAAAAAAATGCGGAGGATCTTCATCTGAGTTGATTTTATACTGTTTCTGGTTACGTTCTGCTAAGATACTTAATCACACTTTATATTGATAGGGTTCGGAGGAAAGGCTGCTATACTTTTCTGGATGTTAAGCTGTTTTCTATGGATTTATACGCAGCTCTACCCTACCGGGGTGCTCTCGATCAGCGAAATCCCCGCAAATAAAACAGTATTGCCAGTCCAGGTTCATTACTATTCCGGACAAGTATAGCTTCCCTTTTAAAGCAGATTTTTACCGGCACCTTCGGATGAGCTGTTTTAAGGCGCTTCAGGCGGCTAAGCTCTATTCCTGCTTGCTTGTCTGTAGCCGGCGCGGGGATCTGGCAGGGACTGGTTTGGAGAGAATATGCAGGTAATAGCGTTGTCCGGGCTCTTTCGGGTTATACGTGTAGGAAGCCAGTGCCTGCACCCGGATGCTATCGGAGGGGGCTTGTGCCTGCGTGAGGCGCTCGGTGGCAAATACTACGGCTGGTAGAGTGCTGGGCAATTGCAGGCGGTTGTTTAGTATTCTGAGCGTATCTACCGGTTTGCCTACCTCCCAGATATACTTGGGGTTCATGCCCCCAACAGCATAAAAATCTAGGTTTCTGATCGCTTTTTTCTGGCGCACCTGCTGCAGGGTGGTCGTGCTGCCCGGCGGAAAAGTAGCGGCCTCAAAATTGGGAATGATCACGAGCAGCGCCAGCGTGTGTAGGGCTACAGCGGCCATTAAAAAGCGTAGCAGCTGGCGGGTTCTGGCAAAGTATAACACCGCGATGCCTGCCAACCCTCCGGCCACGGTAACTCCCAGTAAATGCAGGCCACTACCCGCGCCTGTTTTCAAAACAAACAGGTAATACCCCACGGGCAACCCGAAGGCCACCGCGGCCAACAGCAGTGCAGTGGTCAGAACAAGTCCGCGGTCCAGCCGGGTAGCGGTGCCGGAGCTAAAACTGTCGAGCAGGTAGCGGACATAACAAGCCGTTAGCAGGGCCAGCGGCACCATGGCGGGTAGCAGGTAGCGTTCTTTTTTCTCGGGCAGCAGCGAGAGCAGCAAAACAGTAAGCAGCACCCAAAGCACCACAAATTTATACCTGCCATAGCGTTGTATCTGCTGCCGGGCCTGGGGCAGCACCAAGCCGGCCGCTGCCAATAGCGCCCAGATGCCCGACTGCACCGGAAAGCTCCAGTAGTACCACAAGGGCTGCACATGGCGGTTCACCCAGGCTTGTCCTTCGTTCTGCACGGTAAGGGCAAGACTCTCGGGGGCGGCCAGGTAGATGTATAACGGCCAGGTCACGCTCACCGCCACGCAAACCAGCACCAGTAACACCACCCCCCGCCAGTGATCATACCTGAGGCCATACCCATAGCTGTAACTCACCAGAAAAGGCACCAGCAAGGTATAGAATGCCACAGGGCCCTTGCTTATAAAAGAGCATCCCAGCAGCAGGCCCGCTCCTATAAACCATCCATACGCCGCTTTCTTTTGCTGCCAGCCGGTTACCATCAGCCAGAGCGCCCCCACCATAAAGCTGTGGCAGTAAATATCCCAGGTGCCCTGCCGGCCAATATTGATTAACAACCAGGAAGTAGCCAGGATGAGGGTAGCCAGGAACGGTAGCAGCTTGTCGGTGGTAAGCCGCCGCACCAGGGCATAGAAAAAGAAAACGAGCAGACTACTCATCAGCGCAGCAGGAAGTCGCAAAGCAGCCAGGTTTTCGATGTTGCCGGCGGCCAGTCCTGCCCAAGCCGTCAGCCAGGTAGGCAGCGGTGGTTTGGCAAGCCGCACGTAGCCGTTCATGGTAGGCACCAGCCAGTTGCCGTGGCCCACCATTTCGCGGGCTGTGATAAAGTTGCGCGCCTCCATCAGACTCGGCTCCAGGGAGCCCAGGTTCACAAAATAGGTCAGCGACAAAACAAGCGCCAAAAGGACAATCTGCCACCTGGTCTCCCACAGCCAGCCCGGGGTGTTTGTCCGCTCGTTGATACTTTCCATAGCGTTATTAAATGCCCTATTTTATCCCCCTTAAGTTAACAACTAAACCTATACTTGCCTGAGGTTTATACTTGTACGGGTAAACGCATCCCTGCAACTCTTATCCTTAAACGTAGTATAGCAAACGTTATACTAGCCCGCGCGGGCGGGTACAGCGTGCCCACTTTTGAGCAAGAGCCGCATGAAGCAGAAGATAATTACCCGAACCGTGTGGGTGCTTTCCATGGTCAGCCTGTTTGCTGACGTGGCGAGCGAAATGCTGTACCCGGTGATGCCGGTATACCTCAAGAGCATTGGCTTTTCGGTGCTGCTGATCGGGGTACTGGAGGGCATGGCCGAGGCTACCGCCGGGTTAAGTAAGGGCTATTTCGGGAAGCTATCGGATAGCAAGGGGGTACGGTTGCCGTTTGTGCGCTGGGGCTACCTGCTGGCAGCCATTTCCAAACCGCTGCTGGCCTTATCCACGTACCCGCTCTGGGTTTTTGGGGCCCGCACCCTCGACAGGCTGGGCAAAGGCGTGCGCACCGGTGCCCGCGATGCCCTTTTATCCGAAGAAGCTACCCCGCAAACCAAAGCGCGCGTGTTCGGCCTTCACCGCAGCATGGATACCCTGGGCGCTGTGCTGGGGCCTGCGCTGGCACTGGTTTACTTATACTATGCCCCGGGGCAGTACCAGCCGCTGTTTTTTATCGCCTTTGTGCCGGGCCTAGTTGCCGTGGGCCTCATCTACCTGCTGCGCGAGAAAAAAAAGCCCGCAGCGCCACAGGGCAGCAGCCGGTATAATTTCCTCTCATTTATGCATTACTGGGCCCAAAGCCCTGCCCTTTACCGGCGGCTGGTAACCGGGCTGCTGCTTTTTGCCTTGTTCAACAGCAGCGACTTTTTTTTGCTGCTCCGCATGAAGGAAGCCGGCCTGGACGATACGCAGGTGATCGGGGTGTATATTTTTTACAACCTGGTATATGCCCTTTTCTCGTACCCGCTGGGGATAGCTGCCGATAAATGGGGCCTTAAGAAAGTGTTGTTGACCGGCATCGGCCTGTTTGCTGTGGTGTATGCCGGCATGGCAGTGGCTCAGCACCTGTGGCTTTTCCTGGTGCTCTTTTTCCTGTATGGTATGTATGCGGCAGCCACCGAGGGCATCTCCAAAGCCTGGATCACCAACATCTGTGCGCCGCGGGATACGGCTACGGCAGTGGGCACGTACACGGCTTTTCAAAGTATAGCAACCTTGCTGGCCAGTTCTTTGGCTGGTTTTATATGGTACAGGTATGGCGCTACCGCCATCTTTGGCCTGGCGGCAGCCATGGCGGTGGTGGTGATCCTATACCTGGCCGTGGCCGCACGAGAGTTTCCGCGAGAAAGCGAACTCTCCTAAACGCCACATGCCCCGCTTTACCTAAGGTAAAACGGGGCATGTGGCTGGATTAACTTTACAGGTATGTTAAGCCTGGGAGAGTTGTTTTAAATGCGCTACATGCGAGGCTACGGCTAGGCGCATTTTCGGAAACTCCAGGTAAGGCACGTTGTAATCGGCGCAGGCTTGCTTGATGATCTTGCTCAGCTGCGGGTAATGGATGTGCGATATTTTCGGGAACAGGTGGTGCTCGATCTGGAAGTTCAGCCCGCCTACCAGCCAGGTGATCACCTTGTTATTGGGCGCAAAATTGGCTGTGGTGCGCAGCTGGTGCACAGCCCACTCATCTTCGAGGCGGTTGTGCGGCTGTTCGGCCACTGGAAAGTTCGTCTCCTCCAAAGTATGCGCCAGCTGAAACACAATGCTCATTACGAATCCCGTAAACACACCGTAAAGCAAGAACCCGATCAGCCAGGGCACAAAGCCGACCATTACAATAGGCAGGGCCACAAAGAAGGCCGCATGCACCGCTTTAAATACCCAGAAGGAAATATGGTTGGTGCGCGTCATCTTTTTCAGCGGCATGGAGCCTACTTTTTTGGTGAAGTATTTCTGGTAATCCGAAAAGAAAACCCAGAAAAAGAACAGCATGGAATAAGCAAGCCAGAAGTATAAATGCTGGTAGCGGTGAATGCCATAATGTTTCTGGCTTTCGCACAGGCGCAAAAACGGACGCGCATCGATATCATCGTCTACGCCATCGATGTTGGTAAAGGCATGGTGAATAATGTTGTGCTTGGTGTTCCACATAAACACATTGGCGCCCAGCACGTTCAGGGATAAACTGGCCACTTCGTTCAGGCGTTTGATCTTGCTGAAGCTGCCATGCGAACCATCATGCATCACGTTAAAACCCATAGCCGCTGTCAGGCCACCAAGGATGATACACTCCACCAGTGAGAGCCACACAGGCGGCGTAAAGAAAACAAGGTGAATGTAAACCAGCACCAGGCTGATAGATAAAATAGCAGCTTTTGTAAACAGTTTGTAGTTGCCTACCGGAGAGATCTGCTTCTCCTGGAAATAAGTGTTGACGCGGCGTTTTAGTTCGGCGTGAAATGAGTTTTGTTGTACAGCGAATTTAGGTGCAGCCATGCAGGAATAATATAAGATTACGTTCGGCTTATTAAACAACGCATACCGCCTTGCTTTTTAAACCGGGAACAAAGATAACACTAAAAATGGCACTGAGAATGACGGTAAGCCGGCAGTGCTATAAAAAATAACCTGAAACTCAGGTACCCGTTCCGTTTGTAGGCAGTGAACAGGCAAAATCCGTACCCCGATTCAGGAAAATGGAAATTACCTTCGGCTGGCCGGCGCCACGAGTATAAAAACAGGATGGCGCTAACCGTTCCGGTATGTGGCAGGAAACAGGTGCATGTATAACCCGAAAGCTGCCTGATTGTTGTATATTGATTTAAAGAAGCTGCAATTTATACTTGTGCTGCCAGGGCGGATTTGCTTTGCAGCCCTTGTCGAAGGGCGCAACAGGTTGCCGGCAGGCGCTGCCTACAATGGAACCGACTTAAAGATCAACTTTGGCTAAAAATGACACATGCTTTCCTGAAAAACCCGCAGCAGGCTGATATCTGCGCTACCTGCGGCACCCGCTACCCCGGGCGGCGCACCGCTGCGGATACGTGCCCCATCTGCCTCGATGAGCGCCAGTATATAGGCGACAACGGCCAGGTATGGACGAGCCTAGAGGACCTTGCCCGCAACCGAAGCATCCGCTTCGAGCGGCTGAGCGATAGCCTGCTTTCCTTGCAGGCGGTTCCCCACCTGGCGATCGGCCAGAAAGCGCACCTTATCCTCTCCCCATCCGGCAACATGCTCTGGGACTGCCTGCCGTTCCTCGATGAGCCCACTGTCGCCTACATCCGGTCACTGGGCGGCCTGAGAGCCATTGCTATTTCGCATCCGCATTATTACAGCCTGATGACTGACTGGGCCGACGTGTTCGACTGCCCCATCTACCTGCATGCAGCCGACCGCCAATGGGTGATGCACCCCAGCGAGCGCATTCATTTCTGGCAAAGTGAAACGATAGCGCTCTGGGATGATATGGCCCTGGTGCAGACAGGCGGACACTTTGCCGGCGCCACTATTTTGTATCACCCCCGGTTCGGTGAAAAAGGCGCACTGTTTACCGGCGACAGCATTTTTGTGGCCCGCGACCGGAAAAGCGTCTCGTTCATGTACAGCTACCCCAACATGATCCCACTTCCCAAAAAAGCTATCCTTCAGATTCAGGAGCGCGTGGCGCGCCTGCAGTATGACGCCATTTACGGTGCTTTTGAGGGGCAGATCATCCCAGACAACGCCAAGGAAGCCGTGCACCGCTCGCTGCTGCGGTACCTGGCCATTTTTGAGGCATAGCCAAAATCTGCTGGTATACGTATTCCTTTAAAGCTATTTGCCGTATTTAAGGAAAATTTATACTTTAAAGAAGCTAATTACGTTATCTAACCTGATTTTAAGCTTATTGTACCCATTTAATTAAACCTGAATTTATGAAAAGAACACACGTATTCACCTCGCTTGCCCTCCTGTTTTGCCTGCTCCTATCCGTGACTAGCTGGGCCCAGAAACAAGAAGATAAATCAAAGCGACCAAGTCCGCCGGCTACTGCCACAGGTAAAATAGGCGATGCCACTGTAACGGTGAACTATAGCAGCCCCAGCGTAAAAGGACGCAAGATTTGGGGCGAGCTCGTACCCTATGACCAGGTATGGCGTGCCGGAGCCAACGAGTCCACCACGGTGGAATTCAGCAAAGATGTGATGGTGGAAGGCAAGCCGCTGCCTGCCGGCAAGTATAGCTTCTTCACCATCCCGGGGGAGAATCAGTGGACGGTAATCTTCAATAAAGTGAACGACAAATGGGGCACCGAATACGATGAAAAGCAGGACGCCCTGCGCGTGATGGTAACACCCGCCAAAGCCAAGACCATGAACGAGCGCCTCAAGTATGAGGTGACGCCAAAAGGCCTGGTGCTCCGCTGGGAAAACATGGAAGTGCCGGTAGCTATACAACCTGCCTCTTAAGTACCTGATAAAAATAAAACCAAAGCGCCGCCGGAATCCAATTTCCGGCGGCGCTTTGGTTTTAAAGCAGCTGGTAAAAGCCTATAGGGCGCAGGCACAGTTCCCTGTATTCAGGGCCATACTACGGAAGCTGCTTCCCTGAAAAAGATGATTTAGTATATATACCTTTCCTTTCCCTGCTTTCGTGTTTGGCCTGGTAGTGCACCTCTTGCCTGCAAGTTCAGTAAAAGAGCTTATACTTGCTGGCGCACAGCCAGCGCCACATCGGCGCCAACTTCTGGTAGCTGCAGCGTCAGGTCGCCGGCTGTTTGCTGCGTTACCTCCTGGCTGGCAAGTTGCATTCCGTGCAGTGTATCCCAGGTGATAACGCTATACTTGCCGGCTGCCATGCCCGGAATGGTGATTGAAATGGGCAAAGCTGGCGCCTCCCGGTTTATTACCAACCGGCGCTCCCGCTTTTGCATCGCATCCTGCCGCAGCAGCCAGACAATGGCCTGCCGGGCATCGGCACAGGCAAAAGCGGCAAAGCTGGGTGTACTCATGCTTACTTCCTCGTTCAGGTTTCTTCGGGCAAACTTTTTCCAGTCCAGCAACGCCACAAAACCGCCCATACTTTGCTGGGCAGCCCGCATGCCGTGCGTCAGGCAATGCGGATGCCGATTAGGCCAGCGCATACCGCCGCCTGCCCCCCCGGAGGCCAGGTGCGCCCACTGCATGTGCCGGAAATATTCGTCGTCGAAATACTCCGGTAACGTAACATGCCGGTCTTTGAAGGTATGGATCGGCCCGTGCTCACTGTCAAAGAACGGGCGTTTGCTGTCGAGGTGCTGTAATGCCTCGCGCACCAGCTTACCGGTGCTCAGGGCTGGTTTCACCGTATCATGGGGATGATTGATGGTAGCGGCATCATAAAAATGCGTACTGGCAAAATCCAGGTGGGCGTGCCGGAAGATCACATCGGCCACTTCGGGCCGCTCGTCTAGCACCGGGCCGTACAACGAAACCGTTTGGGGGTGGCTGCGGCCGTAGACGCGAAGCTCCGTTTCGCGCACATGTTCGCTCAGCTTTTTTATAAAATCATAGAAAGCCTCTGTGGAATTATTGCTGTGCGCGGGATGTATCTCGTTCCACAGATCCCAAGCAAACAAAACGCCACTGCCTCCCCAGCGTTCAATCACAAACGTAAACCGGTTTTTAAAGGCCTCCAGCGTATCGGGGCACAGCAGCCATTCGGAGCGTTTGCTGCAAGGCCCACCGTTTGCTTTGTTATAAGGGTGGTGTTTCCATTTGATCCACATCCAGAACGTATCCACGGGGGTGAGCAGGATGCGCAGGTTATACTTGCCGCAAAGTGCAAAAAGGTCGTCCCAGAGGCGCACCATGTTGGGCTGAAATTTGCCGGCAGGCCGCTCGAAATACCGGTTTTTGGTTTGCGCATACTCGAGCATAAAGCGCAGACACGTCACCCCGTGGCTCGCCAGCCAAGCCAAATGCCCTTCTACCTGCTCCATATCTTTACGCCGGAAAGCATTGGCAAAATCCGGCCACGTAATAGCATCGTTCTGCCCGATCGGCGTCCAGTTCTCTCCCTGCTCGGTTATAAAATAGGGTGCATCCGGTGCTACCTGTATCCAGGGAAGCGCTGCTGCGCAGCTGCCTGCCTGCCTGCTGCGTTTGCCTATACTTGTGACGGCAGTTGTTTTTTCTGACGGTATGAAACCGGCCGGCTGGCTATAGTCTAATTCTATTTGTGCTGTTTGTGCTTTGAAATCTTCTTTCTGCGTTTTGTATGCCATGCGTTAAGTCTGTGTTCTGAAGGGCTCCGGTCCTGGCTGCATAGAACCCGGACCGTAAAATTACCGCTTCTGCAAGAATGATCGAATAATTCATTTGAACGACATTGCTACAGGTTCCTTTTGCCGTTCGGTTATACTATAAGTTATACTAGAAAAGGTAGCAGCCTGAGGAAGTATATGCAACGCGTTTTAAGGCGCTTTTCTCGCTGCTTCCGGCCTCAGCTAAAATCGGTTTGGAGTATTTTACCGGAGGCTTCCACTTCCTGCAGCAATGCCTGGGCTTCGAGTAGCGCCTCTGCATAAGGTTTATGCAGCAGGCGCTGCGTCGTTTTACCGCGTCGTGGGGCAGCATCCCACAGGCCCGCGTTGTGCCAGGGTTGCAGATGGTCCCAGTCCGGACGATCAATGACAGGATACAGGCATATGCCCCACAAAGGCACGCCTGCCTGCAGGGCAGCAGCACATTGATCGGTTACAAACCGGATCCAGTTGGGGCGGTGCACCCCGGGATGACTTGTTTCAGCCAGCACCACAGGCTTTTGGTAACGCGCATGCACCTCCGCCAGCAAGCTGTGCAGCGGCCGCCACCGGGGGTCGTTATGCTCGTTTAGCCAGGGCAACCGAGTATGAGTGCCTGTCTCCCATTGATTGTTGTAATAATAGTTCAGCCCCAGAATATCCAGGTAATCGGGATTTCCACCAAGCTCCGGGCACATGCGGCCGCATAACATATCTGCGGCCTGGTACTGGAGCGCATGGGCCAGTTGTGCTTCTTCCTGCTCCCCGGCTGTAGCATGTAATGGCGGGACCACGTTTACCAACGGTTCTGTCGTCATGATCCGGACATTTGGGTCCAGTTCCCGCATCGCCGCTACGCCTTCAATATAAGCGCGCATCAGCCCATACTTTACCTCCCACCCATGCCCCACGCAATACGGCGAAGTGGCCCGCACATCACCGCCGAGCCAGGAAATAAAGCTCACTTCGTTGATGGGGGTAACAATAAGGATGTCGTCGGGATAGGCAGACCGGTAAAATTGCACGAACGCCCGGCACATGGCGGCAAAACGCCGCGCAAACAAGGGGTGCAACGGTGTCAGGTCGTCGGGGTAGCCAAAGTGGCACAGGTCCCATACCTGCTGCACGCCCAGGGCTTTTCCCTGTTCCAGCATATAGGCCACCGTAGTCCAGTCATACTGGTAGGGGCTTTTCTCTACCTGGCTCCAGCGAATTCCTTCCCGCACGGTTCCGATGTTGAAAGGCCGAAGCTTCCGGTAGTCCTGGCTGATCTTTTGCAGGTGGCCGGTGAGCGTCAGAAAATCTACCCTGTTGCCGAAAGCGTTGAGTTTATCCGTACACTCAAAGCCGCCCATCCAAAACGTTTTAAACGGACTCTCCTGCAAGGCCTGGTAACCCGGTATCCTGGCTTTGTTTCCCATAAGCAAAAGTATGCATGATTTGCAGCCTGCTTTGCGGGCAGGCTGCAAATAAACTTACGCACGATCAGAAACCAACACTCCCTAAAGCTTAACCGATCTCTGACCCAATGTTCTCGAGTGTTACACCATTCGGATTCAGTTTAACTTTACCTCCGTTCAAAATAGTAGCTGTTTCTTCCTGCGCAGCTATTTTCTTGAATAACGTCAGCGCCTGCGCCACTACCTGGTCCATGTTATAGTATTTGTAGGTAGCCAGGCGGCCGGCAAAGTGTACGCCCGGGGTCTCTTCTGCCAGTTTTTTATACTTGTTGTAAATCAGGGCATTCTCCGGCTTTGGAACAGGATAATACGGGTCGCCTTCGGCCTGCGGGTACTCGTATACCACGCTGGTTTTATGGTGCTGTTGCCCGGTCAGGTACTTAAACTCCGTAACGCGGGTATAAGCATGCTCGTTGGGGAAGTTTACCACAGCGGTGGGCAGGTGCACTTCTTTCTCCAGGGTCTCGTGTCGGAACTCCAGCGAACGGTAGGGCAGCTTGCCATACTTGTAATCGAAGAATTCGTCCACAGGGCCGGTAAAGATCATTTCCCGAAAAGGCACCATGTCCATGATCTCGTGGTAGTCGGTATTGAGCATGATCTTGATGTTGGGATGGTCCAGCATCTTCTCGAACATACTGGTATAGCCGTGCAGCGGCATGGCCTGGTAGGTGTCAGTAAAATAACGATCATCGCGGTTGGTGCGCACCGGCACCCGCGAGGTCACGGACTTATCGAGTTCGGATGGGTCCATGCCCCATTGCTTGCGGGTATAATTGCGGAAGAATTTCTCGTAGAGTTCCCGCCCCACTTTGCTCACCACCACATCTTCCGACGTCTGCACGGTGGGTACCTCCTCGGCCACCGATTTAAAGAAGTTATCGACATCAAAGGAAGTCAGGTTAAGGCCGTAGAGTTTGTTGATGGTATCCAGGTTGATGGGCATAGGCACCAGCTGGCCGTCTACGCTGGCCAGTACGCGGTGCTCGTACGGCCGCCATGCGGTAAAGTGCGACAGGTAATCGAACACGTCCCTGGAATTGGTATGGAAAATATGCGGGCCATACTTGTGCACCAGGATTCCTTCTTCATTGTAATGATCAAAGGCATTGCCGGCAATGTGCGGCCGTTTATCAATAATGAGCACTTTCTTGTTTAACTGCGTTGCCAGTCGTTCGGCAATCACACTTCCTGCAAAGCCTGCGCCTACAATCAGGTAATCGAACATCGTATACTTCTTCTCTGCTTTCATTTATCTCTATCCCCTCTTCTGCTGTGACTTTTGCTGTAATGTTTCGTTCATGATTGCTACCATCTGGCGCCAGGTCTGGTCCCAGGACATGTTGGCCAGGAAAGCGTCCACCTGCCGGTGCCAGTTCTTATCTTCGGCCTGCGCCAGGGCCTTTTCTATTCCCGCCACAAACGCTTCGGGCGTATGGGCAATATGCACCAGGTTCTGCTCGCCATAGGGCCGCACCACATCCTGAATAGCGGTAGACACCACCGGCTTTCCGGCTGCCAGGTATTCAGGTGTTTTGGTGGGGCTGATAAAGCGGGTCGATTCGTTAATGGCAAAGGGCAGCAGGGCTACATCCCATCCGCTCAGATAAGCAGGCAGCTCATCGTAAGTTTTGCCACCTAAATAATGGATGTTCTCGCGTTTTGGAAGCGATGCCGGATCGATCTTCACCACCGGGCCAATTATGACCAGCTGCCACTCCGGGTGGGCATCGGCTACAAAAGCCAGCAGGTCGATGTCCATGCGTTCGTCAATCACCCCAAAAAAGCCCATGCGGGGCAGCGGAATAGTTGCCTGGTCGGCAGGTGCCGGCTGCTTTGCTTTAGCTTTGCCAAAATGGGCTTTGTCGATGCTGCTCGGGAAGGCGTAAACCTGCTCGTGCTGCTCCTTTTTAACTTCATACAAGCTCTGGCCCCCGGTAAACACCAGGTCGGCTTTCTGAAACAACTTTGCTTCCAGCTCTTTCAGGCGCGTCGGGGCAAATTTAAAGGCCGCCAGTTCATCCATGCAGTCATACACCGTGAGCACCGGGTTAAAGTCTTCGGAAAAACCGAGCGCCATAGGCGTATAGTACCAGAACAGGTATTCCTCTATCTTATGTGTGTTCAGCAGCCCGGCCAGCAGCATTTTCTGCGCCTGCTCTATTTGCTCCGGGCTAAGGCCGTGCGGCAGATGGGGTGTAACGATCTGCAGCAGCTCGGACTTTTTCTCGTAGTGCAGGTAGTGCTCCGGTGAATTAGTATAAATTGGTTCTTCCACAAAAAAGAGCCTTCCTAAGCGGGCAAACCGCGAAAGCAGGTGCTGTGGCCGCTGGTACACAAAATTCCAGCGCAAATGTGAAAGGCACACCACATCGGGCATGTTTTCCCAAATGCTTGCGGCAAGCGGAATTGCAATACTTTCTTTATCTTTTTTTGTATTTTCTACCTCTAAATAAGGCGATGCATACATCTGGGTACCTGTTTCTTCTGTCTCCTCTGATACACGGGGTTGCGCGTTTGTTTTTAGCATGGGTTAATATTTTAGAAGTAGATGCTTTGCAACACAAGGCAAACGTTGCTGCGGCTTTATGGTCCATGTACATACGTAATATGGCCTTAGGCAGTTAAAGTATAAACACGGATTTAGCACTAGGTATATATACTTGTATACCTGTATTTTGTGTGACCGATGGCTGCGCAGAACCACAGCACAGCGGCCGGACCTCACTTTTCAACTGCCGTTGCCTATCTTTGCATTTGCAAAAACATGATAATGGGCAGCGGAGAACAAGAAACAGCCTCGGCAGAGGGCAACGGCATCGGTTTACAGAATGAGCGCTCGCTGCATGCAGGCATCAAGCAATGGTATGCCTTACCGGGCGATAAGTTTGAAGTGCCTCTCAGTACCTTTGTAATCGATCTGGTGCGGGGCACGCAGCTCGTCGAGATACAGACGCGCAACTTTACCGCCATCCGTGGAAAGCTAAAAGCGTTGCTGCAAAGCCATAAAGTGCATTTGCTGCATCCTGTTACAGCCGAAAAGTGGGTGGTGCAGGTAGACCGTTCCGGTAACAAGGTGCTGAGTCGGCGCAAGTCACCGTTCAGGGGCAACCTGACCGACGTTTTTGAAGAGCTGGTGCGCCTGCCCGAACTGCTGCTGCAGGAGAACTTCACGTTTGAGGTACTCTATATTAAGGAGGAGGAGGTGCGCTGCCGCGACGGCAAAGGGAGCAAACACCGCAAGCGTGAAAGTATAAAAGACCGCCGCCTGGTAGAAGTGGTGGAAACAATCCGGTTTAACAGCCCCGCAGATTTCATGCGCTTTTTGCCGCCCACGCTGCCCCGGCCGTTTTCGAACAAAGACCTGGCCCATGCCCTGCAATTGCCCCTGCACCGCTGCCGCCAGATCACGTATTGCCTCCGGAAAATGGAAACGATAACGGTAGCCGGCAAAAAGGTGAACGAGCTGCTTTTCCAAATAGCCGCTGAGCCCGGCAAAGAAGCTTGCTCGCCCATTTCCTAAGGCTTTCCTAAAAAAAGACTAGCAGAAGTTAAACAAGCACCCAATCGTTTAACAACCGCTAGCCTTTCACCTAAAGTTTTCACCTTATAGCTACCTATACGCCAGGCCTGCAACGGGGTAGTCCCTAATTACCGTAAACCCGTATTTACACACTGTTTATACTACTTTGTACGGAGAGGGCCTCTTTTAACGCAAAAAGGCCACAACGGCTAGCTTTCCTTCGGATCGTTCCGATGGCTATACTTTAAAACAATTTTGCCGGTAGCGGGGTTAGTTGAGGCCAGGCTGAATTTCGCACCCTGCTTTGCCAGGCACCGTACACCCAATCTCATGGCGTACTTAAGTTTAATATGCCTATTTGCAAACACAGCCAGCAGGTGCAATTCTGCCGGTTAATCAAACTACATCTAAAATGGCACGACTCTTTGAACCGCTAAAACTCCGAAGTATAACTTTAAAGAACCGCATCTCTGTTTCGCCTATGTGCATGTACAGCAGCGTTGACGGCTTTGCCACCGACTGGCATTTGGTGCACCTGGGAAGCAGAGCCGTGGGCGGGGCGGGACTTGTGCTCTCAGAGGCTGCTGCTGTGTCGCCTGAAGGGCGCATTACCCCTGATGACCTGGGCATCTGGAAAGAGGAGCACATCCCGATGCTCCAACGCATTACGGCGTTTATCTCGGCCCAGGACGCTGTGCCGGGCATTCAGCTGGCCCATGCCGGCCGGAAAGCCAGCCACCGCAGCCCCTGGAAAGGCGGAGCCGCCATACCTGCCGACCAGGAAGGCGGCTGGCAAACAGTGGCTCCGAGTGCAGTTTCTTTTCAGGATTCCGAGCCCGCCCCTGCCGAACTGACGCTGGAAGGAATACAGAAAGTGATCACCGATTTTGAGAAGGCAGCCATGCGAGCCCTGGAAGCCGGCTATAAAGTAATTGAGCTGCATGCGGCCCACGGTTACCTCCTGCATGAGTTTATGTCGCCGCTCAGCAACTTTCGCACTGATCACTATGGGGGCTCTTTCGAAAACCGCATCCGGCTGGTAGTAGAGATAACCGAGCGGGTGCGCCAAGTATGGCCGCAGGACTATCCGCTGCTGGTGCGCATTTCGGCAACCGACTGGACGGAAGGCGGCTGGACAGAGGACGATTCTGTGGCGCTGGCCACGATCCTGCAGGACAAGGGCGTAGACCTGATCGACTGCTCCACGGGGGGCAATGTGCCGAAAGCCGCTATTCCGGTGGGCCCCGGCTACCAGGTACGGTTTGCAGAAAGTATACGCCGCAAGACCCGCCTGCTCACCGGCGCTGTCGGCATGATCACGACCCCGCAACAAGCCGAGCATATCATTGCCAGCGGGCAAGCAGACCTGGTGTTGCTGGCCAGAGAGCTGCTGCGCGATCCTTATTTCCCGCTGCATGCAGCCCGAGAATTAGGTGCGGATATAGCCTGGCCACCGCAGTATGAACGGGCCAAACCCCGTCAGTAAGAAAAATCCCCTGCCCATATTTCATAATGGGCAGGGGATTCTTTCTTACTGCTTTGCGATACAGCTCTTAGTATAATGGTTCCAGCTGCCGGCTGATGTCGGTGCCGGCTTTCACCAGAAAGGCATCGTAATACCCTTGTTCCTTGCCCACGGCAACATGTATAAACATTTCTGCCGGTTGCAGCCAATCGCTGAGTTGGGGGCTTTCGCCACTGGAAAGAAATTCCGTGATACTCTCTTCCCGGCCGTTTTGTAAGCCAAAGAAACTTACCTGGGACGAAAAGTCGCCAAACATATCTTCCGGAAGTTCCTTTAATTGGCGGGGTGACGAGAGCCGGAACAACAGGCTCACGCCGGCGTCCGTTTCTGCGGCGGCAGGTTCAAACCCTTTGTCAATGCCCAATCCGGCAAAATCGTTGGCTACCACCTTATACGACCAGTTGGCGCGGGTCACTTTGTCCATAAAAGGTTTGGCCACCAGTTCGGGCGTATAACGCAGTAGGCAATAGGTAGTATGACTTTCCAGCAAACTACTGGCCCAGTCCAGGTAAGTATGCAGGCGTTGCTGTGCGCCATCATTTGGAGTGGCAGCAGGCGGAGGGGTTTCAGGTGCCCCTGACACCAGCTTGTAGCAAAACAAATTCCCTTCTCTATACTTTTTTACCTGCGCAGCCATTCCCTTTCAGTTATAATGCCCTATGCTGTTCCGTACGTAGGTCAGGTAAAAGCTGTTGGGTTCGGCTGGGCTAACGTGCCATACTGTCAGTGACCTTATATATATCGGTGCTCAGCTTTAGGATGAATTCCAGTTGCTCACGTAAGGCCGCATCGGCTACCTGCACGCGGGCGTTGCCCGGCTGCAGGGCAGCTACGGGCAGCTTTGCCAGCACATTGTCCGTAGCTTTAGGATCCAGTTTCCGCACGCCGTCATTCAGCGTGGCCAGTGCCCGCCTTACCGGCTTCAGGCTTTCGTTTACCAGAGTTACCTGGTTTCCCTCTTCTGTAACAGCGGTAGAGAGCGTGGCAATGTTGGAGGCTAAAATATAGTTCAACACCACAAACTTATGCACCTCCTTGCTGTAGCGCTGGGTGCGGCGGGGCTCGGAAACCATGCGCTGGAAGGCGCCGCCGAGGTTGGCCGCACTCACATATACCTCTTTGCGGGCCAGTTTATAGTCTGTTACGGTTACCTTTTCCCCGGCCAGGCTTTCGGCCAGTGTCAGCAGGTAATTCATATTCGCTTTCAGCATGGCTTGCACATAATCCTTGATTGTGTCTGCTTCCCAACTTGGAAAGATCAGATAGCTGGCAGCCAGCGCAATGGCTGACCCGATCAGGGTATCGACTACGCGCTCCTCTACCAGGGCCACGTGGCCGATGCCCAGAAAACTGAACAGGATAAGGATATAAGGCGTCATGAAAATAACGCTGATAATGTAATTAATGCGCATAAAGCTGTACGTGCCTACCATCAGGAGCAGCAGCAGCACAAACTGCACGGTTTTATCCGGAATAAAGGCCAGGATCAGAATACCGACGAAGCCTCCCACCAGCGTACCCACAATGCGCTGGTAATTGCGTTGCTTGGTGAGGCTGTAGCCTGGTTTCAGGATGACGATGATGGTGAGCAACACCCAATAGCTGTGGTGGCCATAGGCGATAAATTTGGTCACGATAAAGCCAAAGAGGCAAACAAGCGCCACCCGAACGGCATGCTTGAACACTGTGGAGCTAAACGTGAGGTTATCCCGGAATTTGCCCGGGTCAAACTTTTCGTGTGAGACAAAGCGCGTATACTCCACGTGGTTACTTCGGCGGGTCTGCGTGGCTGCATCCGGACTAAAATAGGCCTGGATGTCATGCAGGCGCTGCGTCAGGCTGCGGAGGTTTACCAATATTTTTTTGAGCACCAGCACGCTTCCCTCCTGCTCCTTTTCCTCCAGTTGGTCGATAGTGGTTTTCAGTTGCTCGAGTCCGGCACTCAGGTCCACACTTCTCCGGTAACGCGTATTCGACTGGATCGCTACGCCGGCATTGTCTAACTCGTCGGCCGTCTGCCTGATCAGGCGGGTGATCTGCTCCAGTACCCCGGTTCCCCCGAAACGCTCCCGAACCGAAGTATAATCGTAATGGCTGGCCGTTACCTGCTCATACAAATCCATGACATCAACAAAAGCCATCAGCAGCGTGCGGCTGGTAGTGGTCGATTCTTTGATGAGCTGGCGGCTTTTAAACATCACCTCCCGCACGGCATCTTGTTTCTCGCTCACCACTACCTGCTGGGCCACCTGCTTATTATAGCTTTGCTCCAGATCGGTGTCAGGCTCATAGATCATGGCCCGCAACCGCAGGAATTTGGCCACTTCGTGTATACACTCTCCGAGCGCCTGCTGCGCCTGCCGGTAGGGCCTTATCTGGAAAAACGATAGGCTGAGCACCATATACCAGAAGCCGCCCGCCAGTACAAGGGCGCTATAGCCGGGTACCTCGGCCGGCTCCAGGCGATTGTCCATCATCAGTACCATCACCAGCAGGGCCGCCGTTCCTATGGCCGCGGCCCTGTTGCCATAAACCACGAACATGGAAAAGAAGAAGCTAAGCAGGAGCACCTCCATACCCATCAGGTAAACATTTACGCGGACGTAGCCGGTCAGCAGCGCAGTGGCAAAAATAAACAAGTTGCAGTAGAGCATGCCGTTTCGCTTGTGCACCACCGGCCCCGGCGAGTCGACAATGCTGACGCACAGCGCGCCTAACGAAAGGGTAAGTCCCGTTTCAAAATCCCCTAACCAGGAAAAAAGCAGCGACGGGAGCAGGATACCCAGGGTAATGCGCAATCCGTCTGAAAAATAATGGCTGAAGAAGAAATATTGAATTTCCCGTGCCTTGTTGTTCATTCTGTTTGTTGTATTTGTGCCCGCATGCTGTTGTGCAGCACCCGGGAGATCAGTTAATTTAAGCTGCGGCCGCTGCAAGGGTTCATACCCGTTGCTTTTAGCTATACTTCCTGCGGCCTAAAAAGGACAGCTGCCACCTGCAGCCACGCTTTAGGCTGCAATTTCTACTCTTTTTCTGTAGCAGGGTTAAACTAAAATGAATTAATTGCGATATTAGCCTCAGCGGCAGCTTGCTGAAAAAGCAGTTAGCTGCCGTGCCATTACCTGTAAGCTTACTATAGCGACCCTCAGTAGCTAACAGACAAGGCTTTTATTCGTCTTCCGGCCTTGACTAGTTACCGACGATCCTTAAACGAAAACGCACCCTGACTTATTCCTGCTAGCATTTGCCCTTACGTATGAAAAACCGCTACACATCCCCTCTCCTGCTGCTGCTTGCCTTGAGCACGCTGGCCTGTACGAACAACAACCTCGTGCAGCAACAGTCAGCAGCTTCGCAGCAGCAGAAAGCAGGCGCCATTAAGGTAGAAATCCGCCAGGAAAACGGCGCTTTTCAACTATACCGCGGTGGCTCGACCTATTATATCAAGGGAGCCGGCGGAACAAACTACATGGACCGGTTGGCGGCATACGGCGGAAACTCTATCCGTACCTGGGGCACCGAAAACGGGCAGCAGGTGCTCGACCAGGCACAGCAACATGGCCTGACAGTTACCATGGGCCTGGATGTGGCCCGCGAGCGCCACGGCTTTGACTACAACGATACGGCCGCGGTGGCAAAGCAACTGGCGCAGCTCCGCACCGAAGTAATGCGCTACAAAGATCATCCGGCCCTGCTGCTCTGGGGCATCGGCAACGAACTGAACCTGCATTATACCAATCCCAAAGTATGGGATGCCGTGAATGACATTGCCACCATGATCCATGAGGTAGACCCCAGCCACCCGGTGGCGACGATGCTGGCCGGCTTGAATCAAAAAGAGGTGGATTATATCCGGGAAAAATGCCCGGCGCTGGACCTGATCGCCATCAACGCGTACGGCGATCTGCCTTCTGTGCCGCAAAAAGTGCAGGCATATGGCTGGAAAGGCGCTTACCTGATCACCGAATGGGGTCCTACCGGGCACTGGGAAGGACCGCAAACACCCTGGAAAGCTTCGGTAGAAGAAACCAGCTCTCAGAAAGCCGCCGTTTACGCGCAACGCTACCAGGCAACCATGAACCAGGACAAAGCCCGCTGCCTGGGCTCCTATGTGTTTTTGTGGGGCCAGAAGCAGGAAAGAACACCCACCTGGTATGGCCTGTTTACAGAAAAAGGAGAAGAATCGGAGGTGGTAGATGTGATGCAACACCTGTGGACGGGCAGCTGGCCACAAAACCGCGCGCCACACCTGAGCAGTTTTTTGCTGGATGGCCACCAGGCAACCGCTAATATCTACCTGGCGCCTAACAAAGGTTACACGGTGCAGGCCGCTGTAACGGACCCGGATCAGGACAAACTGACCTACCGCTGGGAACTTCTGCCCGAAAGCACCGACCTGAAAGAAGGCGGCGATGCGGAAAGCCGGCCCCAGGCGCTGCAGGGCCTACTGAATGCCACCACCCCGGGAGCGGCCACCCTACAAACGCCGACAAAAGAGGGCGCGTACCGGCTGTTTGTATATGCCTATGATGGCAACAATAACGTTGCAACCGCCAATATCCCGTTCTATGTTAAAAACTAGCTTGCCGGCTGCACGTACGTACAAGAATGGAAAAGTAGGTGGGAGGCGCGTTGCACGGTAATTAACGTATAAGCATGCCGAAGCCATCCCTGCGCAGGAAGTCACGGGTAGTAACAGCTTGTACCACTACTCGGGGGCGCAAAGAAAACCACAGGTATAAACACATTGATTTTAACCTTTTTACCACTACCTGGGCAGCTGCAGACCGAAAATACTGTATTGCCTTCCGTTAATTTAACTATCTTGTAGTCTATTTTAGCCGTGCAAAGTACATGCGTTATCTGCGCGGGCTTTTTACGCAAACAACCACCAACTTAAACAAATTGAAATGGCAGGAATCTCGCCTTCTACCAAAACTGAGCCAGCTAACGTTGGGTACGATACGACCCAGAATTACAGAGGGCCGCTGATCATTGTAACGCTCCTGTTCTTTATGTGGGGATTTATCACCTGCATGAACGACATCCTGATACCTAAGATGCAGGAGGTGTTTACGCTGCAGCACTGGCAGGCCATGCTCATCCAAACGGCCTTTTTCGGGGCTTACTTTATTATTTCACTGCTCTATTTTATCTTTTCCATGACCAAAGGTGACCCGATCATGCGCATCGGGTACAAAAACGGTATTATCGTGGGCCTGATTGTGGCTGCAGTGGGCTGTACGCTCTTTTACCCGGCGGCCACAAACCACAGCTATGGTTTCTTTCTGCTGGCTTTGTTTGTGCTGGCCTCCGGCATTACAATCCTGCAGATAGCGGCCAACCCGTATGTAGCCATACTTGGTCCACCAGAAGGTGCCGCCAGCCGTCTGAACCTGACACAGGCCCTTAACTCGCTGGGCACCACCGTGGCTCCGGTTATTGGTGGCTACCTGATCTTTGAAGGGGTGCAGGCAACAAACACTGCTGAATCGGTAAAACTTCCTTACCTGGGGCTTGCCGCGGCGCTCATTCTGATCGCCCTGTTTATCAAGCTTGCCAGGTTACCGCATGTAGCCGGCGAAGGAAAGATCATTCCGGATGCGGGCGCGCTGAAGTACCGCCACCTGGTGCTCGGTATTATCTGTATCTTTATGTATGTGGGTGGCGAGGTAGCAATCGGCAGCACGCTGATCAGTTTCTTTAAACTACCACAAATTGCCGGCCTTGATGAAGCCAGTGCCAAGCACTACCTGGCTTTTTACTGGGGAGGCGCTATGGTAGGCCGGTTCTTCGGGGCAGCTGCATTAACCGGGTCCGGCAATAAAAACACCAAATACCTCATCATTGCAGCTGTTGCCGCTGTTGCTTTTATTGCGGTGTTCAGCATCTATGGCCTCGATCAGGCCCTGATCATCCTTGCCCTGATCGCGGTAAACTTTGTGGTGTTGCTGATAGGTGGTTTTTCGGCAAGCAGAACGCTGGGCTTTTTTGCCACAGCCGTTATCATCCTACTGCTCATTACCTGCTTTGCAACCGGAAGCATTGCCATGTGGTCCGTTATCGCCATCGGCCTGTTCAACTCGATCATGTTCCCGACTATTTTTACGCTGGCCATCAAAGGGTTGGGCGTTCATACCAGCCAGGGATCTTCGCTGCTGGTAATGGCCATTGTTGGCGGCGCAATTATACCACCCCTGCAGGGCTATATAGCAGATGTTACAGACAACCTGCAGCTCTCGTTCCTGGTGCCCCTGGTTTGTTACGCCTACATCGTATACTATGGTTTTGCCGGTTCTAAGGTAAAGCAGGTAGCCCCGGAGGCAGAGGTTCAAGTATAACACCTGCATTCTGAAGAACAAAAGAGCCCCGGTGCAGCTGCGCCGGGGCTCTTTTGTTTTAAACCCTTTCCTTTTAGCTGTACAGGTATAAAATGGCTGCTTCGGAACGTCCAGGTACCAGTGCTTCTGGCAGAGTGCAACGCCCGGCCCAGGAAAGGCTATCCAAAAAATAAAGCCTGCAGGAGCTGCAGGCTTTAGGTATAGGCATTACTTTAAAACCGGAACAGTTTCAACTCCGGAAGCAAGGTTTTAGTTTGCGTTATGGCTCTCTGGGCCTTCCTCCTTTTTGCTGCCAGCATTATACCTGGCAAAGCCATACTGCTTCTGCACAGCACCAAAACCGGCAGGGCCATAGCAGCTGGTGCGGCCGCCCAGGTATATGTTGGTACCAGTGTCATTTCCTGCCTTTTTAATGATGTGGCCGGCGTTTACGGTATACTTCCTGTTCTCCCCGCCTCCTGCGTTGTAGGTAAAGTAAGCATTTGAAGGACCATGAAGCTGCTTGATGCTGCTGAGGGCTTCTGCGGGAGCACGCATACTACTACCGGTTGCAGGCTTCTGCACCGGGAAGGTCAGGTTGCCCGCCTCCTTTTCAGAGTCCCGGAAATGGCCCGGAACGGTAAACCGCCTGGTATGCTGCAGGTGATGATGCGGCAGGCTGCGCTCGTGCCCTTGCTCCCTGTCGGCCTTGCGTCCGTACCAGTTGTTATCCTCCGCCCGATGTTGTCTTTTCATGTGCTTCAAATTAGAATTCGTCATCTTCATTTATACAGTAAACAAGGTGCAAGGCAAATTGCACACGCAACAGTACGAAGCCATTGCTCTATTAGGGGTTAAAGGGGTTAGTTAAGTATAGGTGTTTAATATTTTTAATTTTACTGTATAACAGGAAGACGCATCTTTGACACTTCCGGCAATGTCCCTGCAGAAAAGCCCCGGAGGACCTTTAACGCAGTTTTTAATCTCTTTCCGGCCTTTTTCCAGCAGGTGCAAATCTTCTCAGGCAGGGTGGCGGCCCATTATCATTCAAATTCCTTACTACTTACGTAGCTTTTTATACTTTGTAGTAGAAAAACTTGTAAAATACGCACTTCTACGTACCTCCCGCTACCCTGTTATTGCATTAAAAATTACTACTTAGAACTATGTGCTTGGATTGCTCCGCATGGTGCGTAGTTTTTGTTCGTACGGCAAACCCGATGTTTAAAAGAAGTTATAGCAAGCCATGCATGGAAACAACAGCTAAACAAACAGATGATCACAAACAAAGATTCACTTATCGCCTTTTGTGCAGGCCATATGAGAGCATTGCTTGGAGAGATTATGGGTAGGATAGCATTACACATATTATACCCTCCTTTTGAGAGGTGAATAGTTACAGCAAGATATGATAACAAACAGCATCCGGGCTTGTGGAAATCCTGGGTGGCTCTCAGTGGTTGTTGGCCGGCGGGTTACGCGCCGCTTTCCGGCTATTGCCGGCAGAGGTGCAGCCGTAGTTGCTGATAAGCGGCAGCCAGTGCCCGTGGCGGAAAATGCG
The DNA here is from genome assembly GCF_022758235.1 of Pontibacter liquoris. NCBI lineage: Bacteria > Pseudomonadati > Bacteroidota > Cytophagia > Cytophagales > Hymenobacteraceae > Pontibacter > Pontibacter liquoris. The sequence goes on from NZ_JALEBG010000001.1 coordinate 2,833,602, forward strand.
CATTCAGGCCACTGGGGTTAGGCAATACCCATACATGTGTGCTGCCGATGGTATGCTGCTGCAATCCGAAAGCAGCTTTGGGGTAGCCAAAGGCCCTGCGGTAGGCGGTGACACCAAGTATAGCCAGCACCTTTGGTTTATACCGGCTCACTTTAGCCACCAGCTGCCTCCCGCCTGCTACCAGTTCGGCAGCGGCCAGCTGATCGGCACTGGTCGTTGCCCGGTCCACCACATTCGTGATGCCATACCCCAGCGTTAAAAGTGCCCTGTCTTCGTGGGGCAGGAAAAGATGGGGCGTAAAACCGGCCTTATACAAGGTAGGCCAGAACCTGTTACCGGGACGGGCAAAATTGTGCCCCACAGCCGCGGTATACACGCTGGGGTTGATGCCGCAAAACAGCACCTCCAGACCCGGCGCTATAATGTCGGGTACGGTTTGGTTTTCGGCAGCAGCCAGCTCGGCTTTGGTTGGGGTATGATACGGATGCATGGGTATAGGGCAGTGCTGATCAGGGTTTACGAAAAGTGGCAGGCAACGGCTCTACTGCAGGAAAACGCTTCCTTATAGCTGCGCCGCTATCGTCCTTTTAGAATTTGAAGTGCTGAATACGGACTGCGTTCAGGATGGCGAGCAGCGCTACGCCCACATCGGCAAAAACAGCTCCCCACATGCTGGCCAGCCCCACAGCTCCCAATACCAGTATGACCGCTTTCACCCCAAAGGCCATGCCGATGTTCTGCCACACCACCTGCTTTGTTTTTTTGCCGATCTGTATAGCCGTAGCAATTTTATGGGGTTGGTCGGTCTGGATCACCACATCAGCCGTTTCAATGGCAGCATCAGAGCCCAGCCCACCCATGGCCATTCCGACATTAGCCAGTGTTATGACGGGCGCATCGTTCAGGCCATCGCCTACAAAAGCGACTGTGCGGCCCTGCGCCTGCAGCGCTTCCACTCTGGCCACCTTCTCCTGCGGCAGCAGGTTGCCATATGCGGCATCCAGGTGTAGGGTCGTGGCCACTTTCTGCACGATGGCATCCTTGTCGCCGGAGAGCATGACCAGTTGCTGCACGCCCAAAGCACGGAGCGAGGCCATGGCAACGGCGGCATCTTCTTTCAGTTGATCGGCAATAACCAGGTAACCGGCAAAGCGGTTGTTGATGGCTACCAGGATTGTGGTTTCAGGTATGGCATCCAGTTGCGGGTCGTAGGCAACGTTATACCTGGCCAGCAGCTTGCCATTGCCCACCAGCACTTCCCGGCCCTGCAGGCTACCGCGCAATCCTTGGCCGGCAATCTCTTCCACATCACTAGCCTGCAAAAGCGGCACCGCAGCGTCGTGACAGGCAAGTATAGCCTTGGCAATCGGATGCGTGGAATGCTGCTCCAGGGCGGCCACAGTTGCTAAAAACCCGGCTTTGTCTTCCGTCAGCGCATGTACCTCCTGCACCTGGAAAACACCTTCGGTCAGCGTACCTGTTTTGTCCATCACCACCGTATCTACCTGTGTGAGCTGATCCAGAAAGTTGGCTCCTTTAAAAAGTATGCCGTTGCGCGACGCTGCTCCGATACCGCCAAAATAGCCCAGCGGGATAGACACCACCAGCGCGCAAGGGCAGGAAATAACCAAAAATACCAGCGCCCTGTAAAGCCAGTCGCCAAACACATAACTTTCCAGCAGCAGGGCAGGCAGCAGCGTAATGCCCAGGGCCAGGAAAAAAACGATGGGGGTGTATACTTTGGCAAACCGGGTAATGAATCGCTGTGTGCTGGCTTTACGGCTGCCGGCCTGCTCCACCAACTGCAGTATCCTGGAAAGGGCGCTGTCTTCGTAGGCAGCAGTCACTTGCAGCCGGATCACTTTTTCCAGGTTGATCATACCTGCCAGCACCTGCTCGCCCTGTTTTTTAGTATCTGGCTTCGACTCTCCGGTAAGCGCCGCCGTATTAAAAGACGCTGCGGGCGTAAGCAGTTCGCCATCCAGTGCCACCTTCTCTCCGGGCTTCAGCTGGATGACAGCGCCAATGGCTACCTCCTGTGGCTTTACTGCCTGCAGCCCTTCTGCAGCTTCTACCAGGACCAGTTCGGGCCGATTATCGATCAGGGCTTTGATAGACCTGCGCGAACGCAGCACCGCCGCTTCTTGAAAATGTTCTCCCACAACATAAAACAACATTACGGCCACACCCTCCGCATAATCGCCCAGGTAAAAAGCCCCGGCCGTGGCAATCGTCATCAACAGGAACTCGTTAAAAAAGCTACTCCGCACGCTCCGAATCGCATGCCATACGACGCGCCAGCCCACCAGCACATAGGCAAGGCCATACGTCAGCAGCCTTACGCTCCCGCTAAACCAGGGCATCTCCAGGGCATCCAGCACAATACCGGCTACCAGCAACACAAGGCTGATGATGGTCGGCAAGTATGATTCCCTGGCCTCTTCAGCGGCTGCCTGGGGTTTTACGACCGCATTACAGGCACCACCCGAGCAGCAGGCGGCATTGGCAAGCTGCGGCCCGGGTACCTGGGCTGTTCTGGGGGAGGTAATCTTGAGGGGTTTAAACTCGATTGTTTTATCTGTTTCCTTCATAGTAGGCTTCTTATACCAGCTGTAGTGCAATCTTGTCTTACAACTATACGGAGTGCAGGTCAAATTTCTCATAAGCAGGAGTAAAACATCCGTATCCGGACAAAAGCCTGCCTGGTTGAAACAGGTTCTATACTATGCTATTCCGGTGATGAACTGCATAAGCTGCCTGCTGCACTGCAACCCCGTTTGCCTGGCTGGGTTACTACGGTATTTTCTTGCTCCTACAAAAGTAAACTATCTGCCGGGCATACGTTTACACAATTCGGATGAACTGTTATACCTTTTTTATGATGTGGTGATAACTGTAGCGGTAAGTTCAATAAAAAGCGCCTGCAACCCCGTTCGTAACTGACGCTTTATACCCGGGTAAATAGTCTGGCAAAAGGCGGTATACTTTAACAGGCTTGTTTTTACGGAGTCGGCGCTCCTCTTCTTCGAATCTTCTGTTTCTATGCCGGGCACGATGAAGTATGGCACAATCTAAATAGCCTTTCCGGTGGCCCGAAAGGGCTTTTTGAAGTTCCGATAAAAAAGCAAAGCCGCTTTATACTTGCACCCGCTTGTTGCAGGATCAGTATAAAGCGGCTTTTAGTATTAAAAACCGTGCTTAAAAAAAGCGCTTAGGCCATGTGTGAGTTTGAGAAGTATGAGAACACCTGCAACAGCAATACGCGGCTCAGCATGATCAGTAAGGCAGTAGTAAGGTACGTATACAGCAAAGGCAAGCCGGCTATGTTAGCAAAATCAAAGATCACGATGCTACTGCCCAGCAGAACGCCATGCAACAGGAACGCATTTATCAGGTTAGCTACCTCTTTTCCGCAGGAAACAAAGCTGTCGATACGGAAGATAAAGCTGGTAAACCTGGAAACCACACCCCAGGCTAGTGCAAACAATAAGAAGAAAAGGCTGTACTGGTAATCGCCCTGGTAGACGTCTGATATTTTAAAGGCTATAGTTATAAGGGTAATGTCCAGCATCAATGATAAATTTTTGTTGCTGCTGTAGTGGTGTGCGAGCTTATTCATGTTGCTTTAAATGAATTCGATTTATAATTGCTTTACTTTTATTACTTAAACTTACTTTCGTCGCATTATAGTATAGAGAAGGAACAGCGAAAGCGCAAATCACTAAACATATAATTTAACTAATATTAATTAATTGAACTACGCGGGAGGTAAACGGAATAATATTGCGCCTCTTTAATATTGTAGCCGATATCCCTTACGGTTACTCGCTTTAGAAAGTTTACGCTTGACAGGGCATAAATAATAAAAAAAGAATATTTTAGTATTCAACAATTAATATATTATAAGGCGCATATATAGATAGAAGGCGTGCCAGCGCATCTTATTAGTGCAATTCCAGCCCTTGCTGATTGGTCCAAACTATTGCATTATATTTTACCCCTTTCTTACATATGTCTTAATCTGCTTCACACCTGCCACCGGTCGCTTCTTATTTACAAGCAAACTTGCTGTTATAACAGAAAAACAGGCTTTTCTGCTCCTCCATCGGCAAGGTTTAGGCTTTAAATTCGGATTTATTTGATAAAAACCTGGCTTGGTCGCTCCTGATTATGTATTAGCATACTGCAATTAACGTTCGCAATCATAGCAGTTCATACTTCTTTATTTGCAGGCTTTTATTTGCGGATGGAACTTTCTTACACCAAATAATTCTTTCGTAAGAACATCTATATCTATACTTTAGTAGCCATTACAGAGCTTTAACTTATAAAGGCCTGCAAAGCGCCTAAGGATCATACTTAAAAGGTATTTACAAAATAAAATATTGGTATAATTCAATCATATGACAAAACGCTACTCCCCTTCCATTTTGCACAAAATTTCTTACCTGGCCTAAGCACTGGTTGTTTGGCAACTTCTGACAAAAGCAACCGGACCTGCTCTCGGCGTGCCTGTGCAGGTGCAGCCTGTTTTCTAGCTGGCCCACCGGTCGGCGCAATAACACCTGCGCCGAATTGTATGCTTTTACAGCGCAAAGCCAGGTTTTCTGTCATCAACCCAGCGGCATTTTAGTGCAAACACGCAAATTTCCCCATATATCTTTTAGCTATGCAGCCTTTGTATAAACGCCTACTGCTGTCCCTGCTGCTTTTTTTCCTCGGATTTTGGACCGGTGCTCCTGTCTATGCGCAAGACTGCATTCCCCAGATCTCCGCCTCGCCGGCGGAAGCCAGCCTTTGCAATAACAATGAAGTGACGCTTACGGCCACTGCCGCAGCTTCCTACCAATGGTCTACCGGCGCAACCACCCAGGTGCTTAAAGTAACGGCACCCGGCACGTACTCAGTAAAAACCACCAATGCTGATGGATGCCAGGGTACTTCGGAGGATTTTGTGGTAACGGGCCCCCCGGATGCCAGCATCTCGAACCCGGTATATGACTTTACTTACTGCAGCTACTCAGGCAGTTCGGCTGCCTTCCAGCTAAAAGTCAGTAACATTTCGACCACCAAAGCTACTAACCAGCAATATGTTATCAATTGGGGAGATGGCACCACCGACACCTATGATAACACCTTTGCCAACACGGCCCATACCTATAAAGCGGCCGGTTCTTATAACCTGGTGCTGACGGTAACCGGCACCGACGGCTGCACGAGTTCCAGCACAGAGCGCGTTTTTATCGGCAGTAACCCGGGCCTTGGCATCTCGAGCCAGGGCAACAGCACAGGCTGCGCGCCGGCCACCTTCGATTTTAAGATATCAGGTATCAACAATAACTCGCCCTATACCAATTACACCTTTCAGTTCGACGACGGCACGCCGGTGTTAACCTATACCCAGGAACAGCTGGAAAAATTACCACGCGACCCGGCCACCAACGATGTGATCCTGACCCATACGTTCTCCCAGTCCTCGTCGGGCAAGCAAAACGGCTTTACCTTGACCGGAACGGCCGAAAACCCCTGCAGCTCCTCGAAGGCGACTTTTGAAGGCATCCGCATTTCGAAAGGCCCGGAAGCAAAGTTCGGCGCCAGCAGCAGCACCGGCTGTGTAAATGTACCGATCATTTTTACCGATCAGTCCACAGGGGGCTATGATGCCTCTACCCGCACCAACGTGTATAACCGTAACTGGGAGATCAGCCCAGCTACCGGCTGGCAGTTAACCGGGGGCACCCTGGAAGATCCCCGTCCCAGTATAAAATTTACCTTGCCGGGAGTATATACCGTGAAACTGACCGTCTCGCCGCTGGATCCCAACTCCACCTGCACCGGGAGCTCCAAGGAAATGACTATCACTATCAGCGAACCGCCCAAAGCGGATTTTACGCTGACCGGAAACGGCACCTGCGCCCCTGCCACTTTCACTACGAAAAATTTATCTACGGGTGATGATCTGCGCTATGCCTGGCAGGTAAGCCCCACTACGGGCTGGAACTATGCTACAGGCTCCAGCGCCACTTCTGCAACGCCGTCCTTTACGTTCACCAAGGCCGGCACCTACAAGGTTATACTTGTAGCAAGCAATAATTGCAGCCCGAGCAGCCAAAAAGAAACCACGATCGTCATTCAGGAGAAACCGGTGGTGACGCTGCCTGCGGCCACTGCTTACTGCGGCCCGCAAACCATTGCCTTTGCAGTTGCTAACGCCGCCCATGCGCCGACTTATGATGCCAAAATGAGCCCTATCAGCGCCTACAACTGGCAGGTAACCGGACCGGCCGGCGCCTCCTTTACGGCTGGAACCAGCGCTGCCTCGGCCAACCCGAGCCTGCAGTTTACAACGCCAGGCGAGTATACCGTGCAGGTGGTCGCCACCAACGGCTGCGGTGATTCAGCGCCCGCTACCCAGCGCATCACCATCCACCCGCTGCCCCAACTCACCGCTTCTTCTCCTAAAGCAGCCATCTGCCTGGGCGAAAAAACCACCATCCAGGTAACAGGAGCAGATACGTATACCTGGTCGCCGGCAACCGGGCTGAGTGCCACCACCGGCAGCCAGGTAACCGCAGCGCCCACAGCTACAACCACCTATACCATCACCGGTAAAAACACGGCCACTAACTGCACCGCCACTACTACCTTTACCGTGGTGGTTAATAACCCGCCAGTGGTGAAAGCTACTGCCAGCGTGCAGCAGATCTGCCTGGGCCAGGGGACATCCACTCTAACCGCCAGCGGCGCTGATACCTATACCTGGGCGCCTGCCACGGGCCTGAGCAGCACAACGGGCGCCAGCGTGATCGCGACGCCGGCGACCACCACAACCTATACCGTAACGGGCGTGAACCAGGCCACAGGCTGTAGCAGCAGCACAAAGGTAACCATACAGGTAAACCCGCTACCCGTAGTCAATGCCGGGCCGGATATAACCATTTGCAACAAACCTGTTGCGACCAAACTGGCCGGCAGCCCGGAAGGCGGCACATGGAGCGGGGAGCATGTATCGGCGGACGGCACCTTTACCCCTCCTGTTCAAACCGGCACCTATGAGCTGACCTATACTTATGCCAACCAGCTTGGCTGCACGAGTTCCGATAAAGTAGTGGTTACCGTAGAGGAAGCACCCGTTGCAAATGCCGGATCAGACCAGGTGGTTTGCCTCAACAGCGGGGCCTTTTCCCTGCAGGGCTTCCCGGCAGGGGGCACCTGGTCCGGAAACCAGGTGGACAGCAAGGGCACCTTCACACCGGCGGCTACAGGTACGTTCCTACTTACCTATACTTTCGGCACCGGCAGTTGCGCCACCACCGACCAGGTGCAGGTGACGGTAAACGCGCTGCCCCAGGCGCCTGTAGTAGCTACGCCGCAGCCCGTTTGCCCGGGGTCTGGCACCTCGCTACAGGTAAGCAACCCGCAGGGGCTGATTGCCTGGTACGATGCCCCTACCGGCGGCCAGCTCCTGAAAGAAGGTGCTACGTTTGACACCCCTGTACTGGATAGAACCACCTCATACTACGTGCAAACCACGATAGCAGGCGGCTGCACCAGCACCCGGCGCATGGTTACCGTAACAGTGCATCCAGCTACGCCAGCGCCTGTGGTAGACCCGGTGCAGCTCTGCGGACCGGGCAACACCGCCACATTGGTAGCCAATGGCACAGCCACCATGTATGAATGGTATGATGCGCCCACAGGTGGTAACCTGATCTCAGATAAACGAACTTTTACTACCACAGCACTTCCCGCGAGCCGATCATACTATGTGCAGGCCATCATCAATGGCTGTATCAGCCCGCGCACGGAAGCAAAGGTGGAGGTTTACCCGGTACTCTCGCAAAACACACTGCAAGGGGTAGCCACCATTTGCGCCGGCCAACAGCCTGATGTGGTGCAAGGTTCTATACCGGCCGGAGGCGATGGCTCCTATACCTACCAGTGGGAAAGCAGCATTACAGGCGCTGAAGCAGGATTTGCAGCCATCCCTGGTACTGCCGCCAAAAACCAAGACTACGCTCCTGCCCCACTGGGTCGAAACACGTGGTTTCGGCGCGTGGTAACCTCGGCCAGTTGCAGCAACACGTCCGAAGCCATACTTGTAACCGTAACACCCGTTATCGCCGGCAACACCATTGCCCTTAGCGGAGAATCAGAGATCTGCCAGGGAAGCCAGGGCGGAGAGATCGTGGGCAGCGCGCCCGAGGGCGGCAATGGCACTTATACTTATACGTGGCAGGTAAGCGTTACCGGCGCAGAAGGCGTTTATACTGCAGCCCCCGGTGATAACCGCCAACCGAATTACCAGCCCGGCACGCTGACGCAGAGCACCTGGTTCCGCCGTATTGTAAACTCCGGCACCTGCCAGCAGCACATCAGCCAGCCGGTACGCCTGCTGGTGTATAAGCCCATTGCCGGCAACAGCATTTCAGGAGAACAAATTATTTGCGCTGCCTCCTCGCCCCTGGTGCTTCAGGGAAGCCAGCCCTCGGAAGGAAACAGCAATTATACCTTTACCTGGGAGATGAGCACGGATGGCCGCACCTTTGAAGTGGCTACCGGGCAGAACAACACCGTTACCTACAGTCCGGGCCCGCTGACCACTACCACCTGGTTTAGAAGAATTGTGAGCGGCGGCCCCTGCGGCATCAACGCCAGCAATACCGTTCAGGTAACAGTAAACCCTGTGATCACCAACAACACCATTACGCCGGTTACGCCTATCTGTAGCGGCCAGCCCGCGCCGGAACTGACAGGCTCACTGCCAGCCGGCGGAAATGGCAGGTATACGTTTGAGTGGCTTGCCAGCACCACCGGGGCCAATGGCACATTTACGAAAGCATCCGGAAATGCTACCAACCAAACCTACGCACCAGGCACCCTTACCCAAACCACCTGGTACAAGCGCGTGGTGAAATCAGGCGAATGCGCCAGCACCTCGCCGGTGGTAGAAGTAACCGTCATGCCGCTTCCGCAGGCCCCTACTGCGCTGCCGGTTACAATTTGCGAGAACACCACCGCCACCCTGGCGGTTACCGAACAAACGGGCACTTTCCGGTGGTATACTTCTGCTACTGCCGCAGACCCGGTTTTCACGGGCCGCACCTTTACCACACCAGAGCCGCTTACGGCCACTACCACCTATTATGTGGAAGCAGTGAACAGCAGCGGCTGCGCGAGTGCAACCCGCGTGCCGGTACAGGTAACCGTAAACCGGAATATCAGCAACAACACGCTCACGGCACCGGTTAACCAGCCGATCTGTGCGGGCCAGACACCGGCTGCCCTTACGGGCACGCAGCCGGCAGGCGGAAACGGTACCTACACTTACCGCTGGGAAAGCAGCACCGCAGGTCCGAACACCGGGTTTGCGCCGATCACTGGCGCGACAAACAGCCAATACCAGCCAGGAGCGCTGAGTGCCAATACATGGTTCCGGCGGGTGGTTATTTCAGGCCCCTGCTCCGAAAACTACAGCGCCGCCGTGCTGCTGGAAGTGGTACCTGTGATCAGCAACAACTCCATCACCGCTGCCCAAACTATCTGCGCCGGCGATCTGCCTGCTGCTTTCTCCGGCTCCGTACCGCAGGGCGGAACCGGCCAGTATACGTACCTCTGGGAAAGCAGCACCGATGGCACGACCTATACGGCAGCAGCCGGCAACAATGCCGAACAACAGTATAAGGCCCCTGCCCCGCTCACCCGCACCATCTGGTTGCGCCGTATCGTACTTTCAGGCCCCTGCAGCCGCCAGGAGAGTGCCCCCGTGAAAGTAACCGTACTTCCTGCCATTGCCGGAAATACGTTAACATCACCGGAGCAAACCATCTGCGCGGGCGATGCACCCCTTGCCCTGACGGGCAATACTCCCACTGGCGGTACCGGTATTTATACATATGTATGGGAGAGCAGCGAAGACGGCACGACCTACACTACCGTAGCCGGCATCAGCACAAATAGCAGTTACCAGCCCCAGCCCCTGGAAAAGACTACCCTGTTCCGCCGTAAGGTTACCTCCGGTGCTTGCTACAGCTACTCCGGCACAGTGCGGGTGGTGGTTAATCCGGGCATCAACCAAAACGAAATAGCCCAAAGCCAGGAGATCTGCACCGGATCAGTGCCCCTGCCCCTTACCGGCGCGCAGCCGACGGGCGGAAACGACCAGTATACCTTCCGCTGGGAGTATTCGCTGACCGGCGCGCCATCCTCTTTCAAAGCTGTCGCAGGGAATGGAACCCAGCGCGACTATACTCCGGATAAACTGACGACCACGACCTGGTTCCGCCGCGTGGTGGTTTCAGGCGCCTGCACCAGCGTCTCCAACCTGGTCAAAATCGAAGTATCTCCAGAAATCGCCCGCAATACCATCGTCCTGTCGCAGACCATTTATGCCGGGCAGATACCGGCACCGCTAACTGGTTCTACACCGATTGGCGGCAATGGCTCCTATACCTATGAATGGCAACTGAGCGAGGACGGCGTGACATATGCTGCGGCACCGGCACCTAATACAGGCAAGAATTATGCGCCGCCCGCCCTGAAAAAAGACACCTGGTTCCGGCGTGTGGTTACGTCAGGGGGCTGCAGCCATACGTCAGAACCTGTGAAAATAAGCGTAACGCCTGCCATCGGCACAAACAACATCCAGGCCGACCAGGTGATCTGCTACGGCAACCAACCGGCTATCCTGACAGGCACCAAACCCATGGGCGGCGAAGGCGATTACAAGTTTTTGTGGCAGGCTAGCACGCAGGGCCCGGAGGCCGGCTGGGTAACAGCAGCAGGCAACAGCAGCAGCCAGGACTACAGCCCCGCACCGCTCACCCAAACCACCTGGTTCCGCCGCATCGTTATCTCCGGCACCAACACGGATATGAGTGCGCCGGTGATGATCACGGTGAAGCCGGCGATGAGCAACAACAAGATTAGCACCAGCCAGATAATCTGCTACAATACCGCGCCGGCTACGTTGGCTGGCTCGTTGCCAACCGGCGGAAGCGGCACCTATACTTACCTGTGGGAGATGAGCACGGACGGACCTGCAGCAAACTTCAAAACCGCCCCGGGCGCCAATAACAGGCAGGATTATACTCCGCCACCGCTCACACGCACCACCTGGTTCCGCCGCATCGTGACATCAGAGTCATGCCAGGCGCTGATCAGCAACGCCGTGCAGGTTACCATCACACCGCTTCCGGCAGCTCCGGTAGCACCTGCTCAGACAGTCTGCGCCGGCACGAGTGCCACTCTTTGGGCCACGGGCACCGGCGGACGACTGGAATGGTATGCCAGTGCTTCGGGCGGCAACCTGCTGCAGGCTGGCAACACCTATACCACGCCCGTGCTCACGCACAATACCACCTACTACGTGCAGGAAATTTCGCAGACCTGCGCCAGCGAGCGTACGCAGGTGCTGGTAACGGTAGCAGAAGCATCGGCCAGCGCCGGCGAAGATGTAGCCGTAGTACGTGGCCGCAGCGTGGAGCTGCATGCCTCCGGTGGCGTGACCTATAGCTGGTCGCCGGCGGCAGGCTTAAGCGATGCTACGGTTGCCAACCCGGTTGCTACGCCCGTTGAAACCACCACTTACACCGTAACCGTGCTCACGCCCGGCGGCTGTACGTTTACCGATGACGTGACAGTGACAGTGCTTCCTTTTGTAGATGTACCCAACACCTTCACGCCCAACCGCGACGGTATAAACGACACCTGGGAGATCGCCAACATCGAGAAATACCCCAACTGTACGGTAGAGGTGTTTAACCAGTGGGGCACGCTGGTCTTCCGTTCCGAAGGTTATGGCGAAAAATGGGATGGTCGCTTTAACGGGCAGGAGCTGCCGCTGGCAACTTACTACTATGTTATCCGGCTAAATAAAACGGAAAAGCCGCTTTCCGGCAGTATTACCATTGTTAGATAAAAAGACGATGCAGAAACTTTTCGCCTTAGCTTTTGCCCTCCTAACAGCAATGCAGGTCCTGGCCCAGCAAAAGCCCCAGTATACCCAGTATACCCTCAACAATTACCTGCTGAACCCAGCTATAAGCGGGATAGAGGACTATGCCGATTTACGGCTGGGAACAAGGCAGCAATGGGCCGGGTTAGAAGGTGCACCCCAGTCATATTATCTGACGCTGCACATGCCCCTGAACAAAGATGTGATTCCCTCCTACCGCGGTGGCAGAGGAAACGAGCTGCCGAAAGAAGCCTCCACTAAACGCACGAACATGTACCGGCGCGTGCGCCCGCATCATGGCCTGGGCGCCATGGCCATGACCACGCAGACCGGCCCTTTATCGCGCAGCAGCTTTAGCGCCAGCTATGCTTACCACCTGCCAGTTTCCAAGACCACGCGTATTTCGGCAGGCGTTGCACCGGGGCTGGTGCAGTATAGCCTGGACCCGAGCCTGGTGAAAACGGCCAACAGCAACGACCCTGCTATTATGGACGGGCGCGTAAATGAAGTAAAGTTCGACCTGACGATGGGCCTTTGGCTCTATTCTCAGAATTACTATGTAGGCGTATCGGGGGCGCAGCTGGTACCGGCCAGGCGCCGGTACATTCAGACGGGTACGCCGGAAGACCGGGATGGGAAACTACAGAAACACTATTTTGCGACAGCCGGCCTGCGCCTGGATGTAAGCCCGGCACTTTCGTTCATCCCCTCGGTGATGGTGAAGTTGGCCCAGCCCAGCCCTGCCTCGGTTGATGCCAACCTGAAAGCGCTTTACGGCAACCGCGTATGGGCAGGCATTTCGTACCGGCACAAAGATGCGGTGGCCGGCATGGCAGGGATCAACATCAGCCCGCTGCTGGATGTAGCCTACTCCTACGATGCCAGCACCTCGCCGCTGGGGGTATCGCATGGCGGCAGCCACGAAGTGGTGCTGGGCCTGAAGCTGCGCAACACAAGTAAAGTGATTTGCCCGGTGTGGGCATGGTAAGTAGGGCAATGATCTTACCTTACAAAAAAGGAGGCTGTTCTGCAACAGCCTCCTTTTTTATACTTGCCCATTTTATACTTGCATCAGCAGCGGTATACTTAGCTGATCTTTTCGGCCTTGAAACCGGCTTTTTCTACCGTGCTTTTGATCGTGTCAGCATCCAGTGAATCGGTTGATACCTCCAGCACTTTGTCGGGATTGTTGGTATCTACGTTCCAGTCGGCTATACCTTCCAGTTTATTCAGATGTGGGGTAACCGCTTTCACGCAGTTGCCGCAATTAATGGTTGTTTTGAATTTATAGGTTTTCATATTTAACATAATTTATCAACTGTAAATTTATTATACTTTCTTATTCGTCTCTCCTGCCAACGCCGCAATGACGACCCTGGCAATAACGCCTATTTAATCGGGCAGATCTACTTCAATACGCAGCGCCTCGCTTCCCATCCTAATCCCATCAGCTCACAAACCCACGTAATGACCGGCTTTGAAATTATTGAAAGCACAGGTATGGTATACTGTTGTAGTACTGCCGCTGTAATCTTTTCTTTTTCTTGTTTTAAACTGATAATGCAAAGATACGGCTGTACGGGAGCGAATGTGTTACAGAATTGCTGTAAAGGATTATACAATTATTTTTGTGCTATACCTTCCATTATTTTTGTGCTATACCTTCCATTTTTAAAATCTTTTAAATATAATTATTTTCAGCTTTCGAGCCTTTCATTATCTTTACAAATGCATTCAATTCTTTATTAAAGTGCATTATCAGTCTGTTTAAAGCATTTGGGAGACACCTGTATTTTGAATTATACCTTTACTAAATTGTTCTTATCAGCTCATGCCTCAAAATTTTAGTGCAGTTATTTTTCACCAGGCATGAAGTACATGAAGAAGCAAGAAGCTACCAGAGGTCTGAAGCGAACAATGCGCTACCTGGGGATCTCCTTTATTGGGCTGGCAGTTGTGCTGGTTGTGGTATGTGTGTGTTCCTATATACAGGCAATGCAGGTGCAGCAGAAGTATAGCAGCATGCTGTCGCGCACGTATGAGCGCCAGGAACTGGTCAATGACCTGCTCCGCAACAAAGAGCGGGCCCGAAGCATGCTGCGGACGTATGCGCTTGTGCAAGGGGCTGCTGCCCGGGATAGTATAGAGCAGCAGCTTTTAGCCGTGCAACAAGCCGATAAACAGGCCATTGCCAAACTAGACAAGCTGGTTCACACCAACAGCGCCCGGGCGCTGCTCCGGCATATTGCCAAAGACCAGGCAGATTATTTCAGGCAGGCAGACAGTGTGCAGGCTCTGATAGATCTGCACCAGTTGCAAGCGGCACAGGACTATAAAACAAGGGTGCTGGCACCAAACTATATTCTTTACCAGAACCGAGTTATCCACCTGAACGAGGCAATAACTACCTCGTTAAAGAAAGAAGCCGGCGGATTTATTGCTGAATATTCTTTTTTACGAAATGGCTATGCCCTGGTGCTGCTGTTTGGTCTGGCAGCTGCAGTTAGTGCAGCGCTTATACTTAAGAAAATCTTCCGGCGCCTGCACCAGGAAAATAGCCTTATCAGGGTTGAAATGCAGGAACGGAAACAGCTGCAGAATGCTTTGCTCGAAAGCCAGCAGCGGTTTAGGAGCCTTTTTAACAACAACCCCGTGCCCATGTGGGTGTACGACCAGCAGACGCTTCGTTTTCTGGAAGTGAACGAAGCAGCCATGCAGGAGTATGGCTATACCCGGGAGGAATTCATGCAGCTGACCCTGTTCGATATCAGGCCCGCAGAAGAGCGGAATGCCCTACAGCACCTACTACAAGTACGCCATAAAACAGAAGAAAGAGGCCCGCTGGAGTATACGCACAGGCGAAAAGATGGCACCAGCTTTCTGGTGGAACTTCAGTCGCATGCGTTGCCACCGCAGGGCGCACACATCCCCCGTCTGGTGGTAGCCCTGAATATACATGAGCGGGAGCAGGCCATTGAAAAGCTTAGACGGAGCGAACAGCAACTACGTGAAGTCAGCTCCAGCATTCCGGGGGCGGTCTATCAGTTGCAGATCAGCGCTGACCGGACCATCAGTTTTCCATTTGTGAGCGAAGGCAGCTATAAACTGCTGGGCATCCCGGCTGCGGCCGCCTATACCCACCCAAAAGATGTGTTCTCGCAGTTGCACCCCGACGACCGGAAAGAGCTGAATGCCACGCTTATGCAATCCTATCAGGAGCTGACGCCCTGGATACACGAATTCCGGATATGGCATGCCGATAAACAAAAGTATGTCTGGATCAGGGGCCATAGCCTGCCTTCTGTCCAGAAAAATGGCACGGTATCCTGGAATGGCACCCTGATCAATATAACAGAACAGAAAGAGGCCCAGGAACAACTGCTGCGCAGCGAAGCTAACCTGCGGGCGCTCCTCAACAGTTCGCCACAAGCTATCTTTCTGCTGGATAAGGACCTGCGTGTGCTGACGTTTAATGCTGTAGCTGCGGCCGATGTGAAGCGCTACCTGCTGAGAACACTGACGCAGGACAGTAATTTGCTTGACCTGATCGATCCCTCGCTTGTAGCACAGGTCAGGGAAAACCACAGCAAAGCTTTGCAAGGGCAGGAAGTAATGTATGAGACGGGCTCTGGAAATCACTGGCACGAGGTGGTCTTTAAGCCGGTGCTGGGATCCGACAACAGCATACTGGCCGTCGCCCTGACCCTGCTGGACATATCCGAGAAGCGCAGAGCGGTGGAGATCATCAAAAGCAGCCAGCTGCAACTGGCCCGTGCCCAGCAACTGGCACATCTGGGCCATTGGGAATACGATCTGCAGAAAGAAACCCTGGCCTGGTCAGACAGCGTTTATTCGATATTCCGGGTTAAAAAAGAAACGTTCTCTCCTTCGATCCCGAACCTGCTGCAGTTTATACCTGACAGCGAACGTACGCAGGTAACCACCCAGATCATGCAATCCCTGCAAAACAAAACAGGCATCGCGCTGGAGCATAAAGTGGTCCTTGCGGATGGCGCCGAGCGCTTTCTATACCAGATCGGGGAAGTAGTAACGGATGAAGATGGCACGCCCGTGAAGCTATCGGGTGCCGTGCAGGATATTACAGAGCGCGTATGGGCGGCGCGCGAGGTAACAGTTGCCAAAAATCTGCTGCAATCTACCCTGGAAAATATACCGGAGATCATTTTCTCGACAGATGCCCGTCTGGCTATTACATACATAAGCCCGCAGTGCCGCGAAATAACGGGCTACGCCGAAGAGGAGCTGCTGCATCAGAATGCCTCCTGGCTCGATACCCTGCAATTGGAAAACAAGGAAGACATGCTGCACACCCTTCTGCCTAACTTAAAGCAGGGCCTGCGGCAGCAACACGCCATTCGGATTCGGACAAAGGCCGGCCAGGTCAGGTGGCTGGAACTGCGGCTTTCGCCTATGCTGGATGAGAGCGGAAACCTGCTGCGCATTGATGGCTCTGCCACCGATATTACCCTGTTTAAAGCCGAGGAAGCGCAACGCAACGAACTGACCGAACAGCTAATTAAGCAAAACCAGAACCTGCAGCAGTTTACCTACATCGTATCGCATAACCTGCGTGCGCCCATTGCCAATATTTTAGGCCTGACCTCCATTTACAACTACGCACAGCCGAATGCCCTCATGAACCGGCGGGTGGTGGATAACCTGGCAAAATCAGCGCAGCTGCTCGATACTACTATCCGCGACCTGAACGAGATTTTGACGGTGCGCAGCCAGCTACAGCAGGTGGTGGAGGAGGTCTCGCTGGAGCAGGTACTAAAGGCTGTTCTGGAAAGTATGCCTCAGGAAAAAAATGATGCAATAATAACCTATAACTTCGAAGCTGCCCCAAAGGTGCTGGCGATTCGTAGCTATGTACAAAGTATTATAACTAATTTAATAACAAACGCTTTTAAATACAAATCGCCACATCGGAAATTGCATTTAACACTTTCCACTTCTCAATTTCCTGATTATATTTGCCTGAGCGTTTCAGATAATGGCTTGGGCCTGGACCTGGCAACGATTAAAGATAAGCTGTTCGGATTGTACAAAAGATTTCATCCGCAGATAGAAGGTAAGGGCCTGGGCCTGCACCTTGTAAAAACACAGGCAGAGCTGCTGAACGGCAAAGTTGAGGTTGAAAGCCAGGTAGGGATAGGCACCACATTTAATATTTATTTCAGGAGATAAGCTTACATGAACTCGGTACGGAAAGTGTTGATCATTGATGATGATGAAATTAACAATTTTGTGTGTGAAAGCATAATCCGAAGCCATCGGTTTGCAGAAGAAGTCGTTAGCTTTGAGCGGGCGGAAGATGCCCTGTCTTTTCTTAAACGCTCGGCTCAACTTAAAGCGGAGGCCTTTCCGGATTTGATCTTTTTGGATATCAATATGCCGGGGATGGATGGCTGGAATTTTCTGGACGAATACCGCGAACTGCCGGAGCCCCTTACCAAGCATTGCAGCCTTTTCATGCTTTCCTCTGCCGTAGACCGCAAGGATGTCCAATATGCCCGGAGCCATCAGGATGTGAAGGAATTTTTCTCCAAGCCTCTCTCGCCCGAAATCCTTGATCTCATCAAAGAAGAATACATAAACTAACAGGCTTCCATACTTGTTAAACTCTTAAAGAGCAGGGCCACTCGGTCCTGCTCTTTTTAATTTCTAAAAGCTTCCCCTCGCGTTACGTTCCCTCTGCCCTGCTCTCGGCCAAATCAGAATCAAGCCTCCTGATCAAACTTTTGTAAAAGGCTTTTGCAGAATCCTCGGGCTCGCAAACGCAGCCATAGGTAGCTCTCTGGCTACCGCTCATACTCCAGTATGTAGCTTGTACAGGTTATACCCCCAGAGCTTGACTTGGCCTTACTGTAAGTCGGTTATACTTCGTCAGCTATACCTGATTTTTGCCTGCAAATGCCTGCCGCATTCCTGCTAAAAACATCTTCTAAACATTCATCTTTTATAATATTCCAATAACCATATGTTACAAGGCTCTTTCTGTATTCAAAATTATATATGCCTTTAAAAGCCCTGCAAAGCACTTTTAAATAATTTTATTTAAAATGTATAACTAAAAGACAACACTATTATATGACTTCCGTTACAGCAGCCAGGAACTATATATGATTATTTGTATAGACCACACAACCTGTTGTAAAATCCTAACCTCACTAACCCCAGAGAAACCCTTACCCAACATGAAAAAATTTATACTTGCCTCTTTAATGCTCTTTATTTCGTTTGGTGCTGCTTTTGCCGAAGGTACCCAGTTAAGCCCCGATGCCGAAAAAAAGTGCAGTGATGTTACCCGGACTATGGCCAATGAGCTTCGCTTGAATGAAATGGGTTACATAAAATTAAAGGCGCTGAACAGAGAATTATATGCCGCCACCGAAGAAATCCTGCTTACTTCTAAATCAGAAGAGCAGCAGGAAAAACTCCAGGCGTTGGCAGCAAAGTATGAAACAGAGCTTGTATCCTTTCTGAGCCCTTCGCAATTGCAGGCGTACAAAAGTTACGCAGCAAGAGTTAGCAGCAGCAGCAAGTTCGTTGCCATCGTAACGCAGTAAGTAATTGCCATCAACAAGGGGCAAGATGATAAAGGCCAACTGCAGAAGTCGGCCTTTATCGAAAGCTCCCAAACAGAACAGGGCCCCGAGAAATTGGGGCCCTGTTCTGTTTGGGAGCTTATGGGGTTAGCGGCGGCTATAATCCGCGTCGTCGTCTTGCTTTTCATCTTCTCCGAAGAGCTGCTCACCACGCCGAATGCCGTTTACCTTATCATCCATTGCGGTATCGCTTCCTTCATACTCAAAGCCAGGGCCCTGCGCAAAAGATTCGATACTGTCTTTGGTGTTGGCACCATAACCGGTAGTCTCGTTGCCGCCGATCTCCAGGTTCTCTAGTTTATCTTTCTGGCCGGGGCGCTCCGTTTCTCCACCAGGCCCCATGTTCCGTTTTGCACTGGGGTCCGGGTGGTTATGATGCGACACGCGTTTGTTATAGTCGCTGTTCACGTTATTGGTCTTATTGGGCGTCTCTTCGGCATTTTCTCTGTCTTTCCGGGTCATAGTCATATTGCTTTAATTACAGTTAAGTTATACGCTAGCCTCCCGGGCTTGTTGGCAAAAGCATTCATACTTATCATAATTATTGCACTATGGCCTGTTTATACTTTCTTCTAGTTGCTGCAAGGCAAGTATAATCTGCAGTAATCCGAAGAAAACTGACTTTTACGGCAATGGCAACACTGTGCTTTGCATCGATTTCCTGCTTTTCAGCAACACGCCCTTTGTCGGTGGGAGTGGCGATCTGTTGGAACTGTTACCCTGCAATTCCCGCATATCCCCGTGGGTTCTGTTATATTTGCAAAATAATCAGCGCAAACGGCACCCAAGCAGTCATCTGTTTGTTGCCAAGAGAATCCAAAAGCAAGAGCGGCCCATGAAACTAGCTAAAATTTACGACCCCCGCGAAATGAACTCCTACCAGTTTGTGGCTGCCACCGGTCTGGTCATGACGCTGGTAGCTCACCTGATCCTGGCGCTTTTAGGCAAATCGATCCGCAACTTTGACGCGCTATACCTCTGCTGGTTTGTTTTCTTTACGCTGGGCACCATTGCCAACTTTAGAAGCAAGCCTCAGGACGATCACCACCATCATTAACTGTTGCGGCTGGGTTATTGCAGGAAACTGAGCAGGGCTTTATGGAACTTGGCAGTGGCCTCCAGGTGCGGAATATGCCCTACATTGTCGAGCTCCACTAACTTTGCTCCCGGAATGGCATCCGCTGTTTTCCGGCCTAGCTCCGGGTATTGGCCATGCGCCTGCACCACGGCTTTGTCTTTTATAAAGCCTTTGCCCACAATTGTTCGGTCCGCTTTACCCACCAGCACCAGGGCGGGCATTTTCAGTTGCCCAAACTCATACACCACCGGCTGCTGGTAGATCATGGCATAGGTAAGGGCGGCTGCTTTGGCTACCTGCGGGTAATTGGGGCTCTCGAACTGGGCTGCCGTCACTTCTACCCATTCATCGTAAGCAGGCGCCCAGGCCGTGTAATAGGTTCTGTGGTACTCCCGGGTAGCTTCTGCCGTGCGCTTCAATTCAACTTCATAGAGTTCGTCCATGGTTTTGAAGGGCACAAACAAACGGTAATCCTCCAGCCCGATCGGGTTCTCCAGTACTAGTTTGGTCGTTATTTCGGGGTACATCAGCGCGAAACGCGTGGCTACCATGCCGCCCATTGAGTGGCCCACCACGGCCACCTGGTTGATGCCGAGTTGTTGCAACAGTTGCCGGGTATTATAGGCCATTTGATGAAAGTTATAGTAAATAGCCGGCTTGTCTGATTTCCCGAAACCCAGTTGGTCGGGCACGATCACGCGGTAGCCCTGCGCTGTTAAATATGCAATGGTTTTTGCCCAGTAAGCCCCCAGGAAATTTTTGCCGTGCAGCAGCATAACCGTTTGCGGGTTAGTTACTTTTTTAGTTGGTGCCACATCCATGTACGCCATTTTATAGGACTGCCCCTCCACCTTTACCGGAAAGTATTTCACGTCATAGGGGTACTTATAGCCTTCCAGCGTAGCATTATAAATAGGTTTTTGCTCCTGGGCCCGCGCGTACAGCGGCAGCAAGGGTAGCAGGCATAACAACAGTTTAATGAGGTTCTTACTATGGTTCATGGTAACAGTTAAGTTGAAAACATTCGCTATACTTAACTCCCACGATAGGGGAATGTTCGAATCTGCCACAGCTTGCGGACGCGCGCAGGCATACCTTACAAAGCGATTCTTAAGCAAGTAACGCAAAGATCATTTTAATATTGACAGGCAGTTTCTCTGGCGCTTTAGCTGCGGGATGTTTCTACCGCAAGAAGCTATCCGCACCACTCATTTTTTCTGCGGTTAGTCGCGCCCCAATTAATATTCATTTTATACTATGTTATAGTTTATTTCAATATATTTATACCTGTTCCTGTTGCTGATTTAGTAGCCCCATGCACCTACCTGATGCAACAGGAGGTCAGCCGTATTTTAATTTAAATTTATTTTGAAAATCAACTTAAAGCCCATGAAGAAAATTTTACTTTTTGTGATGATGAGCCTCACGCTGGCAAGCTGCGGCCCACAGATCTACCAGGCCCCCTCCTTTACGCAGGTGAGCGCCAGCCATCAGGTAGTGGCCATTCTGCCCTTCGATGTGACAATTGAATCGAGAAGATTGCCCAAGGGCGTTACCGCCCAGATGATACTCGACCAGCAGAGCGACTATGGCTACGGTATTCAGAGCGATGTATACGGTTACCTGCTCCGCGAAATGAGCAAAGACCGCTATACGGTGCGGTTTCAGGATGTAAGTAAAACCAATGCCCTGCTCAACGATGCTGGCCTGACGTACGAAGAGCTCCGCCTCAAGTCGAAGGAAGAGATTTGCGATTTACTGGGCGTGGATGCCGTTGTTTCAGGACAGGCCATCATGTCAAAGCCGATGTCTGATGGCGCTGCCATTGCAGTGGGGCTGCTGGTGGGTGCCTGGGGAGCTACCAATTCCGTGAACACCACCATCACCATACACGAAGGAAACGCCGGCGAACTGATGTGGAAGTATGATTACGTTGCTTCGGGCTCGGTGGGCTCCAGCCGTCAGTCGCTTACCAACGCGCTGATGCGCAATTCGTCGAAGAAATTCCCTTACAAGAAAAAAACAACGGAAGTCGGAAGTCCTTGTCCGCAAACTTAAAAAGTCCCGGCACCTACCTGCGTGTGTCGGGACTTTTTGTTGCAGCAGGATGGTACGGTATAAAAATAAGCAGCCACTGCTAAGCAGTGGCCGTTATTACATCACAAACAAACTAAAACTATCAGAAGGTATACCCGATGGAGGCTTTTGCCACCCGGTTAAACGTATCGAAGCTACCATTATCATCAATCGTGCTCAGGCCGTAATCGTAGCCGGCGCTGATGTTAAAGCCATTGGCAAACTGGTAACCCAGGCCTCCGGTAACGGCAACATCCACATCGCGCAGGCCGCTTTTCATATCCCACTCGCGGTTCAGGGCATTGTAGCCCAGCGCGCCGGCTTTTGCCTGCACTTTGTTAGAAACCAAGTAGGAAACCTGCGGGCCGGCAAAAATATGGAACCCTTCGCCCACGTATACTTTGGCTATCACCGGCAGGTCCAGGTACTCGGCTTTATTGGTTAAGGTCACTGTCGCATTCAGGAAATCTGCCTTTTCCATCGGGATCTTGCCTACCATCTGCATTCCTTTCTGGGAGTACTGTAGCCCCGGCTCAATCTCAAATCCTTTCATGACCGGGATGGTCACGTAACCGCCAATATGAAAGCCTTCCCGCATCTTTCTGCTCACCGAGCCATCGGTATAATCGATCAGGTCCTGCACGCTCGTCATGGTTTCGCCTTCCCAATTGGCCAGGTTACCGCCTGCTTTTATACCAAACCGCACCGGGCTTTGCCCCACACTGCCGCTATAGGTCTGTGGCTGACCCACATACCGCACTTGTCTTTGCTGCGCCTGTACTTTAGTGGCTACGAAGCCAAGTACCACCGCAATTAGTAAAAATATCTTTTTCATGATCTCACCCTTTTAAATCGTTACAAATAACAAGCTGCGCGGCTCGGTTTGCTAAATGTAAAAACCGTGCCAAAATGAATTCCTTATACTACCGAAAGTGCCGACTCAACACATAACATACTTATTATCAATAGTATATTTATTTACATACTTCATTTTATTCTGGTGAGCGCCGCAGCGCTATACTTCGGAAGCGTATAAATTCCTTACCTTCGCCCCCGCATAAAGCAAAGGAAGAGATGAACGACAAAACACAGGTTCGCCTGAAAAAAGTAGCCGTGCACCGCGTGGGCAACAAAGCAAAAGCAGAGGGCGTGATCGCGTCCAAAGAACTGGTGGACCTGCACGACGAGCAGCTTTCTGATCTGCTGCTTGCTTATTTTCTGGCGCCTTTTAAACAGGAGGAATTTTTCCGCTTCACCCATACTTCGGATGTTGCCTTAAATGAGATGTTTGCTTACGCTGCCCTGATTTTCAGTGAGCCGCAGAAGTTCCAGGAATATTCGGTGCATATCCTCCACCACCTTTACGAACAGTCGGACCACCCCAAGGTAAAAAGCGGCGAACTATACGTGGCCTACTTCAGCGGCTGCGTGATGGCCGACGAGGTGGTGGATGCCATCGGCGTATTTAAATCCGAAAACAAGGACACGTTCCTTACTTTCCAGGATGCGGAAGATGACCTGAACGTAAACTATCATTTCGGGGTGAACCTGAAAGGCGTGGACAAGGGCTGTATGATATATAACGTGGCGGCAGAAGACGGTTTCCGGGTGAAGATGGTGGATGTGAACAGCACCGACGCCTTGTTCTGGCGCGAGGATTTCCTGAATGTGACCGAGCTGAAGGATACCAACTTCAATACCAAGGCGGCGCTGAATTTATGCAAGGATTTCTCGGAAGAAGTGTTTGCCAAAACGGAAAGCAAAAAGGCGCAGGTCGATTTTATCAGCCGCTCGGTGGATTATTTTTCCAAAAGCGAGACATTCGACCTGGAGGAATTTACCAGCAGCGTGATCGACGAGCCCGAAACAAAAGAGCGCTTCAAAAACTACAGCCAGGCCTTTGCCGAAGAGCGCGACATTGAAGGCTTCACGGATTTTGCCATCAACAAAAACACAGTGCGCAACATGAAGCGCCAGTTCCGTAACTTTATCAAGCTCGACACCCAGATCGAGATCAAGTTCAGTGGCTACAACCCCGAGCAGAGCGAGCAGTACGTGGAGCGCGGCTTTGATAACGAACGCGGCATGCACTTTTACAAAGTATACTTTTACAACGAAAGCTAGCGGTGGCCGGAACAGAACTATCCCGGCCACCGCTTTGTTGCCGCATAAATTGCGCCGGCACGCGTAAAAGCCGGAATGATAATTGCTTTTGCCAATGCCTTACAGCCAAACAGATTTGCATATGAAAAAGACAGCCTTTGCCCTACTCTTTGCCCTGGCTACAACTACTGGTTTTGCCCAGGTGCCTGGCGCCCAGAAACCCTCTGCCGGCACGCTACAGGCTGCGCCTACTTTAGCGCAACGCGCCGAAGCCATGACGGCAAGTATGGTTAAGAACCTGCGCCTCACGCCGGAGCAGGCCGCCAAGGTGCAGGCCATCAACCTGACAAGTATAACGAATGCCGAAGCCGCCAAAAAGAAGTATAAAGCGGACCCGCGCAAAATTGTAGCCCAGATCGACATTATCAGCCAAACACGCCTTTCGCAGATAAAGGACATCCTCACGCCAGTGCAGTTCCAGCAATACCAGCAGCACCGCGAAGAGAAAATGGGTGTGCCGCAGGAAGCACAAAGCAACCCCGAAGCCCGGCAGCGCAGCCCACTGAACCAGGAAAACAATTAACCCCTGCAAGTATAGCCGCAAGCCATGCTTTCTGGCTATAAGGAGGTTTCTGTGCTAACCGGCAACGCGAGCCAGCCTACGCTGCATTTTTATACCTTTGCCAAAAAAGATTGAACCAATGCGCATCAGAAAAAAAGTAAAAGCAACGCTGCCGCAGCAAGGCTCCCGCTTTGCTGCCCTGGACGTGTTTATAAAAGCCGCCGAAAAAGAAAACTGGACCGAGCAGGAAGTGCAGTTTGTAATAAACGAAGTAGTAGAAGCCCGCGACGATAAGGAGGCCTTCGAAATTCTGAAAGACTACAGTATGTAAAAAAGAAAAGGGCCGCCATACTTGAAATATAGCGGCCCTTTTCCTTTTTCAGGGATTTGCTCATCACGCCTGCGGGCTAGCCAGTGGCTGCAGCTGTAGTTCTTGCTGGTGCGCTTTCAGCACCTGGATGATAAAGGCAATGTGCTCGTCCATGGCCACGCCAAATAGCTCGGCGCCAATCCGCACCTCCTCCCGGTCTACAGAGGCAGCAAAGCTTTTCTGGCCCAGTTTCTTCAGCACCGATTTCACTTCCAGTCCTTCGAGGCGCTGCGGGCGCACCTGGGCACAGGCAACCACAAAACCAGTCAGCTCATCGCAAGCCAGCAGGGCTTTGTCCAGGGTGGTGTTGTAGGGCACGCCCCAATGCGTGTAATGGGCTGAAATGGCATGCGCCACTTCCTCCTCGCCACGTTCGCGCAGCAGTTTCACAATTACGTTGGGGTGTTGGTCGGGGTAGGCCTGGTAATCGGCATCATGCAGCAGGCCGGCCAGGGCCCAGGCCGCTTCATCTTCTCCCAGTTTAGTAGCATACGCCTGCATCACCAGCTCCACCGTGCGGGCGTGGCGTAACAGGCTTTCGCTGGTGGTCATGCTGTGTAGTATGGCAAGGGCTTCTTCTCGCGTCATCATTGGTAAGGCTGTCTTTTTTGAGACTCCAAAATAAGGATTTTACGCCTCCCTTAAAACATTTATACTTGGGGCGGATTATTCGGGGGCGGTGGCCCGCCTGCGGGTAGCTGCTGCAGCACTGCCTGTAGCTCGGCCCGAAGCATTTTTATCTCCCGCTCAAGGGCCTGTACCTGCTTTGCTCCCGCCACCTCCGTTTCGCTGCTGCCGGCATCCCGGTCGATGAAGAAGGTGGCCAGGGTAGCTGTAAAATAACCGAACACCGCGAACCCGTAAAGGGCCAGCAACAGGCACAGCATGCGTCCCTCCACGGTAACCGGAAAATAATCGCTGCCGATGGAGGTGAGCAGCATGACCGTCCACCACAAGGCATCGCCGTAAGTCCTGAGCCCTTCCTCCTGTTCAAAGGCAAACATGCCTGCCGCCCCCGCTGTGCTCACCACCAGCGTAAGCCCCATCACATAGCCAAAGGCGCGGCGCTGCATGGCTTTGCCCAGGCTGCGCATGCCCCTGTTGATAGACCCAAGCACTTTGACCAGCCGCAGGCCCCGGGCGGCCCGCACCGAGCGCATGATCCGGAACAACCGCGTGACCCGGAACAGGCGCAGCGCCGGCACGAAGAGCGAAATAATGGTGAGTACGTTTTTGCGCAGAAACAGAAGTTTGTGCGGGGCAAGTATAAATTTGAGGGTGAAATCAAGTATAAAGATGATCCAGATAATGGTGCTGCATACCTGCAGCAAAGGGGTGAGGCCCCAGATCAGCTCCACGACCAGCAGTACGAGCCAGATAAATCCCAGCACCACCATCGGGCCCTCCAGGGCGCGCTCTATCCGGTTTAACAGCTTCGATCTTTCCCGTGCAAGCTGGTGTTTCACAGCGGCCTGCTGCTGTTTCTGGTTTGCCATAACGTGATTTTTCCGCCTTCATAAAGTCGCGGCCAGAGTTGGCGGCACTTTGTATTGCCTTAGGGTACGGCAGGGCGGGTACTTCGGTTAGCCGGGGCGGCTCTTAGTCCAGTTTGGCCACTTGTACGTTGTTCCAGAAACCCATTACCCGGTCGTGGCGGCCTACCAGAATGTCGATGCGGTTGCGGATGCGGCTGTTCATTACATCGCGTACCACATACATGCCGTCCAAGTCGTCGGAAATGCCGGTTACCCATAGCGAATCGCCATAACTGATCTCTCCGCCCCAGCGGCTGTGCAGGTCACGGGAAACGGCAATCCAACGTTGTTTTCTGGGATTCTTTTTGTTGATGCGGGAGCCATCTGCCGTGGTATATGGGGTGGCATCGGTCTGGTTTGGCTCGGGGAAGTATACGGAAGCTGAAACGGTTATTGTTTCGGGGGTGGGGGCTTCTTTTAGCTCGGTTTGCTTGGGTTCTTCGGCAGGCCAGGCAAGCGGAGCTTTCTCGACATTCGGAGCGGGGGATTCTGCATTTACTTGGGTAAGCTCGTCAGCAAAAGCTAAGATTACCGATAGCGCTGCTGCCAGCAATTTGTACCTAAACATAAGCATTCCATTTCGTGAAACATCGATTTTAAAATAACAACCCGCTTAAACGACATACTTCCGGAATGGTTTTATGATGTTGCCCAAAAAAGTTTAAAGGCCTTATTTAACTAAAATCATGGTCGTTATAATTTTTCCTATATTTAATAAAAACAAAGGCATAATCATACTATATATCTTTACATATATAATTTATTTAGTGCAATTTATAAGAATTAAATTGCTATTCTTTATTGCAGTTTCCAGCAACATCCAAACCCACCGCCAACGGCACTTAGGGCGCGTTTAACTACCTTACCATTGACTTTGGATTCGGTGGGCGTATGCACCTTACCGCTATACCTTTAGGGCCGCTTCCAACATGCTGAAACAGGTATAGCCCTACCCCGCTGCTCCCTTTTATCCGGGGGCCGAAAGCTATACTTGTATGAGCCCAATATTTTATTTCGGATCAGGGGAAAATAAGCTGCTTTGCCCGGTTGCAGCTGCATAGCAGGGTGCTCCCGAAAAGGCTCCCTCGTTTCAATTTACCTGAACTTCCTGCCGGCGAGGCAAATAAGCTGAAACAGGTGCCAAGTGATAGCGCCGGCAGGTGAAACCCGGGCTGCTTTTGTGCGCTTTGGGGCTTATTTCTTTTGGGTCGGGGATTTTGGCCAGAGCGGCCATTTGGGAGATGCGGATGCCGGCTTTGCAGGCAAACTGAACGTGCTGCTTGCCATATGGAGCACATACGTATGGCGGGTATCCGTTGGCGGCGGGGTTTGGGGCAGCACGTTATACTGCACCAGCAAATGCCGGTAATGGAACCCTAGCGTACTGCTCAGGTGGCGCTGCGCTATACTTGCTTCCAGTGGCTGCGCCAGCGCCTCACTTTCCACTGGCTGCCCTGTGCCATACAGAACGGCAGCGACCAGGCCGGACAGCAAACCGGCCAGATGACCTTCCCAGGAGATGCGCTCTTCTGTGGGGAAAAGCCCGTAAAATAAACCACCATACAAGAACAACACTGCCAGCGATACCGCCATAGCAGCCCGGTTGCGCCGGAGGAATCCGTTAAAAAGCAAATAGCCCGCCATGCCATACACTAGGCCGCTGGCCCCCACATGGTAATTCGGTCGCCCGATCAGCCAGGTCAGCAAGCCACTGAGCACGTAGACTAGCAGCAATACACGCGTGGCCACCGGTCGGTTCATGTATAGGATAAACCCGCTCAGCAGCACCAGCGGAAAGGAGTTGGAAAGCAGGTGGACGAGACCATCGTGGATGAGCGGCGCCGCCAGCACCCCTACCAGCCCAAAAAAGTTGCGGGGCAAAATGCCCAGCCAAGCAAGATCCGCATCCGTAAGGTACGCCAGCAGGCTGATGAGCCACAGCAGGGCCACAAACAGAGTACCCGGCAGAAAACTATAAACAAACAAATCGTCTTCGGCGGTCGTAGTCTTCTGCTGTGCTGTGCGTATGCCTGGTGCCATAGTAGGTTGGGTTGCTTAAATATACTTGAATTGAACAAAAGCCACCTGCTTTCTTTTGGCCCGCTTTCATCGCACTACAAAAAATTAACGTACTGACAGGGGCAGGTGGTATTAACGTCGCTACCATCCGCCTACAGGAGTCACCACGCCGTGCATTAAAAAATTGCACGAAAAAAGGTAGCTGTGGCGTTTAAAAGCAACATGCATACAACGTATTCTCACCCTTTTATACTTGCTAAGCTGCGCAGGCTGCTGTTGCTGCTAATGCCGGCCTGTGTGCTGCTGGCTGGCTGTGAAGGCTCGGATGCGCACCGGCAACGCGCCACTTTAACGAACGAAAGCGCCTTTGCCCCGGCCGAACACGAGCCTTACGTACGGCCAGCCAACTTGATGGCTGCCCTGGACGGAGAGTCGCCGTGGGTCGATTCGGTTTTTAATACCCTCTCTCCTGATGAGCGCATCGCCCAACTCATGATCGTGGAAGCGTTTTCGGACCAGGGGCCGGCGTATGAAGCCGATGTGATGCGCCTGATCAAACAATACAAAGTAGGCGGCATCATCTTTTTCCAGGGAGGACCGGTGCGGCAGGCCATCCTGACCAACCGCTACCAGGCTGCCTCCAAAGTGCCGCTGCTGATCGCGATGGATGCCGAGACCGGCATTGGCATGCGCCTCGACAGCACCGTGCAATATCCTTTTCAACAGATGCTGGGCGCGGTGGAAGATAATGGCCTTATTTATGCGATGGGCGCCGAAGTGGCCGCAGAATTCAGGCGTTTGGGCATGCACATCAACTTTGCCCCCGTTGCCGATATCAACAACAACCCCCATAACCCGATTATCAGTTACCGCTCTTTTGGCGAGAACCGGCTGGATGTAACGGCCAAAAGCCTGGCCTATATGCAGGGCATGCAGGAAAACGGCATCATTGCAACGGCCAAGCACTTTCCGGGCCACGGCGATACAAACGTGGACTCGCACTACGACCTGCCCGTTATCCCCTTTAACCGCTACCGGCTCGACTCGCTGGAGCTCTACCCGTTTAAAGAGCTCATTAAGCACGGCATTGGTGGCATTATGGTGGCCCACATGCACATCCCGCAGCTCGACTCGACTCAGAACCTGCCCTCCACCCTCTCGCGGCCCATTGTTACGGGGCTGATGAAAAAGGAACTGGGCTTTAAGGGACTGATCTTTACCGATGCTATGGTGATGAAGGGCGTAACCAAGTTTTTCCCGCCCGGCGAAGCCGAAGTTCGTGCCCTCATGGCCGGCAACGATGTGCTGGAGCGCCTCAACAGTGTGCCTGTTGCCATCCGGGCCATCCGGGCAGCCATTGCCCGCGGCGACCTGACCCAGGAAAGTATAGACCGCCGCTGCAAGCGCGTATTGGCAGCCAAACAATGGGTGGGGCTAGATGCCTACCGGCCCATCGACCTACGCCACCTGCAGCAGGACCTGCACACAAAAGCAGCTGACAGCACAAACCAGGCCATTGCAGAAGCTTCGCTCACGCTGCTGCGCAACCACCATGTGCTGCCTCTGCGCAAACGCCGCAAGCGGCATATCGCTACGGTTTCGTTCGGCGCTAAAAGCCCGACCGTTTTCCAGCGGAAGATCAACAAGCAACTGGCGGTGAAAGATTTTGTGATTGCGCGCAATGCCGGTGAAAAAGAAACCCGTAAGCTCTGGCAGAAGCTGCAGAAGTATGATCTGGTGGTAGTGGCCCTATATGGCCCGGGCATCCAACCCAGTAATAACCTCGGGTACTCCAAAGAAACCACGGCCCTGGTGAGCAGGCTGGCTACCGCGCAGAAAGCCATCATCACGCTCTTCGACAATGCCTATGCGTTAAACCAGTTTCCGGAGATTGAGAAAAGCAAGGCCCTGCTACTGGCCTACCAGTCGCATTACCAGGCCCAGGAAGCTGCTGCCAAACTCCTGTTCGGCCGTATCCCGGCGCGGGGCAAATTACCTG
Organism: Pontibacter liquoris; assembly: GCF_022758235.1. Taxonomy (NCBI): domain Bacteria; kingdom Pseudomonadati; phylum Bacteroidota; class Cytophagia; order Cytophagales; family Hymenobacteraceae; genus Pontibacter; species Pontibacter liquoris. Next base: position 2,863,929 of record NZ_JALEBG010000001.1, read on the forward strand.
TTACCGTCAACAGCCACTTTCAGTATGGCGACGGCATCAGCAAAGATAAATCCCTGATCGCCGGGCCCTGAAGTATCCTCAAAGCGTGCTTTGCGTAAGAAGAGCTAAAACAGCTATCATGCACAGGATGTATCATCTAGTAAAGTATACCTGCTTTGCAGGACTTGCCCTTTTACTTTTGGGTTGTGAGAACCGCCGCCAGGTGGAGGGCCAGGAACCGGTAAAGGAACAACAGGAACCAACTGTGAATACTGCCGGGCATGCCGATACCGCCAAAGTGGTTAAAACCGGCGAAACGACAGACGAAAAACTGGAGGAATTGCGGGGCTGGATGAACGAGCAGGCCAACAAAGGCGATACGGCTATCCGCAAGGAATGGCCGCAGATACGCGAAAAGCTTCGGGCACGCAATGCCGAGCTGGAGCAAAACTTCGACAGCCTCTCAGACAAGGGAAAGGCGGAATACCGCCAGCTCCAAAAGAATTATAAGCAATGGGAGGCCCGCCAGGAGCGACGCCAGCAACAGCCCCTGGACCAGAAAAAAGTAACGCAATGGAAAAGCACCCTGTTGGGCGAATACAGCACAGTGGATGATATCTCTGCCGCTACCATCCGCGAGGCATACCTGACCTTTATGGGCGTGGTGCGCACCAAACGCAAGGGCTGGACGCAGGACGACTGGGACTACGTGGATTATATTTACAGCCTGCTGAACCAGCGCCGCCGCCAGATAGAAGGCGAGATCTCCATGGCCGACAACATCAAAATCCGGACGCTGCAGGCAGAGTATTTAACCCTGGAAGGCACCGCCGACACCAAAAGCATGCTAGAAGGCACGAAATAATACCCTCACAAGTATAGCGCCGCTCTACGATCGCTTAAGTGAAAGTATAAAGCAGGCAGGCAAGTATAAATGCCTGCCTGCTTTTTTATAAAGCTCGCTATACCAGGCAGTACAAGTATAAACCCAACCGCTTACTTCTGCTGCAACTGCACCCACTGCTGGGCAATAATGGTTTTGGCGTCCTGGCTTTGCAGCTGCTCCAATTGCCGGGGGCTGTAGCGAACAAGCTGGATATGCTCGTTTTCGTGGGCATTGCCGCCGCCTGCTGCATGTTGTTCCGATACTTCGGCATAGTATAAGATCACTTTTTCGGTGGTGCCGCCGGGCGAGGAATAGAACGTATGCAGGTGCTGTAGCTGATCTACGCTGTAGCCAATCTCTTCCGCTATTTCGCGCCGTATACTTTGCTCGGGCTGCTCGCCTTCGTCTACCATGCCGGCCACCACTTCCACCAGCTCCGACTCCGACCCGATGCGGAACTGCTTTGTCAGAATGTATTCCGCTTTCCGGGTGTCATATACCAGCGCGGCAACCGCATTTCCGCGCTCAAACTGCTCGCGGGTAAAGGTCTGCCCTTCCTGCTCCACCGTTAGCTTGTAGATCTTAAAGAAGCCGTCGTAGGCCTTTTCTCTGTTCTTGATTTCCATGGATGTGCCTTTGGCAGCTACTGATCCGGAGTAGCTGCTGCGCTGATTAAAGTATAAAGATGCTTAAAGTTCGTTATTTTTTTGGGCCGCCTGCTGCGTGCGCTCCGTAAGGTCCGACATCGATACGTCAGTCTCGCTTTCATAGCCTTTGGCCCTTGCTTTTCCGATGCCTCCCTCTCCAGGCAACACCTTATTCACGAGTTCAAAGATATTGGTCATCAGGCCGGGCGCTACGCCGTGCAGCAACTCCCCGAACTTGGCCGGTAGTGTGGTGGTAACCGTGGCATCGCCATGACGCACGGCATCCAGCAGTTTGCGGGCGGTCGCTTCCGCGCTCATAGCCGTTAACGGGCTCGAGTCGATGATCTTGAAAAGGCTATACTCTTCTTCGTTATGGCCTTTGGCAATGGCGTGGCGCGGACTGCCTGTTACCATCAGCCCCGGCGTAGCGGTGGTAATAGTAATATCATACTGCTTCAGCTCCGCCCGAAGCCCCTCCGACAAGCCCACCAGCGCAAATTTACTGGCACTGTAGGGCACCAGGTGCGGCACACTGATCCGGCCGCCGATAGAGGAAATATTGAGGATGCGGCCACCCCGGATCTTCATCCCCGGCAATATGGCCAGTATGGTATAGAGCGGGCCCCAGAAGTGCGTGTTCATGGCTTCCTCAAACTCCCGGATCGTCATTTCTGCCACAGGGCCCACCTGTATAATGCCGGCATTATTAATGAGCACATCGATGGGGCCAAACTCATTCTGCACACGGGCCATCATGGTGTTCACTTCCTGCTCCTGTGTAATATCGCAGGGCACCACCAGCACATCGGCTCCCTGGCCGGCCAGCTCTATGCGGGCATCTTCCAGCTCCTGCGCGTCGCGGGCGCACAGTATTAGCCGGGCGCCTTCTTTGGCCAGTTGGCGCGCCATCACCAGCCCCAGCCCTCTGGAACCACCCGTGATCAGTACCACCTTGCCATTAAAATCATAAGCGGTCAACGACCGGCTGATCGCCCTGGCTGCTACCAGCGCACCTGCTCCGGCAGCCACCCACCAAAGCTTTTTCTTTTCGTCTGTTTTCATAGTTGTAGAGTTAGCACTTCCCTGCCGGCCACTTCCCTGCCGGTTTTAAGTGTACGGGGTGCTGCCATACTGGTTAAATCCCTGCAGCCACGTTCTTAGGATTTACTCCGTTTGCGGGAGAGGAGCTGGTTTGCAACCGGGGGCGTATACTGTATTTTGAGCAGGGCCACGCCATAATGGTCTTTCTTGATCAGATTGCGGGTGGAGGCAGGTTGGTAATTGTCCAGAAAATCGGTGGAGGTGACATGATAGAGCAGTTCCGGCACAAGGCTTAGCTGATCGGTGAGGCGGATGCGTAGCCCGCCGCCAACCGGGATCACGGCTGCCAGGGCGGGGTAACTTCGGGCTGGCGCATACTTGGTCTGCGATTCATTCAGGCTGCCCTGCCCGGGATAAGAGGTAGCCGTATAGTATATGCCCCCCAGGCCAGCCATCAGGTAAGGCACAACAAGGCGCCGGCGCGAAGACCGGTAATTGCCGCTTCCGCTGTAAGTATCCAGCAGGTTATACACGCCACTGACGGTCATGTCGATCACTTCTGTTTGAAAAGACATGTTGAGGGGATGTGCCGGGTTCGCTTCCTTTGCACCGAGGCGGGCGTAGCCGATGCCGCCGTTCACGCCAACCCGCGCATTCAGTTTGTAGAGCGCTCCCATCCGCAGGCGCGCGCCGAAAGTATTGCAAGCCCAACCTTTGCATATATCACTTTTAATGGCGGCCAGGCCCCCTCCTGCCTCCAGTACCAGCCGTTGCTGCTGCGCCCCATCGACCTGGTTTCTGGACTGAAGCAGCCCCTGGCAGCTGGCCGCAAACGGCAGAAGTATAAACAGAGTAGAAAGAATTACCAACGCGTAACGGTTTCTGCTCATGGTTTGGGAAAGTTTAAAAAGACTGCGGAAAAAGTAAGGGTTTTGAAGGTTTATGCCCGGCATAAGTTCGCTGGCCAGGTATAGCGCCCCATCTGCTTTCCTGCTTTGAACAAAACGAGTTGCCACTCCGCTGCCCGGGTTAATGAAAAAAGCGGAAGCAGAAAGGTTCTCTCCGCAGCTTCATAACATAGTGGCCGGAGAGTGCCGAGCGGTTTATTTCAGCTTTTCCAGCTTCGCAGCATCTGCCTGCTTTATAAAATCTATTACGAGCGAGGCAGCATCCGGATAAAAGCTTTTGTTTACATACTGGTATTCGTCGCTGGGCTGGTGGTAATGCGCGTGGTCTTCCACCCCAAAGTACAGGTATGGGATATGTTTCTGAAAGAAGGCGTAATGATCCGACTGATTCGTCCAGTCGTCGTGCTGCTGCTCGGGACGGTCGTGGCCTAATACCAGTTTGGCGTTCGGCCGGGGTTTTACCTGCGCCAGGTAAGTCTTCAACTGCGGATTATGGAAGGCGCCGCTGGCATACAGCTCGCCTTTATCGTTAATGCTGAGCATGTCCATGTTCACGTTGAGCAGGATCTTGCCAAGGGGCACGGGCGGGTTTTCTACGAAGGCTTTGGCCCCCTGCAGGCCCTGCTCCTCCCCGTCGAGGGCGGCAAATACAAGCGTATGCGTTGGTTTGTGCGCTTTAAAGTATGTGGCGGCAGCCAGCAGTGCGCCTACTCCGGAGGCGTTATCATCCGCCCCGTTATACACCTCGCCGTTACGGGTACCTACATGGTCGTAATGCGCGGTGATCACAATGACCTGCCCGGTTGTTCCGGGCACAAACCCTACCAGGTTTGTAGCCTGCGCTACAACCATTCTCTTATTTTCGAGACGGAAGTGCTGCGCATAGGTTTTACCAAAAGGCTTCACACCGATTTCGCGGAAGCGTTTCCGGATATACTCCTGCGCCATGCGATTGCCTTCGCTGCCGCTCAGCCGGCCTCCCATTGAGTCGGCCGAGAGCACTTTAATATCCTGCAGCAATTGCTGTTTGTTGAGCACCGTGCTCTGGGAAAAGCCCAGAAGCGGCAGGGCAAGTAAAAGCGGGAAGGCAAGGATCTTTTTCATGATACAGTTAAAACTCTAATGTAGCACAAGCGGGTGTATTTGCCAAACCACTCCTTTTAAAGTGCCGGCCAGGTAATCCAGTTTTTACGGCGGCAGGCCTGCGCCTGCTGTTTTAATTGGGGTACTTTGGGCGCTTTTTCCTCTTCCTGCCGGGTAGCAGGGGCGGTTTCATCCCAGCGTTGTTTGGTAGCTACCCAGCCGCCTTTGAGCGAGGTTTTCATGGCAAGCGGGTGTGCGTAACGGGTGGTACTTTTCGGCTGATGCGTGGTAGTTGCTTTCATACGAAGTAATCTTAGTGCAAAATGTATTCACTTCAGGAAAGCAAGGAGCGTGCCGCACTACGACAAGTATAAATGAAAGTTACTCTGTTAACGATTTTTTAAGTTAAAATCCGTTTTAAAGCAACACAGCCAGACGCTTCTCGTCTGGCTGTGTTGGTTATGGTTTGAGGTTGATGAAAGCTGGCAGTTCAAACGGCCCGACCGAAGTTTGGATGGTTGGTTTTATCTGCAGCGTCACGTTCGGCCGCTTCCCCTCTTCCTGGTTTAGCAGTGTGGCCAGTTGCAGTAGCTTGTTTAGATCTGCGCGGCCGTTTTCCTCTACAAACGTTACCGGGCTGCTCACACTAATGGTATTCAGCCCGTTTTTAAGTTCTACAGGCTCCTGCACAATGCCGCTGGCTGCCTGCTGGTCATCCACTAACAGCTGCCATTTAAGTTGGGTGATTGTCATGGTGCGGTCCTGGTTTTCCTCCCCCAAGTCTACGTGCAGAGCCAGGGTCGAGGTGGTTTTAAGGGTGTTCTGGGAAAAAGCCGAGAAAAGCGTGGCGGCTTCGCTGAACGAGAAATCCTCGGGGCTCTTTTTTGCCATCAGGTCAATGCCGTTTACCCGCACCGCTTCTATTCTCTCTAGGTGATAGGCTGCGTTTTTAAAAGCTTCCAGGTCATTTTTGGTAGAACATGATACACTTAGCACCAGCAGTGCCAGTAAGAAGGCAATATTTTTATACTTCAACATCATAGGTAGTGTTCATTTGTATCCCCGGAAAAACGGGGCGGTAAGTTAGTAAAAGTATGGCAGGCGCCCTAAAAGCAGCAGCCACACCTGCTCCGAAAACAAGTGTGGCTGCTAAATAAGTTTAAAAGACGGGTTGCGCCATGCTCCTGCCCGGGCTTTGCCGCTTAGGTAAAATATCCCACGCGCTCCCCGCGGCGGTTTACCAGTATACCATCTGCGGTTACAAACAGCGGCTGGGAGTCGGTTTCAAAATAGTAAGGATAGTCCTCATCCCCCGTTTTGCTCATCTTACCCAGCACTTCTACGCCCTGGTCGGTCAGGTGCACCAATTGCAGGCTTCGGGTCAAATAAAACTGCTCTTGCGGGGCCGCGCTGAAGTATACCCGCTTTAACACATCGCGGCTTGTGAGCTGCGCCACCCGCTGGGTTTGTTGCGGCGCACGCTGGGCAGGCCGGCTGGCAATGGCCCGGTCGTCAGGCTGCGGGCCGTTGGCGCTGGCCAGTAGCTGGTCGTTGGCTTTTCGCCAGCCTTTGCTGATAGCCGCCAGCCGATAGTTGCGGCCCGGGTGCGTGCTGGAGTTGTCGTCTTCCGACAGCAGGTTGATAGCGGCCTGGGCATCGGCCAGGCTCGCGCCCATTTTCCGGAGCACAAACCCTGAGAACTCATCAGCCTCCAGCTCGTCGGGTATGTTGCTGCCGCCCCGCACCAACGTATGGCCGTTCAGGTGGTGGCCGATCTCATGGGCCAGAATACTCACTCCACCCCAGTCGGTATGCACGGCGTTGTTAATGGCAGCCAGGAAATCCTCGTTGTAAAGAATATAGCGCTGGCCATCGTAGATCACCGCGGCGGCATTGTCGATGTTGGCGGGTCTTAAAGTAAAGCGTGGTTTCAAACCGATCACGTTGATGATTTCCTGCACAATATCGCGGGCCCCTGTCATGGCTATTACAGCCGAAGCAGGTTTTGCAGCAGGAACAGAAACAGCGGATGCCTGGCTCAGCACGGGCGCCAGAAGCAAGGCCAGCAGGTACGTTAATTTTTTAAAGTTTGGCATAAAGTATAAAGATGCTTTTTCTGGATTTTGTAACGGATGCAGCTCCTGTAAAACGAGCGTGCCAGGTTACCAAGTATATGAATGCAACTACTTTGCCAAAGATTTATACTGTTGCCACTTTTGTGTTTTTCGCCGGATCAGCGCTTTCAGCTTGCCGTATTTTCTGCTTAATTTGCTGCAAAATAAACTGCCGATGCTGCTCTTTTTCGTGCTCCTCTACCTGCTCTTTACCCTTGGCCTGGGCTACTGGGCTTCCAGGCGCGTGCACAACACGTCTGACTTTCTGCTGGCGGGCAGGCGGCTGCCCTTCCTTGTCTCTACAGCGGTGATCTTTGCCACCTGGTTTGGTTCCGAAACGCTGCTTGGGGCTTCTTCTGAGTTCGTTTCGCATGGGGTACTGGGCGTGATCGAAGACCCGTTTGGCGCGGCGTTATGCCTGGTGCTGGTCGGGCTGTTTTTCGCCAAAAAGCTTTACCGGATGAATTTGCTCACCATTGGCGATTACTACCGGGTGCGCTATAACCGCACCACAGAGCAGCTGGCCGCTTTCTTTATGATCATCTCCTATTTTGGCTGGATAGCGGCACAAATGGTGGCGCTGGGCATTGTACTGAACCAAATCTTTGGCCTGTCGGTAACGGCGGGCATCTTTTGCGGCAGCCTGCTGGTGGTCAGTTATACTTACCTGGGCGGCATGTGGTCGGTCTCTATTACCGATTTTGTACAAACTATCATGATTATCGGCGGACTGCTCTTTATCACCATCGACCTGATGCTGGAGGTTCCGCTGCAAACGGTCACGGCCAACCTGCCCGTAGATTTCTTCCGGTTTGTGCCCCGGGAGCAGGATGCTACCACCTGGCTGAACTACTTCGGCCTGTGGATCACCATCGGTCTGGGTTCCATTGCACAGCAGGATGTTTTTCAGCGGGTCATGTCGGCGCGCTCGGAAAGGGTGGCGGTAAGCTCTTCTATTGCAGCCGGCTTTTTATACCTCACCATAGCCCTGCTGCCGCTCGTTATTGCGCTTTATGCCCGGGCACTGCACCCGGACCTGCTGCAGCAGGACGCCCAGTTGCTGGTGCCCGGCCTTATACTTCGTTCTTCCTCGCTGTGGGTTAACGTGCTTTTCTTCGGGGCGCTGCTCTCGGCCATCATCAGCACGGCCAGCGGAGCGATTTTGGCGCCGGCCGCTATTTTAAGCGAAAACATGCTGCGGCCTTTGTTCCCAAAAATAACGGACAGAAAGCTGCTCCACCTTTCGCGGCTGAGCGTGCTGCTGGTAGCCACTGTATCGCTGGGTATGGCGCTCTCGAGCAGCAATATCTATGAGCTGGTGAGCGAGTCGTCGGCCCTGAGCCTGGTAAGCCTGTTTGTGCCACTGGTAGCCGGTATGTTCTGGCGTAAAACGAATGCTGCTGCCGCTATCGGCTCCATGCTGGCTGGCATGGGCGTATGGCTGGTGGCCCTGCACCTGGATACAGAAGTAAACCCGATGCTCTATGGCCTGGCCGGCAGCATTGGGGGTTTGTTAATTGGACTCCCAATCGGTATGTTTTTACAGCCGCAGCCGCAGCGGGCCGTGGAAACGGCAGCTGCCGGTTCTTAACGGCTTTTCAGTATCAGCTATTTCCTGGCCTGCCTACGGTAATATACCGGGGCACCTCCACTTCGCCAACCGGTGTGGCTATGGTTGGTTTGATTTGCAGGATCAGGTTGCGGCGCAGGTCCTGCTTTTTGGCCAGCAGCGTCATCAGTTTGGATAAGCCTTCATAGTTGCGAACGCCTTCCTGCTCGGCCATGACCACATTGGTATGGAGCGGAAGTGTATTGAGGCCTTCGTGCAGCTGTATGGGGTCTTCTACAAGGCCCGTCAGTGTTTCTTTGCCGTCTACCAGGAGCTGCCAGCGCAACTGGGTAATGGTCATACTACCTGCTTGGTTTGTGTCCGGTAACTGCACGTGCAGGTACAGGGTAGTGGAGGCCTTTAGCGTATTATCTGAGATGGACGCCAGGAGGCTGTCTCCCTGGCGGGTTGTAAAATCCGAAGGGCTCCGCTTCTGCATCACATCGATGCCGTTCAGTTTCACATCCGATACCTGCTGCAGGCTGTAGGTGGCTTCGGTAAAGGCTTTCAGATCGGTGGCCTGTTTGCAGCCAAAGCTGCCCGCCAGCAATAGCATCAGGGCTATATAAATCAACTTTCTTTGCTTCATGCTATCTCACTATCAATCCCCTCTACCCAGCAAAATACGCACCAGTTATACTTCTGTCAGCCTGTTTTTCCAGGTACCGGCCCGGAAACAAGGCAGCGCTTAAAGCGGGCTGCCCTAACAAACAATTCGCTTCCTGATCTCGCCAGCTGCTATTGGTTAGCGGGCGTTCATCTGCCGGAAAATTTCGTCTATTTCCTGGCGTGATGCTTTCCGGTTCCGCTCGCTTGTGCCGTAACCGATTTCCTGCTCCCCGTTCTCCAGGCCTTGTATCATGGCATCGGCAAAGTCGTTTAGCGGCGCGCCAAACGTATGCAGCCCCGGGCCTCCCAGGTCAGTATTAACAGCTGGCGGCACCAGCTCGATCACCTTTATACTTGTATGCGCCAGCTGTTGCCGTAACGACATGGTAAACGAATGCATGGCGGCTTTAGTAGCACTGTAAATAGCTGCAAAGGCGCCCGGCACAAAGGCAAGTCCCGAGGTTACGTTCATGATATAGGCTTCCGGCTGCTGCTGCAGCAAAGGCAGTAACAGCGCCGACAGGTGAATGGGTGCTTCCAGGTTAATAGCAATTTCCTGCTGGTGCGCTTCCCACGCCTCGCCAATATCGGCCACGGCCACCCGCCGCTGAATGCCGGCATTGTTGATGAACACATTCAGTTTCGGGAATTCCTGCTTCACCCAACGCGCCAGCGCCACCCTGTCTGCCGGATCACCCACATCACACACGCGGGTGTGCAGCGTTGGGTATTGCTGCCGGACCTGCTGCAGCTTTTCTTCCCTTCTGCCACAGATAATCACTTCGCTTCCTGCTTTCAGAAACCGCTCTGCCAGGGCAAAGCCTATCCCCGATGCGCCGCCGGTTATTAAAACGGTATTTCCTGCTAACTTCATTTCGTTGCTTGCTTTATGATGTAGTATGACCTATTCGGTTTACGCACATCCGCTATACCTGTTTATACGGGGCCGGCTAAGGTGTGCGCCCATGCTGATAACTAGCCCCTAGCAGCAGGAGGCATTTTCAAGTGGCGTTATTCAGTGTTGCAGAAAGGAGGATGTGCAGGAGGAATCTGTAAAGCCCGGAAACAGCACGGCCCTGCATCTGCAGGGCCGTGCTGTAAACAAAACTAAAACTAAACAAACTAAACCTATACTTAACAAAAGCGATTGGCTAAAGGCGCATCCGGCATATGCAGGTTGTGAGGGTTTTTACATTATCCTATCAGGGATAACTCCGAAATTTAAGGATGCTTTTGCCCCTTAGCGGGTAACATGAGCAGGATTTTTACGGGTTGCAGGTGCTGAATTGGTGCTTTTGTCCGGTGCTTTTGCCGGTAACGAGCTGTTGTGGTATGTGCCAGTACTGCTATCGATGCTGGGGTGTGCCGAAACTCCTTCGTTAAAACTTGTAAAAGCCAGGCCAATTGCCGCTGCCAACAAAATAGACAATCTGATTTTCATAGCTCATTTTTATATATCAAATATAATATATAAAATTTAAACTATACAAATGAAGTATAAAAAATATATCTGTTTTGTTCTATATTCTAGCAGTGTCTTCTTTTTTCCGATGATGCTTTCGTTTTGCGGCTACCCGCTTTACCTCGTTCAGCTGGAGTTTCCCCGGTGCTTCCGCCTTCTTTTTCCTGCTCAACTGCATGGTTATACCGGTAAACAAGCGTTTGCTTGCAAAAGTGACCAGCAGGTAACGTGGCTATAAAAAATACCTTCCGTGCAGGAAGTTCAGTCCGATCCTCCTGCTCCTAATATCGCTCGGTTAAAATTTAATGCGCTTTTATATAGGATTTTGAACTTATTTACAGCCGGTATAATTCATCATATTAAGTATAAGCTAACCTGTCGTTCGATGAAGCTGTTTGTTTTATTGCTGGTGCTCCTGCTTCAGTTGCGTGTAAACGCCCAGTCGCTGGAGGCTTCGCCCGCCGGCTTGCCTCTTATCCTACCTGGCACCTCAGTACAAACAGTTGCCCTCCCCGATTCGGTGGACCCTAAGCCGGCCAGCCGTAAATTTCTGCATACTGCAGCGCTGGCAACAGCGGGCGCCGGCCTGTGGCTGGCTACGTTTGCCCTGGCCGACGAACCGGTTCAGCAATTCACACAAAGTCACCAGACCAAAGTAGCCGATGCCATTTCGAATGTAGTGGAGCCGCTGGGGCACTCGGCCAACATGTCGCCATTTGCCGTGGCCGCACTGGCGGGCGGACTCGTGCTCCGCAAACCCAAGCTGACAAAAGTGGGCGCTATTGCCCTGGGAAGTATAGCGGCCAGCGCTACCATCACCGATATTGCCAAAAACTCTTTCCACCGGCACAGGCCAAGTGCCACCACCGAAAACCATGTTTTTGATGGGCCGCTGAAAGAAACGGATAATACCTCACTGCCATCGGCGCATACGACGGCTGCTTTTGCAGTAGCCACTTCTATAGCTACCGTTTACGGCGACCATCCGTATGTAGCCCCTGTTGCCTATGGCGTCGCCACGCTGGTTGGTTTGTCGCGCATCAACGACAATGCCCATTGGACGACCGATGTGATCGCGGGAGCGGCAGTGGGTTATTTTTCAGCCAAAGGCGTGAGTGCCCTGTACAAACTAGGCGAAGACCGGCTGCACCTGCGCCGGCAACGGCTGCTGGTAACGCCGCAGCTCAGCACCCGTTCTGCGGCACTCAGCGCTACACTGACCTTTTAACGCAGGCAGCTGCTACTTACCGCCGGTTAAGCGATATATTTTGCCTTTATCCCCGTACCGCACGACCAGCAGCTCTCCATTTGGGTCCACCCCAAACGAGGAGATCGGGAAACCGGCTGTCAGCAGCAATTTATTTCCGGTGGCCTTTCCGTTCTTATCTACCGTCAGCGCCCATACTTTGCCACTCACATAATCACCGTAAATATAGCTGCCCTGCAGCGCTGGCAGTTTAGTACCCCGGTACACATACCCGCCCGTAATAGAGGCGCCCTCGGCATGGGTATACTCGTGCACCGGCTGGATAAGACCAGCTTTATCGCAGTTTTTGGATGGCTCGTAGCAGGCTGTACCCTCCATAATGCGCCAGCCGTAGTTGCCTCCTTTGCGGATGATATCCACTTCCTCTATTTCGTTCTGCCCCACGTCACCCGCCCAGAGCGTACCTGTTTTGGTGTCGAAGCTGAGCTTCCAGGGATTGCGCATTCCGTACGCATAAATTTCCTCTTTAAACCCCTGCCTATTACCGGCATATGGGTTGTCGGAAGGGATGCCATACTTGTGGCTGCCGCTGGTAGTGTTCACATCGATGCGGAGAATCTTGCCAAGCAGTTTCGTTCTGTCCTGGGCATTGTTCTGCGGATCGCCGCCACTGCCGCCATCTCCCACGCCAATGTATAAATAGTTATCCGGCCCAAAGGCTACTTTACCGCCGTTGTGGTTGCTGTAAGGCTGGGCAAAGGTAAGCAGCACCACTTCGCTGGCCGGGTCTGCCTGCGTGGTGCCGGGCTTTGCCGTGAACCGGGAGATGCGGGTATGCAGCGGCTTTCCGGAAGTATAGTTCACATAAAAATAGCCGTTTTTGCGAAAGTCCGGGTGAAAGGCAAGTCCCAGCAAACCGCGCTCGCCGCCGGACACTACCCGGTCGGTGATATTGAGGAATGGCTTTTTCCCGCTACTCGAAATGCTGTAAATGATGCCCTCCTGCGCGACGGCATAAGTTTGGTTTCCTTCGGAAATTAACTCCGTCGGGTTATTTAATTCCAGGCCGGGATATACTTCTTTTAAAGTATACTGTGCCTGTGCCGTGCAGGCACTTGCCATCAGGAAGAAAGCAGAAAACAGAAGTTGGCAGTATTTTCTCATAGGACAAAGCAGGTTCTTAGTAAGTAAATGCATCGGCAGGAGCATCAGACCTTTTGTTTTCAGCTAGTTATACGGTGCAAACAGAATTCCTTTTATCGTTTACAGGAAAGTGCCCTTTTTGTTCAAATTAACAAAAAAGGCAGCCGCTGCAATGCAACGGTTGCCTTTTTTGTATAATGCAGCAACAGGTGGTTAGGCCCGTACTTATTTAAACATGCCTTTCAGCTTGGCCAGCTTCGCCTGGAAATCATCCATCGGCTCTTCCTCCTTCTTGTTTCCGCCTTTGTTATTGCGGTTAGCGCCTCCGCCAGTCGGTTTGGCAGCAGCCGGGTCGCCTTTCATACTTAGAGAGATGCGCTTGCGCGCTACGTCTACTTCCAGCACCGTTACTTCTACCTTCTGCCCTACTTTTACAGCCTCGTGCGGGTTGCTCACAAAGCGATCCGACAAATGGCTCACGTGTACCAGGCCGTCCTGGTGCACGCCTAGGTCCACAAAAGCGCCGAACGCCGTGATGTTGGTCACAATGCCAGGAAGCTTCATGCCGGCGCGCAGGTCTTTGATCTCGTTTACGCCTTCGGTAAAGCTGAAGGCCTCAAAGGTCTGGCGCGGGTCGCGGCCCGGCTTGGCCAGTTCGCTCACAATATCTTGCAGCGTGGGCAAGCCTACGGTTTCGGTTACATACTTCTTCAGGTTGAGCTGTTTGCGCAGTTCCTCCTTCTGCATCAGGTCCTGCACGGTAACACCCAGGTCTTTGGCCATCTGCTCCACGATCGGATAGCTTTCCGGGTGCACGGCCGAGGCATCGAGCGGGTTTTTCGCGCCGCGGATGCGCAGGAAGCCTGCAGCCTGCTCATAGGCTTTATCGCCCAGGCGCGGCACCTTCTTCAGCTCAGTGCGGGTTTTAAACGGGCCGTTCTGGTTGCGGTACTCCACAATATTTTGCGCCAGTGCCGGTCCAAGACCGGACACATAAGTGAGCAGCTGCTTACTGGCCGTGTTTACCTCTACACCCACGGCGTTCACGCAGCTCATCACCACGTCATCCAAAGAGTGCTTCAGGGCAGACTGGTCCACGTCGTGCTGGTACTGGCCTACGCCGATGCTTTTGGGGTCGATCTTTACGAGTTCGGCCAACGGGTCCATCAAACGGCGGCCGATGGAAACAGCGCCGCGCACCGTCACGTCTTGGTCGGGGAACTCCTCGCGGGCCACATCCGAAGCAGAATAGATTGAAGCGCCGCTTTCGTTTACCATCACTACCTGCACTGAAGCCGGTAGTTTCAAGCTCTTGATAAAGCTTTCGGTTTCGCGGCTGGCTGTACCGTTGCCAATGGCGATGGCTTCCACTTCGAAGCGGGTCACCATGTAACGCACAGCCTGAGCCGCCTCCTGCTCTTTGTGCTGGCCGGTGTGCGGGTAAATGGTTTCGTTGTGCAGCAGCTTGCCCTGCTTGTCGAGCACCACGGATTTCACACCGGTTCTAAAGCCCGGGTCGAGTGCCAGTACCGTTTTCTGGCCCAGCGGCGAGGAGAGCAGCAACTGGCGCAGGTTGTCGGCAAATACCCGGATGGCTTCTTCGTCGGCACGCCGTTTGGAGCTCAGGCGCACTTCGGTTTCCATACTTAGCTTGAGCATGCGCTTGTAGCAATCCCGTACAGCCAGGCGCACCTGCTCCGAGGCAGCATTGTTGCCCTGCACAAACATGTCTTCGAGTTTGGCAAGCGCCGCTTCATCTTCGGGCTGCGCGCTCAGCATGAGCACCATCTCGGCTTCGCCGCGGCGCATGGCCAGGATGCGGTGCGACGGCGCTTTCTCGATCGGCTCCTCCCACTCAAAATAGTCTTTGAATTTCTGTCCTTCTTCTTCTTTGCCCGACATCACGCGGCTCTTGAACACGCCTTTCTTTTCAAAGAGCTGGCGCATGGTAGCACGGGCTTCGGCGTTCTCGTTCATCCATTCGGCCATGATGTCGCGGGCACCGGCCAGGGCTTCGGCAGCATCTTTCACCTCTTTTTCTTCGGAGATAAAAGCAGCCGCTTCGGCGTCCACATCAAAATTTTCCTGCCTGAAAATGCGCTCGGCCAGGGGCTCGAGTCCTTTTTCGCGGGCAATGGTGGCTTTGGTGCGGCGCTTTGGCTTGTAAGGCAAGTAGATATCTTCCAGCACGGCCATGGTTTCGGCGGCATTGATCTGCGCTTCCAGCTCGGGCGTGAGCTTCTCCTGGTCACGGATGGATTTGAGGATGCTTTCGCGGCGCTTGTCCAGTTCCCGGAGCTGCTCCATCCGGTCGCGGATAGCGGCAATCTGCACTTCGTCGAGCGAGCCGGTCGCTTCTTTTCGGTAGCGGGAAATGAAAGGTACCGTAGCGCCTTCATCCAGCAGCGAGGCTGTGGCCTCTACTTGCTTAATGGTGATTGAAAGCTCGGAGGCGATCTTTAAAAGGTGTTCTAAATTTGGTTCCATTATAAATTCAGACTAAAGTCGAAGGAGAAACGCTCCGGATAACCTGCCGGTGCTTAACCGATACAGCCGTTGTTCCCGCCCCGTGATACAAACAAGTAAACAGATAACCTCAGGATGCTGAGAACGTCAAATTTAAAGGTTATTGCTTTAATCCGGAAACAAGTAGCCCTCGGAAATGCAGTATCCGGCCTAAATAGCCAAACAAAGCAGAAAACAAAGAAGCCGTACGGCCGCCGGAGCAGTTTACAGGCCGCACGCGCGCGTACCCGGAAAGCAGCCCGTGTTACAGGCGGTTGAAGAAGGAGGCATGTTGGAACGGTGGATTCAGAATGGAACCGGGAAGTGCCTGTACCTGAAACAGGATGAGCACACAGGTTTGCGGAAGTATAATTACCGGCAACTATACTTCTGATTTCGTTACTAACCGGGGCTCAGGCCTTTGGGTCAGTGTCGGCAGCGGCTTTCCTGCGTTTGCGATCGATCCGCCAGAGCCGGCGGCGCACGGCCAGGTGCCTGTGATAGTCCTCGAAACTATCAGGCTGCAACAAAAGCCACATAGCGCACGCGCCGATAAAGCTGAGTATTACTAACCACCATATCATACTATAAATAAACGAAAATAAAACGTAAACTGTTTATAGCAAACCCAAAATATATAGCGTAAGCTATAACCGGTTACTTTCACGCCGCGTTTACCCGGCCAGCTTCCGGATGCCGCTGCAAATGTAGTATCTTCGCCTTCTTGAAAACGGCTATCCCATCTTATCCCTCCCTGCTGATCTGGCTTGCCGGGTTGCTGCTGCTGTGCCCCGCCTGCGTGGTGCAGCGCCTCGACCAGACGCCCTATACACAAACAGCTTATTACAAGGAAACCATCGCACAACTGCCAATGCCCGCGCCAGCCGCTACAGGCGACACGCTACAGGTGGGGTGGGCAAAAGTAAATATTACGCCTCCCGTGGGCACACCGCTGGCAGGGTATGGCAAACGCCGCGGTATGCGCTACGGGCAGGTACACGACTCGGCCTGGGTTCGCACCTTTGCCCTCAGCAACGGCAACACCACCGCTTATATAGTAGCACTGGACATGCTCATTGCACCTATGAGCGTAGAAAAGCAGCTGGCAAAGGAATATACAAAGCTTGGCTTACGCCCGGATCAGGTATACCTTACAGCCACCCACACGCACAGCAGTTTTGGAGGTTGGCAGAAAAAGCTGGCCGGCCGGCTCATGGCAGGTAAGTATAGCAAAACCGTAGTGCAGCAAACGGTAAACCACATCTTGCAAAGTATGCAACTGGCGCAACAGCGCCAGTTGCCCGCCCGCATTGGCTATGGCCAGATAAGCGCAGCGGCCCTTGTTAAAAATCGCCTCACCGGCACCACCACCAACCTTGACTCTACCTTGCGCTTTGTAAAGTTTGAACAGGCAGACGGCCGGACGGCCCTGCTTTGTACCTTTTCGGCGCATCCCACCATTCTGCCTTCCATGCAGCCAGTGCTGTCCAGAGATTACCCCGGCGAACTGGTGGATACACTGGAACATGAGGTAACTTTCGCGGCGTTTGCGGCCGGAGCGGTAGGCAGCCACCAGGCACAGCATCCGGATGAAAGCTTCGAAAGCACTGCGGCCGTGGGCCGGCAACTGGCGCAAAAAATTCTGCAGCAGTTATCTACGCTTCCCACAGCGTATACTGCTGTGCTCCGCACGGCACAGGTACCGTTGCAACTGCCCACTCCTCAGTGGCGGCTTGGGGAGCGCAAGCGTTTTGCGCCGGCGCTGTTTTATACTTTCTTTGGCCGGTATACTGCCTTTATCAGCTCGATGCAGGTGGGCAATACTATCCTGCTGGGCGTACCGGCTGATTACTCAGGAGAGTTTATGCCCCGGTTGGCGG
Source organism: Pontibacter liquoris (assembly GCF_022758235.1). Taxonomy (NCBI): domain Bacteria; kingdom Pseudomonadati; phylum Bacteroidota; class Cytophagia; order Cytophagales; family Hymenobacteraceae; genus Pontibacter; species Pontibacter liquoris. The sequence goes on from NZ_JALEBG010000001.1 coordinate 2,881,002, forward strand.
AACAAGCTAGGCAGCAAGGACAAGAGGTGCTTGTAACCGGATTTAACGGCGGGTATGTAGGCTACCTGATTCCGGACAAACACTACGGCTTGCACAAGTATGAAGCCCGCGCCATGAACTTTTACGGCCCGCACAGCGGCAGTTACGTTACAGCTGTTTTGCAACAGGTGCTCACCCGTTTCTCCCCTGCTGCCCGGAACGATTAATTAACGCAGGTTGCGCTTACCCCAATCCTCCTAAAACGAGCATCACCTCCTCTTTTGCGAAAATCCTACTCCTGGGAGGTCTTTAATGAATTTACATTTGCACAGCACTTGATAAGTGCAACTTACGTTCGTTTCATAGCATTACGCGGATCGTTCAGCATTTTTTTCTGAGCTGAATAGTATAATTTTTAATATTTATGAAGGCCTTATCTTGTTGTACAATCCCCTACCTAAACCAAGCAAACCACATTACCACTACATTAACATAACACAATTTTTTATTTTTATTTTAAAATATGTAAAAAAACAACAAATATAACTTTCCTTTGTTTCTATTCACCAGGCTTACTTTTCTATTTAGCGTTTAAACAATTACTTAGAAGTCTGCCACAGCTGCCAGGTAGTGCCGAAATTGGATTTATCTTCATTAGGGTGCCTCAAATAAGTGCTAAACAGCGTCTAATTCTATTCTGTTGCCGATATCCGGCTTTTATTCATTCCCGTATCTAAGTCATTGCTGAGGCAGAAAGTAATATTATACTTTGAATCGAACTGCATTTTTCAGGGAGATACCTTTTCTTCAGCAAAGTACCTGACTACAAATATTGCAACACCCTGCTTTCAATCTTTATTATCGATTACCCAATTAAATAGCGCTATGTAACACTTCTAAATCTAACCTTCAACTTATGAAACGAAATGCTTTGTACAATTTGCTCAGCCTGCTGAGCTTGTTCCTACTCCTGCTGCCGCTCACGGCAAATGCGCAGTCGGCCCTGCAGACTGCCTTACGCCACATCGACGAAACCAAAAAGGACTATAAACTAAGTGCTGCCGATATTGCTGATTATGTGGTAACAGACCAGTATGTGAGCAAAAACAACGGCATCACGCACCTCTACCTGCGCCAACGCTTCCAAGGCATCGAAGTAGAAGGAGCCAACATCAACATCAACATAGACCGTGACGGCAATGTTATTAACATTGGCAACCGTTTTATCCCGAACCTGCAGGGGCTCATTAAAAGCAGCCGAGCTTCGTTGTCGCCTGAACAGGCAGCCCAGGCAGCCGCTTCCCACCTGAAACTGAAAGTACAGAAGCCTATTGCGGTAAAAGAAAAGAAAGCGCCCACGGCCAAGCTTCCGGCGGCAGCCAAGGCGGTGCTGCTCAGCGACGGGGGCGTTTCCCTCTCTCCTATCCCGGCTAAACTAACGTACCAGCCCCTGCCTGACGGCAGTATAAAACTTGCCTGGGAAGTAGGCATTTACACGACCGATGCGCAGCACTACTGGCAGGTGAAGGTAGACGCTGCCTCGGGCAATGTGCTGCAGCAATCGGACCTGGTGGTGCATGATACCTGGGGACCCGAAGTAGTGACCGATGCCGCTGTAGCGAACGCCCCTGCGGCGAAAGCCACTATGGCTTCCCGCACGAAAGCTGCGGAGCTAAAAGCCCGGCAAGCCATATACAAACAGTTGTTTGCGCCACAGACCCAGGCAGCCGCCGCTACGGCAGCGCCGCTTTTGGCCACCAGCGGCACGTACCGCATCCTGGATGCGCCTTTTGAAGCACCTAACTTTGGCGAGCGATCGCTGGTAACAACAAAAGAAAATGCGGCTGCCTCACCCCTGGGCTGGCACAACGATGGCCTTGTATCTTACACTATTACCAAGGGCAACAACGTGCATGCCTACGAAGACCGCACTGGCGCCAATGCCGGTACCAGCCCGGATGGGGGCCTGAATTTGACTTTCGACTTCCCGATTGATTTTGCCAAAGAGCCCGATACCTATGTAAAGGCGGCCGTGACCAATTTGTTTTACTGGAATAACCTGATGCACGACGTCTTTTACCAGTTTGGCTTTGACGAAGTAAGCGGCAACTTCCAGCAAACCAACCTGACCGGCGCCGGTCAGGGACTGGATGGTGTAATGGCAGAAGCACAGGATGGCGGCGGCACCAACAATGCCAACTTCCTGACCTTGCAGGATGGCATTCCGGGCCGCATGCAGATGTATTTGTGGTCTTCGTCGCTGCCTGCCGAGCTGCTGCACATCGATGCACCGGCTTCTGTAGCGGGTGCTTACATTGGCGTGCAGGCAGGCTTTGGTCCGGCCATTGATGCCACAGGTGTGGCCGGCAAAATCGTGCTGGCCGACCCTAGCAACGGCTGCAGCGGCCTACCGGCCCTGCCAAAAGGCTCCGTGCCAGTGCCCTTCACGAATCAGGCGGCCATACTGGGCAACATCGCTTTGATAGACCGCGGCGAGTGCACGTTCCAGGAGAAAGCGCTAAATGCGCAGGCTTCCGGCGCCACAGGCGTGATCGTAGTGAACAATGCCGATGGAGAGCCAATCTCGATGGGTGGCGATGAAGTGGGCGCGGGTATCCTGATCCCGGCCATTATGATCAGCAAAGCCGATGGCGTCAAGCTGAAAGCTGCCCTGGCGCAAGGCTTAACGGGCGCTTTACGCCGCGACGGTGGCGTGCCGCCCCTTCGGGATGGTGACCTGGACAACGGTATCATTTCGCACGAGTACGGCCATGGTATTTCTACCCGCTTAACAGGCGGCCCCAGCACGCAATGCATCAGCAACGCCGAACAGGGCGGAGAAGGCTGGAGCGATTATTTTGCACTTTACATGACGATGAAGCCCGGAGATACCGGTTCGCAGGGCCGTGGGATTGGCACCTATGTGCAGTCGCAGGCACCTACCGGCCTGGGCATTCGTCCGGCCCCTTACAGCACCGACATGAGTATCAACCCTTATACGTATGGCAACATCAAAAACCCGGAACTTGCCGAAGCGCACGGGGTGGGCTTTTTGTGGGCCACCATCTTATGGGAGCTCAACTGGAGCCTGATTGAGGAGTATGGCTACGACCCGGATATTTACCACGGAAAAGGCGGCAACAACCTGGCCCTGCAGCTGGTTATGGACGGTTTGAAGCTGCAACCCTGCAGCCCTGGTTTCATAGACTCGCGCGATGCCATACTGGCTGCCGACAAGATCAACAACGGCGGCGCCAACCAATGCTACATCTGGCGGGCATTTGCCAAACGCGGCCTGGGCTACAGCGCCACACAAGGCAGCAGCGATGACCTGCTGGACGGTACCGAGGCATTTGATATGCCCCCAAGCTGCAACCCGCAGCTGGCCATCGACCTGAGCGCCAACCCAACCCCGGTGGTAGACGGACAGGTGCTTACCTACAACATCGCCGTTAAAAACAATACCGCTAGCGCCTTGTCGGGTGTGGCCATCAGCAGCCTGCTGCCTGCCGGAACCACTTTTGTGCAGGAATCAGGCAAAGAGGCGCCGAAGCTCTCCGGAGGCAAAGTAACTTTCAAGGACCTGAAAATGGCCGCCGGCGAATCGGTTACCAAATCCTATAAAGTAACCGTGAAAAAAGGCGATGGCACGAACGTCTTCTTCCAGGATAACATGGAAAATGGCGGCACGAAATGGAAAACGGCGCATGGCCTGGGCCTGAGCGACTGGCAGCTGAACACGAAAAACCCACACAGTGGCAAAACCGCTTGGTTTGCCGTAGATCCGGATGCTATCAGCGACCAGTACCTGCGCTTTGCAACACCGGTAACTGTGGGCGAGAATACCTTGCTGCGCTTCTGGCACAGCTATGCTTCGGAGGCCGGCTTCGATGGCGGCGTAGTAGAGATCAGCACAAACAGCGGCCTGACCTGGACCAACCTGGGCGATAAAATGATCCAGAACGGGTATAACAGCCAGATTCCGCTGGAGAACGCCTCCACTATCAACGGACCCGCCTTTACCGGTGGCAGCAACGGCTACATCCAGACAATTGCAGACCTGAGCAGCTACAAAGGGCAGAAAGTGCTGATCCGCTTCAGAATGGGTTCCGATATTCTGACAGGGGCAACAGGCTGGTATGTGGATGATGTAGAGATAGTTTCTAACCCGACCACCGTTACTGGCATCGCTTCCGTTACCACCAAATGGGGCGGCAATGCTTCGGACACGCTTGAAACCATGGTGCTGAAAGCCGGCACGCTGGCAACAACGCAGGTAGCTAATGCCGTGATGCCTGTCCAGCAAGCCACACTCCTGTACCCGAACCCGGCCCAGCAAAACGTAAAACTGCAACTAGCCAGCGGCATTACCGGAATGGTGGATGTGCAGGTGGTAAACGTATTTGGCCAGCAAGTGATGCAGAAACAGCTACAGGCTGCCGAAGCCCGCAACGGGGCTGTGCTGGCGCTGGATAAGCTGACCAATGGAATTTACTACGTGACTATTACAGCAAACGGAAAATCAGAAACGCAGAAACTAGTCATCCGGAAGTAGCACAGCAAAGTATATCCAGCAAAAGCCACTCCCCTCTCGGGAGTGGCTTTTGCTGGATATACTTTGCCGATAACAGGGCCGGGTAAAAGGGGCAGCATAGTTGTTTTAGCGATGCTCCATCAGAGCCGGAGGCACTTGATTAGGGTAAAATACTATTCAACCATACCAAATTATCAAATAATCCAATGCTTATCTTCAAATAGTAATAAACAAATTGGCTTCTACGGCTGTTAAACAAGTATACCTGCCGTACTGACGCAGGAATGTGAAACTTAAGATGAGAATGATGGAGGCGATAATGGCAATGATACCAAATATGATTTTCCTGGGTATGGTGGTCCTGTACCTGACACTGCTCAGCTTTATGCTGACGTGGGTATACTTTGATGCAGAGCAGCGCGGAATAAATGGCTGGGTGATTGTTTTATTCACTTTTTTATCCGGAACCCTGGCCGGCATACTGGGCTGGCTGCTACTCAGGCCAAAACTGCAACCGCAACCTATACCCGTTCGGAAATAAGCTAATTAACGAAAAGATTCTTTTAAGCGACAGCCGAAGGAAAGTATAAACGCTTTCTCTTCGGCTGTCGCATTTTTATGCCTGCAGGCCGGGCAAAGTATAACAGCCATAGCGCAGCAGCCTTTATACCATACCCCAATCTTTGCCGGAAAGGCACGGGCCCAGCGCTAAATATTTTGGCGGCATGCAACCCTTCTGTGCGTTCAAGGGTCGTGTTGATGATTCGTTCTTATTTTGAATAAACAATTTTATACCTTTATCTCTACCCTTTCTACTTTTATGAAAAGATCTTTAAGTGTTGGTTTCGCCCTGCTGCTGGGCACCGTGCTGTTCTCCTCCTGCGATACCTGTGATCCGGCCACGATCACGCCGCTGCAAACTGGCGATGAGGCCTGGCTAACGTATGAGCGCGGCGATACGATACGCTTTATCAACGAAACGAACCAGCCTGTTACCTACCTCTGTGTGGATTTATCCGGCGGCAATGTGCCTGCCGTGGGGTATGAAGGAGAGAAGTGCATCGCTAAAATGGATACCCAGGCAGGCGCTATTATCCAGGATACCAAAAACAAATACCTGGCTATGGGCACTTTCATCACACGCAGGCCCGAGAACTTTACCCTGCAGCTGGCAGTAGAAAACCGTGGCACCTGGGAAGTAGATGAAAACAACCCCAAATACCCAACACTGCAGGTAAACGGCGTTAATTATAACAATGTGTTTGAGGTAAAGCTGGACAGCACCAAAGCAAGCGATCTGAAACGCCTGCTCTATAGCAAGGAAAAAGGCTTTATCAGTGTGGAATATTACGATGGCAAAAAGCTGCTGAAGCAACCCTAAGGCAAATTGATCTATAACCAGAAAGGCCGGCTACTGAAGCCGGCCTTTCTGGTTTAAAGCCTAAGCATCCATTATACTTCTCTTCTACTTTATACTGCTGCTAGTTCCTGCAGCATTTTCAAGGCGTTGTGCACATGCTCCAGCGGCTTCGTCATGGAGTTAAAAATATAGCGCACCGTGCCGCTTTTATCGATGATGTAGGTAACGCGGCCAGGCAGCAAACCCAGCTTGCGGGGCACGCCGAATAGTTCGCGGGTGCGCCCTCCCACATCGCTCAGCAGCAGGAAAGGCAACTGAAAAGCCTGCTCAAAACGCTGATGCGACGCCCTGCTGTCTGAGCTGATGCCAACTACCTCCGCTCCATGTTCCCGGAACACTTCATACTGATCCCGAAACTCGCAGGCTTGCTTGGTACATCCCGGCGTGTTATCTTTTGGGTAAAAGTACAGGACCACGTTGCGTTCTTTCAACAGGTCGTAGAGGCGAAACAGGGTTCCATCCTGGCGCTGCAGTTCAAAGTCAGGGGCCTTGTCGCCTACTTTTATCGCATTATCTTTCATTGTTGTAGCTGCTTTTGTAAGTATAACCCGCCGCGGGCTATAATGTTATGGCTGTAAAGGAACAGCCTTCCGGTCGAAATGCCAAATAAGTCCAATATACGTGCCGTCAGCCGCAGGCAAAGCCTTTTCCCTCCCAGACTCTTAAATAGGTTTTGAACTTATTTCACCGGTTTTTTTTTCGGGATTCCTCAGCCGGAAAGCGCCTAAAAACATTTGAAATTTGGGCCCGCCACGTGAGGTGAAAACATGCTTTGCTGAACCAAAGTATATGTACCTTACCGAAACGGAAGCGGCTGCCTGCGCCATACTATGCCAGGCCATATGGGTTGGAAAACAGGGTAAAAAGGCATGCATTTACGTTCGCATGCGTTGCTTCCGCATCGCTTAAAATCATGCCGTTTATCCTGGCCAAGTAACATGAAGCCTTTAAAAAGCAACTTGCTCCCTTATATTTTGCTGCTGCTCTCGGCTGTGGCCTACGTTGCGCTGGGTTATGCTACGCAGCGTACCAGCTTTACGCAACTGCTGCTGTTGTATGGCTTTTGCTTTGGCGCTTATGTATATCTTATCAACCAGAAACTGCCCCTGTGGCTGGGGCTGGGAGCGGCCATCTTGTTCCGCATCCTACTGCTCTTAGCCCTGCCGGCCCTATCCGAAAACTTTTACCGCTATGTATGGGATGGGCGTCTATTGGCTGCCGGCATAAACCCCTACCTATACTTGCCCGCGCAGCTGTCGCGACCACTACCGGCAGGCCTTACCGAGAACCTGGTCCAACAGCTGCCTTCTGCACAGGTATACAGCACCTATTTGCCGGTGCCGCAGGCAGTATTCTGGCTGGGGGCCAGGCTGTTCCCGGCAAACCTGTTGGGCAGTGTGGTCGTGATCCGTTGCGTGCTGCTGCTGGCCGAGGTCGGCAGCCTGTTGTTGCTGCTGCGGCTGCTGCGCAAAATGGCTCTGCCTGAAAAATACCTGCTGCTCTATGCCCTCAACCCGCTGGTTATTCTGGAGCTCACGGGCAACCTGCACCTGGAGGCGCTGCTGATCTTTTTCCTGCTGCTGGCCCTGCTCCAGCTGTTCCACCGGCGGTTGGTGCTGGCGGGCATTGCCTTTGGCCTGGCAGTAGGAGTTAAGCTGTTGCCCCTGTTGTTTCTGCCCTTTATACTCCGGCGCCTCGATCTGAAAAGGTTTATGCTTTTTGGGGGCGTGATGCTGGTAACGGTGCTGGCGCTGTATTACCCGCTGGCCACTGCCGGCATGGCACAGCACCAGCTGCAAAGTATACAGGCATACTTCCACCACAATGCGTTTAATGCCAGCGTGTATTACATGCTGCGCTGGCTGGGTTTCCGCCTGGCCGGCTATGACCTGGCTGGTAGTCTGGCACCGCTCCTGGCGGCTGTTACCCTGGGCGCCGTTTTGTCCATGGCCTCTGTTAAGCGGTTGGGCTCCACGCAGCGCCTGATGGGCTACATGGCCGCTGCCCTGGCCGTATACTTTTTTTTAGCCCCATCGGTGTACCCCTGGCACCTGACGACGCTGCTGGCCCTAACCGTGGTGAGCCACTTCCGGTTTGCCGTGGTCTGGTCGGGGCTGGCCATACTTGCGTATGCAGCGTACCGCAGCCCGGCACATCAGGAAGATGTGCTGTTGCTTACGCTGGAATATATGACGGTTTTGCTGTGGCTGGTAGTTGAGTTATACCTCTACCGTAAGCGCCGCCAGCATGCCAACCTGGCCACCTGAGCTAGTTTCCTACTTCACGGAGCGGCGCCAGCAGAAATTCATTTAATGGTTGGATGGCCCGGAAGCCGTCCAACACTGCCTGCATAAAATCATCTCCCAGCACCACCTTGTCGGGCAAAGGCATCACGGCGTTCCAGCTTTTAAAGCGCAGGTAATGGATGGCCGGGTTCTCTTTGTCGTAGCCTTTAGGTGTGGTTTTGAGTTGTTCGCCCTGTATGGCGCCAAAGCGCTTTTTAAAATCCGCAGCCTCCACTATACTTGTAAACGCATCCAGGTTATAGTCCAGCTCCTGCCGGACGGCTTTTAGCTGCTCTGCCGGCGGAAACCACAGCCCCCCGGCCAGAAACGAATTGTTACCTCCTGCCAGGTGCAGGTAATAACCCGGCAGAATGGATTTGCGCCCGCCTTCGGCTACGTAGGCGCCAAAATGATCTTTGTACGGCCGCTTGTCGTTGGAGAAACGCACATCCCGGTAAATACGGAAGACCAGGTCTTTGCCCTGCTGGCCCCGTGCCGCCGGTTCAAAATGCTGCATTTCCTGCAGCAGCTCATCCAGAAACGTAATGTAGTTCTTTCGGGCAGCATCGTAGCGTTTCTTATGTTCGCCAAACCACTCGCGCGTATTATGGGTTGCCAGGTCGGCCAGAAAGGCAAGGGTGCTTTTATCTATTGTTGCAGCCATATCGGGTTGTTTGCTATACTTTAAATGATGTCTTTTCCTGCTTTATACTTGCCGAATCCGGCATCAGGCAGAACAGCACCGGCAGGAGACGGCACGTTCCTCCTCTCAACAAACTCAGGCAAAATTAGTTATAAAGCGGCACATACCACAGACCCCATCGAATTCCGTACATAGAAGCAAGCTTGCTTTCTACTTTCTTGCGATGGTGCCTTTGTGGATTTTTGTACTCTGCCTCGTCAGTACACCCCTGCTCTACGGCCAGGCCCTGCCTGCGCCTGCCGTGGTCCTTGATGCCCAGCAACAACGTTTCCTGCAGGTTATCGCCCAATATGAGAAACTGGCCGAAGCAAAGACCTGGCATACTTTCCCGGATACCCTGCTTTTAAGGCCGGGAGATAAAAATAGTTTCGTGCCGCTGCTCCAGGAGAACCTGGTGCTGGCCGGCGACTTGCCGGGAGAGAAAAAGAGTGAAAATTCAGTATACACGCCGGCAATTGAAGCCGCTGTAAAACGCTTTCAGCAACGGCATGGCCTCCGGGCCGACGGCTATATGGGGCCGCAAACCGTCCGGGCGATGAATATCCCGCCTTACCATCGGCTGTTACAGTTAGAATGGAGCCTCACCCGTTGGAATGCCGCCTCGGTGCATCTGGCGCAGCCGTATGTATTGATCAACATTCCGGACTATAGCCTGCAGGTAATAGACAGCAACCGCACCCTGCTGCACATGGCCGTTATTGTGGGCAAACCTTCTCTGCCGACCTACCCGGTGGCTAGTAAGCTAAACATGGTGGTGCTCCGCCCCGAGTGGAATGTGCCGCGCTCCATTGCTGTAAAAGAGCTTTTGCCCATCCTGCGGCGCAACCCCGGCTACCTGTCGCGCAAGCACATGCAGCTGCTAAAAGACAGGAGCGATGGCAGTGCTGTTCGCTTAAATCCCTGGCGCATAAACTGGAATAACATCAACAGCAGCAATTACAACTTCCGGATTGTGCAACTGCCTGGCAGCGACAACGAGCTCGGCCAGGTAAAGTTCTTATTTCCCAACCGCGTGGCCCAGTACATGCACGACACGCCGCATAAAGCCTTGTTTCAGACTTTCCCAAGGGCCTACAGCCACGGGTGCATGCGCCTCGAAAAACCTATACAGCTAGCCGATTACCTGCTAAAGAAAAGCTTTGGGTACAGCGATGCTGATGTTGCCCACCTCATTGCCACGTCTAAACCCAACAGCTACATCCGCCTGCGGCAGCCGTTGCCTTTAGTGATCGTGTATATGACGGCCTGGGCAGATGAGCACATGCAGGTGCAGTTCCGTGAAGATGTGTATGGCTGGGATAAAATACAGCCTATCCTCCATATAAAATAGGTTATACTTGCAAGCGGTTGCGCTTACAACTTGTTTTAACCTACGGCCCCTGGTTCACAAAACCGTATGAAATGCATACTTTGGTTTCGGCAGGCAGCGTGAAAAACAGCAACAACATACTTTGAGCGCCGTTTCTAATAAATTTACAGCACAACAAAAACAACATGGGCATAGTAACAATAAACCCGGCTACCGGCGAGCTGGTCAAGACATTTGAACCCCACACGCCTGAAGAAGTAACCCAGAAGATCCAGAGGGGGGAAAACGCTTTTCAGCAGTGGAAAAAGGTAAGCTTTGACGAGCGGGCAAAATGCATGCAGCAGCAGGCGGCTATTTTAGAGAATGAGGCAGAGAAGTATGGCCGCATCATCAGCCTGGAAATGGGCAAGCCGGTAAAGGATGCCATTGCCGAAGTAAAAAAATGCGCCAGTGTATGCCGCTACTACGCTGCCAACGCAGCTGACTTCCTCAAAGACGAAGAGATCGACACCCGGGCCTCCAAAAGCCTGATTGCCTTCGAGCCCCTGGGCATTGTGCTGGCCGTGATGCCGTGGAATTTCCCCTTCTGGCAGGTATACCGCTTCCTGGCCCCGGCACTGATGGCCGGTAACGTTGGCCTGCTGAAGCACTCTTCTAACGTGCCGCAATGCGCCCTGGCAATTGAAGAGATTGTCCGGAAAGCGGGCTTTCCGGACGACGTGTTCCAGGCGCTGCTCATCGGCTCCAAAGACGTGGATGCCGTGATTGCGCACCCGCTGGTAAAAGCCGTGACCCTGACTGGCAGTGAGGCTGCCGGCTCGAAGGTAGCCGAAAAGGCCGGGCAGGAGATAAAGAAAACCGTGCTGGAGCTGGGGGGCAGCGATGCCTTTATTGTGCTGGAAGATGCGGACCTGGAGCAGGCCGCCACCTTCGCGGTAAAATCGCGAATGGTGAACACTGGCCAAAGCTGCATTGCTGCTAAACGGTTTATTGTGGTGGAAGCTGTCGCCGACGAGTTTCTGAAGCAAATGAAGGAAAAGATGGCGAACCTGAAAACGGGCGATCCGCTGACCGAAGACTGTGACTACGGGCCCATGGCCCGCAAAGACCTGGCCGTGGAGCTGGAGCAACAGGTGCAGGACTCCGTTAAAAAAGGCGCCCAAGTGGTGCTGGAAGGCGGGCGCACCGACACGAACAGCGCCTACTTCAAACCCATGATCCTCAAGAACGTGGCGCCCGGAATGCCTGCCTACGACGAGGAAATGTTTGGCCCGGTAGCAGCCGTTTTTATCGCCCGCGACGAGGAAGAGGCTATCCGCATTGCCAACGACTCGCGTTACGGGCTGGGCGGCGCCGTGTGGACCACCGACAAAGAACGCGGACTACGTGTAGCGCGCCAGGTAGAAACCGGCGCCATGTTCGTGAATGCCATGGTCGCCTCATCTCCCGAAATGCCTTTCGGCGGAATCAAAAAGTCCGGCTATGGCCGCGAGCTCTCCTACCTGGGCATCCGCGAATTTGTAAACCAGAAAAGTATCTGGGTGGAGTGATTGGTTTGATGATGTGGAAATTTGAAGGTGTGAAAATTTGAAAATGCTTTTCATCAAATCTACTCATCTTCAAATTTCCACATCTCCAAATTTTCTTAACAATAACCCAGCACCTTATACACCAGGTAGCCCGAGATCTCGTGGATGAGCAGGTGCCAGCTCCCGAAAGCATCTACGCTGGGGATAATCAGTTCGTCGGGGGTGAACTGGCGAGGCTTGGAATAGAAATCGGTACTGAAGCTTGTTGCCGCTACGCCTGCCTTAGCGAAGCAGCCGGCTGCACGCCGCATATGGAAAGCAGAGGTTACCAGCAACAAGCGATTGATACCGGGGTGCTGCTGCAGTAGGGATGCCGTGTTAAGCGCATTTTCGTGGGTATTCCGGCTGTTGCTTTCGGTAATGATCGCCTCTGCGGGTATGCCGGCCATCAGCAGCACTTTCTCTATCTGGTCGGCTTCCGGCACGCCTCCTCCCAGCACTTTTCCATGGCCACCGGTTATAATAAATTTATCGATCTTATGCGCCCGGTAGAGCTGCAAAGGGTGCAGAAAGCGGTCAGATCCTCTGGAGGTGTTGATCCGGTCGGGGATGTCTTCGCGGTAGGAAGTCACACCAGTTAAAATAACAGCGGCATCATAATGCCCTATCGTACGGATCGGGACAGCTGCTACTTCCCAGGCACGCCAGGCTTCGTTACTCAGGAAAGGGGTGGAGAGCACAACAAGTATAACCAGCACTGCAACAAGGCAAATGCGTTTCTTTTGCGCTGACCGCAGAAAAAGGGCACCAAGAAGGAGCGCCAGCACCCATAGGAAAGGCATCAGCAGAAAATGCAGGGTTTTGGAGAGGATAAAAAACATACAGCTTGGTTCAGAACAGTAGTCAGTGCCGCCGCAATTGCAGTCCCTCCGCCAGCAAGGCAAGCACATTTACCGGCTATATCAGGTGCATAAAAGTTGACGGCACTTTGGAAGCAGCAAGATAGGAAAGTATAACGAATACGAAAATATCTTAAAAGAACCGGCGGAACAGCCAAAGCAGCAGCGACAACAGGATGCTGAGCAGCAGCATGCTCATAAAGGGCGCATAAAAGCGAACGTTCTTCCGCTCGATGCGGATATCGCCGGGCAAGTGCCCAAACCAGTTCAACTTATCGCCGGCCAGCCAGACCACCAGCCCGACAAGCACCAACACGATTCCAAGTATAACGATTGTCTTTCCGATAGGCTGCATCTGCCTGTTCTTTCAAACCATACTTACCTGATACTTATCCGTACACCCACTGCAAAATTAAGAATATCCCAGGTGGTCAGTGTCTTATCTTTGAACGCAGAAGTAGCGATGAGGTCATAGGTACCTACGTCGCCATAAAGGCTTAGTTCTTTAAAGGTGCTGCTGTTGGGCAGGGTATAATTCAGGGCCGGTCCTAAACCGCCGGTCAGCCGCAGGCTACTGGTCCACCAATAATAATCGCTGGTAGGGTACGCATTGGACCAGTTGGTAGAGAACTGGCTTCTGAAATAATAGCTCAGCCCCAGCCCTACACGCAGCGGTGTTACCGAAAAATCGTTGGTTAAAGGTACTTTCCCGAATGGCTTGTAAACGCCTTTTAAGGTGAGTAGGTGCAGGGCTTCGTCGGCATCAAATTTAGGCACAAAGCCATAGAACAACTCGGCCGTAATTTTATCGTGCGCAAAATCATAACTGGGTGCCACGGACAACAAGCCTATGTTACCGGCAAACTGCAGTGTAACCCCATCCGGCGCATACCATTTGCGCGAGGAAGTTGTGTCTGCCTCCTGGCTGCGGGCGAGGGAAGGCAATGCCATCAGGCAAACCATCCCGATCAGTAATTTTAACTTCATGGAGGTAGGGCTCTTAAAAATTGACGCGTTCAAAACTTACGTACTCCCCTGTTACCGTAAACACCAGGTACTCGCGATCTTCGGCGGCAGCGGTTTGCACATAAGGCACGGTGCCATCGTAGGGGTAATAGGCATTGAACTTATGGTTGTGGCCGTGCAATGAATAGGTAACATGATACTGGCTCATGAGCTGTTCGTAACGGGCGCGGTTCTCCTTCCCAAACTCATAGTTTCCGGGCGGTATATGCGATAAGACAAAAATATTCTTGTAACCGGCAGAGGCCGCCAGCTCTTTCTCCAACCAATCCAGGTCGGGCACCTGCTTGTCGAACTCTATATAATTTGTATTCAGCAGTATAAACCTGCTGTTGCCTATCGCAAAGCTGGTATTAAAATCACCGTACATGGCTTTGAAGGCCTGCTGCCCGTTGTTCACCGCATCATGGTTGCCTACAACCGCTACATACGGCATATGCAGGGTCCCAAAATCTTCGTTGATCAGCTTGAATTCCTTTGCCAGCCCGAAGTCTGTCAGGTCGCCGCCCAGCAGCAGAAAAGCGATATCGTTTCGCCGGTTGATATTTTTGACCATGGCCTCGTTCTCTTCATAAAACCCCTGCACATCCGAAGCCAGAATAAATTGGAATGTATCCTCGGGGGCAATGTTCAGGGCCTCAATGCGGGCGATGTTGCGTTGGTTGATCTGTTTCTCTCCCTCCTCCAGCCGAACCTCGTAGGGGCTGTACTCAAATTCTTCGCAGGCCTGGTTACTCAGTGCCAGCAGCAGAAGTAAGGCCGGGCCAAGGGCAGTGTGACCATACTGTTTTAGCTTTATAAACATAAGTGTATATATCTCTATACTTGTTGCTTCATTGTACCGTCCGGAGGGTCGGAATGTTTCGATGCAGCCGCTATCCCTTCTTTATTGTTTGTTTATATTATCAGGAAATAGCTTTTGGCTGCCACCTTCCTCTAATAAAGTTGTACTTGTTTAGGCCGAGTATCTTTTCATACTTGTTAGCCCCTGCTGGCTCCTGCCACATCATAGGGACCTGATTTATACTTTGGGTGATGGAGAACAGAATTTGACTGGTGGTTCTTGCTAAAGTATAAGCGGAGTGGTACCGGGTCCAACCACCTCTGGCCCCTCCTTGTTTTTTAAAGAGGGCCCCTACCCCCAGGAGGGGAGCTTATACTTACTTTGGCTTAAGTATAAGCAGTGTAGATACGGGCTGTTGAGAAAAGAGTAACTCGCTCCTTGCTATCATCTCGACGATAGGAGAGATGTGTCCAGAATTCCTTCAAGTGTTTGTAACACATTTCTCCTTGCGTCGAAATGACAGTTTGTAGATGGTTTTGCTAGTAAGCATACTTTAGTCAAAGTAAAAGCAGCTTAGGTTAGGTGATACCTTCCCCCTACCCCCTTCAAAGGGGGACATTGGGTTGATGGAGAAGGAACAGAACGCCTGCGTAGTAGTGGCTTCTCTCTCTTCCACCAAGATCCTTTCAGGATGACAAAAAGAGAGTAAGTTCATACTTAGGTTATACTTTCAGAGCGGCTGCCTTCGCGCGGACAGGTCGCGACCTGTCCCTACGAGTAACGGTCGTGATAGACAGTAGCTATCGAATGATTCCAGTCCTTGGGTGGAGCGCCTTGGTGTGTTGCGGTGCCCGTCAGGGCAGCCCACAGTGTAGCGAGGAGCAGCTTCACGCCACAGCGCGATGCCCAAGGACGAGGCCCCGCGGGCTTGGAGCGTTCCAAAGCTAAAGATGAAACAAGCCAAGTATAAAACTGAGGAATACAGCTAGCTACATAGTACAGCCAAAAAAACCAGCCGCCGAAAGAAAGTATAGCTGAAAGTATAAACCCAAGCGTTGAACATCCACTACCAAATATCGCAGCAAACAAAACGGAAGAATAGCAACTAGCAGATAACCTCAGCAAAAGCACCCTTTATGCCACTTACCCCCTCCGTTTTATACATCATAAAATTCGCACATACGCCTTAAAAACCGTAAATTTGACTTCTCTAGAATCCTGTAATCCTTAGAAAAGCGTGAAAGTATGCATTGCTGAAAAACCGAGCGTGGCCCGCGAAATAGCCCAGGTACTTGGCGCCAAAGCCCGCAAAGACGGCTATTTTGAAGGCAACGGCTACCAGGTTACCTGGACCTTCGGGCATTTCTGCACTTTGCGCGAGCCCGACGATTACCGCCCTGAGTGGAAGCGCTGGAGCCTCTACGACCTGCCCATGCTACCCGAAAAGTATGGTATCAAGCTGATGAAGGACAGTGGTGTGCAAAAGCAGTTCAAAATCATCAAGGAGTTGCTCGACAAGGCCGACGAGGTAATCAACTGCGGGGATGCCGGTCAGGAAGGGGAAGTGATCCAGCGCTGGGTACTAACCGAAGCGAAGTATAACAAGCCTTTTAAACGCCTTTGGATCTCATCGCTCACCGAAGACGCTATCCGTCAGGGTTTTGCCCGGCTGAAGGACGGTTCCGAGTTCGATCTGCTATACCAGGCAGGCAAGAGCCGCGCCATTGGCGACTGGCTGCTGGGCCTGAATGCCACCCGATTGTTTACACTCAAGTATGCCCAGGGCCGCCAGATGCTTTCTATCGGCCGGGTACAAACTCCCACGCTGGCCATGCTGGTGAACCGCCACCACGAAATTGCCAACTTTGTGCCCCAGCCCTACTGGGAGCTCAAAACCGTTTACCGGGACACCACCTTCTCGAGCACCAACGGCCGCTTTCAGAAAGAGGAAGAAGCCCAACAGATCATGGAAGCCATTAAAGAGGCGGAACTGACGGTAACGGACGTGGAAACCAAGAAGGGCACCGAGTCCGCGCCCCGGCTCTTCGACCTGACCTCGCTGCAGATCGAGTGCAACAACAAGCTGAGCATGTCGGCCGATGAAACCCTGAAAACGGTGCAGAGCCTCTACGAGAAAAAAGTAGTTTCTTACCCGCGGGTGGATACCGTGTTTCTGCCCGACGATATTTACCCCAAGATACCAGCCATTTTGCAGGGCCTGGGCAATTACCAGCAGGAAGTTGCCCCGCTGCTGCAGGAAAAGATCCGTAAGAGCAAAAAGGTATTTAACAACAACAAAGTTACCGACCACCACGCCATCATCCCCACCGGGGCAGCCGCAAACAGCCTGTATGGCCGCGAGGCCGATGTATACGATATCATTACGCGCCGCTTTCTGGCCGCTTTCTACCCCGACTGTATTGTGAGCAATACCACGGTGCTGGCCGAATCGGCGGGCTATGCGTTCCGGGTGCGTGGCAAGCAGATCCTGGAACCAGGCTGGCGCGTGCTCTATGGCGCAGAAGACATCAAGTCTGAGCCTGTAAGCAGCAAAGAAGGCGAGAACAAGGAAGAGGAAGAAATGGCCAGGGTGCTGCCCCACTTCGACAAAGGCGAACACGGGCCTCATGCCCCGCTCCTGGACAAGAAGATGACCAACCCGCCGAAAGAATATACCGAGGCCACGCTACTGCGCGCCATGGAAACAGCCGGCCGCCAGATAGACGACGAAGCGCTGAAAGAGGCGCTGAAAGAAAATGGCATTGGCCGCCCTTCTACCCGCGCTGCTATCATCGAAACGCTGTTCAAGCGCCAGTATATCCGCAAGGAGAAAAAGAAGCTGGTGCCTACCCAGATGGGCATCGACCTGATCGGTGTGATCCCGAACCAAACGCTCAAATCAGCAGAAATGACGGGGCAATGGGAACGCAAGCTTCGCCAGATAGAGGGCGGCGAGTTTAAAGCCGATGCCTTTCTGCGGGAGCTGCAGGAATTTGTGGTGAGCCTAGTGCAGGAAGTAAAGTATGACAAAGCCACCGTAACGCTGGAGCCCCAGCAGCAGGAGCAGAAACCCGCCGCCAAAGGTGCCAAAAAAACGCCCACTGCCGCCGCTCCGAAAGCCGCTGCTGTGGCAGGCCCGGGACTTGGCGCCTGCCCGGCCTGCCAGCAAGGCCACATTCTAAAAGGTTCCAAAGCCTACGGCTGCAGCCGCTACAAAGAAGGCTGCCGCTTCCTGCTCCCCATCGAGCAGCAGGGCAAGCAACTCACCGAAAAGCAGGTGCAGGCATTGCTCAGCAAAGGTAAAACACCTGTTATCAAAGGGTTTAAAGACGGACAGGGCGAGAGTTTTGATGCCATTCTTACACTGGATGCCAGTAAACAGGTGGTACTGGAAAAAGTAGCCAAAGCAGAAGCAAAGGACCCGTTGGCTCAATGCCCGCGCTGCAAGCAAGGCCGGTTGCTCAAAGGCAAATCGGCTTACGGCTGCAGCCGTTTCCGGGAAGGCTGCCAGTTTCTTGTGCCGTTTGAGAAAGGCGGCAAGCAGCTCACCGACAAGCATATCCATGCCTTGTTGCTGAAAGGAAAAACACCCACGATCAAAGGCTTCATCTCTGAAAAGACAGGCCAACCCTTCGACGCGGCCCTCGCGCTAAACGAGCAGTGGCAGGTGGTTTACCAGTTTTAGGGAAAGAAGGTCTTGCTGATCAGCTGCAAGTATAAACCTGGCACATCCTACCTAAAATATAAAAGCCCGGCAGAAAGCACATACTTTCTGCCGGGCTTTTATATTTGTTATAGCTGATGCCGCAACTGCTGTTAAAAGTACCTATGCCTTTACGTGGGTTTGCTCCAGGTCAAACAACAGGCGCAGGCTTTCTACCAGGGCATCGGCATCGCCACGCTGGCAAGCGGCTTTCAGTTCCAGCGCCGGCATTTTCACGATCTTGTTCAGTATATTCTGTGTGATGGCTTCTACCATTTCTTTTTCTTCGGCACCCAGCTTTTTCATGTAGCGGGCAAGTTCCTGCTGACGGATAACCTCCAGCCGGGTTTTAAATTGCTGCAGCGCCGGCGACATGATCATTTCGCGTGTCCAGTTCTGGAACTCCGCTATGGCTTCGGCCACGATCTGGTGCACCTGCGGAATGGCTGCCAGGCGTAATGCCAGCGCTTCGGTGGTTCGGTTGCGAATACCATCAATGTTGTAAACACAAGTACCAGGCAACATTTCCAGTTCCTTGTCGATGCTGCGCGGCATGGAGAGGTCGATGAAGAATTGGGGGGAGAGCTGCTTCTGTTTTTCCACGTCCGCTTTGCTGATAAAAAAGCAATCGCCGGGTACCGAAGAAATTACCACATCAGCCTGCTTTATCTCTTCCCACACGTTCTCCCAGTAAGCTGCTTTGGCCTGGCATTTCTGCGCCAGCTCCAGCGCCTTGTGGTGGGTACGGTTTACAATGGTAATGTTGCCGATACGTGATTTGCCGAAGTTATCGCACACGTTGGCCCCGATCTCGCCCACACCGATCATCAGTACCCGTGGGTCTGGCAGGTGTTGCGTGAGCTCCTCTACTAGCTCTACCGTAGCATAGGCTACCGAAGCGGCGCCATCTCGGAAGGCCGTCTCATTGGAAACACGCTTGTTTGTAAAGAAGATCGTGTGCATGAGGCGGTGGAGAAACGGGCCGGCCATACCAGCATCTGCTGCCCATTGGTAGGCGTTCTTTACCTGGTTCATGATCTGCATATCGCCCACTACCTGCGACTCCAGCCCCAGCGATACCCGGAATAAATGCTGCACTGCCTCGGCCGGGTCCGTGATGGAGAGGAAGTATGGCTGGATGCGTTTGGTAGCGACAAAGCCTTTTTCGATGGCCAGCAGCTTTACGATCTCGCGCGAAAGGTCTTTTTCAGAGGCATAGTATACTTCCGTGCGGTTGCAGGTAGAAAGCACCAGCACCTCCCGGGCCCCGGTAAACTCCCGGATCTTGTCCAGCAGGTTACGGCAGCCGATTTCGTTCAGAGCCACCTCTTCGCGAATAGCGATTGGGGCATTTTTGTAGGATAGGGTAAGTGCTTTAAACTGGTTTTGCATGGTGATCGGGTCGATTACAAATGCAAATTTCAGCAAGACCGCCCCCGGAAAACATGACAAATGTCAGTTAATATCAGGATTAATGTCAATCCGGGGAGTTTAGCTGCTCTTGGTTTTACCTCTTTTTATTGAGGAGCTTTTACATAAAACCGGGAAGGATTAGGCTGATGGTGCTTTTGAAGTATGAGCGTTGTAGTACCGGGTCCAACCACCCCTACCCTCCTTGTTTTTTAAAGAGGGCCTCTACCCCAGGAGGGGAGCTTGATATTACTTCCATTCAAGTATAAGCTTTGTGGATTAGGGCAATTGCGAAAGGAGTCACTCCGGCCATGCTGTCATCTCGACGTAAGGAGAGATCTGTTTGATATTCCTTTAGGATTCGGTTTCAGATTTCTCCTAGCGTCGAAATGACAGTTTGCTTATAGTTTTTGCCTGTGAGAACGCAAGTATACTTGCGCTGAAGTATAAACGGGTTAGTTTAGGATCAAGAGGAACATTCCCCTACCCCCTTCAAAGGGGGATTTTGGGCTGATGTAGGAGGAACAGAACGTCTTGCTTAGCATAAGTTTCATCTCCCTTCCACCAAGATCCTTTCAGGATGACAAAACAAAGAAAGAGGCAGAGAGGGCAAGTTTATACTTATACTTCTGCTGAAGTTTCATAGCTGGTGCTATCGCGCGGACAGGTCGCTACCTGTCCCTACGGGCACCGCAAACAAAGGCAGCTGCTATCGAGTTGATCCCAGTCCTTGGGTTGAGCGCCTTGGTGTGTTGCGGTGCCCGTCAGGGCAGCCCGCAGCGCCAGCGAGGAGCAGCTTCACGCCACAGCGCGAAACGCAAGGACGAGCCCTCGCGGGCTTGGAGCGCTCCAAAGCTAGAAATGAAACAAGGCAGGTCTAAGTCTGAGGAAGAAAGGCTGCTACATAGAATAGCCAGAAGTATAAACCCGCATAATACCACCAGCTACCAAACTCTGCCTGATTCCTTAAAAACAAAAAAATCAGTTCCGCATGCGTTTGAGCTTCTCCAGGTTCAGGATCATGATCTTGCTGCCCTGGCTGTCGATGAGCTTTTCGTCCTTGAAATCCGCCAGCGTGCGGATCACGGTTTCTTTGGAGGCGCCCACAATGCTGGCCAGGTCTTCGCGCGAAATCACGACCTGCGACACGTTCTGCTCTTCTTTTTTATACTGCTTTTCGACAAAGACCAGCGCTTCGGCCACGCGCTTGCGCACCGAGTTGTAGGCCAGGCGCAGCAGGCGCTCTTCCCGTTCGGCCAGGTTGTCGGACAGGAGGCGGATAAACTGGTTTGCCACCAGCCGGTTGTTATGCAGCAACATGAAAAAGTCTTCTTTGGAAATCACGTAAATTTCCGAATCTTCCATCACCATGGCCGACTCGCGGTACGCTTTTTCTTCAATCAGGTCGAGGTAGCCGATAAAGTCGCCGTCCTTGTAGAGGTTGGTGATGTACTCGCGCCCTTCCTCATTCGATTTATAGGTTTTCACCTTGCCCTTGTTCAGGAAGTAGAGTGCATTGGGGTGATTGCCTTCCGAAAACAGCGGCTGCTTTTTCTTGAAATGCTGCAGCTTTTGCTTGTCGGTGGTCAGCTTCTCGAGGTTCTCCTGCCCTTTAGCTTCCTGGATGAACTCGTTCAGGCTTTCGGCATTTTTCTGGAAACCGGCCTTGAGGGCTTCGTTCTTTTTGAGGCGCATTTCAACAGCATCCAGCAGTTCCAGGTCATCAAAAGGCTTGATCAGGTAATCGTCGGCCCCCAGGTTCATGCCTTTGCGGAAGTCTTCCTTTTCCGATTTGGCTGTTAAAAAGATAAACGGAATACCCGCCGTAGCGGGGTTGCCGCCCAGCAGGTGCAACACGCCGTAGCCATCGAGCTGGGGCATCATGATATCACACACGATCAGGTCCGGAATTTCTTTCTTGGCCAGCTCCACGCCGAGTTTACCGTTCTCCGCTTCCAGTATCTCGTAGTTGGCCAGCGTAAGGATCTCGGCAATATTCTCGCGGATTTCCTGATTGTCTTCTATCAGCAGTATCTTTTTCATAATGTAGGGTGGTTTTGCGGGAAAGTGATGGTAAAGGTGGTGCCTTTGTCGAGCTCGCTCTGGTAACTCAACGTACCTTCCATAATATCGACATAGCGTTTAACAATGTTAAGCCCCAGGCCGGTGCCCTGGATGTTGGTAACGTTCTGGGCTCTGAAAAAAGGGCTGAACAAGTATGTTTTGTCGGCATCCGGAATGCCAATGCCTTCGTCCTGTACGGTAATCGTGATGCAATCGTCGGAAGTATGCGTGGTAAAGTGGATGTCCTTGCCCTCGCCCGAATACTTGCTGGCATTGGAAAGCAGGTTGAAGAGTATATTTTTGAGTAGCTGCTTGTCCAGGTAAATAAGTGCTTTTTCGCGGTGATGCGTGTAGTGGATGCGCTGGCCCGGTTTCAGGTAGCCCTGCAGCTCATCGGCCACCTCGGCTGCAAAAGCAACCAGGTCAAACTCCGACGGCACGTTATAGATCTTTCCTTCCTCGATGCGGCTGATGGACAGGAAATCATTCAGAATGCTGGTCAGGTTACTTACCGCCGACTTGATCCTTTCCACGTGCTTTTGCCGTTTCTCGTCGTCTTCGGTGGTTTTATACTTGCCGATAAGCGAGGCCGACGAGAGCACCGTGCTGAGTGGCGTGCGGAATTCGTGCGATGCAATGGTTACGAACCGCGACTTAAGCTCGTGCAGTTCTTTCTCCTTGTTGAGGGCCTTGCGTACTTCCTTTTCGGCTTCAAAGAGGCTCCGGTTGGTTTGCTCCAGCTTGCGGATAGCTGCGCCCAGCTCCTGCGTCCGCTCCTTCACGCGCTGCTCCAGCTCCGAGTTGAGCCGCTGGATCACGGCCAGACTTTTGGCATGCTCTATACTATAGCGGATGGAGCGCTCTAACTCGTTTGGGCTGATAGTGCCTTTTACAAGATAATCCAGGGCACCGGCGCGCATCGCTTTTTCGTCTGTTTCGCGGTCGCTCTGGCCTGTCATAAGTATAAACGGGGCTGCTGCCCCTTTTCCTACCGCTTCCTTTATCAGCTCCAGGCCATCGTGGGCTCCCAACCGGTAATCGACCAGGTATACATCATGGCGTTTCTGCTCTATCTGCGCCAGTGCCTCGCTAAAAGAACCCGCCCACTCGAGCAGGTAATGGCGGCCGGGTATATCTTCAATGATATCCCGGGTGATGATGAAATCATCCTCGTCGTCGTCTACCAGCAGTATGCGGATCTTCTCTTGCATGTATTTTAGCGGATTGTTGGATTTGACGTTGAAGTTCGATGTTAGCTACTGGATGTTAGATTTTAGACATAGGACACAAGACTTTTTATTTATACTTCTCCAGGCGCTTCATTGCTCTTCCGGACTGGGAGGTCCGCTTCAGGTATACTTCCGGATTAAGAAATCCGGAAGAGCGAGTTAAAGCAAGTTATACTTCCTGGTTAAAATCCTTGCAGTAAGTGCTTCGGGCTTTCACCATTCCTGAGTCTTAAATCCTGTGTTTTGTGTCTAAAATCTAGCGTCTAAAATCTAGTACCTGCTTTACAGCTTTGGCAGCTCCACGATCTCAAACCAGTATTTGCTGAGCGTTTTCATTACATCTACCAGCGAGGTAAAGGTTACGGGTTTGGTAATGAACGAGCTCACGCCCAGGTCGTAGGTGCGCAGAATATCTTCTTCGGCTTTGGACGTTGTTAACACCACTACCGGGATCAGGCGCAGGCGCTCATCTTCTTTGATCTCTTTCAGTGCTTCCCGACCATCCTTTTTGGGCATGTTC
Organism: Pontibacter liquoris; assembly: GCF_022758235.1. Lineage (NCBI taxonomy): Bacteria > Pseudomonadati > Bacteroidota > Cytophagia > Cytophagales > Hymenobacteraceae > Pontibacter > Pontibacter liquoris. The sequence goes on from NZ_JALEBG010000001.1 coordinate 2,904,393, forward strand.
AGGTCCAGCAAAATCAGGCCCGGCGTTGGATACTGTGCCTTGTCGGCAAAGCGGCCCTTGTGGTGCAGGTAATCCATCAGTTCCTCGCCGTTCTCCACAAAATGAATGTTGTTTTTAAGGCGGCTTTCCTCCAGCGCCTCTTTTACCAGCATCCGGTCTTCGGCGTCGTCGTCGGCAATAAGGATCACAATAGTTTTTTTATCAGCCATGGTCATGTCTATTCCTCTGGGTGTTTACGTGCGAGTGTGATGATGAAGCGGGTTCCTACCCCCAGCTGGCTACTGGCCGTAATATCGCCGCCATGCCGGATGGCAATTTTGCGGCAAACGGCCAGCCCAATACCCGATCCTTCATACTTCTGCCCTTCCAGGCGCTGAAATATATTGAAGATCCGGTCCAGGTACTTTTCATCGAACCCGATGCCGTTATCTTCCACATAAATCTCCACCAGCTCATCGCCGGGGGTAGCCGTCAGGTGCGCCCGCCGCTGCAGGCTTTTGGCGTATACATTGATGATGGGCGACTCGTCGGGCTTGCGGAACTTGATGGCGTTGCTGAGCAGGTTCTGGAACAGCTGCCGTATCTGGGTCGGCTCCGCCTCAATATCGGGCAAAGGCGAGCGGATGATTTCGGCATTGGTCTTTTCGATGCTTACTTCCAGGTCGGATATTACCTCCGAGAGGATGGCATCCAGGCTCACTTTCTCAAATGGCTTTGATTTGGCGGTAACCCGCGAAAAGCCCAGCAGATCGTTGATCAGGTTTTGCATGCGGGAGGCGGCATTGAGCATGCGCTCCACATAATCCTTGCCTTGGTCGCTCAGATTGTCGTATTCTTTGGTCATCAGCCGGTCGCCGAATGCCTGTATTTTGCGCAAGGGCTCCTGCAGATCGTGCGACGAGACATAAGCAAAATCCTGCAGCTCGCGGTTACTGCGCTCCAGCTCAGCGGCGTAGCGGCGCAGGCGTTCCTCGTTCAGCTTCTGAATGGTAATGTCGTGCACAAAACCGGTATACACGCGGCGACCTTCCAGCTCCACTTCGCTTATACTAAGGTAAAACGGGAAAATAGTGCCGTCTTTCCGCAAACCGGTCACTTCGCGCCCGATGCCGATAATGCGTTTTTTACCGGTTACCTCGTAGTTGTGCATGTAGCCGTCGTGCAGGCTTTTGTCGGGCTCGGGCATGAGCATGTTGATGGACTGGCCAAGCAGTTCCTCGGCACTGTAGCCAAACTGCTTTGCGGCTGCCGGGTTCACCATCTCGATGATGCCACGTTGGTTGATGGTAATAATGCCATCTACTGCACCTTGAATGATGGAGTTGATCTTATTCTCACTTTCGCGCAGGGCATGTTCCGCCTTTTTCAGGTCGGTGATGTCGTGCACAATGCCGGTAAAGATCAGTTTATCGGGCAGCTGTACTTCGCTGATGCTGAGCAGAAAAGGAAAAACTGTACCGTCTTTCTTTTTTCCCATCACCTCGCGGCCTTTCCCAATGATCTGGGCTTCGCCGGTATGCAGGTAATTTTGAATGTACTGGTCGTGGCGGCTATGGTCGGGCTCCGGCATGAGCATGTTGATGTTACTGCCTATGATCTCTTCCGGATCATAGCCAAAAATATGTGCTGCCGCCGGGTTCACGGTTTCCACAATTCCGCGCGTGTCAATGGTAATGATGCCATCGATGGCAGTATCAATAATGGCTTTTAGCCGTGTTTTAGTATCCAAACCTGGGTCCTGTTGTTTATGCACGGGTATTGTTCATTTTATAAAATTAACGACTAGCAGTTAAATATACCAATTCTACCGCCATTCATTCGCTTTAAGTGACAAGGATCATCGTTCCGGGTGCTCTCCGTCATGCGCACGGCCGGGGCAGGATGCTAATTTTACAGTCTCAAATGGGGAGCGCTGATGGGATTCGCCTGCTTTCGCGCTGCTTCCCGGCCTGTTTGAATTTAATTTACCATTGCTTTCTTACATGAAAAATTTACTGGTTGCAACGGACTTTTCTGCCAGCGCGCACAATGCGGCTGTGTATGCTGCGGCGCTTGCACGCTATGCCGGCAGCCGGATCATACTTGTGCATGTATACGCCATCCGCCTGCTGCCCGAAGACCAGGAAGAACTCCTGCAAAAGGAACCGCCGGAAGTTGCCCTGCAGAAGAAAATGGACCAACTGGCCAGGGAGCTGCACAAGGAGTACGGGGTGTCGGTTACGCGCCTGCTCAGGCCCGGTTTTGCCGCCGACGAAATTCCGGCGCTGGCCAGAAGAGTAAAAGCGGAAGTAGTGGTGCTGGGTACCCGCTGCTGCCCGCACACGGCTGTAGGCGAAACCACGGCAGCCATACTGGGCAGTGGCATTGGCGTGTTGTGCGTGCCTGAACGGGCTACCTTCAGGCCCAGAAGCGGCGTAACCTACCGCCGGCAGGAGGCAACGTTATTTACGAAAATACAGCAGGTATACGGCCCCGCCAACGTGATTCCTTTTCAGAAAGAAGGATTGGCCACCGACAAAGTGCTTGTGGCTGACGGCACCGCTACAAGTATAGCCGCGGCAAGTATAAAAGTTGCCTCCGCTATGTTAGCACCCGGTCAGCTGCTGGTTTTGTATGCTGCTGAGGCCCCCGCACCGGCAGCGGAGCTGCTGAGTTATACCAGCCAGCGTTCTCATCAAGCTACCCCCCTCCTGGTGCTGCCAGCTCCGGCAGTAGAACAAGTATAAAGCCGGCCGGTTTATACTTGCCGTTACATTTCCTCTGATGGCTTATCAGCCACGTTCTTGATAAAATATTTCCCGGAGTTGATGCCGGTGACCAGGTCCTGAATGGTTTTAACACTGTATACTTTCAGCAGCCGGTCGCGGTAAGCCTTAATGTCGTTGTGCAGTGGGCAGGGATGTATGTCGGAGCACTGGTTCAGGCCCATGCCACACTTTGTAAAAGCGGCTAACCCGTCTATTTCGCGCACTACTTCCAAAATCGAAATTTCGCTGGCCGGGCGGTGCAGGAAAAAGCCGCCGCGCGGGCCTTTTGCTGAGGCGATAATTCCTTTCCGCACCAGGTCCTGCAAGATCTTGCCCATAAAATGCACCGGCAGCTCCAGTTCCTGCGCTATTTCCTTCACGCCGGGCCTGTTCCCTGCTGCATCACCCAGCGCGATGTAAACAATGGCCCGTAAGGCATATTCCGTGGTTTTCGATAGCATGGCAATTTCAGTTTCAACTCCTTGTGCTAAGCAGAGGAGCCTATAAACACGTAACGAACGTTTCGTGTATATAGGCTCCTGTAAGGGTATAAATTTATTTGTCGCACCTACTTCGGCATAGGCACGAGCCGCTGGCGGCAGCAGTTACCTTCCTTCCAGTTGCCGCATTCCTTCGGGGGTGATCATGTCGGTAGACCAGGGCGGCGACCACACCAGGTTCACCTTTACATCGAGGTTAGGAAAACGCTTGAGCAGGATCTGTTCCGTGGCCTTGGTAATGGTGCCGCTCATGGGGCAACCGGGCGTGGTCAGCGTTAATTCTACTTCCAACACATCCTCATCCAGGCTTATCCGGTATACCAGGCCCAGGTCCACAATGTTGATCCCAATTTCAGGGTCGATGATATACTTGAGGGTTTCGAAAACTTCGTCTCCGAAATCAGGCGTTTGCGTTTCCATAGGTAAATGGTTTTAAATTGTGAGCTTTGTGCAAAAGCATCCGAAAGACGTTAGTGGCATACAGCAGGGCGGTTACCGTAAAACAGATCGCCCCGGCAAGTATAACAGGCGGCATCCGGAGCAGCACGCCCATTATGAGCAGTATAAATCCGGCCAGGTAGCACAAGTTCTGCCAGCGCAGCAACGTATGGATGTACAGGTCTTTAGGCAAGGGCGTTTTAAAGCGGCCCACATAATCTTCGTAGGCGTGCATCCAGATTATAAAAGGCAGGGTTTTAAAGGTCTGCCCCAGAATCAGCGCCGAGAGAAATCCCAGGAAAACAGAAAGGCCATACACCAGGTAAAGGGACGATAACAGCTCCTGCGGCAAGCTTCCCTTGCTACTCACCACAAACACCAGCACCAGCGGCAACAGCAACAGGGCCAGCGCCACAAACGTTTGTTTCATGCCCAGGTCCACGTCCTGCCGTTGCCGGGTTTGGGCCGCCTCGTACAGGAACCATAAAAACAAGCCTACACCAGCGGCTACCAGCGCAGCATAAAGCGGCACAAACACCGTGTGCAGGAACAGGTGGTCGAAGATGAAAAGCACCAGGCCGCCGTTCACAAAATTATAGGCCCAGTTGAGCTTTTTCGTGTTTTCGGTATGGGCCAGCAGAAACATCGGGATCAGCTTTGACCCTACGCCGATAATGAGCAGCAAAAACCAGCCCGCCATGCCAATGTGGGCATGCAGCTGCAGGTAGTGCACGTGCTGCTCGGGCAGAAAGGCATAGGTAAAGTTAAAGGCCATCAGCACGCCCACCAGCCCCGTTACCAGCAGCCAGAGCGAGGCCGTAACAATAAAGTCCGCTTCGATGGTCCATTTAGGGGCTTTGCGAGCCGTCTGGAACACATTGATAGTAAAGAGCAAAAACGCTGCAAACAAAAGGATGGCAGCCACTTGCAAAAGCGCGCCTACCTGGAAGTGCCAGAAAGCGCAGGCCAGCAACACGGTGCCTGAAGCGAGCAACCCGAAAGTATAAATAGCTAGCTTTTCGCTGTACAGGCGGCAATCCAGCAGCACGGGCAACAGCTGGTAAAGGGCCCCGAAAATGAGCATGGTGGCCCAGCCCAGCACCGTGACGTGTGTTAGCGTGAGCAGCTTGGGATTAAAATAGTGGCCGCCAAAAGCATCGGTCGAAAAAAGTAGCAGCACGCTCAGGACCACAAAAGATAAAGCGGCAAACGCGTAATGGGGCAGCACCACCCAGCGGGCAGGCGAATTGGAAGTGGAGGCAGCAGCCATGAGGTTATTTTTTATAGATCAGCAGGTATACGTCGCCGGCACCCGCATCTTTTATACTTACAGCAAAGCCCCGCTCCTGCAACTGAGGCAGCAGGAACTGCGGCACCCGTTTGTGGTGCACATACAGTGCTTCCCTGTCGGGGAGTTGCGCCAGCCGTTGCAGGATGGTGACCATGGGCTGCGGCATTTCCAGTCCGCGCACATCTACGGAGCGTATCTTGCCGGCATAGGCCGTGAGCAGTTCTTCAAAAGTTGCTCCCTCCGTTTCTGTGGTAGTTAGTTCCGGGGCGGGTGCCACGAGCGCTGTATCTTTCCAGAAGTAAGTATGCACCAGGTCCGGGCCGAGAATCTCCACAAAATGCCGGAAGCCTTTCTTTTCCAGGATAGCCAGCAGCGGGGTAGGTTCAAAGGTATTGATCAGCAGCAGCGTGCCCGTGGCAGGCAGCGTGTTCACTGCATCCATGATAAGCCGAAAAGGGTCGCTGCCACCTGCGATCTGCTGGCGCACATCCAGAACGAGGAGTTGATCCGGTGCCAACTCCTGCAGAAATGCCGGTTTTTGAACAGTTGCCGCTGACGGAGCTGTTTCTGTGTTTTCAGTTGCTGCAGATTTAGCAACCGTAAAGCCGAGCGGAGCCAGCTCCCGGTAAAAATCCTCTACCTGGCAGCCGCCAATGCGGGCAGCATCGGCTATACTTACACGCGAGGCCAGCAGCTTGCGCAGCAGCGGGTTGCGCAGTTTTTCAAAATGGCTGCTGATGCCGGCAATGGCTTCCAAAGCTGCCGGGTTGGCCTTCAGAATGGCCGCGATCTTGGTAGTGGCAGCAAGGTTCATGGCTTGGTTTCGGGAACAGGATTCACCCAGAATTCGGGAGCAAAATCATCAGTGTGACTGGTGTGCCGCTTCGCCAGCAGCTTGCCGGCCAGTTGCAGCTCTTCGGGGTCGGCGACCGTCTGCAGGTACGGAAACAGTGTGCGTTCTTCCCAGCGGATATGGTCGTTGAGGTCCTGCTGCAGGGTATCGAACAAGCGGCTCTGCAGGTGTTCCCCATCACAGATCAGCCGGATGATCGCCTCCAGCAGGCGATGCTCCTCTTCTATGCGGATGCGCAGCGTATCGTTGACCACCAGCAGCCGGCGCAGCAACCATTCTTCCTCCTGGCAATGCTCGTGCAGGATATTATCCCAGAAATAGCGCACATAGGCGCGCATCTGTTGCAGGTCGGCGCCATTCTTGAGGCCCTGCCGCAGTTTCCAGCAAAATAGCAGGCCAAAATGGTGCTCGCGGGAAAGTGGCACCAGGGTTTTATCTCTTTTCAGGGGCGTTTTTTCAGACTTTTCCATGGCAGTTATACTTAAACATAACCGGATTTTTACCACCCGCGCCCCCTCCTAAAACAGGCTGGGAGTTTATACTTCTCCCTCCTGTTTTTAGAGGAGAGCTGGGGTGGAGTAATTACTTGATCACTTCTTTTTCCATCTCTAGGGCTTTCGGGAACAGGATGTTGTTCTCGAGGTGGATATGGCGGTGCAGATCGTCTTCAAACTCCTGCAGCTTTTTAAAGGCTACCGTGTAGGTGGCGCAGGCATCGGCCGGCAAGGTAAAATCGTTGCTCAGCGTACGGATCGCTTCCATATCGTTGCCGGCTATTTCGTGCTCCATTTCCATCATATTGATCGGGTTCTGGATGGAGCCAAAAGCGGGTGCATCGAGCTTGACGCCGTTTTTCTTTGCTTCGTACAGCTGCTTGATGAACGGGAAAAGAATGCGTTCCTCCTTGGGCATATGCGCTTCGAGCTCGTTGGCTACGTTGGTAAAATGCTTGGCGATCTCGAGCAGCTCGGGATGCCGGGAGCCGTGCACGCGGGCAATTTTAGCGGTATACTCATAAAGTGCCGGAATCGCTTCGCGCACATACTTGTGGTGCACGTTCACGATGTAATCGGCCAGGAAAGAAGGCTCCCAGCTGGCATAATCGGTTTCGTTACCAGTAGCAGTATCAGGCAGCGCGTTCAGCTCCTGCTCTACTTTGCTGGAATCGATACCTTTTTCCTCGCACACCTGCTTGATGGATTTTTTGCCGCCGCAGCAGAAATCAATGCCATACTTCTTAAATACCTGCGCCTTGCGGAAATCTTTGGCTACCAGCTCGCCCACAGTTTCGCCGGCTTCCAGGTTCAGTTTGGTTATGAGCACTTCCCAAATCTCGGGGCCCTGCTCCAGGTACTGCCATTTAAAAATGTTGCCGCGCTCGCCTAGCAGCTGGTAATACACCGGCTTGGGGTCGTGGTCGTTGTGGATGATCAAACTTTCGCCACCCTTCAGGTTATCAAACCGGTCGAAGATGGTGGGATGCTTTAACCGTGGTTCGATCACAGTCACGTCTATTATTTCTGTTGTTGCGGTATTTTCCATAACACTTAATCTTTTGTCTGTTAGTAAGTTTTGTTTTAAATAATCACCGGCATAAAAGTATAAAAGTGCTTTGTTAATAAAAGAGGTAAATGTCTTTTATAGAATTGATCTTCGTCATTTTTTCTCTGCCCGAATGCCAGGACTTTTATCCCGCTTTAAATCCCAGCTAACATTTCTCAACCCTCTCCTTATCTATATGGCAAAAGCTACCCCCGCTTCAAAAGGCCTGACCATTTCCAGGCTGTTTACCAAATCAGGCACCAGCCCCTTCGACCTGTTCCGCTACGAGCGCCGCTCCTCCACCATCCGCACGCCCGATGGTAAGGTGGTAGCCGAGCGAAATGAAGTGGAAGTACCGGTCGGCTGGTCGCAGATCGCCACCGATATTTTAGCCCAGAAGTACCTGCGCCAGGCAGGCGTGCCGCAGCCCGATGGCAGCACCGGCGCCGAAACCTCTGTAAAACAGGTGGTACACCGCCTGGCCAACTGCTGGAAAGTATGGGGCCTGCGGCATGGTTATTTCCAGACCAAAGCGGATGCAACGGCATTTTATGATGAGCTGGTCTTCCTGCTACTTGGCCAGTATGCCGCCCCCAATTCGCCGCAATGGTTTAACACCGGCCTCTATGAAAGCTATGGTCTGAAAGGCAAGGCACAGGGCCACTTTTATGTAGACCCCGACACCGGCACCCTGCAGGAGTCGTCCTCGGCGTATGAGCGGCCGCAGCCCCATGCCTGCTTTATACTTGGCGTATCAGACGACCTGGTAAACAAAGGCGGCATTATGGACCTGTGGGTGCAGGAAGGGCGCATTTTCAAGTATGGCTCGGGCGTGGGCACAAACTTCTCTACCATCCGGGGCAAAGACGAGCCGCTGGGCGGTGGCGGCAGCTCCTCCGGCCTGATGTCGTTTCTGAAGATCGGCGACCGGGCGGCAGGCGCGATCAAATCCGGGGGAACCACGCGGCGGGCAGCCAAAATGGTGTGCCTGGACCTGGATCACCCCGAGATCGAGGCCTTCATTAACTGGAAAAAAGAAGAGGAGCGCAAAGTGGCCGCCTTAATTGCTGGCGGCTATAGTGCCGATTACGACGGTGAAGCGTACCAAACCGTTTCGGGGCAAAACTCCAATAACTCGGTGCGTGTGCCCGATGCTTTTATGGAAGCGCTGCAAAAAGGGGAAGACTGGGCGCTGACTGCCCGTACCGATCACAGCGAGATGAAACGCATTCCGGCCCGGCAGCTCTGGCAGCAGATTGCCGATGCGGCCTGGGCCTGCGCCGACCCAGGGCTGCAGTTCGACACCACCATCAACGACTGGCATACCTGCCCTGCCGAAGGCCCGATCCGTGCTTCGAACCCCTGCTCGGAGTACATGTTCCTGGATAATACGGCCTGCAACCTCGCGTCGCTCAACCTGCTCAAATTCTACGATACCGAAACGCAGCTTTTTGATGTGACAGCCTTTGCACATGCCTGCCGCCTATGGACGGTGGCGCTGGAAATATCGGTGCTGATGGCGCAGTTCCCATCCGAAGAAGTGGCACAACGCTCCTACGATTACCGCACCATTGGTTTGGGCTATGCCAACCTGGGGGCGCTGCTGATGGTGCAGGGCCTGCCCTACAACAGCGCGCAGGCCCGCAATACGGCAGCCGCTATCACGGCACTGATGACGGGTACGGCCTATAAAACATCCGCAGAAATGGCCGCCCTGCTCGGTGCTTTCGCAAAGTATGCTCCTAATAAAGAGGCGATGCTGCGCGTGATGCGCAACCACCGCTATGCCGCCTACAACCAGTCTGACAAGTATGAGAACCTGCATATTGCGCCGCAGGGACTGGACGAGGCCCATTGTCCGCCTTATTTAGTGCAGGCTGCCCGCCATGCCTGGGACGAAGCGCTGCAACAGGGTCTGAAGTATGGCTACCGCAATGCGCAGGCCACCGTTATCGCCCCAACAGGCACTATCGGCCTGCTGATGGATTGCGACACAACCGGCGTAGAACCTGATTTTGCGCTGGTAAAGTATAAAAAGCTGGCGGGTGGGGGCTATTTCAAGATCATCAACCAAAGTATACCCGCTGCCCTGGCGCGGCTGGGTTATACTTCAGAAGAGCAGGCCGCTATTGTAAACTATGCCAAAGGGCATGCTACCCTGCAAGGCGCACCGCACCTGAACGCGCAGGCGCTGGCGCAGCTTGGCTTTACGGCCCCGGACCAGGCTACCCTGGAGGCGGCGCTTCCGACAGCTTACGATATTGAGGCGCTTTTTAGTACGTATACCTTGGGTGAAGACTGCCTGCAGCGGCTGGGGTTCGCGCCTGCACAGTACGTGCAGCCAACTTTCAGCCTGCTGCAGGCACTGGGCTTTACGGCAAAGCAGGTAGCCGATATGAACGACTACTGCTGCGGTACCATGACGGTAGAGGGTGCCCCTTTCCTGAAACCCGAGCATTACCCGGTGTTCGACTGCGCCAACCGCTGCGGCCACAAAGGCAGCCGCTACAGTCTGCCCGAGGGCCACATCCGGATGATGGCTTCGGTGCAGCCCTTTATCTCGGGGGCCATCTCCAAAACCATCAACCTGCCGCACGAAACCACGGTGGCAGCAGTGGCCCGGTGCTACGAGCTGTCGTGGGAAATGGGCCTGAAAGCCTGCTCGCTGTACCGGGATGGCAGCAAACTCTCACAGCCGCTTTCCGCTAAAAATACCAGCACCCAAACCAGTGAACAGACCGCGGCAGAGGTAACGCCAATTGAGCTGAACCATGATGCCGAACAGGTACTGCAGGCGGCCAAAGCCATCCTGGCCGATGCCGGCCAGGCGGGTTTCCGGCAGCAACTCGCCCATTTGGTAGAGCGCCACAAACTGCCCGACAAGCGCAAAGGCTTCACCCAGAAAGCAAAGATAGACGGCCACACTGTATATATCCGCACCGGCGAGTATGCCGACGGCACGCTGGGAGAGATCTTCATCGACATGTATAAAGAAGGGGCTTCGTTCCGCTCCATTCTCAATTGCTTTGCCATTGCCGTATCGCTGGGGCTGCAGTATGGCGTGCCGCTGGAGGAGTTCGTGAACCGCTTTACTTTTACCCGTTTCGAGCCGGCAGGCCGCGTGGAGCACCCCAACATTAAATCGGCCACCTCGGTGTTCGATTACCTGTTCCGGCTGCTGGGCTATGAGTACCTGAACCGCAGCGACCTGGTGCATGTGCAGCAAGAGAAACAGCCCGAACCGCAGGCACCAGAACGCCAATCGGCCGCACCGGTGGCTGCAAGCATCAATAAAGCAAATGCCAGCTACCAGGTCGTGACGCAAAGCCGTACCCTCCTGATGGAGCAGACCCAGCAGGTGCTGGCCAGCATGATGGGCGACGCCCCGATCTGCAATACCTGCGGCCATATTACCATCCGCTCCGGCACCTGCTACAAATGCCTTAACTGCGGCAATAGCCTGGGTTGCAGCTAGGATAGTACCACCAAGAAAAAGCCTGCCTTTGGCTGACCAGATCAGCAAAAGGCAGGCTTTTTTATTTCGATGCTTCAAATAATATTTTACTTGCTCCTGTTAACCATAACCAATAACGCAGCACGCCGACGCGGACCTACGAAAGTATGCAGGCAGAGAAAAGGGAAAGTAACGAAAGAGTAAGATAGGACGGAAAATTATACCTGACTGTGCTGCAGCTCCGGTGTGAGCGGCAACCTTATACTTTTGCGGCCTGAAAACTGGGCCAGGTAAAACAGCACTATACCCAACGGCAGCGCTACGCTGATCAGGAACAGAAGTCCGAAATAGTGAGGGATCAGGCCGCTGCCAGCCCAGAAAAAGATACCCTGTAGAAAAAGGAGGGCTTCGCTGCTTATGAGCGCGGCCACGAACAAACCCATACCCCAGCGGCTTTGCCAGCTTTTAAAGCTGAGCCAGCCCTGCTGCACAAAAAATGCCAGTACGAACAGGCTGATAAAACCCAGCAGCACCAGGTGCAAGTAGCCGATCACGAAATTGCGCTGTTGGTAAGCCAGGTTGGCCACATACGGAAAAGCTGTAGCGAACTGCATGAGTATCTTCAGCACAAAAGCCAAGCCCGAGAGCAGCCATAACCTCCTGGTCCAGCTATTCCCTGAACCCGGCACAGCCGTGCGTAGGGGCAGAAGCAACCGAAGCAGCACCACCAGGCCAATAACCTGCGCGAAAGCAGCCGCGCCACCTAGCAGATAAAGTAGGGCAGGCGGTTTTGTCCAGAGCACTGAGAGCAAGTAAGCCGGCAAGCACGCCCAAAACATCCACCAGAAAAAAGCGATGGCCAGGGAGCGGTTAAAATCCAGTTTATACTTCTCCAGCAGCCAAAAGAGCAGGCCCAACACAGCAAACATAAACCAGCCGTTGTACTGGAAATGCAGGTAAAAATAAATAGCATTATAGTATAAGCTGTCGCCGTTGTGGCCGGTAGCCATAATGGGGCCCATGGCCCAGGGACCAAGCGACGAAAGCGCCATAAAAAACAGCGCCGCCCGGATGAACCGGAAGGAAACCTGCTGCTGCCCCCGGCTGATCTTCAGGGCTTTTGCATCGCGCAGGAACTGGAAAATAAACCAGTAGCTCAGCAGGATGTGCAGGGTGGAGAAAGTAATGGAAAACAGAGCATAGCCCTGCAGCGGAAAGCTCACCAGCATGCCCGCCACCGCTCCCTGCGACAGCCAGAATTGCCAGGCATAGACACGTTTCTGCTGCACCTCGGGGGGCATCCAGGCATGCAGCAGCGCTACAAAAAGCGCCGAGTACAGCCAGCCCAACAAGGCCACATGCGAGTGCCCGTGCAGAAAAAACTTATAGTTGATCCCCGCCAGGGGCGCTACAAACTGCCACCGCAGCAGCAGGCCCAGAAAGGCCACTACCACCAGGTTGCCCAGGGCTACCAGCAGCCAGTTTCTTTTCGACGCATGTAGCAAAACGTAAGTCACGGTACTTTTTTAGGCAACTACCCTACTGCTAATACCTTCTCTTCTACCTGCAGCGCCTTGCGCACCAGGGCCAGCAGGTCCTGCTGCAGGGCCCGGCTCCTGTCTTGCGCATACATAGTATGCAGGTGCGTGGCCACTTCCGCCGACGAAGCTCCGGGCGTTTCGGCTTTGTAGCGGTTCAGCTGTTCCTGAAGGGCTGTGGGCCTTGGGCCCCAGGTAAAGAGCCTCTCCCCGGTCTCTACCGCGGTGCAGATCAATTTTGGAATGGCACGGCTGCCGTTTGTCAGGCAGGAGTCCATCCAGTTTGGGTTTTCATCGCGCAGCAGTACCCGTAGCGTAATGCCGGGCGCAGCGCCGGCCACGGCCGCAATGGCCGGGATCAGCTGGGCACCGTCGCCGCACCAGCTTTCGGCCAGTACCACCCAGTGCCAGGCAGGCTGGTGGAGCAGCAGAAGCGCTTCCAGCTCGGGCAAGGGCTCAAACTGCTTTTCTACGCGCTTCATGCGTTGCAAATTAAGCCGGGTATAGCCAATGCGTTCCTCGGTCTGTTCGGGGCCGGTTGTTTTCTGCTGCCTGACAAGCTCCTCCACCACGCTGCGGTAGGCCTCGTAGGAGCGCGGGTTCAGCATTGCCGGAGCTAGGGTTTTATATATTTCCATCGGTACAATTCTTTTTTGCAAGTCTACCACAATCTGGCCGCCATTTAAATGACGCTGGTCACTTCCGGGCTGATATTCCGCTGTCCTTCGTCATTATTTTCTTTTTCGAATATTGCAATGACATCTATCACCCCCCGGACTGACGCACCTCATCCGGTGCTTTCCGCCTGCCCACTACCTTGTCGCTCTTTATACTTTCCTTATCACCCATTAAATTTAAGTATTCCTTATGCAACCCACTTCACCTCATACCTTCCATATCCCGGTTATGGGTCTGGCTTTTACCGTGGATTCTCCTTTAAAGGTGGCCCGCTTCGGCATTTCGTCTGTAGTTTCGATCGGCGATGACAGCCTGCTGGAGCAAATGCGGGCGCACTACTGCCAGCAGTACCTGCGGCCTTACACGCCCATTGCCATGGATCAGGAAGATTACCGGGCGCGGCGCATTACCGCTTATCTCGACCTGCTGGATGAAGTGGTGAAAGAACAGATAGAGGCGCTGCGGCACGAGGATTTTACGCCCGCTTCGGAGCTGACCAAATACTTTACCCTGCTGCCCGAGAGCTCCCCTTTGCGTGCACTCTACCTGCAAATGCTGCACACCACGGATTCCGAACAAAAACATCACCTGCAACAGGCCCTGCGCGAAGCAGTGGTGCCGGGCAGGATCGATGTGAACATTATGACGAAACTCGACAAGACCAACTACGCCAAAAACGGGGAGCCTCTGCCGCAGGAGTATTGTGATGCCCTAGCGGCGCTCCGCGGTTTTGCCAACAGCACCGTGCAGGCAGCTGTGGTGTTCTCGGCAGGCATGAACATGCGCCTGTATAGTTACCTGGACCAGTTTGCCTGCTTTCTACCAGGTAAAAACGGCGAACTCCAAAAGCAGGTCATCATCAAGGTGAGCGACTACCGCTCAGCTTATGTGCAAGGTAAAATACTGGCAAAAAAGGGCATCTGGGTGTCGGAATTCCGGATTGAATCAGGCCTGAACTGCGGCGGCCACGCCTTTGCCACCGACGGCTATTTGCTGGGCCCCATTTTGGAAGAATTCAAGCAGAACCGCGCCGCCATGCGCACGGAACTGGAAAGTATGTGCTGCGCTGCGCTGGCGGGCAAAGGTCTGCCGGTTCTGCAGGCCCAGGCGTTGCAGCGCATCAGCGTGCAGGGGGGCCTCGGTACCGCAAAAGAAGATGAACTGATGCTGCGCCACTACGGCATGGATGCCACCGGTTGGGGAACTCCTTTCCTGCTGGTGCCCGAAGCCACTACCGTTGACAACGACACGCTGGCAAAACTGGTGCAGGCCACCCAAAAGGATTTATACTTGAGCCCGATCTCTCCGCTGGGCGTGCCGTTCAACGCCTTGCGCGACACCTCGAGCGAGGCGCAGAAACTAGCGCGTATTGCCAGCGGCAAGCCCGGCAGCCCCTGCATCAAAAAACACCTGGTTTCTAACACCGAATTTACCGATGAACCGATCTGCACGGCTTCGCGCAAATACCAGCGCCGCAAGCTGGCGCAGCTGCAGGCTCAGAACTTAGCCCCGGAAGTATACCTAGCCCAAGAAGCCAACGTGCTGGCCAAAGAGTGCCTCTGCGATGGCCTGGCCAACGCAGCGCTCCAGTTGCTCCAGATCGGCAAAAAAGCAGCCTCCAAAGCCGTTACGATCTGCCCCGGCCCGAATCTGGCCTTTTTCTCGGGCGTGTTCAAGCTGCAGGAAATGGTTGATCATATCTACGGCCGCTTTAATGCGCTGAATGATACTTACCGCCCGCACGTGTTCGTGAACGAGCTCCGGATGTACATCGATTACTGGAAAAACAAAAAGGCCGAGCAGCTGGAAACGCTCACCGACAAGCAACGGAAATACCTGCAAAGCTTCTGGCAAAACCTACAGGAAGGCATCAGCTATTATAAACAGCAGCTGCCCACCTTGTTTGCAGACCAGCTCGAAAAGCAGGTGCTCATGCTGGATGAATTGCTGGAAGCGGAAGAACAGCTGTGGCTGGCCCGGCTAAAAGAAACAAGTATCGTATGAGCCGGATCCGGATTACGCGCCGCTTCACTTTTGAAGCGGCGCACGCCCTGCAGCACTACAACGGCGCCTGCCGCAACATCCACGGCCACTCCTATAAGCTCGAGGTAACCGTCATCGGCACACCGATCAGCGCCGAAAAGGACCCGAAAAACGGCATGGTGCTAGACTTTGGCGATCTGAAAAAGCTGGTGCAGGAAAGTATACTCGAAGCGGTAGATCATGCGCTGGTACTGCGTAGCGACAACCCGCCGGAACTAATAGCGCCCCTGCGCCTGCTGCACCACAAGCTCCTGCTCACCCCCTACCAACCCACTTGCGAGAACATGCTGCTGGATTTTAAAACCAGGTTATCAAATGTCCTGCCGGAACACGTTACGCTGCATAGCCTGAAGCTCTGGGAAACCGAAATCGCTTTTGCTGAGTGGTATGCATCGGATCAAAACTAAGCCAGGAGGTAAGCCAGACTTTTTTATACCTTACTTGTAAGATGTAACTTATAAGCAGACAGAAATACAAAACAGGCGCAAAGAGAGCTGATTCTCATTGCGCCTGTTTTGTTTTGGCGTAGTATAACTGCGTACTTAAATATCCCGTTTTGTAAAGATGCGGCTGGCGCCCAGTACCGGCAGCAGCACCCATACCAGCAACAACCCAAACGAGAGCCCCACGCCCCAGAGACTGCCTAAAATACTTTTATATAAGGCTCCGGTATAGCCCAGCAGCGCCGATACATCCAGGTGCAGCAATACCAGGATACGCCCCAGGTCGATGGGGTTGAGCGCCGCCATCGCCAGCGTAGCTGTTTCCAGGGGATATTCGCTGAAGTAGTAAAGTATAAATAACACGATGCCGTCATAGAGCAGGGCAAAGTAAAACCACAGCAACAGCGCTATACCAATGCCTTTGGCTTTGTCGCGGGTAATGACGGAAGCCAGAAAGGCAAGGGCCACAAAAATAAAGGTGATGAAAACGCCTGTCAGCACCAGGTATAAACCCGTCAGGCTGGCACCATAGAGCAGCACCGGAGCGCCCACGCCAAGTATAAACGCCCCGGACAGGGAGCAGGCAACGCCCAGGAACTCACTCAAGAATATTTTTTTGCGGTTCACAGGCTGGGCCATCAGCAGCTCAATAAACTCATAGGAGTTGTAGAAATGCGTGGTGGCAAACACAATGCTGATGAGCGGCACGGTGAGCAGCACCAGGTTCAGCAAACTCAGAATAGCTTTGCCCGGGTCTCCGCCCAGGTTAAACAAACCCACCGACAGCACCAGCAGAAACAACGTATAGGCAAGTATAATTTTGCTTCTGATAATGTCGTAAAGTACATATTTAATGATCCGGTTCATACGTTAATCCTCCTCTCCGTGCATAATTTTAGCAATGGCGCGGCTGAGGCGCTCCTCGTTTGTCTGCGCTTTCAGGGCGGCAATGGTTTCGTAGAATTTAAGGTGCCCATCCATCAGGCACAGCACCTCGTCGGCCACTTCTTCCACCTCGCTCATGATGTGGGAGGTGATGAGCACCAGCTTCCCTTTTTTCTTTTCTTTCAGGATCTTACTTTTCAGGATCTCTGCCGAGATGGGGTCCAGGCCGGCGGTTGGCTCGTCGAGGATGAGCACCTGCGGGTTGAAGAGGAAGGCCAGCGCGGCGCTTACTTTCTGCCGGGTGCCGCCCGAGAGCGATCCCATCCGCTTGTCGTATAGTTGTTCCAGCCCGTAAAGGCCCACCAGTTCCTCATCCAGCACGGGAGCATCCTTGCGGATATCCTTCAGCATATTGAATACCTGGCGAATTTTCATGTTTTCGGGGTAGCGGCCGATCTGGGGCATATAGCCCAGCTGGCTCCGGTAGGCGTGCTGCCGCAGTACGCTCTGGCCGTTGAGCTTCACATCGCCGCCGTCGGGCAGCACCATGCCCAGCAGGCACTTGATCATGGTGGTTTTGCCCGTGCCGTTAGGCCCAATAATAGACACCACTTTGCCGGGGCCAAAACTAACGCTCACGTTGCGGAGCACCTGCAGCCGGCCATACGACTTGCTTAAATTTTCTATCGCTATCATACTTCTATTCGTTTCATCACCGGTTGTTCGTCAATCAGCTGGTCCGGAATGATGCTGGGCAGCACTTTCTCCACCTTGTCCATCAGGTCTACAATAAAGCTGCGCATAAACATCACCGAGGGCGGCACGTGCTCCACCAGCATCGAATACAGGCTTACCGGGCGATAAGGCACATCGCCTACCTTGTCTTTGTTCAGGTCGTAGCCGTTATACTTGTCCCAGTAGTTGCCCGAAAAGAAGTTGAGCATAGTGTTACCGTTGGTGGCCACATCAAAGGTATTGCCGGTAAAGTTGTTGAGCCGGAACGTGTCGGCCTCACAGTTGGAGAGCACGCGCAGCGCCCAGCCGTTTCCTTCAAAATTGTTGTGTTCAACCTGCAGTTTGCTGGAGCCCTCCAGGTAAATGCCCGCCGTATTGCGCCGGAAGGTATTGCCCCGGATCACACTCCGGCTGATATCCTTGAGCAACAAACCATAAGCGGCTGCGCCCCAGTTATCTTCGAACAGGTTTTGCTGCATCACAATGTTCTTGGTATACATCACGGCCACGCCCGCGCCATTGTGCCGGAAGGTGTTGCGCTGGTACACGTTGCCATCCGAGAACATAAAGTGCAGGCCATAGCGCAGATTGCCCTGGCTTAGGTTATGCCGGATGCGGCTGTTGGTGGCAAACTCAAAGTAAATGCCGTCTCGGTGGCCCGATACCTGGTTGTCGTGCACGTTGATGGCCTGGCAGTACCAGAGGTGAATGGCGTTGCCCGACGAGGTTTCGGTTTTTCCCTGCCCCTGCACCCGGTTGCCTCCTATTTCGCAGTTGCTGGCGCGCTGCAGGTAAATGCCGAAAAAAGCGTTCAGAATCCGGTTGTCCAGGATGCGCACATGGCTGGCTTCGGCCACCCGGATGGCGGCATAATCACTCAGGTAACTCACTTCCACATCTTTCAGGGTAAAGCCCTGCACGGTAACGTGGCTGGCCCGGATGGTGAGGATCTCGCCTTTGTGCCGGCCGTCCAGCACCGGGCGTTGCCGGCCGATCAGGAAAAGGGGCTTGCGGATCTCGATGTTGCCTTCGCGGTACACACCGCCTGTTACCACCACGCTGTCGCCGGGATTTGCCTGGGCAATGGCTTGGCGGATGGAGCGCTGCGGACAGGTGGCGCATACCTGCCAGGTAGCGGCCTGCACCGGCGCGCAAAGCAACAGCAGCAGGCAGAGGGCTATACTTTGGACGATACGTTTACTGCGGCTTTTCATTTTTTTGTACAACTAACAGGGTTTGCTCCCAGGTTAGCAGCCGGCCCTGGTGCTGTTGCCGGAACTGCCCGGCAGTAGCGTTATCGGCAAAGGCAGTCAGCGACATGCCCATGGGGCTGGCCAGCTTTGCGCTCTGCAGAAAAGTGGCTTTGCGGGCATCAACCAGCTGCTTTGGGTTCGAAAAATCTGTTACCAGCACATAGGCAGCGTCTTTTTTCTTCCCGGGATTGTCGTTGAGGTAAGCGGCCAGGCATTCGGCCGAATCAAACGTATAAACCTTGCCTTTTGCGCTCACCAGCTCGGCGCCAAAGCGGCTGTCGGAAACGGTCATGTTGCAATGAGCGCAGTTTACCTGGCCATAAGCAATGGGTTTGGGCGCCACCTGGCAACTGATCAGCAACCAGAGGCAGATGCCCCATACCAGCGTGAAATGCGTTTTCATAGGACCAGGGTTTTTTCAGCTGATTTTATACTTGCGCCTTTACGCCTGCGCTCCAGAAAGAAAACCGCCAGGCCCAGCACCACGGCCAGCGCAATACCTATACTTCCGGGGCCCGGCAGCGATAGTGCATGGAAGTTGAGTAGCTGCTTGCTACCAATAAAGGGCGGGATATACGTCATGCCCGGAATAATAATGGGGGCGTGCGGGTCGAGGTTGGTGCCGAATTTGTGCAGCCACATATAAAAGTCTGCCAGGCCGGCCGCACCGGCTACCATCAACAGAAACACCCAGGGCAGCACCAGGCGCCTGGCGCCGGCAAGCGCGATCAGGGCACCTGTAAGCATAAAGAAAAAGACAATGTAGGGCATGTAGGTCAGCTCCTGAAACGAGTCGGGTTGTATCTTTTCCATGCCAATGTAGTGGTTCAGGATATTGAAGTTCTGCAGGGAGTAATCGGTGGAGCCGGATATTTTATTTACCCAGATGTGCATCTGTAAGCCTTCGGGATACTGCGGTGCCTGCACGTATATTTTCCACATCGGAAAAAGAAAGAGCAAGCCCAGCGAAATTGCTGCTGCCAGTAGCAACAGCTTGTGTAGTGTTTTCATCTTCTTATACTTAAGCGTGAAAAAAAGAGAAGGTGAAGGAGCCCCTCACCTTCTCTTATACTTGTTGTTAAGCAGCTGGCTTTTTACCTCCAGTGGAGAAGGCTACCGGCGTTTTCACGCCTTTAGGAGACACTTTGATGTAACCCTGCATCTCCTGGTGCAGCGCAGAGCAGAAGTCGGTGCAGTACATGGGCACAATGCCGGCTTTCTGGGGCACCCACTTCAGGGTCTGGGTAGCGCCCGGCATGATCAACAGCTCGGCGTTGTTGTTACCCATGATGGCAAATCCGTGGGGCACATCCCAGTCCTGCTCCAGGTTGGTCACGTGGAAGTATACTTCGTCGCCCACGTTCACGCCCTCGATGTTATCGGGCGTTAAGTGGCTTCGGATCGCCGTCATGTACACGTGCACCTGGTTGCCTTTGCGCTCTACCCGCGTATCGCTTTCCTTTTTGGTGGCCTGCGGGTGGCTGTTCTCTTCCAGGCTGTAGAACTTCACGCTGTTGGGTGCTATTTTACCCGCTTCGATGGCCTGCGCATAGTGCGGCTCGCCAATGGTCGGGAAGTCGAGCAGCAGCTTCATTTTCTCGCCGCTGATATCGATCAGCTGGGCTGAGTGCGCCAGTTCAGGGCCAGTAGGCAGGTAGCGGTCTTTGGTGATCTTGTTCATGGCGATCAGGTACTTGCCGTAAGGCTTTTTGGTATCGCCGCCAGGTATCACCAGGTGACCAACTGAGTAATATACCGGAATGCGGTCCACTACTTTAAAGTCTTTCAGCTTCCATTTCACTACTTCCGAAGACACGAACATGGAAGTATAAGCGTTGCCTTTGCCGTCGAACTCGGTGTGCAACGGTCCCAGGCCCGGTTCTTTCACCTCACCTGCCAGCACGGATTCGTAACGCAGGATCGGAATGCCGCCCACATCGCCGATAAAATCTTTCTTCTCGATGGTTTTGAGCATGTTAGAGAAAGAGTGCACCGGAA
Source organism: Pontibacter liquoris (assembly GCF_022758235.1). NCBI lineage: Bacteria > Pseudomonadati > Bacteroidota > Cytophagia > Cytophagales > Hymenobacteraceae > Pontibacter > Pontibacter liquoris. The sequence goes on from NZ_JALEBG010000001.1 coordinate 2,924,791, forward strand.
TGATGGAAGCCAGCTTGCCGCTCACGATCATAAACTCGCCCGAAGGGTCCACGTCGATGCCGTGCGGTGATTTAGGCACGGGGATCAGGTACATCAGCCCGGGGCATTCTTCGGGCAGCAGGATGCGCACTTTTTTCTTTATCTCGGAAGTGGCAATGTGCGTTTTCTCATCCAGCTTGTTGTGGTAATAGTAAGCTGGCATTTCGTGCGTCTTGCCTTCGCGGGCATACTTGGCTGCCAGCTTCCAGTTAATAGCCGCCAGGAAATCCTTGTCGTTCTGCGAAGCGCCGATCTCTTTGAGTGTGCTGGCCTGCTCGGTGTTGTAGGTAGTAAAGAATACCCAGTCCGAAGAAGGGCCTTTGCCGCCATTGGCCAGGTCATAGTCAAAGCCGGGCACCAGCACCTGGAAGTCCAGGTCCATGTCGCCGGTCTTTTTATCTACCTTCACAAACGAGATAGACCCTTTGAACTTGTCTTTATACTCGCTGAAGTTCACGTCCTCATACTTGCCTTCCACGTTGATGGGCACGCTGAAGCGGGTACCCGCAATCACGTACTCGTTGTCGTTGGTGGGGTATGGCGAGCAGTGGTTACCGGCACTGTTGGGAATCTCCATGATCTCGGCGGTCTCAAAGGTTTTGAGGTCGAGACGGGCTACCCGTGGGGTATTGTTGGCGTTCACAAACAGCCAGCGGCCGTCCGTCATGCCATCGGTGCGTGAAAGCTTGGGGTGGTGCAGATCGTCCCAGGGCACAAAGCCAAAGGAGGTGTTAAGCATCGCCTTCGACTCCTCGGTGTAGCCGTAGCCATTCTCCGGATTCTGCGAGAACACCGGAATCACTTTTAACTGCCTGCCGGAGGGGATGCCGTATACTGACACCTGGCCGCTGAAACCACCCGACATAAACGAGTAGAGTTCATCGTGCTTGCCTGGCGCCACATATACTTTGGTGGCTGCATCGGCATCAGCCTGCGAAGCAACGGCCGTATTGGCCTGCGATGATTCGATACCACTGCAGCTTTGCAGCGCAGCACCGGCGGCCACTGCCAGCAGCAGAGCAGCCTTATTCACTTTTTTGTACAAGGTTTCCATAAGAGCTATGGGTTAGGTGTTGCCTTAGATCGCTTTATCGTTCTGGCGGAAGTACTCCAGAATAGCGCGGGCGTCTTGCTCGTTCACATTCTGGTTCGTCATCTGGGTCAGGTGCTCGGCCAGCAGTTTCTTGGCGGTCGGGTCCTGTTTTGTCATCTCTTCGGGGTTCAGGATCATGTTCATGACCCACTCCGGCTTGCGGCGTTCTGTTACGCCAGCCAAGCCCGGACCTACTACCTTCTGGTCGGTGAGCTGGTGGCAGGCCGAGCATTTAGCTTCAAACAAGCCTTTGCCCGTACCGGCCAGGGCCGCGTCAATGTCGGCGCCTACTTCCACCGTGGTCACAGGGCCTACTCCTTTGCCTTCGTCTGCCACTGCAGCTGTTTCAGGAGCAGCCGCTTCGGTACTGGCCGGCTGGTCCTGGGCATAAGCTTCGGCACCTGTGCCTTCGCTTTCGCCGGATGTACAGCTGTAAAGCCCCATAACCGCCAACAGCAGCATGGCACCCAACGACAGACCGGAAGCGCTTACTTTGTTTTTTCTGTTTCTGATTTTCATGATGTTTTAAATTTGAATGAATGATGGTAGTGGTGATTATCTACGGTCCAAAAGTAGCGGCCCTGTCAGGGATAATAAAAGACCTACATCTCTTTTATTAATGATCTCGATCATTTTTCCTGCCGCACGGCTATCAGACCTTTGATGCAGAAAAAAGAGGTAAAAGGAGATGAAAAGGTTTGTGTGGATATGGCTGTTTATAGGAGCGCTGGTGCAACCCTGCAGCAAAACAGGCCTATATGTGTTGTTCCGGGCAAACCAAACTTATATTGCCAGCCACCTCTGCGAAAAACGCCATGTGCCGGGCGCTACCTGCCAGGGCAAATGTTACCTGAAAAAGCAGCTGGCCAAAGATAGCGCCAGCAAACAGCGGCATCCGCGTACGCTGGCCCCTACCCCCGACCTGAGCCTGCCGGCTTCTTTTCTAATAGCGATCCCGGCGCCAGGCTTAACTGCTGCCACCTGCCTGGCCGGCTACCTGAACAGGCCCGCCTTCAGCCCGCAACGCAGCATTTTCCATCCTCCTCCCGAACAGGCTTAGCAATTACGACTGCCTGCCAAACAGGCAAATTCAAACTGTTTTAAAGAATAAATTCAATTGATATGAAAAAGATCTTCGCTCTTGCTATTGCCCTGTTTGCCTTTGGCCTGAATAGCTACGCCTGCGATGGCGGCTGCACCATTGGCGGCAGTTACCTGGGTATTCTGCCCCAGGTACACAAAAATTTCTTTGGCGTTCGCTACCTCAGCAACACCTATACTATTACCAGCACCTACACGCACTCCCACGACGGGGTGCCGGAAACGCACCACGAGCTGACCGAAAATATTTTTCGCTCTGCCGAACTCTGGGGCCGTTACACGCCGGTAAAAGGCATGCAGGTATTTGCTTTTGTGCCTTACCGCTTTAACCAGCACATCATGCCGGAAGAAACCCACCGCCCCAGCGGGCTGGGCGATATAACGTTGCTGGCCAACTATGCCGTGCTGAACACCGGCGATAGCGCGACTTATTCCCTGAGACATACCCTGCGCCTGGGAGGCGGCATTAAATTACCCACCGGCCATTTTGGCCAGGGCAGCCACCACGATGGACCGGCCAGCATGCAGCCCGGCACCGGTAGCACCGATTATATTCTTACTGGAATTTATACAATCCGCTACAACAAGATCGGCCTGAACTCTGATGTGACCTATAACCTGAACTCGGAGAACAAGGAGGGTTATCAGTTTGGCAACCGGGTGAGCGCATCTTCCAACTTGTTTTACTGGCATAATACAGGCGCTATCACCATCCTGCCCAGCGCCGGGCTATACTACGAAAAAGCCGAAGCTGATCAGTTGCATGGCGAAAAGAACCTGCAGACCGGTGGCGAGAGCATTTTTGCCACGGCAGGCCTGAGCGTGTACGTAGGTCCGGTAGCCACCAGCGTAACGGTACAGAAAAACCTGAGCACCACCACCGTGCGCGACACTAGGGGCAATAGCCGCATGCAACTTAGCCTTGCATACCTTTTCTAGTCTTTTCCGGCAAATCCACGTAACTACCTAGTATTCTACTATATACCCATCTTATATATACTTATTTACCATTATGAAATACAAAAAACTCTGGATCGGATTTATAGTCGTTATCATCGGCTCTTTCTCCGTGCTGGGCTACTTTGGCTCAGAAATCTACCGGCAGGCTCCGCCTATTCCGGATAAAGTGGTCAGTGCTTCGGGTAAAGTGCTCTTTACCGGCGAGGATATCCGAAACGGCCAGAATGTATGGCAATCCATTGGAGGCCAGGAACTGGGCTCGGTCTGGGGCCACGGCGCCTATGTAGCCCCCGACTGGACAGCTGACTGGCTGCACAAAGAGGCTATTTTTATGCTGGATGCCTGGGCAAAAGAAGCCAAAGGCACCACCTACGCCCGCCTGGATGCCGAAAACAGGGCCATGTTGCAGGCCCGTTTGCAAAAGCAGGTGCGCGCCAATACTTACAACAAGGCCACCGGCACGATCACTGTCTCCGATGCGCGGGCCGAAGCAGTGGCATCGGTTAGCCAGTTTTATGCGGGCCTGTTTACCAACAACCCCGAAATGGCCAAGTACCGCGATGCCTACGCCATTGCCGACAATGCCATCAAGGACCCGGAACGGATGCGCCAGATGAACGCTTTCTTTTTCTGGGCTACCTGGGCCTGCGTGACCGAACGGCCCGGCTCCGAAGTAACCTATACTAACAACTGGCCAGCCGAAGAGCTGGTTGGCAACCGCCCTAGCAGCGACCTGATCATCTGGACGGGCTTTAGCGTGATCATCCTGATCGGTGGTATCGGGTTACTGGCCTACTACTATGCCTCGCACAAGGACGAAGAGCTGGACATTGAACGACTGCCCAAGCAGGACCCTCTGCTGGGATTGCAGGCAACGCCCTCCATGCGGGCCACGCTCAAGTATTTCTGGGTAGTCACTGCCCTGATCCTGGTACAGATCGCCATGGGGATCGTAACGGCCCACTACGGCGTGGAAGGCCAGAAGCTTTACGGCATGCCGCTGTCAGAAATACTCCCCTACTCCGTAAGCCGCACCTGGCACGTGCAACTGGCTATCCTCTGGATCGCTACCTCGTGGCTGGCTACCGGCCTGTACATTGCACCGGCTGTTTCGGGGTATGAGCCTAAATTCCAGCGGCTGGGCGTAAACTTCCTCTTCATCTGCCTTATCATTATTGTAGCAGGCTCTATGGCTGGCCAGTGGTTTGGCGTGATGCAGAAACTGGGCTACGCCGAAAACTTCTGGCTGGGCCACCAAGGGTATGAGTATGTGGACCTGGGCCGTTTCTGGCAGATCTTCCTGCTGGTAGGGCTCGTATTGTGGCTGTTTTTGATGACGCGTGCCATCTGGCCTGCTTTCAAATCACAGGCTGAAGGCCGCCACCTACTGGGCATGTTCCTGATCTCGTCTGTAGCAATTGCGCTGTTTTATGCCGCCGGACTGATGTGGGGCCAGCATACCAACCTGGCCATTGCTGAGTACTGGCGCTGGTGGGTGGTGCACCTGTGGGTAGAAGGCTTCTTCGAAGTATTTGCCACCGTGGTGATCGCCTTCCTCTTTGTGCGCATGGGGCTGCTGCAAACTAAGATCGCGACTGGCACCGTGCTCTTCTCCACCATCATCTTCCTGTTTGGCGGCATTATCGGCACGTTTCACCACCTATACTTCAGCGGCACGCCCACCTCTATCCTGGCGTTGGGGGCCACCTTTAGCGCCCTGGAAGTAGTGCCGCTGGTGCTCATCGGGTTCGAAGCTTATCACAATCTGACGCTGAGTCGCGCTACCGAGTGGATCAAAGCTTACAAATGGCCTATCTACTGCTTTATTGCAGTGGCGTTCTGGAACCTGGTGGGCGCCGGTATCTTTGGCTTCGTGATCAACCCGCCAATCGCCTTATACTATATGCAAGGGCTCAATACCACAGCGGTGCACGGGCATGCGGCCCTGTTCGGGGTGTACGGTATACTGGGCATCGGCCTGATGCTGTTTGTGCTGAAAAGCATGGCTGCACGCCGTCGCTGGAAAAATGGGGTGATCAGCTTTGCCTTCTGGTCCATCAACATTGGCCTGACACTGATGATCGTGATCAGTTTGCTACCCATCGGCCTGATGCAGACCTGGGCAAGTGTGGAGTATGGCCTGTGGTATGCCCGCTCCATGGAGTTTATGCAAACCGACACCATGGAAACCCTGCGCTGGCTGCGCGTAGTTGGCGACACGGTATTTGCGGGTGGCGTAGTGGCGCTGGCCTGGTTTATACTTGGCCTGAAGACCGGCTGGTCTTTGGAAGAGGAAACCGATATTTCGCAGGAGAATTATCCCAGCGTGCATAAAGATGTAATGAAATAAGTTGTTTTTAATTTTAACCAGGCCCGCCTGCCGGAAGCAATTTCCGGCAGGCGGCCTTTTTTTGTGTGGCAGCTACAGCCTATCTGTAGAAAGGAAATTACCCGGAAATCCACCGCCAAATACGCCTAAAATGGCTTGTGTTTCCGCTTTCAGAAATACTCGGAATCGCGTATCTTTATACTTTCCATTTGCTCCCACCCTATGTTTCGCCACCAGGGCAAAGTCCGCACGTTTAAGCATAACCGCAAGTTGGCTGCGGCGCTCACCTTTATTGCGGGCATGGTAAATATCACCGGGGTATTGTCGCTGCACACGCTTACTACCAACGTAACGGGGCATTTTGCCTTTTTTGCCGAAGACGTGGAAAAAAAGCAGTATGGCCTGGCCTTAATCACCTTGTTATACATACTGGCTTTTCTGGCCGGCTCCTTTTCTTCCAGCTTCAGTACTCATTTCTCCCTGCGCAGGGGGTATAAGAACCCGCATGTTGTACCGATGGCAGTCGAGATCGTGCTGTTACTGTTAGCTGGTCTGTTTGGCAATTTTATACCTGGCAGCGGCGGGAGCGGCATTGCGCTTGCCGCGCTGTTGCTCTTTTCGATGGGCCTGCAGAACGCGCTGGTGACGCATGTTTCCAAGTCGGTGGTGCGCACCACCCACCTGACCGGACTCTTCACCGACCTGGGCATTGAACTCGCGCAACTGTGCTTCCGCATTGCCCCCGAGCAGCGCACCAAGCTTGTGAAAAGCGTGCGGCTCCGGCTTGTTATCATCACCTTCTTTTTCCTGGGTTGCGTGCTGGGCGGCTACATCCACCGGCTGCTTAGTATGGGCACACTGGTGGTTGCGGCCTTGCTGCTGCTCATCGCCCTCCTCTACGATTCGGCAAAGTATAACTATTACCGCCTGGCCCGAAAAAAGCACCAGGTATAGCCAAGGGAGCGCCCTGCCCCTAAAGTATCATCCTGCTAGTATAATTCAGAAAGTATAATCCGAAAGCTACGGACGGGCTGATTTCCAGACCTGTTCCGGCAAACGCCTATGCCGGCAAGCCATTGCCTGAAAGTATAGCCCGCGCATTTTGTTAATCCAAGCTGTGCACAAGTGATGAAGATCAGCGACAGGCATGACCGGCGTCATACTGCCGACCGCTGCCCGCTTATAGTTTTGTACAAGAAATCTATCTAAAACCTACGATCATGAAACGGTCCATAGTAAACAGAGCAGTGTACTTGCTGGGTGTGGCCATCTACAGCGCCGGCATTCTCAGTTCCTGCACTACCCAAGCCACCGAGCCAGCCAATATATTGACAGCCGGCACCAGCAGCACCCCGAAAGAACTCCCGGTAGTGGAAGCAGAACTTACTTCGCCACCAATGGTGCCCAAACCTATCACGCGTAAGACGGCGGCCAAAGTAGTGGTGCGCCTGGAAGTACGGGAAGTTGTAAAAAAACTGGCGGATGGCGTGGATTATACTTTCTGGACCTTTGGCGGTACCGTGCCGGGTAAGTTTATCCGTATCCGCCAGAATGATGAAGTGGAGTTTCACCTCATGAACCACCCCGACAGCAAAAACCCCCACAACATAGACCTGCACGCCGTAACCGGACCGGGCGGTGGCGCTGCCTCTTCCTTTACCCCTCCGGGCCACGAGACAGTGTTCTCTTTTAAAGCGCTCAACTCCGGTTTGTATGTATATCACTGCGCTACTGCCCCGGTAGGGATGCACATTGCTAACGGCATGTATGGCCTGATACTGGTAGAGCCCGAAGAAGGCATGGCACCGGTTGACAAGGAGTTCTACGTGATGCAGGGCGACTTTTATACCAAGGGCGCTTTTGGAGCCCCGGGCCTACAGCCTTTCGATATGCAGAAAGCCATGGATGAAAAACCTACATACGTGGTGTTTAACGGATCCGTAGGCGCCCTGACCGGCGACAATGCGCTGAAAGCCAAAACAGGCGAAAAGATTCGCATGTTTGTGGGCAACGGCGGCCCGGGCATGGTTTCCTCTTTCCACCTGATCGGCGAGATCTTCGACACAGTATATCCGGAGGGTAGCTTCAACACAAAAACCAACGTGCAAACCACCCTCATACCTGCCGGGGGCGCTGCCATTGCCGAGTTCAAAACCGACGTACCCGGCAACTATGTACTTGTAGACCACGCCATTTTCCGGGCGTTTAACAAAGGTGCCTTGGGCATGCTGAAAGTAGAAGGCCCTGAGGACAAGTCTATCTACTCCGGCCAGATCCTGGACAAGATCTACCTGCCGGAAGGCGGCACCATCCAGGAAATGCCAACAGCCAAAGCGCCTGCCGCGCCGAAAGCAGAATCTAAAGAAGAGCGTATCACACTGGGTAAAGCTGTTTTTGCCCGCAACTGCCAGGCCTGCCACCAGGCCGAAGGACAAGGGGTGAAAGGCGCCTTCCCGCCGCTGGCAAAATCTGATTACCTGAATGCGGATGTGCACCGCGCGATCGGCGTAGTAGCGCATGGCCTGGAAGGACAGATAAAAGTGAATGGCGAGCTCTACAACAGCACCATGCCTAAACTGCAGTTGTCTGACGAGGAAGTGGCCAACGTGCTGACCTATGTGCTTAATAGCTGGGGCAACAAAGGCGGTGTAGTGACAACCGAAGAGGTGATCAAGACAAAAGCGATCAGTAAAGAATAAGTTTTAAGATCATGAACCGACTGCTTCTTTTCCTGCTCCTGCTCTGCTGCCAGCCTTTGCTGGCGCAAAAGAGCACGACCCGGCAAATGGCACCTGTAGCGAGCGGCACGTTTGTGCCGCTCTATGGTGCTGCAAAAGACCGGGTGCCGGTCAAAGGTTTTCTGCTGGATAAATACCCCGTAACCAATGCCGAATTCCTGGCTTTTGTGAAGCAGCAACCCAAGTGGCAGAAATCAGCTGTAAAAAAAGTTTTTGCCGACCAGAATTACCTTCGCCACTGGGCCTCGGACCAAAGTATAGGACCTGATGCTGCCAAGCTAAACAACAGCCCGGTGATCAACGTGTCGTGGTTTGCGGCCAAGGCTTATTGCGAGTGCCAGGGCAAGCGGCTGCCCACCGTTAATGAATGGGAATATGCCGCTCTGGCCAGCGAAACAAAACGCGACGCGACCAACGACGAAGCCTTTTACCAGCGCAGTCTGGAATGGTACAGCCAGCCAAACCCCAAGTACCTGCCTGCGGTGCAAAGCAGTTTCCGCAATTACTATGGCGTGTACGGCATGATTGGGCTGGTGTGGGAATGGACCTCGGACTTCAATTCGGCAATGCTGCAGAGCGATGCCCGCGCCGGCAACAGCAACGACCAGCAGCAGTTCTGCGGCGCCGGTGCCAGCAACGCTACCAATGTAAAAAACTACGTGGCCTTTATGCGCTACGCCTTCCGCTCCAGTTTAAAACCCAGCTACACGGTGGGTAACCTGGGCTTCAGGTGCGCCCAAAGCAGCAAAGTAGAGCTAGCAAGGCGGTAATAAGTAGAAGGCACTTCATTTCACTTAAAAGATAAACCCTAGCCAGGTGCCCTTTTGACGATTTTTTGTTTGAGCGTTCAGCGAGTTCAAAATCGTCTTGATTCTTTTGCTTCCTTTTCTCTTATCGAGGGCCCCTACCCCCATCAAGGAGAAAAGGAAGGCCCCGCCGGCGAGGCGAAAAGCCAGCAATGAAATATCAGTGCTAAAGTGGGTAACAGACACCTACTAAAAAGAACAAAATATAACCGATTATACTTATGAAACGCTTCACTTACCCCCTGCTCCTGGCCCTGGCCATTGGTTTTGCCGCATGCCAGCCGCAAGAACATAGCTGCTGCGTGAAACCTACTGCGGCCGCTGATCATAACCATAACGCAGCTGTTACCACGGTAGCAAACACAAGCGGCGCCCTCACCGACATGTCGCTTTACAACCTGACCTCTGATTGGACTAACCAGAACAACCAGAAAATGAAGCTGGAAAAGCTGCGCGGCAAAGCACAGCTGGTGGCCATGATCTATACCAGCTGCGGGTATGCCTGCCCCAGAACGGTAGCCGATCTGAAAAGCATCGAACAGGAACTGGGCAAGTATAAAATTGGAGATGTAGGCATTGTGCTCGTTTCCATGGACCCGGACCGCGATACGCCTGCCAAGCTAAAAGCGTTTGCGAAAGCCAACCAGCTCGATACCCGCACCTGGACGCTGCTGACAAGCCAGCCCGACGACATCCAGGAACTGGCTGCCCTGTTGAATGTGAAGTATAGCAAAGACCTGAACGGCAATTTTTCGCACTCCAACATCATTACCGTGCTCAACGCCCAGGGCGAGATCGTGCACCAGCAGGAAGGCCTGGGCACTGCCCCCACCCAAACAGTAAAAGTGATCCAGGGTCTCGCCAAAGCAATTTAAGCAAGGCTAGTGGCCATACTACAGGACGGTATTCGTTACCTGTCCTACCAAACAAAAAGAGCGCTGCCGAGGCTATTCCGGCAGCGCTCTTTTTGTTTGGTACAACCCTGGGGGTAGCCGCTAATTACCAGTCTGCAAGTATGGCTGCTGGCAAACCCTGTAAATACCAGGGGCGGCTACTCCCGGTATGATCCGGAAATAGCCGCCCCTGGCGTATTAAACGAACGGATCGCTCCGCTTTGGTTCCTTAAAGACCGGCTACCCGGGCAAGCTCCGCCAGCTGTCGCTCGTGTTGTTTGTTGGCGCAGTTGGTGCAGCAAGTGGAGCAGGGCTTGGTTTTATGCTGATGGAAGGTAAGCAGGGGCACTTGTGTATGGTATGCCAGCGTTTTAACGTAATTACTGCTGAAGAGGCGCTCCATCAGGTAGGTATCCTGGGTAGCCAGCACCAGCATCTCAGCCGCCAGATCAGAAGCAAAATCACTGATCCCTTCCAGCATGTCTTCTTCTTCCAGCAACCGCAGGGTTACCTCGTAGCCCGAAAGCAAGGCCTGCACTTCGCGTAGCGCGGTTTTCATTTGGCAAAGCTGGCTCCGCTGGGCCGCGGTGTATACCTGTACAAGCGTTAGCTGCGCTTTGGCCTGTTTTGCAAACGCTGCTATTCGCAGCAATACCTTGGGGTCCTGATCGGTAAAATCGGTGGCAAACACCAGGTTCTGAAGCGGCGTAAATGTAGCTGCAGCAGGTACTACCATGACGGGGCAGGTAACGGCTTCCATTACACCGGCCGCATGGTTGTTGCGCTCTTTTGGATCTTCCGGCAGCGAACAGGCTTCCATCAGCACCAGGTCTACAGCATATTCTGTTACCGCCGCGGCAATGCTTTTACGCAGGTTGCTTGGGCGCACCAGGCATTCGAACGTGGTAAATCCCGTGCCCGGCTTGTATTGCCGCATCAGCACCCGCTCGGCAAACTGGCGGAACGACTGAATGATACGGTTTTGCTGTGTGTAGGTCAGCTCCGGCACCTGGGCGGCATAAAGCAATATGAGCTCTGCCCCAAGTCCTTTTGCCAGATGCCCGGCATAACTCAACAGCTTCTCTCCTTCCTGGTTAAACTGGATAGGCACCAGTATGCGCTTGATTACGTTTAGCTTGCTCATAGGCTTATACTTTTACATTTATTCACGTAAAGCTCGCAAACCAACAGCAACAAGGCAGTGATGAAAAACAGCTGAAAAGATGATAACCCTCATTGGATCTTTTCAGCAAAAATATATGCAACCCACCCCGCGATAGCTCACAAGCAGAAGCCAGGAAAATAAATCCGGCAGACGGCAGCAAGTATAACACGCTTCGGTCAGGAGCTTTTTCTCCTGTAAAGCATTATGGAAAAGAATGGAAAGTAAGTTTGGCGAGGAAGGCAGAAGGTACTGCTTTATACTTTGCGAAACGCGGAAGTTCCTATACCTGTGGCTTAGCCGGCAGAGGCTTCTGCTTTCCTAAGCTTTCTCTTTCAGAAGTAAAAACACGCTTTCTTCCAGGCCGGTTACTTCGTGGGGCACCGTGGCAGGTATATCGAAGGTGTTGTGCTCCGCCACTTCGGTGGTTGTTCCTTCCATTTCGAAAGCGATTTTGCCTTTTAAAACAACAAGCATGGCTGGCGTGGCACTCATATGCTTTTTAAGCACCTGCCCTTTTTTCAGGCCAATGGCGATAACCTGTACCTTGTCTGAATTGCGAACGGGCAGCGTAGCCGGTCGATCGTCTTGGAGGTGGAGTTCTTTTATAATATTCATACTTATATTTTTTAGTGTGTGGCTGTTGCTGTATCATCATGTATAAGCCACTCTTTTAAGGAGATCAGGCAGCATCCACCACCTGCACCACCAAGCCGTTTATACTTTTATTCACCATGATTTGGCAGGCCAGGTGGCTGTTTTCCTGCACATCGGCTAAGCGCGCCAGGGTTGTATGCTCTACCCCGTCATGGAAAAACATGCCGGTCGGGGCATGCCATACATGCACATGGCAGGTTCCGCAGCGCCCCACGCCTTTGCACTCGCCAAAGTCTTCGATGTATACCTTGTCGTAGATCAGCATCATTAAGTTGCGGTATTCGCCATCGTACGTTTACAGCTCATGCGTTTCGACGTAGGCATGCACCGTTATCCTGATATCTTTTTCCATACGCCTGGCAAAGTCCTGCTTCTACTTCCGTCAGCCCCAGGCTACACCAGGTTCTTGATGAACGCAGTGCCCTGGTTCAGCTCATTTGCTAACTGCCCGAGGGTGGTATGCTGAAAGACATCCCGAAGCGACTCGCGGGCTGCTTTAAACTTGTCGTGCATAGGACAGGGATGCGTTTCGGAGCATTTTTTCAGTCCCAGGCCGCACTCCCTAAATACCGAAGTGCCATCAATTGCATTTACGATCGTGATAACGGGCTGCTCAAGCTGGTAATCTTCGATATAAAATCCGCCATATGGCCCTTTGAGCGAGGTAAGGATGCGATGCTTGTTCAGGATCTGCAGAATTTTGGCCGTAAAAGCTTCCGGGGCATCTACCTCTTTGGCAATATCCTTCACGTTCAGCTTTACGCCTTTTCCGGCCTGCGAGGCAACATAAACAGCTGCCCGGATCCCATATTTACACGTTTTCGATATCATCCTGATTCATCCGTTACTTTATCTTGCAATAATATGGATTTCCTGCCAGCACAGAGGTAAAACAGGGCACTGCCCTTTTGTTGTGCTGCTGAAGTATAATGGGTTGGCTTCAGAGGTTGGTAAATTTGATCTGTGCCTGGCCGGCCAGCACCACGTAGGCGCTAAAATCTTCGAGCACCTGCAGGCTGTGGGGCAAACCGGCCGGAATGTGCCAGGTAGCACCCTGCACCAGTTCCACTTCCTTATCCGGCAACTGCAGCTTTACTTTTCCCTTTTCCAGGATCAGGAACGCATCGGATGAAGCAAAATGCTGGGGCATTTTTTCGCCTTTAGCTAACGTTACCTTCAACACTTTGTAGGCGGCATTCGCATGTATTTCTTTCATCTCCATGGTGTTATAGTTTAGCCATAAAGCCTTATAGCCCTTTATACTAGCGTTACTTTGCCTGTCCCTTTCAGACCATCGATGCGGCGCGCAAAATTGGTGGCCATAATCAGCGCACGGTTCTTTGCTTCATCGGCCATAGGCCCTTCAAAATAAGTATCCACAGTGGTGTTAAAGAGCGAGAGCCAGCGGTTAAAGTGCTCACCGCCTACAGGCATGGTGGCGTGTTTGGCAAAAGGGTTGCCGGTATAGCCTTTCACGCCGAAAAGCGCCGCGTTCCAGAAGGTATACATCTTCTCGAGGTGCGGTTGCCAGTAGGTGTTAAGCCTGAAAAGAAAAATGGGCGCCAGCAGTTCATCATTGCGCACTAACGTATAAAACTCATCTACGAGCACCTTTATATCTTCCAGTCCGGTAATATCGTGTTTGGTTATCATGGCATCAGGGCAAAAATGCATAAAGGACAAATTTATCTTATTTATACTAATCAAAAAACAGACGCAGCTGCTCCAAGCCACATCCGTATACTTTGCCGGCATTTTACACGTTCAACGCGCCTCCGTCCACCTGCTGTTGCAATCTAAGTAAAGGAGTGCTCTTCAGTAAAGGATGTACCAAAGGCTAAACTTACTCCCACATTTGCCAGTTTATTTTACTCCGGCTTACTGCAGCACATGGTGATCTCTTTTTTATGGGCGGCCGTTTCGGTTACCTTCGGGCTGATGTAGGGAATGCCCAGGCCCAGGCCGCGCACGATAAACAGCATGGCCAAAGCCATCCCTCCATAGGGCACTGCTTTGTTAAAGGTATGGCGCAGCTTCAGGCTGATGAATTTGCCGGATAATGACACCAGGAACATGAGCGGAAACGTACCAAGCCCGAAGAGCAGCATGTACAGCATCGCTCCCGTTACGCCCGGCGCGCTGATGGCACCCGAAAGGGCAATGTATACAAAGCCACAGGGCAGCAGGCCATTCAGCAAACCAACCATAGACAGGGCACCGAGCGAGTTCTGCTGAAAAAAATAGCCCAGCTTGTGGCGCACCCAAACCATCAGTTTATCGGTGCCAAATACCTTAGCCGCTTTGCCTTTGGAGGTGGCCGGCAAGACCAGCAACAACAGGATCAACACCCCCGATGTGATAGAGACCGCCTGTTGTAACCCGGCCATTTGCAGCGATTGCCCGAAAGCACCGGCCAGTGCGCCTAGCAAAGTATAGGTGGTGAGTCGCCCCCCATTGTACAGGAGCCGGCCTGCGTAAAAACGCCAGCCGTTGCTCCCGCCAAATGGTAAGGCCATCGCGATGGGGCCGCACATCCCAACACAATGGAAACTGCCTAACAACCCGAATAAGAATCCTGCCCAGATCATGGCTTTATTCTATCACGATTGTTTTTTCTGAGTAATAATTTTCACTGCCGGCGCTATAGTTCAGGCGCACTTTCCAGAGGCCTTTCTGCAGCTTTTCGGTATTGAGCAACTGGCTCCGATCGGCATCCAGCTGTAGGGGCAGTTCAAAATCCAGCTTGTCGTCTGATGGCCGGAAGAAGTTGATCTTGCCGCTGATGTTTTTGCCGGCAAAGCTTTCGGGTAACTGCAGCGTAATAGTTTGCCCGGCAGCATGGTAGTCTATCGCCACGTTGCCTGCAGCATTGGTGCGGCCCACCGTGTCCATATGGTCCTGGTAGGCCAGCTCCTGCTCGTAGTAATTAGTGCTCACCAGGTCCACGTCCTGGCGCATGGCCCGGTACACAAACGAGGCAATATAGCCCATGAACAGCAGCAAGGCCGCTACAATGGCATAAGGCCACCAGGTGAAGCTTTTCTTTGTTTCTTGATTATGTATAGTTGCCATTTTCGTAAGGTGCTAATTTTTTAATGTGTGATGTGGGGCCTCTATGGAGGGGGAATTTCTACTGTTTTTGCTCTTTCAGATTTTCTGATTCTCTACTGCCACAAGTGTTAAGCGCAGCGTCACTTGTGATGTACAATCGGGCAAGTCTCCATACTTGCATGAGCTACTCTTTTATACTTCCGAAAGCCCTGTTTCTTCTATCTTACATCTTGTGTCCTTTTCCGACCTACTTCGCCGGGGCTAGAAACTTGGTATCCTGCGTAGTGATCAGCTCGTCGCCTAAGTATAAACCGATCTCTACTTTGGAGTTCATTCCCTCCAGCTGGTCCTGCGGAATCTCGGCAAAGAACACACCTTCCGCAATTCCCTGCGCCGGCAGTACCAGCTTGTCGCCAATCACTTCGATGGTGCCTTTGTGGTCCATCAAGCGGAGCGTAAGCGGCATATCGTGGTTGGTTTTGTTGATAACAGAGATATTGTAGAGGTTCTTGATCGTGCCCTGCTCCGTTTTCTGGTACAGTTGGCCGGGTGTGCGAAGGATCGTCGCCTCAGCCTGGTCGCGGAGCAGCAGCAGGGTTGTAAGCGCTACCAGCAATACCACCAGCACGGTCGTATAACCCATCACCCGCGAGGTAAAGAACTTCCACTTTTTGCCTTCGGCTATACTTTCTTCGGAGTCGTAACGGATCAGGCCTTCGGACTTGCCGATCATGCGCATGATGTCGTCGCAGGCATCCATGCAGGCCGTGCAGTTAATGCACTCGAGCTGCTGCGCGCCGTTGCGGATGTCGATGCCAGTCGGGCAAACCTGCACGCACTGGTGGCAATCGATGCAGTCGCCTTCGGTGCGCTCCTGCCCTTTGCGCAGCTTGCCGCGCGGCTCGCCACGGCCATAGTCATAAGCCACTACCACCGATTTTTTATCCAGCATAACGCCCTGCATGCGGCCATAGGGGCAAACGATGGTACACACCTGCTCGCGGAAGGACGCAAAGACCCAGTAAAAAGCACCCGTGAATACGGCAATTGTGCCAAGGCCTGCCAGGTGATTCAGCGGATTATCGGTTACGATCGCTTTCAGGGCATCGATGCCGATAACATAGGCTAGAAAGGTATTGGCAATAAGGAAGGAGATGGCGAGGAAAACGATTGTTTTAGCTCCTTTTTTGAGGATCTTCTCGGTGTTCCAGGGCATTTTGTTCAGCGCCTTCTGTTTGGTGTAATCGCCTTCAATGGCATACTCGATGCGGCGGAAGACCATTTCCAGGAAAATGGTTTGTGGGCAGATCCAGCCACAAAAAAGGCGGCCGTATACGACCGTAAACAGGATCACAAACACGGTCATAGCCAGGAAAGCCAGCACCAGTATAAAGAAGTCCTGGGGCCAGAACAGCACGCCAAAGATCACGAACTTGCGCTCCACAATGTTGAGCATCAGCAGCGGCAAGCCGTTTATTTTGATGAACGGCCCGGCAAACAGCAGCGCCAGCAAGCCATAGCTTACCAGTTTGCGGTAATTGTAGAATTTGCCTTTCGGTTTTTTGGGATATACCCAGACGCGCTTGCCCGACTCATCTACTGTAGCGATGTGGTCGCGGAACTCGTCGGTTGGTTTTACTTTTTTATTTGTTACAGTTGCCATGGCAGTGATAATTTGTGCGGATTTTATTCCTGCCTGTTAAAATTTTGAATGACTGAATTTTGAAGGAGTGAATAACAGCGAGGCGTATTCTCCGCCGCTTCACTTTCCTGTTACAAAAATCCGCAAACACCCGCGTTTAAAAGATGACCGAAATCATTAACAAGGTTGATCTATATCAGAATCCTGGCTTTTCGTACGGATTGAGCAGAAATCCTACTTACACAAAAAACCGGCAGGACATTTTATTAAATGCCCTGCCGGTTTTCTTATTAACAACTGAACCTGTGGATATTGAGATCTATTAGTGAAACCCGATCATCACACCACTCCTATTCAGTTATTCAAAATCCAATTATTCAGAATTACTTCTTCTCGCCTTGTGGCTCTTTGGCGTTGGCCGGGTTAGAGCCTTGCAAACTGAGGATGTAGCTGGATACTTCCAGGATCTGGTCTTTGCCGAGCTTGCCCTGCCAGGCCACCATGCCTTTGGCCGGAACCCCGAACTTAACAGTATGGAACACCTCGTTTACATCGCCACCGTGCAACCAGTACTCGTCCGTCAGGTTGGGGCCTACCCCACCCTGTGCTTCCTGGCCGTGGCAGGCGGCGCAGTTCTGGATAAAGGTTTTCTTGCCATTTTCCAGCGCCGTAGCATCGGTCAGCACTTTGTAATCTGTTTTAGCATTTGGGTCGTTGTTGGCTTTGGCCGAGAAGAGTGCCGCCTGCTGCATTTCCTGCGCATACTCCTCTTCCTGCAAAGCGCCGGTGTGGAACACGTGATAGTATAACATGTAGCCAATCGCAAACACAATGGATACATAGAACATGGTCTTCCACCAGGGTGGCAGGTCGTTGTCGTATTCCTGGATGCCGTCGAAATCGTGGTTAGAGTGGATCACGTCTGTGGCTTTGCCAGTAAACAAGGTGGCATCGCCCCGCATCAGGAACAGCACACGGCCCGCAAAGGAAGCGCGGAAATCCTCATCGTATATCGAATCACCCAGCATTGGTACAAACAAGCGGAACAGCACCACCAGCGTGATCACGATCAACAGCAACACGGCCGCAGCCAGCGCGAAAGTCATCAACAAGGCAGGCGGCAGGTCCAGGAAAGCTACTTTTGCCGGCGCCTGTGCTTCGGCGGCAGTCGCATCGGGCGTGGCCGGCGTTGTTTCCGCCACCACTGCAGCCGGGGCCTCGCTCTCCTGCTTCACATAGGCAATCACATTGTCTATGTCGCCGTCCTTCAGCATCGCGCCGAAAGCGGGCATCTGCACTTTGCCATACTTCTCAAACACCTCTTTGGCAGTGGCATCGCCTCCCTTGATCATTTCGGTGGAGTTCTTTACAAACTTCTTGATCCAGGCTTCGTCGCGGCGCTTGTGCACGTCTTTCAGGGCCGGGCCCACCACATCGGTCTGTATACTATGGCATACGGCGCAGTTGGCATCAAACACAGCCTTGCCGGCAATGGCGTCCTGCGCCTGCACCGGGTTGGCGCCTAGCAGGAGCACACCGGCCGCCATGGCCAATGCTCCTTTTTTAAGTGGCATCATCAGGCGATTCATTCGTTGGTTCCTCCTCCGTTTTGCTCATCCTCGCCGGTGCAGGGCACATGGCTCATGGCTTCCACGTGTTTTTTATCCAGCAACGTTACGTATAGCAACAGTCCGATAAAGAACAGGAAAAAGATGCTGAGCGAAATAAGCGGGTAAATGTCGATGCCTGCTATGTTTTGCAATACGTTCTTATACATGGCTTTTTATTTTTTTGAAGCACGTATCCCGTATCATGTATCACGACTTCATTTCTGGTACTTGATTCGTGATACGTGCTTCGTGTGTCCTATTTTATCGTTGTTGCTCTTCTTTCACTTTGATGTCGGTGCCCAGGCGTTGCAGGTAGGCGATCAGGGCTACAATTTCACGCTCCGGTTTCACTTCCAGGCCTTCTTTGTTCAGCTCGGCTGTGATCTGGCGGGCCTGCTTCAGCAACTCCTCGTTGGCTCTGGCCACATAGGCATCGTCGTATGGTACGCCCAATTTCTGCATGACTTTTAGCTTTGGTTCGGTGGTGCTCAAGTCGATATCCTTTTCAAACAACCATGGGTAAGGCGGCATAATAGAGCCTGGCGACATGGAAGAAGGATCCAGCATGTGGTGGTAGTGCCACGAATCCGGGTACTTGCTGCCTATGCGGTGCAGATCCGGACCGGTGCGCTTGGAGCCCCACAGGAACGGGTGATCATACACGAACTCGCCTGCTTTGGAGTACTCGCCGTAACGCTCGGTCTCTGATCGGAACGGACGCACCATCTGGGTGTGGCAGCTCACGCAGCCCTCTTTGATGTACACGTCGCGGCCCTGCAGCTCCAGCGAAGTATAAGGCTTCACGCTGGCAATGGTCGGCACGTTAGATTTGATAACAAAGGTCGGGATAAACTCTACCAGGCCACCGATCAGGATCGCAACCGTTGCCCAGATCGCCATTTGCGTCGGGCGTTTCTCGATCCAGCTGTGCCAGTGGCGGTTACCGGCTTCTTCGATCTTGGCGATCGGAGGAGCTATAGCTGCTTCGTTAGAAAGCAAGGCACCGGATTTGGCAGTTTTGTAGAGGTTGTACACCATCAGGAACACGCCGCTCAGGTACAGCATACCACCCAGGGCACGCATGTAGTACATCGGGATGATCTGCAACACGGTTTCCAGGAAGTTCGGATACTGCAGCATGCCTTCAGCATTAAACTGTTTCCACATCAGGCCTTGTGTAAAGCCGGCCCAGTAGAGCGGGATAGCATAGAACAGGATACCCAGGGTGCCCAGCCAGAAGTGCGCGTTAGCCAGCTTCTTGGAGAACAGGTTGGTGTTATACAAGCGTGGGAACAGCCAGTAGAGCATAGCAAATGTTAGGAAGCCGTTCCAGCCCAGCGCACCTACGTGCACGTGTGCCACGATCCAGTCTGTAAAGTGGCCAATGGCGTTCACATTTTTAAGCGACAGCAGCGGGCCTTCGAAAGTAGCCATACCATAGGCAGTGATCGCCACCACCATAAACTTAAGGATAGGCTCTTCGCGCACTTTGTCCCAGGCACCGCGCAGGGTTAAAAGGCCGTTGATCATACCTCCCCAGCTTGGCGCAAGCAGCATCACCGAGAAAGCCGTACCTAATGATTGTGCCCAGTCAGGCAAAGCTGTATAAAGCAAGTGGTGTGGGCCAGCCCAGATATAAATGAATATCAAAGACCAGAAGTGAATAATGGACAGGCGATATGAGTATACCGGGCGGTTCGCTGCCTTTGGCAGGAAGTAGTACATCAGGCCCAGGAACGGCGTGGTGAGGAAGAACGCAACCGCATTGTGGCCATACCACCATTGTACCAGCGCATCCTGCACACCGGCATAGCCAGAGTAGCTTTTCATAAAGGATACCGGCAACTCATAAGAGTTTACAATGTGCAGCACCGCAACGGTTAAGAACGTGGCAATGTAGAACCAGATGGCTACGTACAGGTGACGCTCCCGGCGTTTGGCAATGGTACCGAACATGTTCCAGCCAAATACGACCCAGGTAAGCGTAATGGCAATATCAATCGGCCACTCCAGCTCGGCGTATTCTTTGGTGGTGGTAAAGCCCAGCGGCAGGGTGATCACGGCGGCTAAAATAACGAGCTGCCATCCCCAGAAGTGTATTTTACTGAGCTTGTCGCTGAACATGCGGGCCTTGCAGAGGCGCTGCAGCGAATAGTAAACGCCCATAAAAATGGCGTTACCAACAAAGGCAAAAATTACGGCATTGGTGTGCAGCGGGCGGACACGACCGAAGGTGGTGTATTCGGTGCCCATGTTAACGGCTGGGTTGGCCAGCTGGAACGCGATCAGCACCCCGATCATCATACCGGCTACGCCCCAGAATACCGTGGCTATGCCAAAATTCCGGACGATCTTGTTATCATAAAAGAATGTCTCGGTGGCCCTGTTGCCCCCGCCGTGGGGCACATTGCGTTCGGGCGCGTTTTGTAAGACTTCTGTTACACTAGTTGACATGTGCGGTGTCCTCCATTTGTTAAGATGATGTATGTATTAGTTGGTGATAATTGTGTTTTCTAACACTGCAAAATTCTAAAAGTGGGCCGTCAGAAAAGATGACGCCCGTCATGTTTGGGAATGATTGATGTCAGGATCAGGATTTACAGGATGAAAGGATTGGCAGGATTTTCAATGAAATAATAAAGCCTGGTAGTGGGCACCAGCGAGGTCATTGCAGCCATACTTACTGGCGCAACCCATTAGTGTCGTATGAGTTGGATCGAAGTATAAGTGATGTCTCCAGACTCCCGTTCGCCGACCCTTATACTTCCGTCCCTTTCAAAATCCACTTCCGCAAGTATAAATACCTGCCAGCATGCGCAAGCACAAGTGATGCTGCGCTGAACACCTGTGTTTTTTTTGAGACAGTATACATCCTGTGCATCCTTCAATCTTGTAAATCCTGATTCTGACAAAGACACTGAGAGGTATGAAAACGGCCTTACTTCTTTGGTTCAGCCTGTTTCTTTCCGCTGCTCTCATTATCGAAAAGCATGCGCACGGCCGGTGTGTAATCGTCGTCGAACTGGCCGGACTTTACCGCCCATAAAAAGGCGCCCAGAAAACAGCCAGCCACTGTTACACTGAAACCGATAAGCAGAAAAATGATAGACATGGCATTTTTTAATTAAGAATTACGAATTACGAAAGGCGCTTGCCCCAAAGACCTCCCGGTGGGCGCACGCTCTCGTTTGTGTCTGAAGCAGGATTTGCACGATTATCGGATTAGCAGGATTTTCAATAACGTTGGTAAATCACGCCTGACACAGGCTGTTGCCAGCTTGTAATTCCTACTTATTTTTAATCCTGTAAATCTTAGAATCCGGTAAATCCTGATTCAGACAATTATTTTACAGCCCTGCCCGCTTTGCTGCTATTCTCACGGAGAGCGTCGCAAACAAAATCACGCTAAGCGAACTGATGGGCATAAGGATGGCCGACACGATGGGTGAGAACAGCCCCATCACAGCAAAGGTCAGGCCCACGGCATTGTACACCAGCGACACGGCGAAACTCCCCAGGATGATGTTCATACTTTTTTTGGAGAAGCGGATAAACCGGCTTAGCTTATCAAAAGCACTGGCATCGAGTATGGCATCGCAGGAAGGCGAGAAGTTGGTGATGCTGTTGGTTAGGGCAATGCCCACATCGCTCTGGCGCAGCGCACCGGCGTCGTTCAGGCCGTCGCCCACCATCAGCACATGGCGGTTCGCGTCTTTGAGCTGCTGTATGTAGGCCAGCTTCTGCATCGGCGACTGGCTAAAGTTGAGTTCGGCCTCCGGCCCGAGCAGCTCCTGCAGGCGGGCTGCCTCATGGTCGTTATCGCCCGAAAGCACAGCAAGCTGCTTATCGTTCAGTTCGTGCAGGATCTGCTTCAGGCCGCTGCGGTACACGTTAAAAAAGGTATAAAAGCCCAGCAGCACGCCATCCACCGACACATACACGGTGGTTTTCAGCGCTTCTTTCGCAGCCGGAACGCCCAGGTAAGCCGCAGAACCAACCCGCACCAGGCGGCCGTTCACTTCGCCAACCAAGCCCTTGCCGGTAAGCTCCCGGAAGTGCTGTACTTCCTTCACCTCGCCGGCCATACTTTGGAAAATGCGCTGGCTAAGCGGGTGCGTGGAGTGGCGCAACACCGATTTTATACTTTGTGCCTGCTCCGGCAGCAGCGCCTTTCCTGTGTAAACCAGCTCTGCTGCAGTAGGTTCTGTCAGTGTGCCGGTCTTGTCGAAAACCACGGTATCGATCTTAGCCAGCGTTTCGACTACAGCCGTATTTTTGAGGTAAAACTTATTCTTTCCGAAAATGCGGAGCGTATTGCCGTGCACAAACGGCGTGGAAAGCGACAGCGCGCAGGGGCAAGCAATAATCAGCACCGAAATAAATGCTTTCATGGCTATATCGGTATCGCGGGGCACCCAGTAAATGAGGGCACCGGCGGCTACCAGAAACGTGGCAAGTATAAACCATTTCGCGGCCACGTTGGCGTACGTGTCTATTCCCTGCGATTCGTTTTTAGAGAAAACAGCGTTGTTCCAGAGCTGTGTCAGGTAGCCCTGCGAAACTTCCTTCACCACTTCCAGCTCAATGCTTTCGCCCACCTGCCGGCCACCGGCATAGATCACCTCGCCCGTTACTTTCTCTACCGGCTCCGACTCACCGGACACAAAACTGTAGTCGATCATGGCCTGGCCGCGCAGCAGGATGGCATCTGCCGGTATAAGCTCCTGGTTGCGGATGCGGATGCGGTCGCCCACCTGCAGGTTGCGTACTGCCACCGATTCTTCCTGGCCCTGCTCCTTTAGCACGGTAATGGAAACCGGGAAATAAGAAGTATAATCACGGTCGAAGGAAAGCGTGTCGTAGGTTTTCTGCTGGAAATATTTGCCGATCAGCATAAAGAATACCAGGCCGGTAAACGAATCGAGGTAGCCGACTCCCTGCTTAAAAACGATCTGGTACACACTAACCAGAAACAGGGCTGCCAGCCCCAGCGAAATAGGCATATCGATGTTCACGACGCGCTGCCGGATGCCCTGCCAAGCCGTTGTAAAGAAGCCACGGGCACTGAAAAGCAGCACCGGCACCGAAAGCAGCAGACTCAGGTAGCCAAAGAACTGGCCATACGTTTGCTGGATGCCTTCGCCGGCCAGGTAATCCGGGAAAGCCAGCAACATCACGTTGCCGAAGCAAAAACCGGCTATACCCAGTTTATAGATAACCCCGCGGTTTGGCTTGGTAGCTTTTTTGCCTTCGGTATCGGCCAGCGTAATGGCCGGCTCGTAGCCGATGCGGGCCAGCAGCTGCACCACCTCACGGAGCGTGGTTTGCTGGTGCAGGTAGGTGATGGAAACCTCTTTGCGCAGGAAGTTAACAGTAGAGGCTGAAACACCCGGGTTGAGCTTGAACAGGTTTTCGAGCAGCCAGATACAGGAGCTGCAGTGCATCTGCGGCACATATAAAGTAAGCTTGCAGATGCTGTCGTTGCGGAAGCTGATGAGCTGCGTCGTTACGCCGGCATCGTCCAGGTAAGCAAAGCGCGACTCGGCAACAGGCTGCTTGCCCGTAATGCCCGGGGTCTGCTCCAGGTTATAGTAGGTGCAGAGGTTGTTTTCCTCCAGCAGTTCATACACGGTTTTGCAGCCGTCGCAGCAGAAGACTTTGTCGTGCGCTTCGATTGGGCCATCATTGCAGGTGTCCCCGCAATGGTAGCAATGCTGGATATCGGTTTGGAGTGCGGCTTCCATCTGGATTTTCCTTTTATAGTTCAACTACAAAGGTAGCGGCACGGCAGGGCCGGAAAGATGACAAAAGTCAGTACACGGGGTGATGGTTGTCAGCAGCAACAGGCCTGGCAGGCGCTATCTTTGTAACATCAAATAAAACAAAAGCCCTTACCGGCCATGTAGTTTGATTTAAAGTTAAGTGTTTAGTTTTAGTATAGGTGTAAGCGCTACACCAGGTAGACATAGCGCGAAAAGGCAGGTTACGTTGTAGCCTGCCTTTTCTGATTTTGCTATTTTTAAATGGCTTGCGCAGGATAGGCTCTTAGTTGTGCCAGGTGGAGGTTTATATTTTTGTTTACTGATTGGATGCCTGCAGTTTGTCTGAATCAGGATTCGCAGGATTCAGGGATAAGCAGGATTACACTTTAGCTTACTTACTGTTGTGAAATGTACCGGCTATAATACCCTAACCTAGCCCAAAGCCGTCAACCTATGGGCATTAATGCTGTCATCTCGACGCTAGGAGAGATGACACAATTTGCCTAAGCTAACGCCTGGCTTGTGGCTCATCCAAAGCAGAAAAGTTCACGAACAATGTACGTCTTCTTGATGAGACTGAAGATGGGTTAAATTACAGCCAAATGGTAACTTAAATTTAAGTAGCTTACTTATACATCAAACTTAAAGCATTTAGCTGGCTTTTCGCCTCGCCGGCTGGGCCCTACTTTTCTCCTTGATGAGAAAAGTAGGCAAAAGAATCAAGACAATTTTGAACTCGCTGACGCTCAAACAAAAAATTGTC
Source organism: Pontibacter liquoris (assembly GCF_022758235.1). NCBI lineage: Bacteria > Pseudomonadati > Bacteroidota > Cytophagia > Cytophagales > Hymenobacteraceae > Pontibacter > Pontibacter liquoris. Next base: position 2,949,397 of record NZ_JALEBG010000001.1, read on the forward strand.
AAGTACTGCACCTGGCTCAAGTATCCTCTTCGTTGCCTTTGAGGTAAGCTAAAGTATAATCCTGCCTATTCTTTCATCCTGTAAATCCTGATTCAGACAAATACAGGCTACTATCCTGATCAATTATAAGCAAAAACTAAATCTAAATAGCTTTGCTGAATACCTGCTCTCCTGCTTTGGCGTTGTAGCGCAGCTTGCGGTCGAAGACCATGCAGATATTGCGGGTAAACGGTTTGCCGGCTTCGGTGACCTGCAGGCCGGTCGCAGTCAGTTGGATCAGCCCTTCGTCCTGCATCTGGTCCAGTTCTGCCTGGGCCTCTGTTTCTGTGAGCTCCTCCACTCCGCCGGTCAGGTTCAGTTCTCCTTTGCAGGCAATGCTCAGGATGGCCTCTTTGATCAGCAGGTCTTCGGCAGACAGGAAATGACCTTTCAGGATAGCCAGTTCTCCGTCAGCAACAGCGTTCTCGTAGGCCTCAACTTTTTTCTGGTTCTGCATATAGCCATACTTGGCGTCGCTGATGGCCGATGTGCCCAGGCCGATCATCAGGTCCGTCTGGCAGGTGGTGTAGCCCATAAAGTTGCGGTGCAGTTCCTTGTTCTGCAGTGCTTTGTAGAGCATATCGTGTGGCAGCGCAAAGTGGTCCATGCCGATATCCGTATACCCTAACGCTTTAAACTTGGCCAGTCCCAGTTCATAGAGGGCGCGCTTTTCGGCATTATCGGGCAGGTCTTTGTCGGTGTAGCTACGCTGCCCAGGGCTTACCCACGGCACGTGCGCATACGAGTAAAACGCAATGCGGTCCGGCATCAGGCGCGCTACTTTATCAATGGTCTCACCCACACTTTGCAGTGTCTGGTAGGGTAAGCCGTAGATCAGGTCGAAGTTAACAGAATCATAGCCAATCCGGCGGGCTTCCTCGGTGGCGATGCGCACATTTTCGTAAGGTTGGATGCGGTTGATGGTTACCTGCACTTTCAGGTCGAAATCCTGGATGCCGTAGCTTACGCGCCGGAAGCCCAGATCATAGAGGGTCTGCAGGTGCGCGGTAGTAGTATTATTGGGGTGGCCTTCAAAGCTGAATTCTTTTTCGGGGTGCAGCTCAGCGCCTTCATATATTCCTTCCAGCAAGATGCGCAGGTTCTCCGGGCTGAAGAACGTAGGTGTTCCACCGCCCAGGTGCAGCTCCCGGATAACGGGCTTTTCAGGAAACTGCGCCAGGTATAAACGCCATTCGCTCAGCACCGCCTGCAGGTAGCCGCCCTCTACTTTATGGTTTTTAGTGATGCGCTTATTGCAACCGCAGTAGGTGCAAAGCGCCTCGCAAAACGGCAGGTGAATGTAGAGGCTGATGCCTTTTTCTGCATTCGACTCGGCAAAGGTGCGCTTCACCACCTGCATCCATTGGCCGGTAGCGGGCTTTTCGTTGTCCCAGAACGGAACGGTGGGGTAGCTGGTGTAGCGGGGAGCCGGTACATTATACTTCAGGATCAGGTTTTCTTGCTGCGTGTTCATAGCCAAATGCGTTATACTTTTGCGGTACAGACCTCCAGCCGTTTTAGCGAAAAGCGCTGTACCATCGAAGGGCAAAGCTCGGCAGAACGTGCTGCCGCCGAAATGACAATCCGCAACACATTAGGTGACATTTATCAGCAGCCCTTTGCCGGAAGCAGACGTTAAACCTCTTCAACAAGGTATACTTTCATTTGGCTACCTTACCCTTCTGCTATGACTTATCAGGATTGCGGGGCTAAGCTTCAGTAAATTGCCCTATGCTGCTTAGCTTTAAAAGTAAGTATGAGGCGGCTGCAAATACGACTGCTGTGTTTCTGCAGCCGGGCCAAACGTTTTAAGACATCTATACTTAAAGTTGGAGAAAGATGCTGTCAATCCCCGGGAAAGTAATTATATTAAAGAACAAGTATAAAGAATAAAACAGCTTGAAAACAACACCTGAACACGATGCAAAAATCGCAAAAATGACATTTGCATCCGTCTTTCCGCACTATATCACAAAGGTTGAGCGCAAAGGCCGGACAAAAGAAGAATTACACCAGGTAATAGCCTGGCTGACGGGCTTTGATGACAAAAAGCTGCAGGAACTGATTGACAGGAACGTGACCTTCGAAACATTCTTTACACAGGCCAACTTAAACCCCAATGCGCACCTGATTACGGGAGTCATTTGTGGCTATCGGATAGAAGAAATTGAAAATCCGTTAACACAACAAGTAAGATACCTGGACAAATTAGTAGACGAATTGGCGAAAGGGAGGAAGATGGACAAGATTCTGCGTCAAGCGTGAAAGTAAATAATACATGAAGAGGCAGAATAGTGGTTCGAAAACCGCCGCAAGCTATCTGCAAGCCTGCAGTAACGTTTTAAAGTATAAAACCTCATCTTACCAGGTTAACTGTTCTCACTATCTTTTCGGTTTTGAGCAATCAAATTGGCAGATGCTGACATCATTAATATATTAGCTGTAACCTCTCATGATTGCCTCCCAAGTGGGTGTTTAGCTGAGGGAGAACGGGAAGTAGAAGCGTTGCAGTATCGGGTCCCCCCTATCCCTCCTTGTTTAAGGAGGGGAGTTTGGCATAACAATTTTCAAATTATAAGCGCTGTTGCCTTAGCTTCATCTCCCTCCCAACAGTATCCTTTCAGGATGACAAATGCAGGGAAGAAGAGGATGATGCTGGGAAATAAGGATTACAGATTACAGAGAATTTATACTTAAGCAGAAGTATAAACTTCAGCTATCGAACAGATCCCAGTCCTTGGGTTGAGCGCCTTGGTGTGTTGCGGTGCCCGAAGGGCAGCCCGCAGCGCCAGCGAGGAGCAGCTTCACGCCACAGCGCTCAACCAAAGGACGAGCCCCGCGGGCTTGGAGCGCTCCAAAGCTAAAAATGAAACAAAGTAAGTATAAGACTGAGGAATACAGCTAGCTAATAAGTGTATAGGAAAACAGAATTGAATGCAAGGCAGCTGCTATCAAGTATAGCAGCAAGTATAAACCGGAGGAGAAAGGCTATAACCAAGTAAAGCCAAGGTATAAACCATAAATGGCTGCTAGCAAGTATAGCCGGAAGTCTAAAACGTAGCCTCAGACAGCCCCTGCTATAACCCCTGTTACCCTTTATTTTACGGTAAAGCTAACTTGTTTTTGGGTAACGTTGGTGCGCTTATCTGTTGCGTTGATCGATAAGGTATAGGTACCGGGCGCTACGCCGGTGAGTGAAACCAGGGTATCAAATTCCAGCACGCGGTTATCGGTTGCTTTCTGAAAGCGCACCAACGGCGCTTCGCCGGCACCGCCCTCCACCAGAAAACCGATCTCTTTAAAGGCGTCTTTGTCTACGGCTGTGATATTGACGCGCAGCCCCTGCGTAGCCGCTACAACCTGGTTATTGGCCGGGTTGTTTATGGTAATACTGGGGTTCGATCCATCCGGCTTCAGGCTTCCGTTCTCAAACAGATCCTCACACGCTGTAAGCGCCAGGGCACCCACAACAGCCAAAGAGGACAGCATCGTTTTTATGTTCATCATTACAAAGCTAAGGTTATACTTCCTTCTGCCATATCAGCCAACAGGCTACTAAAACAAGCCGGAACATGCTGACGCTAAGGTACAAGGTAAGTTTAATTTTTAATATAATGGACACAAAATAAATACAATCCGGTATACCTTATTTCAGCCAACAAGCCGCACCCGCAAATCGTTTCAGCCTTGTTTAACAAGTGTTTGGCAGCCGAACCAACCAACACAGGTATAAGCCGCCAAAACCAGCTGCTTATAAGTGGTGCAATTCAGGGGCAGCTCTACTTCTTATGTTATGTAACCAACTTAATGCCAGCTTTATACATAACAGGCAAAGCCAGGAGCATTAAAAGCCGGAACTGCCTGTAATATAACTTTAAGGTTTTATAGCCGTAAAAAAACACACTACGGCCTTGGTGCTGTGGTAATTATTGAAATTATTTTTCCATAAAACCTAATAAGCTATGAGAAGCTATGAGAACTCGGGGTATAACCCCTACAATGAAAATACCCGCTCTGAAACAAAGGGCTCGGGACGTAATTATTATTCCAATGATTACGACACTTCCAGCAGAAACCGCAGCAACAGCTTCGGTAGCAACCGTACTGAAGGCTTCGGCTCCGGCCGCGATTCGAGTGCCAACTCCGGCTATGGTGGCTCTAACTACTACGGCGACTCTTCGTATGGCTCCGGCTCTTACGGCGCCAGCTACGGAAGCGGCACAGGATCTACGTATGGCTCCAGCTCCAACTATGGCTCGGGTTACGGATCCGGTTCGGGCTCGTATGGTTCCGGCTCCAGCTACAGCGGCAACTATGGCAATCAAGACCGCTACGGTTCAGGCTATGGCTCATCCGGCAGCCGCTACAGCAACTATGATAACGACAACAGCAGCTGGGACCGCGCCGGCAACAAGATGGAGAATGCCTGGGAGCGCACCAAAGACCGCGTTTCCAATGCCTGGGATAATATGACAAACGATAACGAAAGAGATACTTACAGACGCTCTTCGTACGACCGCGATAACTATGGCTCGGGCTATGGTTCCTCCTCAGGTTATGGCTCTTCAAACTACGGATCAGGCTACGGCTCCTCTTCGTATAACACCGATTACGACCGCAACCGTTACAGCTCTTCCAACCGCTATTCTGACAGCGACCGTGACCGCAATGACCGCGGTTTCTTCGACAGAGCGGGCGATGAGATAAAGTCCTGGTTCGGCGATGATGATGCAGAACGCAGAAGAAGAAGAGATGAGATACGGGACAGGGATTACGACTCTAACCGTTACGGCAGCAGCAGCAATTATTCCGGCAGCAGCTATAGCGGCCCTCCCTACTCTTACGGCTCCTCTTCACGCAGAGACTACGAGTGGTAGAAAACGCCTGCCTGCCGTTTTTAAACGGTAAGCACTCTCGTTTTATACCTTAGAATAGTGGCTGTATCGCCACACAAAAAGCCCCGCTACCTGGTAGCGGGGCTTTTTACATTTTATGCTGCCACTGCCGCCGTCTTTTTATACTTTTGCGCCGGCGTTGCGGCATCTGGGCCGCCGCCTTAATTACTACTTTTTAGACTTATTATGAAGAAGCTCGTAACGGGAGTTTTGTTTGCCCTGATGGCAGGCACCGCCACCGCACAAAGTGTCGGCGTGAAGGGAGGATTGAATTACACCACCTTTAAAGGAGAGGATGCCGGCAAGTATGAATATCGCCCTGCTTACACAGTAGGCGTGCTGGCCCGCCAGGGTGTAAATGAGCTCATCGGCATCCAGACAGAAGTGCTGTATACTTCCAAAGGCGGCAAAATAGAAAACACGCTGGATGGCAACACCATCGAAAGCCGCACCCGCCTCAACTACCTCGATATTCCGGTGCTGCTGAGCGTGCAGCTGAACGGGCTTTTCTTTGAGCTCGGGCCACAGGCGTCGTTTCTGCTCAAGGGCAAGCAGATAAACGAGACAACCACCATCTCAGGCAGCCGCACCACTACCACCAAAACCGAAGTAGACATTACCGACAACCCCTACCCTATCGACTTTGGCTACGCGGCCGGGCTGGGCTACCGCACGGCAAGCGGCCTGGGCATTGGCCTGCGCTACAACGGCGGTATAAAAGACATTGACGATGAAGGCGCACTGGAAGGAAAATCGCGCCGCAACGCCGGCTTCCAGCTTACGCTGAGTTATACGACCGGGTACTAAGCCCACATTCGTCTACCTGTAAAAAAGTCCTGCCCAGATTGGGCAGGACTTTTTTTATTGGCTAAAAGCTGGCGGGATAGTTACTTTGCTGCTTGCTGTTTTGCTTGCTGGTCCACCGTTTTGCCCTGCAGGCTGTAAATGTGGTCGTAGCGCTGAAAGGTTCTCACATCAATGTTAAGGTCACGCAACAGTCCTTCGCGGATATCATACACCAGGCCATGCACCTTTGGGGGCGTTGCCGTTTTCAGGGCATTCTGGATAATGGAGGTCTGGTAGAGGTTGTGCACCTGCTCGATCACATTCAGTTCCACCAGCCGGCGCAACCGTGTTTCCTCATCATAGATGCTCATCACCTCGCGCTCGTGCAGGCGCATCACGTCTTTGATGTTGCGCAGCCAGTTGTCGATCAGGCCGAATTGCTTGTTGCTGGCAGCCGCCGCTACCCCGCCGCAGCCGTAGTGCCCGCATACAATAATATCTTTAACCTTGAGTACTTCCACGGCATACTGCAGCACCGAGAGCAGGTTCATATCGGTATGCACCACCATGTTGGCAATGTTGCGGTGCACAAACATCTCACCCGGACCTGTGCCTGTTATCTCGCCTGCCGGCACGCGGCTGTCGGCACACCCAATAAAGAGGTAGCGCGGCTCCTGGCCCTGCGCCAGGTTGGCAAAATAATTTTCGTCCTCGCTCAGCTTCTGCGCGACCCATTTTTTATTGTTCTCAAAAATTTTCTCCATTTTGTTTTTGATAATTAAGTGCCACCCCCGGCCTCTTCTCCTTAAACCCTGAACGCGCCACTGTTGTTTGGCCGAAAAGATAGTTCAAGTATAAGCAGGCAGGATCAAAGTATAAATAGTTCGTTTGATTTTTCTCTTTTTGCTGTCAGGTTCCGGCTACGGGTTAATGCATTTCCATTACCTGCACTTCCGGCACATTCAGCAATTCTACATTTATGTTGCGCTCGTGGGCTGTCTTCCTGAATTCATGGATGGCCTCCAGCACGTCGTAATCGATAAACTCGGAGCTTTCGCCGTCAATCACCACGTGGCTGTTTGCGGGTAGGTGGTCGAGGGTAAGGATGATGCTGGCCTTGTTCAGAAACGAAACGTGCTCGCTAAGCCTGATTCGGATCTTCTCGCTGTCTACATGCTCTTCCTTGTGGTAAAAGTATGGCGATTTGTAATTGGCTTTCAGGATGTAGATTACCCCCACGGCCAGTCCCACACTGATACCAACCAGCAGGTCTGTGAATAATATGGCCACCACCGTTACTAGGAAAGGTATAAATTGCTCCCAACCCAGCTTAAACTGCCCTTTGTACAGGCTTGGTTTGGTGAGTTTAAAGCCCACGATGAGCAGCACGGCCGCCAGTGCCGAGAGCGGGATCTGATTCATGAAAGCGGCCAGAAACAACACCGACAGCAGCAGGAAAACCCCATGCACAAAAGCGGCTACCCGCGTTTGCCCGCCTGCGGCCACGTTGGTCGAGCTGCGCACGATCACCGCCGTCATAGGCAGGCCACCCAGCAGGCCGCTCACCATGTTGCCGATGCCCTGTGCCTTTAGTTCGCGGTTGGTATTGCTGCGGCGCTTGTGCGGGTCCAGCTTATCCACGGCTTCCACGCTCAGCAAGGTTTCCAGGCTGGCCACAATGGCAATGGTAAAGGCCACCACATACAGGGCAGGATTGGTGATCTGATCGAAGCTCATAAAGCGCAGCTCTTTGCTCAGGTCACCCAGGCCGTCGATTACCGGCAGTTTTACCAGGTGGCTGCTTGCCACGGCAAGCGCCGGCATAAAGTGAACGAACAGCGCATTGATCCCGATAGAGAGCAACACCACCACCAGCGCACCTGGTATCAGCTTAAAGAACTTAAAGCGCTTTAAGGCAGGCTGATCCCAGACCAGCAGCAGCCCCAGCGAGATAACGCCGATCAGCAACGCGCCTAGTTCAATGCTGGCAAAGGCATGGCCGATCTCAGAAAACGTGGTGCGGCCGTCCGGCTGGAAGAACTGCATCTCGCCAAAGAAATCTTCATCGGCACCCAGAAAATGTGGGATCTGTTTCAGGATCAGGATCAGGCCAATGGCAGCCAGCATGCCCCGGATAACGGACGATGGGAAGTATAACCCGATAATGCCGGCCTTAAAAAAGCCCAGCCCCAGTTGAATGACACCCGCCAGCACCACCGCCAGCAGGAAAGCATCAAAGGAGCCCAGCGTTTCGATGCCGTTCAGCACGATCACGGTAAGGCCGGCGGCCGGGCCACTCACGCTAAGCTGGGAGCCGCTGAGCCAGGCTACCACCAGGCCGCCCACAATGCCGGTCACAATGCCCGAGAAGAGCGGCGCCCCGGAGGCCAGCGAGATGCCGAGGCAAAGCGGCAGCGCGACAAAAAAGACCACCAGTCCGGCAGGTATGTCCTTCCCGAGATTGGCCAGATAACCCGGTAAATTTGTATTTTCTTTCATCTGTATTCCGACTAATGCTAGTGTTTGTAAGTATGGCAGGGAGTTGTTGCCTCCGCAGCCTTTCTGTTACAAACTTACCGGGGCCACATTAAGCCGGAATTAAAACCACATTAAAATCCGATTAAAATCAGCGGGCGGGCGGAATAAAGGTATAGGCCTGCGGCAGGGTGATGGTGACTTCGGTCCCTTCGCTTATTTTAGAATCCACGGAAATGGTGCCGCGGTGCAGTTTCAGGATGCGCTCGGCCAGGGGCAGCCCGATCCCGTGTCCGGTGATGTTGCGCACGTTCTCAGCCCTGAAAAAAGGCACGAACACATGCTTCAGGTCTTCGGGCATAATGCCGAGGCCTTTGTCCCGCACCCGCAAGGCTATCTCGTGGCGCGATACTTCCAGCTGGCAACTTATGCTGCGCCGGTCCTGCGGCGAGAATTTCAGGGCGTTTTCCAGCACATTCACTACCGCGATCAGCAGCAGTGCTTCGTTGCCCTTCACCACCAGGCGGTCTTCCTCCTCGGGCACATTGGCAAAGTCGATCTCGATGCGGGCATTGGGCTGGCGTTTTAACGCTTGCTCGCGGGCCATCCATACCAGCTCATCAAAACGGAGGTAATGCTGCTTTATCTTGGAGGCGTCTATACTTGCCTGCGCAATCTGTAGCAGGCCGTTGGAGAGCTCGGTCAACAAGCGGGCATCTTCGAGGATGGATTGCAGCACGCGCCGGTATTCCTGCGGCTCGCGCGGTTTCATCAGGGCCACTTCCAACTCGCCCATCATGGCGGTGAGTGGCGTGCGCAGCTCGTGCGAGGCATTAGACACAAAAGTGCTCTGCATCTCGAAAGCCAGCTCCAGGCGGTCGAGCATCTTGTTAAAAGTCTGGGCCAGGTGCGACACCTCGTCTTTACCCGCGGCATTGCTCAGACGCATGTGCAGGTCCGAGGCGCTGATCTTTTCCACCTCACTCACCACCTTGATGATGGGGCGCATGGCTTGTTTCGAAAAGACCCAGCCGGCCAGCAGCACCACCACCATCGACCCCAGGAAGCCCACCACCAGGATCACTTCCAGGTGCTGCAGTTTCTGCAAACTGTACTCGTCTACGGAAGAAGAAAGCACCACAAAATCACCCTCGTTATCCGGGTAATAGATACCGACCACCTGCCGCACGCCTTCCGAAAAGCGCACTTCTTTTTTCTGCACGATCTCGGCCAGTTGCCTGCGGTCCACCCCCAGGTTGCCTTCGCCTTCCGCCAGGTATAAACGGCCATCCGTGCGGTAAATGCGCACCGCCTCATGCGGCAGCACCTGGTAGTACAACACCTCGTTGTGGTGCCGCTTGGTGGCATCTACCTCGTCGGCTTCTAAAAAGTGATGCGCCATGATGTAGGCGCGGCGCTCGATGCGCTTATAAAAATCATCCTGCCGGTATAGGGAGGTGAAGTAGTAAATCACCAGCGAAAACAGCACCAGGATCAGGGCAAAAATGCTGGCAAACTGCAGGGTTAGCTTCGAGCGGATCGTCATGCTTCCTCCTGTACTTTGAGCACGTACCCCATGCCCACCAAAGTATGGATCAGCCGGGTCTGGTGCCCTTTGTCAATCTTTTTACGCAGGAAGTTGATGTACACGTCTATCACGTTGCTACCCGTATCAAAGGATGTTTCCCATACCTGTTCGGTAATATCCACCCGCGACACCACCCTGTTCTGGTTGCGCAGCAGGAAGTAAAGCAGGGCAAATTCGCGGGCGGTCAGGCTGATGGGGTTGCCGCCGCGGGTGACGGTTTTCTTCACCAGGTCCATTTCCAGATCGGCTATACTTAGTTTTTCGCCATTGCTGCTTTCCGAGCCGCGGCGGGTAAGCGCCCGGATGCGGGCCAGCAGTTCTTTAAACTCGAAAGGCTTGGTCAGGTAGTCGTCGGCGCCGGCATCCAGGCCGGTAATTTTATCATCGGTCGTGCCCAGGGCAGTCAGCATCAGGATGGCAATGCCGGGGTTGTGCCTGCGGATCTCGCGGCACACATCCAGCCCGCTCATATGGGGCAGGATGATGTCGAGCAGCACCAGGTCGTAGTCGTGCTGCAGCGCCAGCTTTACGCCAAACGTGCCATCGTAGGCCTGGTCCACCTCATAGGTCTGTTCCTCCAGCCCTTTTTTGATAAAAGAAGCTACTTTGGGCTCATCCTCAATCAGCAATATTCTCATGCGTGTCTCAATTTGGGCTGCAGGGCAAAGGCTGCTATTTTGCCTTTTTATACTTGCCGGTCGTGTAAATGTACGAAGCAGCGTTAAATTTACTAGCTTACGCTGTTGTTGCCGGCTCCTGGCGGGCATATCCTATGGCTTCAGTATACCGTTTCATCAAATATGGCACACGCACACCACGACCATTCAGACCACCATCACCATCATGCCGGCCAAAACATTAAAGTAGCTTTTTTCCTGAACCTGGGCTTTACGGTCCTGGAGTTGGTTGGCGGCCTGTGGATCAACAGCATGGCGATTTTGTCGGATGCGCTGCACGACCTGGGCGATTCATTGTCGCTGGGGCTAGCCTGGTATTTTGAAAAGTTGGCAAGGCGCGGTCGCGACCAGCATTATACGTTTGGCTACAAGCGCTTTTCGCTGTTGGGAGCTGTGATCAATTCGGTAGTGCTGCTGGTAGGCTCCATTGTGGTGCTGTATAATGCTATTCCGCGCATCTTTCATCCCGAGCCGGTTAATGCCACCGGGATGATGGGCTTTGCGGTGCTGGGTATTGTAGTAAACGGGGCGGCGGTTCTGCGCCTGAAAGGTGGCAGTTCGCTCAATGAGCGCGTGGTGCGGCTGCATTTGCTGGAGGATGTGTTAGGCTGGGTGGCCGTACTGGTGGGCGGTATTATCCTCTACTTTTTTGATTTCCCGGTGATTGACCCTTTGCTCTCGCTGGGCATCACGGGGTATGTGCTCTACAATGTGATCCGGAATCTGCGCCAGAGTATGAAGATATTACTGCAAGGCACTCCCCTACAACTGGACATGGCGCAGGTGCAGGAACAGCTGGAGAAGTTGCCCGGCATCCGCTCGGTGCACGACTTGCATGCCTGGACGCTGGATGGCAGCTACCACATCCTTACCTTGCATGCCGTGGTTGCTGCAGACCTGCCACTGCAGGAAGGAGAAGCGATAAAGCAACAGGTGCGGGCAGCCATGGCTGAGATGGCCATCAGCCATGTAACCATAGAACTGGAAGTACCAGGCCAGGAAGGCAGCCACCAGAGCTGCGGCCCGCTTATTTAGTTTTGATTGAGCAACACTGCCTCGCGCACCAGGTCAGCAAAGTAGCCTTCGTTGATGTCTTCGAGGGTGCGGATCTTAATATGCGGGGTTTGGCCGTTGCGGCTCACCAGGCGGCGGGCCGAATCAGAGAGCTCCTTTCCGCGGAAAAAGCCGAAGTGGATACCACTGCGCGAAGAGGCAAAATAACACACCGGTCCATAGAAAAAATAACAGGCGCTATCCCACCGCACGCATTCTTCCAGGTGGGCGACAGCGCCGTGGATAATACGCCGGACTTCCTGTGCCAATAATCTTTTTTCAGGAGTAAGTTTTTCGAGATAATCGTCGACCTGGTTTGCTGTTGCCTTGCTTCTCATAAAGGTAAAAGCTCTTGTAAAGCGAAAGAACTTTAATGCTCAAATATAAGGAATTTTTAATATTATAACAAAAGGCAACAGCTTCTTTTTCAACTAAATTAACCCCTATTTATACTATTCTCAGCAGGTTAGCACCACGATTCTACGGTGTTGGGAAGAGCAGAAAAGAGGAAGGTGCCGGCAAAACAGTCCCTTGCACCCTATCGCCGTTCCAGCCGCAGGAGCAAGCGCTGTTCCAGCTCATCCAGGGCACAGAAACCCTGCGTTAACAGCTCCGCCCCATGCGCGGTAGCCAGGAAGACACTCGGAAAGCGGTTGCCCCCGATCTGCGCCACATAGTCAAACTCTTCCTCCAACTGCCCCATGATTTCCTCCGACTCGAAGAGGGTGAGAAACAGGTTTTCGGAAATGCCGAACAGGCCCACCAGGCGCACCAGCACAGCTGTGTCTGTCAGATCCAGGCCATCGGCGTAAAATGCAGAGTGCATGGCCCGCAAAACCTCCAAGGTAAGCACCGGGCGCAACAGGCGCACGCAAAGCAGGGCGCGGCAGGCAGGTTCCGTGTTATAAACAAAGTTGGGCTGCAAAAAAAAGCGATAATCGAAGGGTAGTTGCGTGCGCTCCTGCACCCGGTGCCAGCTCAGGGCCAGCTGTTGCTTTTGCTCCGGCAGCAGTGGCTCGGAAGCATGCGCCTGCAGGTTGCCCGGCAGCACCCGCACATTCAGGCGGCCATGCCAGAGGGCCCGCAGCCGGCGCACGACAGGCGTAAATCCGTAACACCAGGCACACATGGGGTTGGTCACATATAGCAGGGTCGGGTTGTCGGGTTGTGGCATCATAAGCAATTGGTTTACCCCTAGTGTACCGCCGGAAAGAGAGAATGGTTGAATTAAACTGCCCCGAAAGTATGGCAGGGCTACCCGAACCTATAAAACAAAACGGCCCTGCTCCGGAAAGAAGCAGGGCCGTTTTTAAAATAAAAAAAGATTTCGTTTTTAGTCAGCCAGATCAGGAGTTAGCGCCGGCTATGAACTGCACCGTTTGCAGGAGCGGTTTGTTGCCTTCAGCGGCCCCCATCGGGCGCACCACAATGTACACATCTTCCGGTTTGCCGCCGGTAGCCTGCAACGGAATAGTGGTGGTTACTTTACTGTCCTTGCTGAACGCTATTTCGCTTTCACCGATCTTTTTACCGTTCGGCTTGCCCAGGTGTACCTCTATTTTGTAGCGGCTCGTGCTGCCATCGCTCAGCGCATTGAGCTGGAGGCTGCTGATGCCGGCCAGGTCGATCTGCTGCACCTGCAGCCATCCTTCTTCTGCCGGGAAAATAGCGTAATGGCCGCCATCTCTTTCTTTGCCGGCAAAGCCTTTGGCTTCGCTGAAGTCGCCGGGCTGCAGCGTACTTCTGCGCAGGTAGATCACTTTTGAATCGGTGAGCGGACGTACGCCAGCCCCACCCTGATCGGTGTAGGTAGCGGCCAGCTTGATCACGGAGTTCTGCTGTTGCTTCGGATCCACTTTCGGCACCACCGCGCCTGTGGCTGGCAGCGATTGTTTTGCTTTTCCGGCATCGTTCAGCGACATAACCCACTGCACGATCTGGCGGGCATCTGCCTGGCTCAGGTTAGGATGCGCCGGCATATTGGCTTCTCCCCATACCCCGCTTCCGCCTTTGATGATCTTGTTGGTCAGGTGGTCCATGGCCTTGGGGTTGTTCTGGTAACGCTTGGCTACCTGGGTATACGCCGGGCCAATGGATTTCTCCGTTATGGCATGGCATGCTTTGCAATCCAGGCTCAGCATCAGGTTCTTGCCCAGGATCTCAGCCGAAACCACCTGATGGCCCATCGAAGCGCCGGCCAGGTCTCTGCCCGTAATATAATCCGTGGATACATACAGGTTTTTCATGTCCACGTTGCCGTCGGCATCTGTTACGCTTACCGCGTATTTTACAGGGCTGTTGCCAAAGTAGAAACTAGGGCTGCCCTGCAGGGCTATGGCCACCTTGGGCTGCTCGTTGCCGGCATACACGGTGGTTACGCTGCTTTCGGCTTCCGCTTTCTCTTCATCCAGCACCTTTACGCTGATGGCGTGGTCGCCGGCTTCTTTAAAAGTATAAGCCAGCGTGGGGGTAGTGGTTTCTTTCGTGGTTTTATCTACCTGCCAGATATAGCGCAGCTTGTCCTTTTCAGGGTCGCTCACGTTTACGTTGGCTGTTACCGTTAAAGGCAATTTGCCGCTGGTCTTGTCCACGGTCAGCTCCGTAATTTTCGGCGGACGGTTTCCGGCCAGGTAATCGATGCGGGAAAGGCCGGAATCATCGTTCTTGGAGAACCAGCCGGAGCCATATTCGAGCACGTAAATTTTGCCATTCGGACCCACTTCCATATCGATCGGACTATGAAGTTTTGTGCCCGGCATAAACGGCTCGATCTTATCCAGGTCGCCGTTTGGTGTCATGGTTACCACTTTTATCCAGTTACGGATCCAGTCGTAGATAAACAGCTTGCCGTTGTAGTAGTCGGCATAGCGCGTCTCTTTCGGAAACATATCGGTATAGTATACCGGGCCCGCCATGGCGTTGCGGCCGCCGGAGCCTAGTTCCGGAAAGTCAGGAGAATCATTGTAAGGATACCAGATAAAAGCCGGCTGCGCGGGCGGAAGCTGCTTAATACCGGTATTGTTGGCCGAGTTGTTTACGGGCCTGGCCGGGTTAATAGCCGCCCCGGACTTACCGGTGCCGTAGTTATACTCGTGGTAAGGATAGTTATTGCCAATTACCAGCGGCCAGCCGAAATAGCCGGCTTTGCGGGCCTGGTTCACCTCATCATAGCCTTTGGGTCCGCGCGTTTCCAGGCTATCTGCAGCGGCATCCGGTCCTACTTCGCCCCAATACAGGAAGCCATTCTTCTGATCTACCGAAATGCGGTACGGGTTGCGGTGGCCCATGGTATAGATCTCGGGACGCGTGTTAGCCGTGCCCTTCGGGAACAGGTTGCCGTCCGGGATATCGTAGGTGCCATCTTCATTTATTTTCAGGCGAAGGATCTTGCCACGCAGGTCGTTGGAGTTAGAGGAGGAACGACGGGCGTCGAACTGCTCGTGGCCCGGGCGATCGTCCAGCGGCGCGTAGCCATGGCTGACATAAGCCTGGTTCTTCTCATCAAAAGGTGTCGAGTTATCGCCGGTAGACAAGTAAAGCATGTTGCCAGGCCCGAAGGTAATGGAGCCGCCGGTATGGCAGCAGATCTGGCGCTGCGAATAGAACTGCAGCATCACCTTTTCGGATGCGTTGTCGAGCTTCCCGTTTTTGAAAACAAACCGCGAAAGGCGGTTCACCGACGTATCGGCCGGGCTGTAGAACATGTAAATGTAGTTGTTCTTTTTAAAGTTCGGGTCGGCGGCCAGGCCTAAAATACCTTCCTCGGCATTCACGCCATCGATGCCTGTTTTATAGTATACATCCAGCGCGCCTACCTGCCTTACGTCTTTCGTCTTATGATCGTAGAGCATCAGCTCGCCGCGGCGCTGCGCCACCAGGATATCCTCATCCGGCAGGATCGTCATTTCGGTGGGCTCAAAAAACTTGCCTACCGATAGCTCCGTCCGTACAAAACGGTTTTCTTCCGGCACCCGCTGCGTTTTCACCTGGCCATAATCGCCTTCCAGGTTATGGCCGATGGCATACTGGATGCCTCCTAAAATATGCTTCAGGTACAAAGGGTCCTGGTAAGACTCATCGGTGTGGCCCAGTGCAGTATAAAATGCGCGGCCGCCGTCGAAGTCGTGGTACCAGGCCATGGGGTGGTTGGCGCCATTGGTGCCGCCCTGGTAGGTACTTTCATCAATCGTGAGCAGCACCTTGTTGTCGGGGTTCAGCTGCTTGAAGTTATACCATTCGTCGGTGCGCTTCCAGGTATCGGGCAGGTGCTCCGTGGCCGGGTTCTTTTTGTCCACCACTTTGATCACAGCCTCCTGGATCTGCGGATGGCCGTTAAAGTAGCCACCTACCAGCCGACCATACCAGCCCCAGTTATACTCAGTATCGGTAGCCGAGTGGATGCCCACAAAGCCGCCGCCCGCCTGAATGTAGCGCTCAAAATCGGCTTCCTGGTAGTTGTTGAGCACCTCGCCGGTGGTGTTCAGAAACACTACGGCGCTGTACTGCTTTAAGGTATCTTCGTTAAAAAAAGCAGGGTTGGTGGTGGTGTCCACCAAAAAGCCATTTTCGGCTCCCAGCTTCAGAAGGGCTGCATTTCCGGCCGGGATGGAGGTATGATGCCAGCCGCTGGTCTTACTGAAAACCAGGATCTTAGGCTTCTCGGAGCGTTTGCTGCTACACGAGCTAAGCAATACAATGCTCATCACCAGCACGGAGAGAAGCTTGTTTACTGCATTCTTATTTATCATGTTGATAAGGGTTTTTTAGGCAATGGTCTATGAAAGCGGGTACTAAGATAAGGCTGTTATAGCAGGTAAAACAAGATCAGCCGGAGACACTTACCGGCAAAAAGTCCGCAACAACGCGGGGACCAGGCATACATCCGGGGCGGAGGGCACCGGCCATACCTGTGAGCGCTATCGGCAGGCGTTCGCTTACATGTTCAAACATCCTCTAAGTTTAAGAAAAATACTTTAATCAGGCAAGTAACCCTGCAGCAAGTGCTCACTTTTACGTGTATATCGCTGAAAAAAACAGCATTCCGGGTATTGGGCAAGGAGCTGAAGCCAGAGCAGCCTGACAGCTGCACGCTTCCAAGTATGATTTATACTTAACGCATTTACCTGCTAATTATTTAAACTTCCGGCTATACTTCCCTACTTTTGCATCCATACGTAACCAATCAACTTTAGCACGCACTTTCATGGCATTGAGCACCTTTAAAAAATTACTGCTGGCAGGCCTTTTCTGCTACCTTCCGTTCCAGTCCA
Source organism: Pontibacter liquoris (assembly GCF_022758235.1). NCBI lineage: Bacteria > Pseudomonadati > Bacteroidota > Cytophagia > Cytophagales > Hymenobacteraceae > Pontibacter > Pontibacter liquoris. The sequence goes on from NZ_JALEBG010000001.1 coordinate 2,966,180, forward strand.
TGGCCTGGGGATTGCTGGGGCACCGCATTGTAGGCGAAATTGCAGAGCGCAACCTAAGCCGCAAGGCTGAAAAGCAGGTACGCAAAATTCTGGGCACCGAATCGCTGGCCATCGCTAGTAACTGGGCGGATTTTGTGAAGTCTGACCCGGCCTACGATTACCTCGGACCGTGGCATTATGTTAATTTTGAACAGGGGCTTACCTACGACCAGATGGGCCGCTACCTTGCCCAGGATACAGTGACAGATGCCTATACCAAGCTGACCTTTCTGGTAAAGGAGCTGAAGAACAAGCAGCTGCCCAAAGAAAAACAGCAAATGTACCTGCGCCTGCTTGTGCACCTGGCCGGCGACATACACCAGCCCATGCATACGGGGCACGCCGAAGATCTAGGCGGCAACAAGATCAAGCTTTTCTGGTTTAACCAGCCCACCAACCTGCACCGCCTCTGGGACGAGCAGCTTGTCGAGAGCCAGGAACTCAGCTACACCGAATACAGCACGGCCCTGAACCACACCACCAAAGCCCAGCGCAAAGCCTGGCAGCAGCAGCCGGTCAGCCAGTGGCTCTTCGACTCCTACCAGATCAGCAACAAACTTTACGCCGAGCTGCAGCCCGAACAAAAGCTGAGCTACAAGTATAACTACGACCACCTGGCCACCCTGAACGAGCAATTGCTGAAAGGCGGCGTGCACCTGGCCGGTTTGCTCAACGAGATCTTCGGGTAAGTATAACAAGCCTGTCAGTATAAACGCCTTCCTGCACGTGTAGCAGGAAGGCGTTTTGTTTTTTTGCAATGGTAGAAGAAAAAGGGCGCTACCGAAGCAGCGCCTTTTTTGTACGTGTCTATCCTTATCTTTTTTCGAGCTGGCGTCTGAGTTTTTCTTCCACATTCTTCAGCAGCTCGTACCAGTTATCGCCTTCGTCCTGTGCAAACAAATCATTGCCGGGCACGCCTACGCGCATCCGCACACTTTTCTGATTAGTGGACTGGCTGGCTTCTTCTTTGAAGTATACATCCACTGAATCAATGTTCTTGGTAAAGCGCTTTATCTTGCTGATGGTGTCGCGTACACTTTGCTGGATGCCATCCGAAATAGAAATATCCACGGCCTGCACATCTAATTTTATGCCTTCAAAGTTCTCTGTGTAATTCATAGCTCCTGTATTTAAATCGTATAAGGGTAAAGTTTCATCTTACCGGCCAAAGCAGCGCTGCCGCTTCCTGCTGGTATGGTCATTTTAACGAAAAGCTACCACTTTGGTTAGTCTGGCTTTTGCTGCAGTAGCAGGCCGATATTTCACTATTTCAGGATACCTTGCCGGCGCAGGCCCCAAATTTCCTTCCTGCTGCCCTTACCTAATTTAATGTTCTCTTCGTTTAATACAGCAAGTATAACCTCTAAAGTTGAAGGCTTATGAACACCCTCCCTGTCAACTGGCTTACCGAAGGACTCATTGATTTTGAGTATAAAAAGTACCTGCTGCTGGCTTACCTGCAGGCGGCAAAATCCGAGTTCGGCAAGCAGCGCCTTTACCCCGTTTTCTCTGATCTGATCATGCATTACCGCAACCTGCTGCAGGTAAAGGCGCACAAGCAGCTGGTTTACGAGTCGTTTCCGCAGCGCATCAGCCGGGCCGATTTCGAGAAGCTCGAGCTGGTGTATGAAAAGATCGTGCAGGACGATGAAACCATGCAGCAGCTGGCCGAGATCATTGAGTTTGCCGCGCCGCTTTTTACAAGCACCCTCGAAGAAGGCAAAGAGCTCTACGAGTTTGTGGAGCGCCACCTCGAGCTGAGCCCTGTGGGCATTACGCCCATGTACCGCAACGAAGGCTACCTGTTTCTGGAGGCATTTCCGGGTACCGAAACGCAGGTGTATGTCTACCGCATTACCATGTTCGAAAACACCTATGAAAGATACCGGGGCATCCATACTGAGCTGCTGCAGATCGTGCGCCGTGGCCTGACGCAAACCCACGAAAACCTGAAAGTGCAGCTATTGCGCGAGCGACAGGAGCTGCCCAACCCGGCTACCTTTGTGGCGGTATCTAAAATTCCAGTGCCATTGGAGCAGTCGCTGCTGCCTATTGCCAAGCGCTCGCTGGTGAAGTATGTAACCGGGATGGCGGCGTAGCGCCGGCCCTGGCGGCAAGGGCAAGTATAACAAAGCGGCATAAGAGCTTGTTGTCCGGAAAGCCGGCAGCAGGCGCAACTGCCAAAAATATTATTCCGGTTCGGCCCGGTTCCGTACCTTTGTAACGTATCTATTGATTTATACCATGCAGGTAAACTTAACACGCGTAGACCAGGATTTCCATTTCGAGGCCACCGGAGCAGCTGGCGTAACAATAAACATCGATGGCTCCCCGCAGATCGGCGGCCATGAGGCCGGCGCCCGCCCGATGGAGCTTTTGCTCATGGGCCTGGGCGGCTGCAGCGCCATCGACATCATCCAGATCCTGAAAAAGCAGCGCCAGCAGATCGATTCATTCAACATAAAAGTGGATGCAGCGCGGATGGAGGGTCAGGTGCCTTCCCTGTTCGAGTCCATCCACATCCATTTTATACTAGGAGGGCCGCTGGACGAGGAAAAAGTGCGCAAAGCCATCGACCTCTCGCTCGACAAATATTGCTCCGTAGCCGCCATCCTTTACAAAACGGCCACTATTACGCATTCATTCGAAGTAAATCCGTCCAAGTTGCAGGCCTAAGCCGCGCCGGTTAGCAGAAGTATCCTTGCAAAGCATAAAAGGCGTTCTGACGAACGCCTTTTATACTTGCCGCTATACCTGCCGAAGTAACCACAGCAGCTCCAAAGACCTCGCGGTGTCTCGGAGACCCGCGAGCGTCTGGGCAAGAAGCAACAGCCGACCCACCAGACATTCGCAGGAACCCCCGAAAGACATCGGCGCAGGTGCGCACACTGCGAAGTCTTCGGAGCGGGCTTTTATACCTGTACTTTCCCCAGTGCCTGGGTTATATCCTGGATGATATCATTTATACTTTCCAGGCCAACGGAAATGCGCACCAGCCCAGGCGTGATACCGGTTGCCTGCCGTTCGGCTTCGGTGAGTTTGGAGTGCGTGGTAGAGGCTGGGTGCGTAGCGATGGTGCGGGTGTCGCCCAGGTTGGAGGTGATGCTGACCAGTTGCAGGTGATCGATAAACTGGCGGGCAGCCTCGTAGCCGCCTTTTACCGTGATGGTGATGATGCCGCCGCCCAGCCGCATCTGCTTTTTTGCCAGCGCATACTGCGGAAACGAAGGCAGGAATGGGTAGCGCACTGCTTCCAGCGTAGCGTTTCCTTCCAGGGCCTGCGCCAGCTGCAGGGCGTTCTCACAGTGCTTCTCCACGCGCAAGGTCAGCGTTTCAAGGCTCTTGGATAAGATCCAGGCGTTAAAAGCCGACAGCGCCGGACCGGTATGGCGCGCAAAATAGCGGATCGGGGCAATGAGCTCTTTGCTGCCCACAGCCATGCCGCCCAGCACACGTCCCTGTCCGTCGAAATACTTCGTAGCCGAGTGCACCACCAGGTCGGCGCCGTAGTCGATGGGGGTTTGCAGCACCGGTGTGGCAAAGCAATTATCCACCACCAGGATCAAATTATACTTCTGTTTGAGGGCGCAGAGCCATTCCAGGTCAATGAGTTCGAGACCGGGGTTGGAAGGAGTTTCGATTAGGATGAGCTTGGTAGCCGGCGTGATCAGGCTCTCCCACTCTTCCGGTTTGTTGGCGTCGGCATACGAATGCGTAATGCCCCACTTGGGCAGAATGTTTGTAAGCAGCTGGTGCGTGGAGCCGAACACGGCCCGGCAGGCCAGCACGTGGTCGCCGGACTGGAGCAGAGCTGCCAGGCTGGCAAACACCGCGCCCATTCCCGATGCAAAGGCAAAACCATCCTCGGCATGTTCCAGGTAGCAGACCTTCTCGAGCAACTCGTCTACGTTGGGGTTGGAGTAGCGCGAATAGATGCTACCCTCCTCTTCATCGGCAAAAACAGCACGTGCCTGTTCGGCATCGTCAAACATAAAGCTGGATGTTAAATATAGTGGCACCGAATGCTCGCGGTTCTGGGAGCGTTTGGCCTGAAGCCGGATGGCTTTTGTTTCCTGATCAGACATGGGTTAACAGTTTATTTGTGATAATTAAATGGTGCAAAGCCCCTGTTGCGCAGCGCCTGTCAGGCAGGTAATGCTGTTGTCGTTTCTCCATACTTGTGGCTTTTCAACCGATCGGCAGCTCAGGAGAAGCATTCCGGAAGCTATGCACCGCTAAAGGTAATAGTGCGGGGCCACTGATACAAAGCAAAGTGCCCGGTTTAGTGAAAGACACCTATAAGCAGTTAACCTACCTTTAACTTAAAAGCAGGTACTGCGCTAGCCGAGCAACCAGGAGGCAACGTCGGTATGGTATGAATCAGGGAAAGGTTCTGTCGGTGAAAAATCTGCTTCAGTAGCGGGAACACGGCAGCTTATCTAAAACTTGCCGGATTGTGGCTTGCATCCGCTTATTTTGCCGCAAAGCACTTTCTCTACCTATGAAAAAAATTGTTCAGTTCCTTTTGCTGGCTGTTTTTCCGCTGGCAGCCGCTGCCCAGAACGGGCCGGCACTTAGCGCCCCGGCTGCGCAGCCCACTATCTTTGCACCTGGCATCGTTTCGGCCGGCGGCCACGAGTTTAACGCCACCTTCACCCCGGATGGCAACACCTTATACTTCTCCCGGGCCACCATCAACTGGGCGCACATTACGCTGATGGAAAGCAAAAAAGGCAAAGACGGCACCTGAAGCCAGCCGCAGGTTGCCGGTTTTTCAGGCATCTACCGCGACACCGACCCTGCAATTGCACCGGGCGGAAACCTCTTATACTTTATTTCCGACAGGCCTGTGGCGGGCAAAGCGGCCGGCACGTACAGCATCTGGTTCTGCGAGCGTAGCCAAAACAACAAGGGCTGGGAAGCACCGCAATTGCTGGAAGGACCACAAAACCAGATGGAAGCTGTTTTTTACCCGTCCGCCTCCTCCGATGGCTATCTTTACTTCAGCGCCACCGAAGGCCGCGACTCCGAACTGTACCGCTGCAAAGTAACCGGCAACACGGCCACTTCACCTGAAAAGCTCCCGTTTAACAACAGCCAGTTCCGCGATCTGGACCCGATGGTTGCGCCGGATGGCAGTTTCCTGGTTTTCAGCATCCAGAACCGGGGCGCAACACCTGGGGCAGCACTCTACATAAGTTTTCGGCAGGGGGATGGCTGGAGTGAGCCTCAGGCCCTGGGACCAAACGTAAACGGCGCAGGTGGCGCAGGACAGGCAGGCCTCTCGCCCGATGGTACAGTTTTATACTTTACAAGCCGTGCCCCTGTGCCGCCGGCGCCACGCACGAAACGGGCAAATGCCCGACAGTTGGAACGCGAGCTGCTGAGTTATGAAAATGGCCTGGGCAACATCTACAGCGTCCGTATCAATGACCTCTTACCGTCTCAACTATAATTCTTCCCAGGCGCAGACACGCTGGTGCAGGTAGCCAAAGGCTTGCAGGCATACCGGCTCTTTTGCAGCTAAAGCGCTTCGCCGGCGGGCAAAGTATAGCCACCGACGAAGCGTTTTAATTTGGCGCTGCAAGGTGTGGCATGGCTTTATAACCAAACTTTCCTTATCCACACCGACAAAACAGCCTTTGAGCACGACCAACGGCTTATCGGGTTCCCGTGCCTTTTCATATAGAAAGGAGCCTGATTAGTATAATCTGTTTTAGCAGTTAAAAAATGTGGGTTTACTTTGTTATGTGAAGAAGCACAGACAGACGCAGCTAACGGGCCTTTATACTTGCAGGCCCGGCAAACAAGCCCTGCTCCTACCCTACTCCCAGAAATAAAAATTATGAAAAAAAGTGTACTCCTGGTTTTGCTGGGACTGAGCACCACTGCGGTGCTGGCCCAGACTCCTAACCAACCCCAACAACAGCAAGCCGCGATACCCGGCACCACCGCGCCCAAAGGCAATGGCCGCATCAGCGGCACCGTGCTCGATGCCGACACCAAACAGCCCATCGAGTTTGCCACCGTTGCCCTCATTAACCTGAGCACGGGCAAACCGGTTGACGGCGCCATGGTAGATGACAAAGGCCGTTTTACCATCAACAAAGTGGCTGCCGGCAAGTATAAACTCAATGTATCGTTTCTGGGTTACCAGCTTCAGGCGGTGGAGAACGTAACGGTAAGCACCGACAATGCCGACATCAATGTAGGCACTGTAACGCTTGCCTCCGATACCAAAAAGCTGAGTGAAGTGGTGGTGACCGGCGAAAAGCCCCTGGTGGAAGAGAAGATCGACCGCATGGTATACAACGCCGAGAAAGACATTACGAACGCAGGCGGCAACGCCTCCGATGTGCTTCAGAAAGTGCCTTCGCTTTCGCTGGATACGGATGGCAACGTGCAGCTGCGCGGCTCGGGCAACGTGCGCATTCTCATCAACAACAAGCCGTCGTCCATCATGGCCGGCAATGTGGCTGACGCCCTGAAGCAGATCCCGGCCGACCAGATCAAATCGGTGGAAGTGATCACCAGCCCCTCGGCCAAGTATGACGCCGAAGGCACAGCCGGTATCATCAACATCATCACCAAAAAAGAAGGCCTGCAGGGCGTGAGCGGCTCGGCATCCGTTACAGCCGGTACCCGTTCCAGCAATGGCAATGCCAGCCTGAGCGTGCGCCGCGGCAAATTTGGCATCAATGCCAATATGAGCCAGAACATGTTCTACAACAAGGGCGATATGATCAACACGATCATTGTACCGGACTCGGGCACGGTGAGCCTGCAAAGCGGCGAAACCCAGATAAATGGCACCTTCCGAGGCGGCCAGCTAGGCTTCGATTACGATATCACGCCTAAGAACAGCGTGTCGGGCAGCGTGCGCCTGAACGGGGGCACCTTTAAGATGCAGAACGACCAGCTTTCATCCTTTATCAAAGACGAGGAGCTGAAAAGCAGCTTTCTGAACGATGTGCGCAACCGTAACCAGCGCCAGGGCGTGGACTATAACCTGGACTTTACGCACCAGTTTAAAAAGCCGCAGCAGGAACTGGCCATCCTCTCGCAGTATTCTACCACCGATGCGGATACCCGCAACAACCAGGACCGCTACACCGCGGGCGAAGCGCCTTTTTACCTGCAGCGCAACAACAACGAGGGTGCCAACGACGAGCTGACCTTCCAGGCTGATTACACGCACCCCTTCGAAAATAAGACAACTCTGGAAGTAGGCGCAAAATCCATTTTCCGGGATGTGGCCAGTGATGGCTTCACCAACGAACGCGACGTGCTTACCAATAAGGAAACTGTCAACACTTCCATATTTAAGTATGGCCAGGATGTATACGCCTCGTACCTGACCTATGGCTTTACCTTGAAAAAGCTGGTGAATGTGAAACTGGGCGGCCGCTACGAATACACCGACATTGTGGGCGACCTGAAATCGGATACGCTGCAGTTTACCGATAACTACAGTAATTTTGTGCCGAGCTTGGCTTTCTCGTACACGTACAAGAGCAAACACACGTTCAAGGCCAATTTCACTCAGCGGATCCAGCGCCCATCATTCAACTTCCTGAACCCGTACCTGCAGAAGCAGACCTCCAACACGGCCGTGCAGGGTAACCCGAACCTGGACGCGGAACTGACCAACCTCTATGAGCTGGGCTACAGCACGTACTTTAACACGACCTCGCTGAACGCTACGCTCTACATGCGCCAGACGGACAATGCCATCGAAACCGTAGCCCGCATCGATCAGGATGAGAAGAACGAGCCGATCACGACGCTCACCTTCGACAACATCGCCAAAAACAAGACCTACGGCATGAGCCTGTTCGGCAATACCAAGCCAACTAATGCCTGGACGGTAGGCGGCAGCGCCAACGTTTACTTTGTGGACCTGAAGAGCGCCTATGTGAGCAACAGCGGCTGGATGTATAACATTAACGCCAATTCGTCCTACGACTTTGGCAAAGGGTTTAGTGCGCAGTTTAACGGGGGCTTTAACTCCCGCCGCGTGCAGCTGCTGGGCATGTTCAACTCCTTCTCGTACCACACGCTGGCGTTCAAAAAGGAGCTATTCGATAAAAAAGGCGGCATCAGCGTGGGCCTCGACAACCCGTTCCGGGCCAGCATGCGCATGAAGAACGATGTGATTAACCCGGCCACCGATATCAACAAAACAGCCTACGAGCAGCACATACGCATCAACAACTATAACCGCGGGCTGCGGGTAACACTCGATTATCGCTTCGGCAAAATGGAACAAAGCAAGCCGCGCCGCAAGAAAAGTATCCGCAACGACGATGCCAAGCAGGGCGATGGCAACGCGGCCGGCTAAAGATAAATACTACTACCTACCTATCTACTACTTGTAAAAACACCTCTTCTGTTTCAGAGAGGTGTTTTTCTTTTAGGCTATTTTTAGAAGGTGATGTAGGTTATGAATTGCAGCTCTTTCAGGTTCTTATACTTTGTTGTTGGTGATTTTGAACTTGGCAAAAGAACTGTCGGGAACGGTCGGAGGTATTACAGAAATTAGAAGTAATCTTGCATTATTGGCTTGAACATCTGAGATCAAATCGTAAACTTTCGTAGTAAGTTATAACCTGATTACCCTTGAGAACAATAAAATTCGATAAAACCAGGTGCGGCGTAGAGGTCTTGCTTCGGGTAGGCTTGGGCAAGGAGTTGAAAGAGGCCTACCTGGATACGGAAGTTTACAACACTGACTACTTTGAAATCCTGCTATTCCGGAAAGCGAAAGGCCATTTGGTATTAAACCAACGGAAGATCAGCCTCTCAGATAATATCATCATTTTTATCTCGCCTTTTCAGAAGCGACAATGGCAACTGGACCCGGAGCACCTGGACTTCACGTTCCTGATCTTCCAGGAAGACTTCCTCAACGAATTTTTTGCCGATAAGCTGTTTACCTACCGGCTACTGTACTTCTACCAACTGGATTACCCGCTGCGTATGCAAGTCACCGCCGGGTATATTCAGAAAGCCTGCAGTACACTCACCGAAATCCACGCTGAACTTAGGGAAGCAAACCCAGACAGTGAACATCTGATCCGCTCCCTGCTCTATTATTTACTGCTCAAGCTTAACCGGGATTATGCCCAGCAAAACAACTTGCCACTCGATAAGCCGGAGCACAACTATGCTTACCAGTTCAAGAAGCTGCTGGAGCTGCACATCAAGGAAAAACAGCGGATCAGTGAGTATGCGGAGCTGTTGGGAATCAGCAGGATCACACTTAACAAAGCAGTACAGGCCCAATTCGGCGTAGCGGCCACGCATTTACTAAAGCAACGGCTGCTCTTTGAGATCAAAAATCACCTACTCCATTCTGATTTAACTATAATCGAGATCGCGCACGAACTTCACTTCTCTGAGCCCAACCACCTGATGCGATTCTTTAAAACCCAAACCGGCCAGACCATTACTGCTTTCCTTACCGATTATCAAAATGGTAGCAAGTCAGGGCGCATTGGTAGCTAAGCCCAACAACTGCGCGCCTACCTTTGTATTGCAATCAAGCACTTTAAAATCAATACAATATGGCAACAAGCGCAAGTATACAGTTAATCCGGAATGCAACACTGATCATCCATTATGCCGGTAAGAAGATATTGGTAGACCCCATGCTGATGCCCAAGGATTCTTTTGATCCGTTGGCAGGCAAGGCGAGAAACCCGATGGTGGGTTTACCTGTGTCCATTGAGGAAATTGTAAAGGACGTGGACCTGGTGCTGGTAACGCATACCCATCCCGACCACTTCGACCCGGTGGCAAGTGCCACCCTGAACAAAAGTATAAAGCTGATCAATCAGCCTGCCGATGCGGAATATTTTCAGAAGGAAGGCTTTACCAAGGCCGAAACCATACAGGAAAGCACCATTTGGAACGGCATCACCATCACCAGAACAGGGGGAGCACACGGCAGTGGCGAGATCCTGAAGCAAATGGGCACTGTGTCCGGCTTCGTGCTACAAGCTACGGGGCAGCCTACCATCTACATTGTAGGCGACAGCATCTGGATAGACGAAGTGGCGCAGGCCCTCCAAAAGTATACACCGGATTACATTGTTGTTAACTCCGGCGGTGCAGCTTTCCCTGGTTTTGAAACAACGCCTATTCTGATGGAAGAGGAGCAAACCATGACGTTGCTACAAGAGAGTGGAAAAGCTAAGGTTATAGCCGTGCACATGGAGGCCCTGGACCATTGCCGCACCACCAGAAGCTCGCTGCACCAGAAAGCAGCGGAAGCAGGTATTGCAAAAGATAAACTGGTGATTCCGCAGGATGGTGAAGTGGTAACGCTATAAGCCGAGCCTTCCGTAACCAGGTATTCACACAAAAACGCCACACAGCCTGAACCCTGCGTGGCGTTTCTGCTTTTTTCCCTGCTATACTTTCTTGTATGGCGGGCCCACCTGGAACTAAACCAGACACCTACTGATTAGTAGGCAGTTGCACTAACTAAATGAGCTATGTGCCCCTTCCCTTTAAAGAAATTGCTTTCTGTGATTTGAGGTGCAGCGCTATTCAATTAGCTTGCTGTAATTTTCATTGTAATTGCTCCTCGCGTTCAGAAGTCTTCTCCAGCAGCCATGCCGCAGCTGTTTCTTCATCATCAAATTCCTTGATTTCGAAATCTTTCTGAACTAACCCATGGAATTTAGCAAAGGAGCGCTTCCCATAGATTCCGGGGGCCTGCACATGTGCGTAGTACCGGAGGCCTAAGGCTTTGGCCTGTGGTACCCATTTCTTTACAAGCCAGTTTACAGCTATCTCCCAGGGGCCGATCAATTCGCGGTTGCTATTCAGAAGCCCTGTGCAGGGCGTCTCTCGCAAAATAGCCAGCGTCTGGTTACAGCCCATCATCACCGTTTCCAGCGACTGCAGACCAATCCAGTTAATGTTTATGTACGAGCCTCCGGGCACGCTTCTGGCTTCATAGAAAACGTATCCATTTGCTTTCTTCAGTTCCTTGCTCTCAATAAATGGTCGTTGTTCGTTCATGTCAAACACACTCCTCCTAAAGCTGGTAACCTGTTTAGGGTCGTACGAAGGCCAGGACGGTTTTTAGTTTATACAAAGCTTCTCATCGCTGCAATGGTCTCTTGTGGCGCGCTCAGGTTCGGGCAGTGCCCTGTTGCCTCCAGCACCACCAGCTTGCTTCCCTGTATCTGCTGATGCGTATACTCTCCTACGCATAAAGGCGCAATAGCGTCGTCAGAACACTGCAAAATCAATGTATTAATTTTCACTAACGGCAACTGCTTCCGGTTGTCTGAAAGAAAGGTTAGACGGGCAAAGTCGCGGGCAATTTTTTCGTTGCTCCTACAGAAGCTTCCTGACAGCTCCTGGCCTAGTTCCGGCCTGTCCGGATTGCCCATGATCACGGGGGCCATCGTTTCAGACCAGCCCAGGTAGTCGCCTTCCAGCGCGCCAAGCAAGTTATCAATGTCTTCTCTTTTGAAACCACCCACATACGTACCATCATTGATAAAACAGGGCGAAGGACTGATCAGGACCAGTTTCGAAAATCGTTCCGGCTTCTTGACGGCAGCCAGTACCCCGATCATGGCACTAACCGAATGACCTACAAATATGACATCCTGCAGCTGCAGTTCCTGGCAAATTTCCAAAACATCAGCTGCATACGCCTCCAGCGAAGTATAATGTTCTGAAGTATATGTGGATGTATCTGAATTCCCAAAGCCGATATGATCGAAAAGGATGATCTTGTAATTCTCTTCAAAGGCAGGCGTTATGTAGCGCCACATGTTCTGGTCGCAGCCGTAGCCGTGTGCAAACAGCATTGGCCGATGGCCTTTTCCACTGATGGTGACATGATTTCTTTTAAGGGCGTTCATGGGTTATTCTGTTTTTATGAATGGGTAGCTGGCGTGTATTATTGCTACACTTCCTGTGTGTTACGCTTCCGGAGAATAACTGCGTTAAAAGCCTTTAGATCTGTTCAGCGCCTGGAAATCAGGGCCGGGCATGCTGATCAGGGCAAGCAGCTAGTCGTTCAATGCACAAGTATAAGCACTTGCGCGCCTGTTCGAAAGTTAGTTTGAGTTAGTTAACCGCTGCTGTTTACATAGCTTTAAGCCTTGCGTGCAGCTGCCGCTATTCTTAAAACACGCTGCCAAACGCATTTTCTTTTCTCTTGGTATATGGAAGAACACAGCAATACCCATACTATGATTTTCGGATTAAAGTTTATCCCGCCACCCTTCCGCATAGAACACCTGCTCCGAACAGGCCCCGTATCCGAATCCAATGCTCACAGGTATAAAAGCAGAACAAGCACTGCCTTGGTTTCATTAACGTGCTAAGCCAGGTAAACCAGGTACTAAGAGGTATGGCAAAAGAGGAAAACGTTTAGTAACCCAGGAGAGCTTTATTGGGTCCGGGGAAGGATACCAGTGCACGGTTATACTTCTATAAAGTAAAGATCGAGGGAAGCATCCTGCCAGGATAATCAGTTACGCCATTTTCTGTTTTATAAGATCCAAATTTCAGGCAACTGAGGTCGCAAAAAAGGTCACCTTTGCCCGGGTTGCGATCCATTGGATTGCTCCTGGTAAAGATGACCTTATTTCGAGGCGATTTGCTCTTTCGTAATTAAAGCAGCACGTTAAACTTAACTGCCAGCATTCACCCGTAAAGGGTGCTAACAATCTTGTGCCTTACTTCTTCCATTTCAGGCGTAAGCTGTTGCTCACCACGCTCACGCTACTGAGTGCCATAGCCGCACCAGCAATCATGGGGTTTAAGAGGAAGCCGTTTACCGGGTATAAAATGCCTGCCGCAATCGGAATACCGATCACATTATAAATAAACGCCCAGAAAAGGTTCTGTTTGATCGTGGCAACTGTTTGTTTTGATAAACGGATGGCCTGCGGTATTTTGGTCAGGTCTGACGAGATGATCGTCATTTTAGCGACATCCATGGCGATATCGCTGCCTTTGCCCATGGCTATGCTCACATCAGCGGTGGCCAGCGCGGTGCTGTCGTTGATTCCGTCGCCCACCATCGCAACTGTTTTACCCTGCTTTTGCAGTTCCTTTACAAAATCTGCTTTGTGCTGCGGTAATACTTCTGCTTTGTAGTGTTGCAAACCCGTTTGTTCAGCTATGGCCTTTGCAGTTGCCTCGTTATCTCCTGTGAGCATATACAGCGCAATGCCCGCATCCTGTAGTTGCCTGATGGCTGCCACAGAGCTTTCCTTTATCTTGTCTGAAATAGCCAGCACCGACAGGGCTTTTGTGCTATCGGCAAACCAGATCACCGTTTTGGACAGCCTGCTCCACTCATCTGCCTGCAGTTGCAGTTCCTTGTCTATGGCAACGTTGTTCTCAGCCAGCAACTTTTTGTTCCCCACCAGGTATGTTTCGCCGTTCTGTATAGCTTTAACACCTTTGCCGGTAATACTTTCAAAGTATGAGAACGAAGTAGTTTGTGTTCCTTCCAGGTGCTTGACTACGGCCTCTGCCAGCGGGTGCTCGGACTGCTTTTCAATGCTGAAAAGGATGGGGCTGGCTGCGTCATCATTCCCCAGCCATTTAATGCCGGTTACCTCGGGCTTGCCTTCCGTAATGGTACCGGTTTTGTCCAGCACAATGGCGTTTACTTTTTTTGCCAGTTCCAGGCTTTCGGCATCTTTGATCAAAATGCCGCTTTCGGCACCTTTGCCTACTCCTACCATAATGGCCGTAGGAGTAGCCAGGCCAAGCGCACAAGGGCAAGCAATCACCAGCACCGTAACGGCAGCTAACAGGCCCTGTACCACCCCATTATCTCCGCCTAGGATTAACCATAAGATAAAGGTAAGTATCGCAATGCCCATGACCACCGGCACGAAAATACCTGCAATCTTATCGACAAGTTTCTGAACCGGTGCTTTGCTGCCCTGCGCATCCTGTACCATTTTGATGATATGGGCCAGCATGGTTTCTTTCCCGACTTTAACGGCTTTGAACTGGAAACTGCCTTTCTGGTTTATTGTCCCGGCAAAAACCTTTTCGTTTTCCGTCTTCAGCACCGGAACCGGCTCACCGCTCAGCATACTTTCATCCACATAGGAGTTGCCGGAAGTCACCATGCCGTCCACAGCGATCTTTTCACCGGGCTTCACCAGGATGATATCTCCTGCTGTCACATCTTCTATAGCGACCTGCTTTTCATTGCCGTCAGCTGCTATCACAGTTACCGTTTTCGGCTGTAGGCCCATCAGTTTTTTAATGGCGGAAGAGGTGTTGCCTTTGGCTTTCTCTTCCAGTAATTTACCCAGCAGGATGAACGCAATTACAACCGCTGCCGCCTCAAAATAGACGTGTGCATGCAGGCCTCTTTGGTGCCAGAAACCAGGGTAAAGCATATTGAACACGCTGAACACATAGGCGATACCTGTACTGAGGGCCACCAGCGTATCCATGTTGGCGGAGCGGTGTTTGGCCTGTTTCCAGGCGTTAACGAAAAAGTCTTTGCCCAGCCAAAGCACCACCGGGGTAGAGAAAAACCACATGATCTGGTTGGCATAAGGGATTTTCATGAAGAACATGCCGATGGCTACCACGGGAAGTGACAGCAGCACCGCCAGGATGGTTTTCTTCCTTAACTGCTGGAATTTTTTCTGGTGTATCGCCTCCAGGGTTTCCTGCTGGGTGGACTCATCTTCCACCAACAGGTCGTACCCCACGGATTGTAAAGCCTTTTGCAGCTTGCCGGCATCCGTCATGTTGGGCAAATACTCCACAGCAAGGTTGCCTGTCGCAAAGTTCACGGAAGCAGCAACCACGCCTTCGGTAGCCTTGGCAATGCTTTCCGCACTACTGGCGCAGGAGGCACACGTCATCCCCAATACAGGAAAAGAATTTTTTACGGTAGGAACACCGTAACCCAGATCCTTGATCGCTTTCACCGCATCCGCTACCACTTCGGGATCATTGACCGTTATAGCGGCTCTGTGATTATTCAGCTCCACCCGATGGCTTTCTATGCCTTTCACGTGTGCCAGCCCTTTATCTACGATCAAGGCGCAGTGTTCGCTTTCGACATCTTCCAGCGGAAGATAGATCGTTTCGTTATTATCTGTTGCCATACTAGTTTCAATCTTTAGTATGCAAAGTTACCAACAAGCATTGCGTAGTGTATTACGTTATTCCGGATTTGAGTTGTAAGATTTACACTTTATCCAACGGCTTCCCGTTTCTTGCCCGATGCGCCGCAAGGTTTGTGCGTGAGCACCGTCTCTATTGCATGGGTTGCAAAGGTATAAGGCCCTCATGAATAGGGAGGTGCCATAAAAACAAGGGCATGTGTTGAAGTATAAACCTGCTGGTGTTGCATGAACCGCGCAATTTCCGTTGCTGCCAGCACCACCTGTTGTCAGGCCTGCCTAGTTTCCCGGCTCTCCCCAAGCTGTACTTTATACTTTGTGCCGAAGCAGGTCTTCCGATCGGATCGTTTATTCTACCCGTTCCGTTTCCTTCGACGTTTGTTCTCCCAAAAACTCTACCCAGGCCTTTTTCATACAAGGATAGTGTTTGGAGGCTTCCACCAGGCTCATGAAACTGACCAGGTTATCTTCAAACCTTTTTGCCAGCGTTTGCTCTTTCAGACCGCCTTTCTCATCAAAAGCCTGATGCGCCATGGCCAAAGAAAACATATCCGGGTATACCCGTGTGCCGAGGTGCTCCAGCGGAATTCGTAAAGACCACAGGCCGCGGTTGCCGCCGGCCATGGAAGGCGAAGCAGACATTAACAAAGCGTGGTGTTGATGAAAGGGCTGCGGACGGAAACGGGAAACCCAGTCGATCGTGTTTTTCAGGACACCCGGCATAGAGCCGTTATACTCGGGCGAAGCGATGATAAAAGCATCGTTCGCCAGAATGCGTTTGCGAAACGCTTCGGCACCTTCAGGGTGATAGTTATCCACCTCCAGATCCTGGTTGAACGACGGGCAATCAAACTCGTCCATACTTGCCAAATCGACGGTGCCGCCATTTTTCTGTACAACCTGAGCTGCCAGTTTTGCCAACCTGGTATTGAGTGAATCCTTTCGCAGGGATGCTGAAAAAATAAGAAAGCTTGTTTGTCCCTGTCCGTTATCTCTTTGTTGCTCTTCCATTAGAAATCTTTTAGAATCGTGCTTATTTATGGGGATGTCTTTTTGAGTCCCAAACCCCTCTACCGATTACGTATTATACTTAGCTGATGGCCGTGTAGTAGCTGAAGTTTGGCCGGGCAACAACCTTCTGGAGGCAAAAAGAGGCAACTGGTTCTGTATAGCCTGAGGGCCTCCGTGCCAAACCCCAAGCCGCACTTGAGCCATGGTTTGTGCCCTTTTTACCTTAAACCCCCGGCTACACGCATCCCGTATACCCTTGTTAAAAGCTGTTATACAAAATCACGATCATCCGGGTGTGGGCTTGCGCATGGAACAGAGCTTAAAAGCCGCCACCTGACGCTATACTTAACTACTTCTTATGGTTTTCACAAAGCCTGCGCTCCCCCTTACACCCTTCCTGAAAAAGCAATTTTATACTTCCCGGCTCCTTTTCCTGCTTTGCACCTGCTGGTTGCTGGCCAGTATACCCGCTTCGGTACAGGCCCAGGAACAAACCGCTGACACCGCCGAAAAAGCCCTGGAAGTGCTTCAACCCAACTGGTCCCCTGATTCGCTGGGCAGGCGAAGCCCACGAGGAACGGTAGATGGTTTCCTGGAGGCCGTTGCCGATGAGAACTACCAACGGGCCGCTTTATACCTGCACTTAGACACCACGCTGCAGGAACACCAGGATGGCGCCCGGCTGGCCCGGGGCCTGCAACTCCTGCTGGACCAAGGGGGAAGTATCATTCCGCTTTCTTTCCTGAGCAACGAACCGGAAGGGCGTACAGACGATAACCTGGGGCCAACCCTGGATCGCGTGGGGAAAGGGTCCATTAACGGGGAGTCATTCGATGTTTTTGTAGAGAGAACGGAGGCTGCTGACGGGGCTCCAATCTGGCTTTTTTCCTCCCAAACCATCCAGCGTATTCCGGTACATACAGCAGTAGCCGCAGCGCCCATTGCCAACAAAGTTTTGCCTTCGGTGCTGGAAGAAAACAAGTGGGGCGGCGTACCCGTAGGCCACTGGCTCGGCATGCTGGTGTTAGCCGTGCTGGCGTATGCACTTGCCTGGATCATTACCTGGGCCTTAACCCGTACGATCCGCTATGTCTGGCACAAATCCCGGAAAGACCCGACAGCAGGTATAGTAGAAGCGTTTGCGCTGCCCATACGGCTTTACCTGGCCACGTGGATCCTGGTGGTTACAAGTCAGAAGATCGGTATTTCCATCATCGTGCGGCAACGGTTCAGCGAGCTGACCATCATCGTGGGGCTAGTGGCGTTGCTGCTCCTGCTCTGGCAGCTCGTGGACGTGATCAGCCGTTTCAGTGAGCGGCAACTGGTCCGCCGGGGGAATGTATCGGGGGTATCGGTGGTGCTTTTCCTGCGCCGTGGGGCCAAGGTGGGCCTGATTGTGATCGGGGTGATCTCCATACTTGCCACCCTGGGCGTGGATGTGACAGCCGGCCTTGCGGCGCTGGGCATCGGTGGTATTGCGCTGGCGCTGGGAGCACAGAAAACGGTCGAAAACTTTGTGGGCAGCGTTACCCTGATCGCTGACCAGCCTATCCGCATCGGAGACTACTGCAAGGTGGGGGAAACAAGCGGCACAGTAGAGCAGATCGGCATGCGATCTACGCGCATCCGCACCAACCAACGCACTGTGGTTACGATCCCCAACGGCGATTTCTCTTCACAGCGCATCGAGAACTTCGCGCCGCGCGACCGCTTCTGGTTTAACCCGATCCTCCGGCTGCGCTACGATACAACACCTGCCCAGATCCGTTCGCTTCTGAAAGCCCTGCGTGCCCTCCTGGTGGCACATCCCAAAGTAGACGACAGCACGGCACGGGTGCGCATGATCGAGATCGGGAAAGATTCGTTGAACATCGAATTGTATGCCTATGTCCAGACAACGGATAACAACGAGTACCTGGAAATACAGGAATCGTTGTTTCTGGATATGATGGATGCGGTGGAAGCATGCGGTTCCGGGCTTGCCTTGCCTTCCCAGTCCCTGTACCTGGCGCGCGACAACCCTGCATCAAACGGCCAAGCCCTCGGCAGGGAAAGGCAAGCAGAAACAGGCAACGACTAAGTATAAATGCCGCCTAAACTCCTGCTGTCTGCCGTAGCCGATCGTTCTTTTGAAAGCATGTCTGAGTTCTGCTCTACACGTCAAATAAAAAGAAGGTTTACCGGGTTTTGCTGATGTAGTTATGGTTTGAGATAGGTTTGAAATTCCGAGGAGGTAGCAGCGTGTTTAGATAAAGCTAAAATTTTATCTATAACCAGAGGTGTGATGTTTTAGAAAAACCGCTCCCTTTTCTACCTCCCTCTTCAAATAATGCTCCGGTTCTTTGCAAATGGTATGCACATAAAAAAAGCACTTACCAGATTGTGCTGTGTAAGTGCTTGATTATATGGTGGGCCCACCTGGAATCGAACCAGGCACCTACTGATTATGAGTCAGTTGCTCTAACCGAATGAGCTATAGGCCCGTTCCCGGGAGCGCGAAAGAAAAGCGCGTTCTTTGATTTGGGAGTGCAATTTTACATATTTGCATTCAATATTTCAAACAGAAACACAGAATTTTTCGTGAATTTAGATTCCATAAAAAATATCATCTTCGACCTGGGCGGAGTTATCATCAACATCGATTACAACAAGAGCATACAGGAGCTGCAGAAACTGTGCAAGGCCAATTGCGACATTGCCTTTAGCCAGAAAGAGCAGGCGCACCTGTTCGACCTGTTCGAAACCGGCGACAGCTCACCGGCTGAATTCCGCGACGACCTGCGCAAGGTATATGGCATAGAAGCCTCCGATGCCGAGATTGACGCTGCCTGGAACGCCATGCTGCTCGACATTCCGAAGGAGCGCATCGACCTGCTGCTGGAGCTAGGTAAAAAATACCGGATCTTCTTGCTAAGCAACACCAATGCCATCCACCTGGAGCGCTTTAACCAAATAGTGGCGCACAGCTTCACCATCCCAAGCCTCGATTCGCTTTTCGAACAGGCCTACTACTCGCACCTGATCGGCAAGCGCAAGCCCGATGAGGCAGTGTTTGAAATGATCGTAGCGCAAAACGGGCTAAATAAGCAGGAAACGCTTTTTATTGACGACAGCATCCAGCACATCATCAGTGCCGAAAGCGTAGGGTTGCAAACCCTGCACCTGCAGCCGCCCCTCACCATCAACTCGGTTTTTAAGGATGCGGTTGCATAAGCACTGGCGCACTTACGGCCTGCACCTGCTGCTGTTCTGCCTTACGCTGCTCACCACCACCATTGCCGGGGCAGAATGGCGCTATGGCAAGCTCTTCCTGCTGGATGAGCAGGGTATAAACTGGGGCGGGGCCATGTCCGAATCAGAGTTGCTGACGGGCTTATACTTCTCGTTGCCTTTCCTGGGCGTGCTCACCGTGCATGAGTTCGGGCATTACTTCACCGCCAAATATTACCGTACCCTGGTTACTTTGCCATACTACATTCCGCTGTGGTTTGGCATCACGTCTTCTATCGGCACCATGGGCGCTTTTATCCGCATCAAAAGCCGGATCATCTCGCGGCAGCAGTTCTTCGACATTGGCATTGCCGGGCCGCTGGCCGGCTTTGTGGTCGCTATCCCGCTGCTGTTCTATGCCTTCACGCACTTGCCCCCGCCGGAGTTCGTTTTTTCGGTGCACCCGGAGTACAAGCAGTTCGGGCTCGATTACGCGCAGCATGTATACACCAGCGGCCCGGGCAACTTTGCCTTGGGCAACAACCTGCTGTTCATGTTTTTTGAGCGCTTTGTAGCCAACCCGGCGCTGGTGCCCAACCATTACGAGATCATCCATTACCCGCTGGTATTTGCCGGTTTCCTGGCCCTGTTTTTTACAGCACTCAACCTGCTTCCCATCGGGCAGCTGGACGGCGGCCATGTGCTCTACGGCTTACTGGGCTATGAGAGATTCAACCGCCTCTCGCCTATTTTTTACGCCTGTTTTATACTTTATGCCGGCCTCGGCGTGATCTCGCCGGCCAGTAAGCCGGTCTGGTCAGATGAGCTTTTGGTGTTCCTGGGCCCCTTTGCTTACTGGACTTACTGGAAGCTGCTGCAAAGCAAGCGCTATGGCATGGGCGCGGCCCTGGCCATGTTGGTGCTGCAGTATAGTATGGCCACTATTTTCCCGGAATTAGAGGCCTATATCTGGCTGTGGCCGTTTTATGTGTTATACCTGGTCTTTGTGCTGCAGCCTGCCACGCCCCAGCTCAAGTATAGCCTGTACCTGGCAGGGGTTATTTTAGCGGCGCAGGTCCTGATCGCTTTTGTTTTTCCGGCGGCAGATGGCTACCCAGGCTGGCTGGTGTTTGGCTTATTGCTTTCCAGGGTGATGGGGCTTTTCCATCCCTCCTGCCCCGATGAGCGACCTATTACGCCGGCAAGGCGCATGCTGGGCATCCTGGCTTTTGTGATCTTTATACTTTGTTTTAGTCCCTCCCCTTTTATCATAGAATAGCGCCGCCTCACGACTGGACGAGCATCAACAAAAAAGAGGCAGAAAACTTTTATCGTTTTCTGCCTCTTTGCTTTTATAAGGGAGATGATACCCTTCTCAATTGAATGCTGCGGCTGAGGTCATTCGAAGAATGCCTGAATGCACAAATCACCTGAAATAGGTACACTTTCTGAACCTCGCAGGCTTTTGCTTAGCTATTATACGCCATAATGCCGCCTAACAGGTTGCGCACATTGCTAAAGCCCTGCTGCTGCAAAAACGCTTTCGCGCTGGCAGAGCGGTTGCCCGAACGGCACTGCACAATAACTTCCTGGTTCTTGTAGTCCTCCAAATCATCGAGGCGCTGCGGCAGCGTACCCAGCGGTATGTTCTGCGCACCGGCAATGTTCGACTCCTGGTATTCCCAGTCTTCGCGCACATCGATGATAACGGGCGTTTCCCCCTTGCTA
The DNA here is from genome assembly GCF_022758235.1 of Pontibacter liquoris. NCBI lineage: Bacteria > Pseudomonadati > Bacteroidota > Cytophagia > Cytophagales > Hymenobacteraceae > Pontibacter > Pontibacter liquoris. The sequence goes on from NZ_JALEBG010000001.1 coordinate 2,987,311, forward strand.
AGGCGTTCCTTTAATTCTTCTACTGTAATATCTGCTGATGCAATCATAGTCCTGTAAGTATAAGTTTCTTGGTTATTATTGATGCTCTGGTAGTAATACGTAAAGTATAAAGGCCCGGTGCCAGTTTACCCAGTTGCAAAGGTTCCTTGTTTCCGGTGTAGGTATGGCGGTATACCTGCCTGCCGGTTACATCGTACACCACCAGGCTTTGGTATTCGCCTTCCAGGTGCACGGTACCGGTACTAGGGTTGGGATATACTTTAAAGCGGGCCGCTTCCAGGTCCTCTTTCACGCCCAGGGCCTCGCCCGTCATTACGGGGCGCAGCATCACGGCTCCTGCCAACACGGTATCCTGCTGCCAGTCGTTAAACCCCGAAAATAGCAGGCGATGGCTGCCGGCATCCGTTTCATTCCGGTCGAAACCCATGTTCACGAACAGGTTACCGGGCTGCGACCAGCCGATGTAAAAGCTACTGCCACTCACCTGGATTGGCTGCGTCAGGGCTACTTCGTAAAACGTGTTGAGCGAATCGCTATACTGTATCCGGAAACTTTGCTGGTGCAACAGGCGGCCGGGCTTCCCGTTAGCGTCATCCCAAAGCTTAAAGGTAAGGCTTGTTTTGCTTAGGTCCTGGGCTACCCTGGGGAAGTATACCCGAAAGGCGCGCACCTGATCGGGGCGGCTCAGGTCGAAGCGCATGGCAACCTGCGTGTTGCCGGTGCCCACAAAGCTAAAGCCCGCTTCGGCTGTTCCGTCGTCGTAGGCAAAGTAATCGGAGAATTCAGTTTTGCGCGCTGTGCTGTCGTTGGCCCGTTGCAATGGGTTCTGCTCCTTCGTCTGCAATATAAGCCCATGCACTAAGGTAAACGGATTTGCTTTCAGGCTGAGATTCTCCATGCGCGGCGTGCCGGCAACAGCATACTGGCGGGCATCGCCCGGCACCAGCCCTTGCGCCCGCAGAAACGTATCCGTTCCTGCCTGGCTTAGCTTCCGGATATAACCGCGCCAGCTGATCGCCCCGGGCAGGCCGCCCAAATTATTAATGGTAGCTTTCACTTCGGGGGCCAGCGCTGCTTCGGGGCGCTCCAGGAACTGCCGGTAGGGCATGGCCGTGTACTGCTGCAACAGCCGGCTTATACTTTGGCTGATGGCAATATCGCGGGTAGTGTTCTGGCCTTTGCGCCGGTTCTTGCCTAGCTCCACGTAGTCTACATTCCAGGTATCGGCCAGGCCGTTGCGCACGCCTACACTGCGAAGCCGGAACTGGAAGGCATTATGAAAGTACTTTGCTTCTTTTATACCTATAAACACCTGGTTAAAGCCCGATGTCTCGCCAATGCCCGGCTGCCGCCAGGCTTGCTGCCAGGTACCGGACGCGTCTTTGAACTCGAGTTGCAGGTATACCAGGTTGCTGGTGGTTTTATCGGGCACGTCGCCCAGGCCACCCGACTGCCAGTAAAAGCTCAGGTAAACCGAGTCGGCAGCCGAGAGGCCGCCCAGCTGTATAGGTTGCGAAGTGAGCGTATCAGAAGGCCCCGCTGCCACCGAACCGGGCGCGTAAGGCTGCCCGTGGGCATTAAGGCCATCAAAAGAAGCGACATTTTTAGTGACCGGTTCTACGGCATAGCGGTTGTTGATGTACACGGCACCGCCGGTCTGCCAGCGGCTTTGGTCGGGCGCTACCGCCGAAGAAGCAAAATCATCGAAGAAAGGCAATGCCAGCGCGGCGGCAGCCTTGCGCAACGGCACGGGCGCTTGTGGCTGGCGCGTTTCCTGCTGCAGCGGCTGCAGCACGGCCTGCGCCCTGGCTCCAGCCCCAGCTAATAGCATACAAAGTATAAGCGCCAGCTTTTTCATGTAGGTGTCTTTGTTGCGGTAGTCCTTTATAGCTTATCGTGTGCGAAGTTAAATCCCTTGCTTAGCAAAACATCGCAACACGGTCAGGCAGGAACGTGCCAAATTAAAAGTAAATAAACGGAATTCCGGGATAAGCTCCTAAATCGCTGTCCCGGGCTGTGCTTCTATAGAACGAAAGCGCCCGCCATTTCTGGCAGGCGCTTTCGTTCTTTTTCCGTATAGGCTTACTCTATCCCCTGCACCGGCTCCTCGCCAGCAACCCACAGATCTACCAGTTCGCCTACCCGTATCTTGGCGTTCACATCAGCAAACGGGCGCTGTTTCACCACGGTGCCTTCCGGCTCTTCGCTGCCCGGCACATAAATAATAGTGCCGATCTGCAGCCCCTGCCCTACCAGCAATACCGAGGCTTCATCTACCGGCATGCCTACTACTTTGGGCACTTCAAACTCGGTGTTGCCCAGGCCATCGCCCACATGCAGGTCTACCACCGAACCTTTGGGGATCAGCTCGCCGGGCTTCACTTCTTTGCCGCTCACAAACTGCTTCAGCACTGCATTCTGTTGCAGGTCCGGCACGTAAGTGATCTTGCCTTTTTTCAGGTCGTAGCTTTTCAGGATCAGCTCGGCATTTTTTACTGAACCATCAATAAGCTTCGGCATCTTGATCATCGGCGGGTTCTTCATGTTCACGCTGATGTAGATCTTGCGGTCTTCCTTTACCTTGGCGCCCGGCGCCGGATCCTGCGTGAGGATGGTAAAGGGCTTCAGGTTAGAGTTAAAGCTCGAATCGTTCACATAGTAGCGCAGGTTCTGGTCTTCCAGCAACGCTTCGGCATCGGGCAACTGCATGCCCGCAATTTTAGGCACCGAAATGCTTTCGCCGTGGTTGGTGGTAGCCGGCAGGTAGAGGTAAAAAAAGCCGAAGATCAGGGCCGTTACCAGCACTGCCATTATCAGCAGATGTTTTATCACATCTAAAAAAGATCTTGCTCTGAACATGGGTGTGTTTTATAAGACAAAAAGCCGTGAAACAAAAGATCATAAACGCTCCTGTATTACTTCCTTGTGCCTTTCTAAATTTTTAACTTTTTAAATCTCTAACTAGCTAACGCAAAACTTACTCCATCACCTTCATGCGATTGCGCTCGATGCCGAACTGCAGAATGCGGTTAATAAACTCGTAAGGTTTATACCCGTTGATAGCCGTCTGGTGGAAAATGCAGGTAGCCGGCGTCATGCCAGGCAGCGAGTTCACCTCGATGATGATGGTCTCTACTTCGTTGTTTTCAAACACCCGTACAAACGCATCGATGCGCGCATAGCCTTCAATGTTGAGGATCTGGGCCACCCGCCGCAGGTCTTCTTTTACCTTGTCGGATATTTTCTGACGCTGCACCGGGTCGGTGGCGTAGCGGGCGGGCGTAATGTTCTGCCCTTCGCCGGCCAGGAACTTCTCTTCCAGCGACAGCACTTCGCCTTCGGCCAGGGCTTCCGATGCTTCAAACACCTCGTAGCTTACCGTGCCATCCGGGGCATACCTGGTCAAAAGGCCGCCTGTTACTTCCAGAAAGTGCTTGGCGCCATTCTTCGAGATCAGCTCCTCCACTAAGAAACCAGCCTTATTCGGGAATTCCTCTTTAAAGCCCAGCGACAAGGTACGGGCACAGGCCGGGTCAAGTTCTTCCATTTCCCGGAAGATCAGCGTGGTAAAAGCCTCGAGTTCTGCGCGGTTCTTGATCTTTTTCACGGCAGAGCTGCAGCCGTCGTCGGCTGGCTTGGCAATGAACGGATAAGCAAAAGCGCGTTCTATACTTTGGAAAAAGGCTTCTTTGTCCTGCTGCCAGTCTTCTTTCAGCGCCATGGCATGCTTTGCTACCGATACGCCATGTCGGGCCAGGATCTCGTTGGTTTCATACTTGTTGATGGTGATCTGCGAGGAGCGGATACCCGAGCCGTTGTACGGAATGTGCAGCTTCTCAAGTTCCAGTTGCATGGCGCCATCTTCTCCGGGGCGGCCGTGCAGGGCAATAAACACGGCATCGACCAGGTTCTGGAGCTGCGCATACGTAATACGCTGCGGCTCCTGCAGGGCATGGCCCGTATACTTTCGCGTAATGCTTTCGGCCTCCTGCATGATTTGGGCCAGCACCGGGTGCGGCTTGCCGCCATGCTCAAAGTGCAGTATCTTTTCCTTGATGTCGTCGGCATTGTCTTTGAGCATGATGTTTACCGGAATGGTATACAGGCGATGCTCTTCGTTGCTACCGGTCAGGAAAATAGGCAGCGGCTCATACTTGACAGACGACGAAAGCTTTTCGTAAATATTACGGCCGCTCTCTACCGATATGTGGCGCTCGGAAGAGTAGCCGCCCATGATCACACCCACGCGCGTCTTGTCATGGCGGTGGGCCTGCTCATCGCGGATGGCATTGTCGAGCTTGTCCAGCAGGCGCGCCAGCTTCACGGTATCTTTCCCCGATTTGAGGCGTTCTGCCACCGAGGTACGGATAATGTAGGTCAGGAACTGCGAAGGGTTCAGGCCGATCTCAGCAGCCTGGTGGAAGAAGAACGACGAGGGCAACATGCCCGAAGTAGTGTTCGGGTCGTTGAGGAAGATCTCGCCGCTTTCTGTAATAAACCCATCCAGACGGGCATACACATTAAAGGCAAAAGCCTTGAAGAGCTTGCTCGTTGCTTGACGTATGCGCTGAATGTCTTCAGCCGGCAGGTTGATCGGCGTGATCTTACGGCTCAGGCCGGGCAGGTACTTGGAGCGGTAATCGAATACTTCGCTGCCTTTCACAATCTCGGTAGGCGGCAAGGCCAGCGCATTGCCATTTTCATCCTGCACCACAATGCACGAAAACTCCTTGCCCTGAATAAAGGCCTCGACCAGTACCTGCTGCTCGTGCTCCACGTTGATGAGCTTGATGGTATCGGTGGCGGAGCTGTTAAATGTATGGTTGATGTGATTGAATAACTCCTCCGGATGATAGATGATGGTGCCGTTTTCCAGCAGCACCGGCATACCGATCCCTTCGCGGATATCCACCAGCTGTTTTATACTTGCCAGTTGCTTCTCCTCACCCAGAGCCAGCCACTGGGCTTTATAAATGGTCTTGGTAAAGAAACTGCGGTCCATGCCTGCCTCAAACGTGGCAAAATCATGCTCCTTTACGATGGAAACGCCAATGGAAGAGCCCTGGTGCGGGGCTTTCAGTACTAGCGGCAACCCCAGATCAGCTACCAGGCTGTCGAACAGCTGCTGGCGGCCAGTCTGCTCCTGCCACTCGTTAAAGGATACGGTGCGGTAATCGGGCGTCGGGAAGCCGTGCTGGCGGAGCATTTCTTTCTGCGCCGCTTTATCGATGCCAATGGCCGAAGGCAGAATGCCCGAGCCGGAGTACGGCATATGGTACCACTCCAGTAGGCCCTGGATGCTGCCATCTTCGCCGTAAGGGCCATGCAGCGCCAGGAAGGCAAAATCAAAATGCTGCCGAAACTCATTGGGCTGCAGGCGTTTGCCAGCCTTGGCAATGATCCTGTCCTGCTCTTCTATACTTAGCTCGCCCAGTGATTCGAGGTAGATCTGCAGGCCGTGCTCCGTTTCGGGCAGCGCCTCCACCGGCGGGTAAAAATCGCGGATTGTGCCTTTGTAAATGTACTGCCAATCGAGCAGTATAAAGTTGCCCAGGCTGTCCACAAACACCGGAACGGCCTCGAACAGGGCTTTGTCTAAGTTATCGTAAACCGTACGGCCCCCTGCAAACGAGATCTCCCGTTCGCGCGAAGGCCCACCGAAAATTATTCCTATTCTCATCCTTACAAAGGTAACAATTTAGAGGGTGAATTTAGGCAGAAAGTTCGAATCTGTCTTTTGGAGAGCAACGAGATTTCGCAATTTATTATTTTGAAGCCAGGCGCAGGGCAAATGCTTTTGGTTGTTTTTCCTTTGCACTGTAAATTACGCATTCGGTTTTCCCGCTGCTATACATGAGTAACAGCAGCTTTCTGCGGTTTGGTTTAGATTGATTTTTTCAGCTAGACTTGGTATCTGCTTTTATGCTTCTTTATACTTATGGTTATACTTGGTAGCGCTTATATTCTCAGTTTTATACTTCCGGCTATACTTATTAGCTAGCTGTATTCCTCAGTCTTATACTTGCCTTGTTTCATCTTATACTTAGGAGCGCTCCAAGCCCGCGAGGGCTCGTCCTTGCGTTTCGCGCTGTGGCGTGAAGCTGCTCCTCGCTGGCGCTGCGGGCTGCCTTTCAGGCACCGCAACACACCAAGGCGCTCAACCCAAGGACTGGGATCTGTTCGATAGCAGCTGTTTATACTTGTGAAACCCCTTGTAGGGACAGGTCGCGACCTGTCCGCGCGATGGCAGCTGCTATGAAAGTATAGCTAAAGTATAAGTATGAACCTTCTCTCTTTGCTTATTTCATTTTTGTCATCCTAAAAGGATCTTGGTGGAAGGGAGGTTAAGCTAAAACAACAACGCTTATACTTACCTGCAGTAATTAAATGCTCCCCTCCTTAGACTAGCGAGATCGCGAGTTCGAAGCTAGCGAGCGTTGCTCTGAGGGGCCAGGGGTGGTTGGACCCAGACCTGCAACGCTTATAATCCAGAAAGAACCAATATCCCAATACCTAAAAGGCCGGTGTAGAATAAAATTCACGTCCTACCTTGCCGGGCATACGTGGCAACTTCAACCATCGTTCCCGGTATTATTTTCCTTTTGCTATATTTGCTTATCCTTGTTAAACAGCAACAAAATCTCGGGAATCACGAAAAACCAGTATCTATACCTGAAACTATAACCAGACCAGATGAGAACCATAGACCAGTATAACTTTGCCGGCAAAAAAGCCTTGGTGCGCGTGGACTTCAATGTGCCGCTCGATGAGCACAACCGCATCACAGACGACACCCGCATCCGGGCCGTAGTGCCTACCATCCGTAAAATTCTGGGCGATGGCGGTGCCGTGATCCTGATGTCGCACCTGGGCCGCCCCAAGAATGGGCCGGAAGAGAAATACTCGCTCAAGCACCTGGTAGACCGCCTGTCGGATGAGTTTGACACTGTTGTGCGCTTTGCACCCGATTGCACCGGCCCCGAAGCGGCCGCCATTGCCAAGGACCTCAAACCCCGCGACATCCTGTTACTGGAGAACCTGCGCTTCCATAAAGAAGAGGAAAAAGGCGATCCGGCCTTTGCCAAAGAACTCGCCAGCCTAGGCGATGTGTACGTGAACGACGCCTTTGGCACCGCTCACCGCGCGCATGCTTCCACTGCTATCATTGCCGACTACTTCCCTCATGATAAAATGATGGGCTATGTGATGCAGGCCGAACTCGAGAATGCCCGACGCGTGCTCGACAACGTGGAGCGCCCTTACACCGCCATTATGGGCGGCGCAAAAATATCGGACAAGATCCTCATCATCGAAAAGCTGATGGACAAGGTGGATTACCTGCTCATTGGCGGTGGCATGTCGTATACCTTTGTGAAAGCCGACGGGGGTAATATCGGCTCCTCGCTGGTGGAAGAAGACAAAGTGGCCCTGGCAGCGCGCCTGATCGCGATGGCCCGTGAAAAGGGCGTGACCCTGATGATCCCGGTAGACTCGGTGATTGCCGATGAGTTTAGCAACGATGCCAACGTGGATATAAAGTTAAGCCACCACATTCCGCCGCTTTGGATGGGACTGGACATTGGCCCCGATGCCCGCGAAACATATGCCGACGTGATCCGCAACTCTAAAACCATCCTGTGGAACGGCCCGATGGGCGTGTTCGAAATGTCGAACTTCTCGGTGGGCACCGAGGCGATTGCCGATGCCGTGGTAGATGCCACCCTGCGGGGCGCCTACTCGCTGATAGGTGGCGGCGACTCTGCTGCGGCCGTAAACCAGCTGGGCTATGCCGACCGCGTGTCCTACGTTTCGACCGGTGGTGGCGCTTTGCTGGAGTATATGGAAGGTAAAACCCTGCCCGGCGTAGCTGCCCTGGAAGAGTAGCCTTATACAATAATCAGTAAAGTATACCTATAAAAAACTCCCCGGCCGCTTCTGTGGCCGGGGACTTTTTACTTATACTTGGTTTCTGAATCAGCCGCTGCTTTTTGTTTATACTTACCCCGGAATATTGGGACTGGCTTCTTTCACCAGCTCGGTCAGCGCGGTTACATGGTCGAGGTAATGCGAAGTATAGGCATCGTTTGCGGCATGTACGTACAGCACGGTTCCTCCTTCCACGGTGTTGATGATCTCCTCATGATGCTCCATCGGAATGGCCGGGCATCCCAGGCTTCGGCCCAAACGACCTGCCTGCTGAATAAATTCGCCGGAAGCATATTCGGCGCCGTGCATCACAATACAACGGTCCAGCGCGTTGGTGTTAAAGCCTTTGTCCTTACCATCGAGGCGCAGCGACAGGCCATGCTTGCCAATATAGGTATCGTTGGTCACATAAAAGCCGATGCTGCTCATATAAGATTCGTTCTGGTTAGAGAAGTGCTCGGCAAAGTTCTCGCCCGAACCGCGCCCGTGAGCGACATACGTGTTAAACAGCACTTCCTTTTTCTCCAGGTCCAGCACCCAGAGCCTTTTCTGCACCGATGATTTTGCAAAATCCACGATCGTGATAATGGGTTTATCGGATGCAGTACCATCCCGGCGCATGTTATAATACCCGGCCAGGGCCTTATCAAACACATCGAAGCGGAGACCCTGCTCCTGTAACCCCATTTGCTGGTAAAGGCTATAGGCTACCTGATCGAACTGCAATACTTTATAGTTGGAGACACGCTCTTTAAGCTCTTTATTACCAGGCCTGGCGGAAGTGGAGGTTAGCGGGGTAACCACTGGCGACAACACAAGCGGGGCGAACAGGGGCAATAACCTCCTGGTCATTTTCCTGCTTCTTCGGCGGCTTACGCTTGGCTTTCTCATATTTGTAAATTTTGGTTGCAACAACTCTATTGTACGTCCAGTAGCCCTCCCGGTTTAAAACAAGCCTCTAATACAATAATTTAAGGTTTGGCGGCATCATTTTTGCCTGATTGGCTGTTATACAAATAAGTCTATTTCCTGAAGCTAATTTGCCCCGATGAACGCTACAAAGAAGTGCTCCTTTATACTTTATGCCCTATTGCTTTTTTTGCTGGCCAACTGCGGTGGCAAGAAAACCCTGCAAGGTGTTTTTCAGAAACAGACACCCTACCAGCGGTATGCCGCCAAACTGAAACAGGCCGACCTGGACAAGACCGCCCTGGGCGAGGCATGGCTGCAAGCCGGCCAAAAAGCCCTGACCGATTCTATCACCATCACCCTGCCGTTTAAAGAAACCGGCTATTTCGCGGCCGATAATCCTAAAGCATTGAGTTACCGTATTGCGGCCCAGCGCGGAGAGCGTATTGTAATAAGCCTGGAGGTGAAAGCCCGCGAAACCATGCAGCTGTTCATCGATCTGTTTGAAGCACCCGGCAGCCCCACCGAAGAGCCGGACCTGGTCGCCTCAGCCGACACGACCGGCATCTTTCTCTCCTACGAGGTAGAAGATGACCTGCCCCATATTGTGCGCGTGCAACCTGAGCTGCTCCGCAGCGGCCAGTATACTATAACCATTCAGGCAGAACCCACGCTGGCCTTCCCGGTACCGGGCAAAACCAGCCGCAACATCGACAGCGTGTGGGGCGACCCGCGGGATGGCGGCGCCCGCAGGCATGAGGGCGTGGATATTTTTGCCAAACGCGGCACCCCCGCCCTCGCGGCCGCTCCGGGCATTGTAACCCGCGTCAGCATTACCCCAATCGGAGGCAAGGTAGTATGGGTATCGGACCTGCACCGGGGCCAGAACCTATACTACGCCCACCTCGACAGCCAACTGGTGCAACCCGGCCAGCGCGTGCAGGTAGGCGACACGCTGGGCCTGATCGGCAATACCGGCAATGCCATTACCACCAAGCCGCACCTGCACTTTGGTATTTACCGTTCCGGCCACGGGGCTACTAACCCCTACCCTTACCTGCGCGAGGAAACAGCCCCGGTGCCGCCAATTAAAGTGGCGGCCAATGTACTGGGCAATTGGGTACGGGTGTCGGCCCAAACGGCCCATGTGCGGCTGCAGCCCTCCACGGGTTCGGCCATTTATCATACCTTGCCCCGCAACACGCCTTTACTCGTAACAGGCGCCACCGCCGATTGGTATAAAGTGCTGCTGCCCAACAACTCAGAAGCCTATATTGCTGCCCGCTTGGTAGAAGCTGTTACCCGCCCGGTAACCTACGTACAATTGCCCGTGGAAACGGCCTTGTTGGAGGCCGCCCACCCGGGTGCCGCCGCCAAAGAAAGTATAGCCGCCGGCAACAAAGTGGCCGTGCTGGGCACCTACAGCCAGTATGAACTGGTGCGCAACGAGGCCGGCGAAGTAGGCTGGATCGATGCGCCAAAGGCTGCCGAAGCCCGCTAACCAAGCTGCTTCAAAGTATAAAATCTACTTTTTGTAACGACACTTGCGCCCGAATGCCGTAAAAGCTCTATTTTATTCAGTATGCGTTTTTCGCTATTCTGATTATCTTTACACCTATTCGCAACCATTAACTACCACCACATTTGAAGCTAGCTGCCATTGACATTGGTTCTAACGCGGTGCGATGCCAGATCTCGAGCGTACTGCACCAGAACGGGAAAGTGATCTTTAAACGCGTCGAATATATCCGCTATGCCATCCGATTGGGTGAGGATGTATTCAGCAACGGCCTGATCTCGGATCGGAAAGCAGATAAATTTGTCAAGCTCCTGCATGCGTTTCAGTTGCTGCTGGAAGTGCACGAAGTGGACCATTGCATGATCTGCGCCACCTCGGCCATGCGCTCTTCCCGCAACGCACCGGAAATTCTGCAGCGGGTGCGCGAGGTGCTGGGCATGGAAATACAGGTGATCGATGGCGTAATGGAGGCAGATCTGATCAACCGCGTGATTGCCAGCTTTCTGGATGAGCGCAATTACCTGCACATTGATGTGGGCGGCGGCAGCACGGAATTCAACATTTATGTGAACCGCGAAAAAAAGGCCTCGCAATCCTTTGAGCAGGGCTCCATCCGGCACATGCAGGGCCGCGACTCCGAGGTACTCTGGAACCGGATGCGCCTGTGGATAGAGGAGAATGCAAAGAAATACCACCTGTCGCGGGCCATTGGTACGGGCGGCAACATCAATAAGATCTTTGAGCTGGCCCACAAAACAACCGGCAAACCTATTTTCCGGAAGCAGATAGAGGAAGTAGCCGGCCGCATTGCGGCCATGAGCATGGAAGAACGGATAAACGAACTGCTGCTAAACCCCGACCGGGCCGATGTGATTCTGCCTGCCGCCGAGATCTACCTTTCGGCCATGAAGTGGGCAAAGCTGGAAAGTATGCTGGTGCCAAACGTAGGCCTGAAAGACGGCATGCTGCACGCGCTTTACGAGCAGCATTATGCGCCTTCGGAGCGGTTCATCATCAGCAGCATCACCTAACCTGTTTTCAGAAGGGAATGAGCTGCTGCGCTGTTTTCGGTTGCCGCTTCGGTAACTGAAATATCCTGTACGTATTCCATTTTCATACTTATACTTCCTGATTTAGACATGAACACAAAAAAACGCATCTTATTTTCCCTCTGCCTGCTGGCCTTGTGGGTGGGCCTGGTATCGCCCGTATTCAGTTTCGCGCCTCAGCCCGGCATTTTCGAGTTAAAAGTATACCACCTGGCAAGCCATGACCAGGAAAGCAGGCTGGACAAATACCTGCAGCAGGCTTACCTGCCGGCCCTGCACCGTGCCGGCATCAGCAAAGTAGGCGTGTTTAAACCCACCGAACAAAAGGACTCGACCGAGCGCCTGGTATATGTGTTTATTCCACTCGCCTCTTCGCAGCAGTTCTTTAAATTAGACCAGCAGCTGGCCAATGACAAGCAATACGCCACCGCCGGAAAGGATTACATCGACGCACCCTATGACAAGCCACTTTACAAGCGCTTCGAGACGATCCTGATCGAGCCATTTTCCGGCATGACGGGCTTCAGCGTTCCTAACCTAAAGGCAGCGCACGGCGAAAGGATCTATGAGCTGCGCAGCTACGAAGGAGCTACCGAAAAACTGCACCTCAACAAGGTGTCGGAGTTTAACAAAGGCGAGATCGACATTTTCAAACGCCTGAACTTTAATGCCGTGTTTTATGGTCGTGTGGTGGCCGGCAGCCTGATGCCCAACCTCATGTATATGACCACATTCGAGAACAAAGCCGAGCGGGAAGCACACTGGAAAGCCTTTAACGACGATCCGGCCTGGAAAAAGCTTAATGCGCTGCCTGAGTATGCGCATAACACTTCGCATGCCGATATCATCCTGCTGCACCCAACCGACTATTCCGATATTTAATTAATCCGCACACAAGAATAAAAAGCCCTGGCCTACCTGATAGACCGGGGCTTTTTTATGTTGTTACAGCTCCTCTATAAGAGCTTCCGATAGGACCTGCAGGCAACTACAGGCTCAGTTTCTGGAGGTAGTTATAGTTGTGCTTGACACTGGCCATCGGTTCGCCGGCGTACTCTTCCTGCTCCACAAAGAAGTATTTCATTTTCGATTTCCCGGCATTCTGCATCAGCTGTTTGATGTTAATGGCGCCTTTGCCGAATTCTGTGCTCTGCAGTTTGGTTTTATCCATGTCTTTGAGGTGCCACAGCGGGAAGCGGCCGGGATACTTGTTGAAGTAATCGATCGGATCGTAGCCCGAGAGCACCACCCAACCCAAGTCCATTTCCATCTTTACCATTTCCGGGT